>JAJEIO010000041.1 GCA_022827835.1 Candidatus Latescibacterota bacterium
GTGCTCAGGAAGCGACGGGTCTTCGTCGATGAGTCCGTCGCCATCATCGTCGATGCCGTTGATGGGGTCTTCGTTGAGTTGGCCGTCCCAATCGTCGTCAAAGAGCGTGTACAACCCGTCTTCATTGAGTCGGCCATCGCCATCATTGTCGAACTGAGGATCCGGTCCGTCCTCGTCGATGAGCCCATCGAGATCGGGATCGAAAAGTTCCAGCGGGTCTTCGTCGATGAGTCCGTCGCCATCGTCGTCCCTTCTGTTAACTGGATCCTCGTTGAGTTGGCCGTCCTCGTCGTTGTCCACTTGCTCGTCGATGGGGTCTTCGTTGATCAGCGCGTCGCCGTCGTTGTCAATCAGTTCGACGGGGTCTTCGTCGATGAGTCCGTCGCCATCGTCGTCGGCGATCAACTCAACAGCCCAACTGCGACCCAAGTCGAGGCGACCGGTGACCGGGCGCAGAATCCAGGGATGCACCTCGTCGCCGATCCGCCACCGCTTGACTTCGGCATAGCCATTGCTGAATACAAATGCGACGCCGACTACTGCTACCAACAACCTGATCATCGAACACCTCCACGCAAGACCGTAAGCCTTGGCTACCTGCGACGAACACAACAAAGACGCCAGTGGCAGTTACGCGCTCCATCGTCTGCACCGGCTAGGCTAATTACGGACGTTTTGCTGGTCTATATATATAGTATATGAGTGAACAACTCAAGATAGTCAGATCGGGCCGACGAGGGAAAAAAAGAGGTAGAGTTTGAAAGTTCTTGGATGTTTTGTCCCTTTATCAGGGACTGAAGTTTTCAAAGCGCGGCTAGGCCGGGCCACCGCTTTCGTTGTTGACGGCCTGCACTAGCGCCCGCATATAGGCGATGGAATACGCGACGCCCACGCGACCTCCCCCGAGCATATCGGGGATGTGGTCAGGGATGATGGCCCCATCGAACTCGACGGCGCGCAGGGCCTGCATCACCCGGTGCATGTCCTGATATCCGTCGTCCATCAGGGTCTCGGTCCACGGTTCGGGCATGGGGTTGGAGACGTTGCGGAAGTGAATTTTGAAGAGCTTGTTGCGCGATCCAAAGTAGTGTATCGCCTCTTCGACCGATGCCCCCATGCCCTGCTTGCCACCCTCCAGCCAGCAGCCGACGCACAAACAGACGCCGATATTGGGGCTGTCGGCGATGTCCATCGCCCGTTTGTACCCAGCGAAGTTGCCGAAGATGCAGCGCGGTATTCCGCCTAGGGCATAGACCGGCGGATCGTCGGGATGGATGCCGATATAGACTCCGGCTTCCTCGGCGACCGGCGCGATCTTGCGGATCATGTACTCGTAATTTTCCCACAGTTCATCTTCCGTATAGGCGCGACCGTGGGTCAAGTCGCCTACAAAGGTCTCGCTACCCCAGCGACCCGTGGCGTTTTTGATGTCGAGGGTGCGCGCGCTCATGCCGCCGCGGCGGGTGGTGCGGCCGGTGCTCCAGATGCCGTTGCCCATGTGGGCGTACGTGTGGTAGCGGATGCCAGCAGTACCGAGGTCGCGGATGAATTGGATTAATTCTTCGACTTTCTCGTCGCGGCCGGGCAGATTGAGCGTAATCTCCGGAACGTTGTGGACCGCGTGATTGGCGATGCGATAGATCTGTAGGCCATAGGCGGCAAAGCGCGCGGCGAACTGCTTGTAGTGTTCGACGCTATGCAACGCCGGGTCATCAATGCCGAGCATGATCCATTCGACGCCGAGTTGTTGGAAGAATTGCAAATCCTCGTCGCTGGCCTTGTGCGAGGTCTGGACGGCGACTTGGATTCCCGGTTTGCTGGCGTACAGGCCGGGGACGGCGCGCAATGCGTAGGGTCTGTTAGTGGTCATGGAGTACCTTCCTTTATCAGTTCGGAAACCGGCTGCGACCTTTCCCAGCGCAGCGCGACTTCTTGGTCAATACCGCAGAGCCAGTTCCAAGTGCGGATGCGCCGCACTCGGTCGCGGTAGGACTCAACTTCGGTCACATACGGCAGACGCGGACGATCGCGATAGGCGGGAATTTCCGCTGCATTGCAGAGCCAGTCTCGCTGTGGTACAGCCGTGCGGTGGTAGGAAAACTTGATCATGCTGCGGGCGCGCTCGTTGGTTTTGGGTCCGGCCTTGTGCCAGATGCCATAGCGGGTCAGCACCACAGTGCCAGCCGGCACCGTCAGCGAGACTTGGCCGCGGATATCGCCGTAGTGAGCTATGGCCTCGCGATCGACGGCGCGGCAATGCGAGCCGGGCAGAACCATGGTCGGCCCATCAGCGAGCGCGACGCTGTGCGGGTAGTAGTAGCATTGGAGTTCAAAGACGTCGTAGCCACTGCCCGAAAGCCCGTCCGAATGCCAAGTCTGGCCGAGGTGCGGCTCCTTGAAAAAGTGGTGGTGGCCGCCTCGGGGCACCAAGAAGTCCTCGCCCAACAACGAGCGCGCGATCCCGGCGACTTGGGGATGCAGGAGCACCTGCTGAGTGAAGTCGTCCGAGGCGATAAAGGCGTCGCAATTGCCGGGAGCGAGGTCGTCGCAGCAGCGGTTGAAGTTCTCGTCGATGACGCTTTCGAGGACCACCAAACCAGAGGCGACAAAGTCCATGACGCCGTCGTCGTCTAGCGTTGGTTTAATTGGAGACATAGTTCCTCCTAAACGAATTTTTCGAGCACGAACTCATAGCCGAGGTAGTCGTTGTCCTGACCCTCGTACGCGTAGAGCTTGGCGATGGGAAACTGCACCACGCGCCAGCCATCGGCCACGGCCGCGAGCACCGATTCGTAGGGCGGGTCGGCGCTGGGCAGGGTCGGCTTCTGCGGCTGGGTGGCGTCGTACAAGGCCCAGCTAGCCAGCGGCGAGCGCATATTGGTCGATTTGGCGTAGAGATAGAGAATCTGCTGGCGGGGTTCGGCGAGCAAGTCATCGAGGCGGTCGAGATCCGCAGCGGTAATCGCCTCGGTGCGGAGTTTGTCGCGGCACTGTGCCAACCAGTCTTTTACAGCTTCGTGCATATAGGCTCCCTATGGCGTCGGCCACATAAGAAAGCACCCCCTTTTCGCGTGGTCAACAACCAGCGATGCACCTAGTAATCAATCACCACCTTGACGGTTTGGGGCTGGAGCGCTGCGTCGAAACCAGTGACCAAGTCGGGAAAGGGGACGCACTGCGAGATGAGGGGAGTCACGTCGAGTCGCTGCCGCGCCAACAGGTCCAGAGCTTGGGGAAATACGTGGGCAAAGCGGAAGGAGCCGCAGACGGTCAACTCCTTTTGCATGACCAAGTTGACCGGCAGTTCAATCGGACCGCCCTGGACACCCAACTGCACGATGGTGCCACCGGCCTTGCAGTGCACGTACGCGGCTTGCAGGGCAGCCGGAGCACCGGAGGCTTCCATGACGACATCAAATCCCTCGCTCGCCGCCCGCGCCACGGCCGCCGAATCGTCAGCGCGCACGGGCTGATCGGCCCACAGCGACACCGCCAAGTCGAGCGCACTTTGGCGAATATCGCTGACGACAAGGTGAGCCGCTCCGTAGTGCCGAGCGACCAAGCCGATGAGCTGGCCAATGGGACCGGCTCCCGTCACCAGTACGCGCTTGCCAGCGATGCCCCTTGCTTGGCCGACGCCGTGGACGGCGATGGATAGCGGTTCGAGGAGGGCCGCTTGGCGATAGTCCATCGCCGCGGGGAGCGGATGACAGTTGTGCGCATGGACTTGCACGTATTCGCGGAACGAGCCGTCTTGGGGCGGGCTGCAGGCGGCAGAACCAAAGTAGCGCATCTGCGGGCAGAGATTGTAGCGGCCCTGGCGGCAGTGGGCGCACGTGCGACAGGGATGGGATGGGTCAATGGCCACTCGGCTGCCCGCTGGCAGCACGTCTGCGAACGCGCCTGCATCGACGACTTCCCCGGCCGACTCGTGCCCGAGGACAAAGGGGCGCTCTGGGACGAAATCGCCGTTTCTGCCGTGGACGTAGTAGTGCAGGTCCGAACCGCAGATGCCGGTGGCGCGAATCTGAACCAAGATTTCGTCCGCGGCGATCTGCGGTCGCTCGATTTCCGCGGCTCGCAGGTCGCGGGCACCGTGCAGGTAAAAAGCTCTCATGCAGCGGATAGTAGCGGCCACAGTACGGCGCGTCAAGGGAAAGGGCTGACCGCAGCGAGATTTGCCTGCCGCAGGCGTTGTGCGTACTGTGCAGGCACCATTCTCATTAGAAAGGAGACCTGCCGTGAAACTCGGTCTCAAGTTCGGCCTCGACACACTCAGCAAAGAAAACCTGCAATTCGCCCAGCAGATGGGCGTCACGCACATCGTCGTCCACAGTCCCCACCTCGGCAACGAGGGCGTGCTCGATTACTTCGAGTTGCTGCGGATGAAAAAATTCATCGACTCGTTCGGCCTGGAACTGTGCGCCATCGAGAACTTGCCCGGCGACCACATGCACCCCATCACCCACGCGACGCCAGCGCGCGACGCTCAGTTGGCGAAAGTCTGCACCTCCATTGAAAACATGGGGAAAATCGGCATCCCGATCCTCGGCTACTACTTCAGTTTGGCCGGTGTCTCCGGCCACTGGCGCGCGTACGAAAGCGGCGGCGGACGCGGTGGAGCCGGTCTTAAAAGTTTTGATTACGCCTTAGTCAAGGACGCGCCGCCGATCGTCGACAAACCGGTCTCCGTCGCCGAGATGTGGGAGCGATTGGCCTATTTTCTCGAGCGGGTAGTGCCCGTTGCCGAAAACGCCGGCGTCAAACTCGCCGCCCACCAAGACGACCCCCCGGCTGAAACCCTCTTCGGCACGGGCCGGCTCCTGACCAATCACGACGCCATGCAGCGATTGATTGACCTCGTGCCCAGTCCGAGCAATGGATTGGAGTTCTGCCAGGGAACGGTGGCCGAGATGGGGCCGGACGAGACGATCTCAGCCGTGCGCCGCTTCGCCGCACAGGGCAAAATATTCTACGTGCACTTTCGCAATGTGCGCGGCGGCTTCCCCAAATTCGACGAAGTCTTTATCGACGAGGGCGACGTCAACATGATCGCCGCGCTCAAAGCCTATCGCGACGCTGGCTACGACGGGGTCATCACGCCCGACCACACGCCCCGCGTAATCGGCGACGAGCCGTACGGACACCGGGGGCGGGCTTTCGCCCTAGGGTACATTCGCGCTGGAATGCAGGCGCTGGAATTGCTGGATTAGTGGGAGTCGTGGTGCCGAGGGCCGGACTCGAACCGGCACGTCCTAAGCGGACAGTGGATTTTAAGTCCACCGCGTCTACCAATTCCGCCACCCCGGCGCACCGACAAAAAAATGGAGGCGACGCCCGGACTCGAACCGGGGATAAGGGCTTTGCAGGCCCCTGCCTTACCACTTGGCCACGTCGCCTCAAATAGGGCTTTGAAAGTACGCGGCGGGCATGTTCCTGTCAACCAACCCGCCAGCCGGTTGCGCTAGCCAAGATAGGTTAAAGATGCGCTAACACCTCGTCCACAGCACGGCCAAAGGCGACCACACAAAACGCCTTTGACACGGCGCACAAAACCTATAAACTAAAAAAAGAGCTTCACAATGCGACAATACCTCGACCTAGTAAGCCATTGCCTCGACCACGGCGAGGCCAAAGACGACCGCACGGGCGTCGGCACTCTCGCCATCTTCGGCTATCAGATGCGTTTTGATCTAGCCGACGGGTTCCCCTGCCTGACCACCAAAAAGCTGCATTTGCGCTCCATTATCCACGAACTCCTGTGGTTTCTCAATGGCGACACCAACACGGCCTATTTGCAAAAGAAAAAGGTCAGCATCTGGGACGAATGGGCCGATGAAAACGGCGACCTCGGCCCCATCTACGGCAAGCAGTGGCGCGAGTGGTCAACCCCAGACGGCCCCATCGACCAAATTCAACGCGCCATTGAGCTAATTAAGACCAATCCCGATTCGCGCCGCATCCTCGTCAGCGCGTGGAACGTCGGCGAGCTGGAGCAAATGGCCCTCATGCCCTGCCACTGCCTGTTCCAGTTTTTCGTCACTCGCGGTCGGCTTTCCTGCCAGCTTTATCAACGCTCTTGCGACGTGGGGCTTGGCGTACCGTTCAACATCGCCAGCTACAGCCTGTTGACCATGATGATGGCCCAGGTCTGCGGCTTGCAGCCCGGGGAATTCGTCTGGACTGGCGGCGACGTTCACATCTATCAGAACCACGTCGCCGCACTGCGCCAACAACTCTGCCGAACTCCCCGGTCACTGCCGGTGATGACGATTAAAAATCGCGGCCAGTCGATTTCCGACTTCCGCTACGACGACTTCAAACTGCTCAACTACCATCCCCATCCCTCCATCCGTATGGAAATCGCCGTCTGACAGCTCTGTTTGTTCAGTCTTGATTTAAGACCTTCACCTGCGTGTGTGCATCATCTATAGTCCAAGCCCCAGGCTGACCGTCCCCATCCAAATCGGCCCGCACCACCAACCAGAATCCTGTGCTCATAGGCCAAAACTCCCAAGTATAACCCTCGATCTGCCACCAAGCGCGCCGAATTCCCTTGTCATTCGGGTCGAAGTAGTGACCATGCTTGGCAAAATAGGCTTTTTCGAACAGGTAGAGCTGCTCCAAGCACGCCTCCATTTGGATCAGGGCCCGCTCATGTGGGGTCAAGCGAGAAAAATGCACAACCCCTAAGCCTATGAGCACCAGCACCAAAAACGTCAACTCGATCAGTCTCAGCGGCATGGGATATTTACCTCTTCGACGATTTGGTCCGCATCTAAGTCAATCGGCTCGCCATAGCGTCCATAAGGCTCGGAATAGCGAAAGGGGCTGAGCGAGCCGCTGCTGTACTCGCCGTCGCCATCGCGATCTACAAACGCCCACAGCGAGTAGGTACCGGCCAGCAGACCATCCAGATCAAATCGTCCCTCTTCGTCCGCCCACTCGGCGTACGTCCGCCCGTCCTCGTTGATGGCCGCGATTCGGACGCGACCTTCTTCCCCGGCCTGCACCTGCCCTCGAATCGCCGCAGTCTCCGCGCCAACGGTAAAAGAAAGCGTCAGCAGGCTGTCGGCGAGGCTATTGCCGATCCGGTCCACTAACTGGGCAGCCGACCCTGCGAGCCGATACGCACCCGGTGCCAGCGGTTCGGCAGGCGCGAAGCGGGCGCGGTTGGGTGCCGGCCACAGCCAATCCCCCGCTAATGCTTGCGTCGAATCGCTCTCCGTCCAAAACCCTGCCAACGAGACCGGCTGCATGGCTTCGGAAAAAAGCAAGTCCAGCGCGTCGCTTGGGGCCAGTCGATTCCGCGTCAGCCCGACGAAAGAGGGCGGCTTGCGGTCGGACCGCGCACTGCCGCGAACGGGCGCGTCCCACTGCACGGGCGCACCAGCGAACGCAAGCTGTACAGCATAGCGTTGGTCTGGCTCTTGCGTTGCCGTCTCAACGTAGATTTTCTCCTCCGCACTTGGGGCCGCGTACAGCGACTCCACCGCCAGCCCAGCGACTTCCAACTCTAATTCTTGCAGATCCACAACCTCGGCAAAAAGCAACATCAGCCGCTTGGCGTGTATGGCCTGGACTCGCTTGAGCACGGGCGCAGATATCTGCTGACGCGCGAGCGCTAAGTCGCCAGCCCTCACCTCTTCCTCCCCCACTTCCACAGAGGACGACGGAAGGCCCAACCATTCGTCGGCGTCTGGCAGGGCGTTGCGATTTGCATCCCTAAAGGCCAGCACTCGATAGTAACCCGGAGCAAGGCGAACAAACTCGTAGCCCCCGTCGGCTCCACTCTGAGTCTGATAGGACGGTTCGTCCAATCCTACCTCCCCGCTAAAGGTTCCCAGATCATAGGCCCAAACATGGACACCGGCCACGGGTTGATGATCTTGGTACACCCGGCCCCGCACCAAACCCTGGTCGAGCTGCGAGCCGGTGGCGAAAGCTAAAGTAAAGGATTTTGTCAAGGCATTGCCCCGCAGATCCCGCGCCCCAGTACCCACTGTCAACACATACGTTCGCTCCTCGGCCAAAGGCATAGCAATGCGCAGTCGTGGACCGTGCCACGACAGTTGCAGCGGCCCGACCGGAGAGACAAAAAGAGCAGCCTCAGTCTGCTCGCGGTTCATCGGTTCGCTGAAGACGATTTCTACTTCGGTATCCCGCGCCACTTTCAAGGCGTCGCTCTCCGGGTAGTGAGACAGAATGCGAGGCGGCTCTTTGTCCACCGGCCCTCCGGTGGGCGGCCCGACTTTGGCACAGCCCAACAACAGGGCGACCAAGATGCTAATCAGCACCGTGCGGATGGGCCTCGGCGTAGATGGCTTGAAGGTGCTCCAAGCTCACTTCGGTATAGCTCTGAGTCGCGGCCAAGGTCACATGGCCGAGGAGTTCTTTGACGGCCACTAAATCGGCACCAGCGTCGAGGAGATGGGCGGCAAAAGAGTGGCGCAGACGATGCGGGCTGAGCGAATCGTCTCCTGACACGGCGCGCAGATGGCGCTCGACGATGCGCTGCACGGTGCGGCGACTCAAGCGCTTGCCGCGCCCGTTGAGGAAAAGGGCACCGGCTTCTACTTGGGACATATCGCATTCGAGCAGGACCTCGGCGCGGCGTCGCAGGTACGCTTTGAGCGCCTCTTGCGCCTTTGCACCAATGGGGGCGATGCGCTCCTTGCGGCCCTTGCCCATTACCTTGATGGTGCCCTCGGCCAGATCCAGCGACGAGAGATTGAGCGCCACCAACTCCCCAAGGCGAATGCCCCCTCCGTAGAACACCTCTAGAATGGCTCGATCCCGCATGCCGCTGAATCGCTCGGTCGAAGGCTTTTCCATGGCCTCGGCGACTTGCTCTACGGGCAGGTGCCGCGGCGATGCGCGCTCGACTAAGGGCGATCCCACCGCACCAGCCGGGTTGGCAACCAGCGCTCCCTCGCGACCGAGATAGCGGAAGAGCGAGCGCAGAGCCGCCAATTTGCGGGCGACCGTGCTGGCCTTGAGACCTTTTTCCTCTAGGTCGGCGACAAAGGCCTGCACATGCTCGCGCTGCACTACCCGCAGCGGCAGTTGCAAATTATCGACTCGCGGGTAGAGAAAGCGGGCGAATTGCTGTAAGTCGCAGCGATATGAACTGAGGGTGTACTCGGCGCAGTTACGCTCTTTGTCCAGGTATTCCAAGAAGCGGATAATGCCCTCTTCGAGGCTGGATCCGGCGTGTAGAGCGCTCTGCGGTGCATCGGCCATGGCAGTAATGAGCCAAGGAGGAAAGGATTACTCAGGCAGCTTGGGCGCTTTTGTCTTTTTCGCCCTCTTCGCTTTCGTACTCGGTGCCGCAGACCCGGCAGTACATAGTAGGGGCACCCGAGCGGCTACCCTTTTCGTAAAGCAAGGCGGCGTCGCAATGCGCGCACTTGCGGTCTATGGGGCGGTCCCAGCTAGCAAATTTGCACTGGGGATAGGTGCTGCAACCAAAGAAGACCTTGCCTTTGCGCGACCGCTTCTCCACAATCTGCCCTTCGCAACCGTCCTCTGGGCACTGGATTCCAAGGATATAGGGCTTGACGTTTTTGCAATCTGGATAGCTGCTACAAGCCAAGAAGCGGCCATAGCGACCCATCTTGACAAGCATAGGCGCACTGCATTGATCGCAGATCTCGTCGGTCTCCTCTTCACTTTGCTCTTCGAGAGGTTTGGTGTTTTTGCACTTGGGATAACCAGAGCAAGCGAGGAAGCGACCGTTGCGGCCCCACTTGACTACCATGTCGGCCCCGCATTCCTCGCAGTCCTCGTCCGACACCTCTTGCAGCGCGCGCTTTAGCTCTTTGCGTTGGCTATTGGCAGTGTCTAAGTCGCCCTTCCACGAGTCGTAGAACTGCTGCACGATCTTCACCCAGTTAGTATCCCCATCTTCAATCTGATCGAGCTTGTCCTCCATGTTGGCCGTGAAAGCTACGTTGAAGAGGTGCGGAAAGGTATCGACGAGTAGTTTGTTGACGGTCTGACCGCGCTCAGTGGCCACGAAGTAGCGGTTATCGACCTTTTCGACATACTTGCGGTCGAGGATGGTAGTAATGATTTGCGCGTAGGTCGAGGGGCGGCCAATACCCTCGGATTCCAGTTGCTTGACGAGCGACGCCTCAGTAAAGCGCGGCGGTGGCTTAGTGAAGTGCTGCTCAGGAGCGATCTTCTCTAACTTTAGTATCTCGCCCTCGGCGATATCAGCGGGCATAGCCCGCGATATGTCCTCTTCTCTCTTGGCCATGCCATTAGACACGACCTCCGACTTATCCTCTTCTTCCTTGCTTTCGCTGTAGAGTAGGGTAAAGCCCGGAAACTTGACAACGCTCCCTGCAGCGCGAAGCAAGTAGGGGCCGGCCTCGACATTGGCCGTCGTGATGTTGAGAACCTGCGGCTTCATCTGGGAGGTCACGAATCGCTTCCAGATCAGGGAGTACACTCGCGCTTGATCTGGCGTAAGCAAGTGCTTGACTTTGTCTGGATGCAGGGCTACGGAGGTGGGGCGTATGGCCTCGTGGGCGTCTTGGGCGCTGTTTTTGGTCCGGTAGTGATTGGGCGTCTCGGGCACGTAATCGCGGCCGTAGAGGGCGTCAATCTGCTCGCGCACTTCGGCGATGGCATCGGCTGCAACGCGCACCGAATCCGTGCGCATATAGGTAATCAGGCCACGGGTTTCGCCCTCGACCTCAATGCCTTCGTATAGCTGCTGAGCCACAGCCATGGTGCGCTTGACCGAAAAGCGCATCCGCCGAGCACATTCCTGCTGCAAGGTGCTGGTCGTGAAGGGCGGGGCTGGACGGCGCACTTGGTCGCGTTCCTTGACTTCTTTGACCGCTATATCTTGCGCGGCCAGCTCGGCGGCGATGCGATCGGCCTCCTCCTGATTGCCAATGTCGACCTTATTGTCGTCTTTGGCCAAAAGGCGCGCCCAGAACAAACCCTGGTTCTCGCGGCCCAAAAGGGCCTCAATCGACCAGTACTCTTGAGGCTCAAATGCCTTGATCTCGCGATCGCGCTCGCAGATTAACCGCACAGCTACGGACTGCACTCGGCCGGCTGAGAGCCCGGAGTGTATAACCTTCCACAAGAGCGGGCTGATCTCGTAGCCGACTAAGCGGTCGAGTACGCGCCGCGCCTGTTGGGCATCGACCTTGTGGAGATCCAGCGCGCCCGAGTGTTCTAGCGACTCGTGTACCGCTTTGGGCGTAATCTCGTTGAAGAGAATCCGCTTGACGTTGTCGTTCTTGTGGGAGATGGCTTGAGCCACGTGCCAAGCAATGGCTTCGCCTTCGCGGTCGGGGTCGGTAGCCAAGTAGGTGGTATCCGCGGCTTGGGCTGCTTTGCGGAGGCCGCTGAGGATCTTGCCCTTGCCCCGAATGGTCACGTAGCGCGGCTTGAAGCCGTCTTCAACTTCGATACCTAGCTCTTTGGGCGGCAAATCCCGCACGTGCCCCATACAGGGTTTGACTACAAAATTTTTGCCTAAAATTTTATTGATTGTCTTGGCCTTGGCTGGCGACTCGACAACCACCAATGACTTGCCCATCTGCTCCCTCAGTTGATATTACCGAAAGCTGTACGTTACGTAAGTTACGTAATTTGCTGAATATATGGACGCCCTAAGACAATTGCAAGACGCGCTCTTGACAAACCAGAGCCACCGTCTTTTTGTAACGCGTTCAGTATTGTGCGCTACATTCTCTGGGGTTTGCACCTTGATCCATCGCAAAAAATCAAGCGAAATAGAGCACATTGCTGCGAGCTGCGAGATCGTCTTCGCCGTCCAGCAGAAGCTCGAAGCGCTCATCGCGCCTGGCGTCAGCACCCTCGAGCTGGACCAAGTCGCCGAGACCGAAATCCGCGCCTTGGGAGCGGTACCCGCCTTCAAGGGATATCACGGCTTCCCCTACTCGATTTGCGCTTCAGTAAACGCTGCAATCGTGCATGGGTTCCCCGACGAAACTCCACTGCAAAAGGGCGACATCGTCAGCATTGACGTGGGTGCCTGTCTCGACGGCTACTATGGCGACGGGGCCTTTACCGTCGCCGTCGGCGCAATCAGCGCGCAGGCACAGCACCTCATCAATGGCACCCTCGACTGCCTCGCACGGGGCATTGACCAAGCGCGGCCCGGTGGGCGGCTCTCCGACATTTCGCACGCTATCCAGCGCCACGCCGAAAGCCAAGGACTGGCCGTAGTGCGCGAGTACGGGGGCCACGGCATTGGCCGCGAGTTGCACGAGTCACCCTACATCGAAAACTATGGTTCGCCCGGCAAAGGCCCACTGCTCAAGCCTGGACACGTATTCTGCATCGAGCCGATTCTCTGCCTAGGCAACCCTCAAATCGACCATTTCGACGACTGGACCACCCTCACCTCTGACCGCTCGCTCGCCGCTCACGCCGAACATACCGTCGCCATTACTGAGGACGGGCCGCGGATTCTGACCCTGCCCGCTGTGCCAGCATGAAGGTCACCTTCCTCGGCACTGGCACCTCCATCGGAGTACCGCGCATCGGCTGCTACTGCCCAGTTTGCGCCTCGGACGACCCAAAAAACAAGCGCTTGCGCTGTGCCTTACACTTGGCACATCAAGGCCGGTCAATCCTCGTAGATGCCGGCCCAGATCTCAGAACTCAAGCCCTGCGCTATCAGATCAACCGCGTCGATTGCGTGCTGTTGACTCACGGCCACGCCGATCATCTGCACGGCCTCGACGATGTGCGATCTTATTGCTTTGACCGCGATCAGCCGCTGCCCTGCTATGCGGATTCGCACACCATTGCACGCATCGAACGAGTCTTCGACTACGCCTTTGACAAAGACGCTCCAAGCGCAACGCCGCAGCTAGCCCTGCGTCCGATTGCCGGACCGTTCACAGCTTGTGGACTCGCCATCGAGCCGCTCACCATCTATCACGGCCGCTCTCCGGTCCTAGCCTTCCGCATCGGCAACTTCGCCTACGCCACGGACACTAATTACATCCCAGAGGCGGCCATGGCGCGACTGCATGGTCTAGAGGTCTTGGTCCTCGACGCACTACGCTACAAAGAACATCCCACCCATTTCAACGTCGAGCAGGCGTTGGCCATTGTCGCCGAACTCCAGCCTACTCGCACGTACTTCACGCATATAGCCCACGACCTCGACCACCATCAGACCAATGCCGAACTCCCCCCAAGCGTGGAACTAGCCTACGACGGATTGGTGTTGGAGTTGTAAGAAAAAACAAGGATGCCGCCGGTCTCCCGACGACATCCTCGCCTCGATCAAAAGCACTCCGGTTTTAGTTCAACACTTGGACCATCCGCAGTGCTTGCACATCAGACAGCTACTCTCATACGATACCGTCGACCCGCACTCTGGACAGGTAGTCAGCGTCTTCGGCTCACTGCCCTCGACGAAACTGGGCGGCATGTCCTCAGGGGCGACAGTATCGGGCTGCTTGCCTGCCTTCCGCTGCAAATAGCGCTCCATCGCCTTGCCAATGGCATCCGGCGTAGACAGGATCAACTCGCCGTTTTCCCATACTGGGTTTGGGCCTGAAATGCCCTTCAACTCGCTGATAACTTCCTGAGGATCAACCCCCGAGCTCAGCACCAGTGAAATTAGCCGGCTGATGGCCTCAGACTGGGCGGCGGCGTTGCCGCCAGACTTGCCGATGGTACTGAAGACTTCGCATATCCCGTATTCGTCTTCGTTGATCGTTACGTAGATCTTGCCCTCGCCGGTGTTGATCCGCTCGGTAATGCCCGCGGTGACGGCCGGGCGACGGCGACGGTGGAGGAAGCCATCTGACCCCATGTAGTTAGGGACCTCCGCAGCCGAAGCTTCCTTCTTGTCAGCTTGGCCCTCGGTCTGCAGAATGCCCTCGCGGCTGCCCTCGCGGTACACCGTCACGCCCTTGAGACCTTCCTTGTACGCGGTGATGTAGATGTCGGCGACCGTCTCTAGCGTGATGTCTTCGGGCAGGTTGATCGTCGAAGAAATACTACTATCAGTATACTTCTGGATCACGCCCTGCATCTTGACGCGGAAGTAGGGGTCGATTTCATGGGCCGTCACCACGTAATCGGGCAGGTCTTCGTCGTCGCCGAAGACGCGCTGGATGAGCGGGTGATAGACCTTGTACTCGCGAAAGCTCTCGCCGTCTTCCTGTTTTACCCGGCGGGTGTAGCTAGTGCAAAAAATCGGCTCAATCCCCGAACTCGTCTGCGCCACAATCGAACCCGTGCCCACCGGCGGCATTGTGATCAAGGTACAATTGCGCAGGCCGTGTTCGGCGATTTTCTCTTGCAGCGCTTGGGGCAGGCTCTGGATGAATTTGCTCTGCTTGATGCCCTCCCAGTCGAAAAGCGGGAAGGCGCCCTTCTCCTGCGCCAATTCGACGGACATTTCATAGGCGTTGTGGCAGATGGTGGCCATAACGCGGTCTATAATTTCCAAGGCCTCGTCCGAATCGTACTTACTCTGCATCAAGACCAGCGCATCGGCCATGCCGGTGATGCCCAAACCCACCCGACGGTCGGAGGCTACGGCTTCCCGAATTTTGGGCAAGGCATGATTGTCCATGTTGTACTCAATGACGTTGTCCAAAAATCGGGTCGCCACGCGAGCGGCCTCCCCCAACGCCTCGTAGTCGAACTCGCCGTCGGCGCAGACGAAGTTCACCAAATTGAGATTGCCCAAGTTGCAGGCCGTGTACGAGGCCAGCGGCTGCTCGCCGCAGGGATTGGTGCTGGTGAGTGGATTGACGTATTCGACATTGTGATACTCGCGCATCGTGTCCCAAAAAATAATCCCCGGCTCGGCACTGGCGTGGGCATTAGCGATGATCTTGTCCCACAATTGGCGCGCCTTGACTGTGCGGAACACCTTGCCACCCCAGCGCAAGTCAAAGTCCGAGTCGGCCAACACAGCCTGCATGAACTCGTGGGTAATCAGCACGCTGATGTTGGCGTACTGCACTTTGGTGCGATTGGCGTCGTTTTTGATGGTGATGAAATCTTCGATATCGGGGTGATCGACCCGCAAGGTCAGCATCAGGGCACCGCGTCGGCCGGCTTGGGAGACGGCATTGGTGCTCTCGGAGAGTAGATTCATAAACGCGGTGCAACCCGGCGAGGCATCCACCGTAGCGTTGACTGGAGCCCCTTGCGGCCTGAGAATCGACAAATCCGTGCCGACGCCACCGCCCGTACGGTACACCATCGCCGACTCGCTCAGGCAGCGATAGATGCCCTCTAGGCTGTCCTCTTCAATGGGAATGACATAGCAGTTGGACAGCGTCGGCTTGCGCCTAGCCTCGTCCCGGCCAGCGCCGTGCATGACGCGCCCGCCGGGGATGAATTTGAAGTCCATCAACAGCGAGAAGAAGCGGTCATACCAGAGTTGGGGATCCTCCTCCACCGAGGCCATGGCCCGGGCGATGCGGTCCCAGATGTGGAGTGGGCCGGTCTCGCTGGGTGCCAAGTACTTGTTGCGTAAAACGTCGATGGCAAGGTCGTTGTCGCCGTAATAGGTCTCAGCATTGGCGGCGCGGGCTAGGAGAGCATCGTGGCCGTTGCGCTTGAGCCCGTGATTTTCGAGCTGGACTAATAGCTCTTCAAAGCGGTGTGCAACCACAGGATCTTTCTCAATTTTAGATGCCATTACGGCCCTCCTTTTGAGGCAAAACAAGACCTTGTCCGCGCCGCGAGGAGGGAGATCGTCGCGGAGGTTTGCATTGACCAAGAATTGTTAGAATGTACTGAAAGTGGGGAGTGAACAAAAGTGCAGTCTTGCAACCACACTATCTTCAAAATCTTGCACTTGTTCGACACAAGATGTTGTGTTTGTCCAAAAAAAGCAACAATGGAGGGCTTGTCAAGCAAAAAACAAGGATGCGCTAAAAAAATACCGCATCGGCCTTTAGTTATTGGCCAATTGATCCAATTCGCGCATAAAATCGCTCTTGTCTTTGAACTGGCGATAGACCGAGGCAAAACGCACGTACGCCACATCGTTGAGCTGGCGCAGATGCTCTATGACTCGCTCGCCGAGCTGTTTGGAGGGAATTTCCTTCACGTTGAGACTGCCCACTTCGGCCTCGACCTGATCGACGAGCTGCTCGATCTCCTCGGCCGAAACGGTCGTCTTGTAACAGGCTACCTGTATCTTGTCGAGCAGTTTACTGCGATCAAAAGGCTCGCGGCGACCGTCGGCCTTAATGACGGATAGGGGCACGTTCTCGATGTATTCATAGGTTGTAAAGCGCTTGTCGCAGCTTGTGCACTCGCGGCGACGACGAATCGCCATACCTTCGCGGCACGACCGCGAATCCACCACCCGATCTTCTTCACCATTGCAATAGGGACACCGCATAGACTAATCCTCCTAGCGTACGGTGGACGGCATTTGTGCGGGGAAGAAAGGGAAGGGAAGTGATACTAAATATAAGGAAAATAGAAGGATAGAGCAACCGTCAGTTGAGCCTGAAGGTGAAGGGCAGACTGACCCAGACCTTGACGGGCCTGTCGTTTTGCATCGCCGGCGTAAACTCCGACTGGAGAGCGGCAGCTCGGGCGACCTCGTGGAATACCTTGGGACCCGTGATCTTGCCGATCTGCTCGACTTTGCCGTCTTTGCCAACTAGCGCCGTGACAAACACCTTGCCCGTGATGTTGGCCTTCTGGGCAGTAGGCGGATACTTCGGCTCTACTCTCTTGGTGAGCACAGGCTTCTTCTCGACCCGCCACAACTCGACTATCTCTTCTTCCTCTTCCAACTCAACTTCCTCAACCACCACCTCCTCTAATGGCGGCGGCGGTGCCAGATCGTCGAGATCGAGATCGAGGTCGGTGTCCTCAATGGTCACGTCATCCGGGACATCCGGGTTGTCGGTGGGCACGGGCACGACCGGTCGGGCTGGCGGTGGGGGTCGGCGTTCCTGTTTAGTCTCGGGGATTTCTTCGAGTTGAATGATAATCGGCTGTTCGGGTTTAGCGTAGGCTTCGGGCTCAAAGTTAGGGAAGAGGACAAAGAGGGCCGCGTGCAAGAGGGTAGAAAAACCCGTGCAGGCCCACAACGTCTTCCGGTACGTCAATCGCAGGTTAGCTTCAGGCTGTTTGCCGCGAATCATTCGTCCAACTCCCGTTTGGTGGAGAAGTTGACCCGCAGAGCCTCGACCTTACGCAACTCCTCCATGACATCGGAAATTACCCCGAACTCAGAGTCCTTATCGCCTCGCAATGAGATGATCAACCGAGGGTTGGCCGTCAGGTGCCTATGCACCAGCTTGCCCACTTCGGAAAGCGGTATGTTCCGGTCTTCAATGTTGACGACTCCCTCGCTATTGACCCAAACCTGCAACACGTTGCGGCGGCTTTCTAGCTTCTCAATTTTTTCAGCCTGTGGCAACTCCACCGGCACGCCCCTATAACGCACGAAAACCGTCGAGACCATGAAAAACACGAGGAGCAAAAAGGATATATCGGCCATGGAAGCCGTGGGAATGACGCTAACTACTTTGGCTTTGCGTGCGAATTTCATCGGTTATTCTTCCGGGTTGGCAATCGAAATTTTGGTGGCCCCAGCCAGTTTGAGCTCGTCTAGCACATCGACGAAGGTCCGATAGGTAGCCCCGCGCTCGGTCTTGAGCGAGACGATCAGATTCTCGTTTTCCTGCAGACGCCCTTCAATTCGCGCCTTGAGTTCAGCAAACGGCACCGGCGTTAGCTGTTCATTCTCAAAAAAGGCGATCTGATCGCGGGCGTTGATCCACACGTTGAGAATATTCTTTTCTTGTACCTCCTTGGTCTCTCCCACCGGCGGCAAGTGCAACGAGAGGCCCTTGTCTTGGTTCATGGTGGTCGTGACGAGAAAGAACACGATCAACAAAAAGGCAATATCCGCCATCGAAGCCGTGGGGATTTCCGGGGCAACCCGGCTCTGGCGCTTCCCGATCACGTCTAGGCTCCTTGGTGCTCGCGCGCGCCTAACAAGTCGATAAAGTTGGCCGTCTGCTCGGTCATATCGGCAATGATCTTATCGATGCGATTGGCGCAGAAATTGTAGCAAAACTGGATCAAGATGCCTACGATCAAACCCGAGGCCGTAGTGATTAGGGCCTCGGAAATACCACCCGCGACCATGGAAGGCTCGACATCGCCGGCTTCCTTAATTGCCTGAAAGGCGTTGATCATACCGCTGACCGTGCCTAAGAAGCCTATCATTGGTGCCAAGTTAGCCACTGTCGAGAGCCAGACCATACCGCGCTCGAGAAAGGCCATCTCCACCGCGCCAGAATTGTCAATGGCTTTCTCGACGTGGTCGATGCCGCGCTCCAAGCGCAAGAGTCCAGCGTGGATAACCGAGGCAACCGGACCGCGCGTGTTCGAACAAAGCTCGGCCGCGGCATCGGCCCCCCCGCTTTCGAGTGCCTCTTCGAGGTTCGCAAAGAAATTCGCCGCGTCAATCGACGACCGCGACAAATTGTACAGGCGCTCAATAGCTACGGCAACGCCGATGATGAGCAGAATGAGTAGGGGCCACATGGCCCATCCGCCGTCTTGAAAAAGCTCTACCATTTTTTCTCCTCGCTATTATTGTTAGTCCCGGTCCAACAGACCGGAGCAATGATTAGTTTTGCTCTTCTTGCGCCTCTTCGCCACCGAAGAACTGTCGCTTGAGCTTTTCCTCTTCGGTCTCGGGCGGCCGGAGCTGCCAGATGCGCTGTTGGGCCACCTTTTCCCAAGCAGGATCGGCTTTGGCTTTCTCAAAAGCGGCAATGGCCCCTTCCTCGTCGCCCTCCTTCACCAGATTGTCGCCCTTGAGCAGCAGCAGGTGTGCGTCCTCGGAATTTACCTTCAGCCCCAACCCCAGCCACTCTTTTGCTGAAGCAAACTCGCCACGGCCTTGGTGCCACTCCACTAGCTCAGCGATGCTCTCCGAATCCTTGGGATCGGCCTCGACCATGCCCTTGAGGCCCTCGATGTGCCTGGAGTCGTCACCTTCCTCAGAAGCGATTGATGCGATTCGGTTGTAATAGGAATAGGCGTTCTGCGAATCTACCTTCGCTAGTTCCAATAGCGTGTCGTAGGCCCCTTCGACATCGCCGACCTTTAGCTTCAGTTCGACGATACTCTCTAGTTGATCAACACCACCTGTCCCACCCTCGACTTGGCGTTTACGCCACTTAAGAGCCTGATCCACCTGCCCTAGCTCTTGGTGTAACACTGCAAGTATTTCAATGAGTTCAGCGTCTTTGACTCCAGTCGTGTCTTCACGCTCAGCCTCAACTAACTCCTTGTAGTGGACGATAGCCCGCTCGTTGTGGCCTCCGCGACGATAGAGGTCGGCCAGCTTGCGACGGTTAGCAGCATCCGGCTTTTTGCGCAGTACGCGCTCCAAGCTCAAAGCAGCCGAATCGGCCTCGCCGACAGCTTGGTAAATCGTGTAGAGTAGCCGATTGGAATTCAGATGCAGCGAGTCGATGCTGATTGCTTGGCGCAGTGCGATGCGGGCTTGGGGCAGTGCGATACGGGCACCGGTGGAATCCTTTTTTTCGTAGTAGAGCTGCCCCAAGAAGTAGGCGGCCGTCAACTCTTGGGGACTATATTGCAAAACAGTCGTGTAATAGCCTATGGCTCTATCGTACTCTTTGTTTTGGCGGGCAGTTTTAGCGTAGTATTTGTACTTGCGGATTGAATCGGCTATTGCAACTTCATTCTCATTGGCTCTGGCGTCGGCACCCAAAACTAAAGCACAAATCGCTAGCCATAGTGTACGCATCAGATTACATTTCACGGTGAACAATCCTCAATATGGCTACGGTCTCCGAGCCACGACAAGCCGCGGGTTCATCGGTCATTCCTTAATGCAGCCTTCGCAAAGTCGTCAAGATATGGATTTACTGTTTGGGATGCAACTTCAAAGTCCACTTAAGTACTAAATATAATAACCCCCGTCATTACATCTTTATAGCGCCTGCGTTACATTTTCGCGACTCAACTCGTATCTGCAGATTGACAAGTGTTTATTTTTAATACACTTTATCCATGTTTATAACAATATGGCGACGAGCGCGTTTATCCGAGCTTACCGTCCCATTCACTTCGCCGCAATCGAGCGGCGGAGCTAATCTGAGAGAAGAAGTCGTGAACTGGTTTGAAAGAATGAAAACGGGGATCAAGTCCCTAATAAAGCGCGAAATTCCCCAAGGCATCTGGATCCAGTGCAAAAAGTGCGGCCACTCCAACTACGAAATGGCCCTGCGACGCCGGCACTGGATCTGCCCGGAGTGCGCTTGCCACTATCCCATCGGCCATCAGCAGTACATCGACCTCCTCATCGACGACGGTACATTCACCGAAATTGACGCCAACGTAGCACCTGTCGATCCGCTCAAGTTCAAAGGCTACAAGGACAAAGTCAAGACCAGTCGCCGCCAGAGCGGCCTAAAAGAATCGGTGTACACCGGCATCGGCCAAATCGGCGGCCATTCCGTCGCCTTGGCGATCATGGACTCGCGTTATCTCACGGGCACCTTAGGCGGCGCGACCGGCGAGAAGCTCTGCCGGCTCATCGACCGCGCCATGGCCGAACGATGCACGCTAGTCATCGTCTGTCAGTCGGGTGGTGCTAGGATGCAGGAAAGCGCCTATTCGCTGATGCAGATGGCGCGGATTAGCGCCAAGCTCAACCAACTCTCGCAAAACGGCTTGCTCTATATTGCTATTCTTACCGACCCAACGTATGGCGGCGTCACCGCCAGCTTTGCCATGCTCGGCGATATCGCCTTGGCCGAACCCGGTGCGCGCATCGGGTTTGCGGGCCAAACCGTTATCCAGCAGTTCCTCGGCACAGACGCCCCCCTGCCCGAAGGCTTTCAACTAGCCGAGATCGTCCTCGAACACGGCTTTATCGACCGCATCGTCCCGCGCGACCGCATGGCGGCGGAATTGGCGCGCTTGATCTCTCTGTTGGCCCCACAGACTGCTGACCACGTCTAGAAGTTGTGTCCTAGGCTCAGCCAGACATCCATTTGCTCGTCGGCGACGCCCGTGCCCATGCGGATCACCAGATCGGCGTCCCAGACCATGCGCACTCCTGCGCCGCCGCTGATGTGCATGCCCGACCACCTAATTTTATCCAAGTCGGGCCATACTCGGCCCGCATCAAAAAAAGTTACCCCCTGCCACTCTATGTATTGTCCGTAAAACCAGATGTCGTACAGTTGGTAGCGCAATTCGACATTGGACAAAAAGCGCACATCGTCTGTAAACCGCTGGGTATCGAAACCGCGCAGTGAATCGCTGCCGCCCAGCCCCTTGACCCGGCGACTGCCTCCTATTTCGCCATAGGCATAGAGCGGTACTTCGCCACTAAGCACTTCTAGAACGAGACGATGAGAGAAATTCAACCGAGGTGACAGTGGGATGTAGTAGGCGTTGGTCAGGGTTACGCGGCTAAAGTCAATAGGCTCAAAAAACAGCGCTAGCAGGGAGTTGCGCGCCGACTCGTACGACCACTCCTGAAAGAAGCCGCGCCGCGGCACCACTTCGTCGTCGCGGGTATCCCACTGGAGAGTCGCACTGATAAACCCCGAAAACCCATCTATCACTCCATCTGGGGTGCCTCGCTCCAAATAGAACGCCTGCGTCCCCCGCTGATCTACATCAACGCGCTCCAGCCCAAAGCCGACCGACATAGATACCGGACCGTATAGCTGGCGAAAAAGGCTCACTAAAATCCGCGGGTTTCTTTCTAGAATGTAATAGTAGTAGTTCTCATCTTTGAAATCAGCACTCTTAGGCTCGATGAAGTCGCGATTAAATGTGCTATTGTTGCCCAACCCATAGTAACGCGTACGTATATTGCGCTCGTGGAACAACTCCAGTCTCAGGCCGAAACCCGTCCCCGAAATCTGGGGCACTCTCAGGCGCACGCGATTTTTTACTTTGCCCTCAGAAGACTGCTGGACGTGCAACGTCAGCTTGTAGAGATAGGGCTGCCATCGGTAGTCAGCCCAGTGGATGCGCGCACCCCAATTCCAGCCTGTATTAGGGCTGAGATAAGCAAACGGCAGGCCGGTGACGCCGTAGGGAATGCCCCGCAGAGTAAACTGGCGTCGCTTTGCCATCCAGCGCACGGCTTCCACAGTCTGCTCGGTCGCCGCCTGCGAGACTTTGGTCAGCAGCGGGGACGAAGGCTGACTTTGAGTGGAATCGACGCGGACCTCGCCCTCACCCCATGCGCTATCTGCGAACAATAGGACGCCGATGCAACTGCCG
Organism: Candidatus Latescibacterota bacterium; assembly: GCA_022827835.1. Classification (GTDB taxonomy): domain Bacteria; phylum Latescibacterota; class UBA2968; order UBA8231; family UBA8231. Next base: position 22,291 of record JAJEIO010000041.1, read on the forward strand.
TTTGCGAGAAGCCGCTTAACCACGATCACCTTGCTTGCCTACACTTTCAGGTGTGAAAATGCCGCACTCAAAACGCTGTCGATCAAGCGAGTTTATCGGAGCATCAAGCGCATAGCGGAGTGGCGTAATCGCGACTGTTCCGCGTGCCAAGGCTTCCACATCGCTGTTAGCCCCATCGCCAATCAACTGCAACTGACAGCTATGGTATGCAAAGTGCGACTCATCTTCACGCCGAGCGAATAGCGGACCATAGCTCGTCTTCGCCAAACCCGTCAGGCACCTCGGGGATTCGCGCTTGGTACTAGCGGGCATGTTCACTGCGATCATGTCGGCACCAGCCGGCAACCCCCCGCGCAAGATCTCGGCGGCGATGTCCACAGTGACGGCCGCCGCCGCCGCGACCAGCGCATCGAGCGCAGGATCGAGCTGCCGACATCGCCGCCAGAGCGCAAAAGCCGGTTCGGGCAACTCCAGCGAAAAGGCTGCGGATGGCACCCCGGCGAGAAAGCCTTCTACAGCCGCCCCTATGGTGCCGGAACTCAGCGTGAAAGCGAGACCGGAGTTGACGCCCATATTGATGCCGGAAATGACTAGAGCCGGCTTTTGGAGGCAGAGATTGTGGATGCCGATATGGGCACAGTCGGCGGGCTTGCCGGTCAACGTCTGGACGGGAAAACCGCCGCATTCAATCTCGGCCAGCACCAATGGCTCAAAACGGCTCATACTCTTGCTGGTCCAACTGCATTCCGCCGCCGGTACGACCACGCATAGCTCGGTCAACTTGGATAGCTCCCTCAGCAAAGGCACCAAAAGAGGCGAATCAGCGCCGTCGTCGTTTGTCACCAATACTTGGGATTTTGCAGCGGTCACAGTCGATTTCCCCTTTGCTATGGAGGCGCTCTGAGATAGCGTCATATAATAACAATCCGCCATTCGGCTCCCAACAATTTCCTTGCTTAGCTGCAACCTGCGGTCCTATTATTTCCCCATGGATGATTCCATTTTCCTACAGGAGCTTGAAACCCTCGCCGAGGGACTGGACATTGAGGTTCGCTACGACGATTTCGAGGGGCAAGGCGGGCTTTGCCGCTATGGCGGTAAAGCCTACTTGATCGTCAATCGCGAACTCGATACCGAAGGTCGGGTGCATGTGTTATGCCGTGCTCTTGCGCGGCTTTCTCTCGATGCAGTCTTTATCCGTCCCCAAGTACGGGAACGGATTGAAAAGTGTAGATCGCAGGCCGCGGCCTAATCGCCTACACTCCCACTGACCGCATTCCAGCATTTAGACGAGACCGCGAATTTTCCCGCCGAAATTTACCGCCTGAAGGGCGGACTGCGCTTCCTTGACAGCCCTTATGTCATGGTCTATTTTTGTCTTTTCTGCCTATTAAGACAAAGGGACTACCATGCCCAAAATCAAGACGCATAAATCCTCGGCCAAGCGCATCAAGCAGCGCGGATCGGGCAGCCTGAAACGGCGCAATGCCTATGCCACGCACCTTTTGGGTGGCCGCTCGACCAAGCGCAAACGGGCTTTCCGCAAAAACAGTTCGGTCTCGTCCGCAGACCTAGCCAATGTGCGCCGTGCCCTGAACCTCAAGTAAGCGAATTTAACGGAGAGTATCCATGCCACGGGTAAATCACGCCGTAGCCACTAAAAAGCGCAAAAAGAAAGTACTCAAACAATCCAAGGGTTATTGGGGGGCGCGCAGCCGCCTCTTCCGCACCGCCAGGGAAGCCGTTGACCGCGCTCAAGTCTACGCCTACCGCGACAGGCGTCAACGCAAGCGGGACTTCCGCCGTCTCTGGATTGTCCGCATCAATGCCGCCGCCCGCCGCAACGGCATGTCTTATAGCCAGCTCGTCCACGGGCTGAACCAAGCCGGCGTTGCAATCAACCGCAAGATATTGGCCGATCTAGCCGTGCGCGATCCGGCCGCCTTTACTGCGATAGTCGAACAAGCCCGGCCCCACGTCTAAATTTACACCCATCTGACAGAAAGGGGCCGGCGATACGCGCTGGCCCCTTTCTGTTCTATGTAGGTCTATATGTTAGAAGAAGTGCGACAATTGGCGTCAGTAGTCGTAGCGGAAATCGCGGCGGCCCAAGACGATAAGGCGCTGGAGGCACTGCGAGTTCACCACCTCGGGCGCAAGAGCCGCTTGCGACAGATCGCGCGACAGATCGGCCACCTGCCCGCTGCCCAACGACCGGCGCTAGGGGAAGCCACCGGTCGCGCTCAACAGGCCATTCAGCAAGCGCTAGACGACAAGGCTCTAGCCCTCCGGCAGAGGGCTGAAGCGGCTCCTGCCCTCGATGTAACACTCCCGGGGCGACGGCCTCTGTTGGGCTATGCCCATCCCCTGTCTCAGCTAACCGACGAATTGATCGGCATTTTCCAAGGCATGGGTTTTGACGTGGCCGATGGGCCAGAAGCCGAAGACGAGTACTACAATTTCGACGCCCTCAACACGCCGGCCGACCACCCCGCGCGAGACCTGCACGACACCTTCTATCTAGAGGGCGGTGGACTCATGCGCACCCATACCTCCACGGTGCAAATCCGCGTTATGGAGCAAACGCCGCCGCCGGTGCGGATCATCTCATTGGGTCGCTGCTACCGCAAGGAGACGGTCGATGCAACTCACCACTTCGCCTTCCACCAAATCGAGGGGCTATACGTCGACCACGGGGTCTCTTTCGCCGACTTGAAGGGCACCATTGAGGCCATGGGACGCCAACTTATGGGCGAGGAGACCCAAGTGCGCTTTCGGCCTCACTTTTTTCCCTTTACTGAGCCAAGCGTGGAATACGATTTCACCTGCATCTGCAAGGGGCAACGCGCGAATTGCTCTATTTGCAAAGGAACGGGTTGGATCGAAATCGCCGGGGCCGGCATGGTCGACCCGGCCGTCTTTGCCGCAGTGGGCTACGACCCAGACGAATACACGGGCTTCGCCTTCGGCATGGGCTTGGAGCGGATCGCCATGATTCGGCACGGCATTGACGACATCCGGCGTTTCCTCGAAAACGACTTGCGGTTCATCCGCCAATTCTAAGATTCCCGACAAAGCCTTATGAAAATTACTTATAAATGGCTTAAGGAATACGTAGATTTCGCCTGGGATTGGCCCGAGCTAGCCGAGCGCCTGACCATGGCGGGCTTGGAGTTCGAAGGCGTCGAGGATCTCGGTGCGCGCTACGAGGGCGTCGTCATCGGCCGCGTCAACACCTGCTGCCCACACGAAAACGCCGACCGTCTGACCGTCTGTCAAGTCGATGTGGGGACCGGAGTCAACACCATCGTCTGCGGAGCACCCAATGTTGCGGCCGGACAAACCGTCGCCGTCGCCCTGCCCGGCACCACGCTGCCTGGAGGTATGCAGATCAAAAAAGCCAAAATCCGCGGCGTCGCATCCGAGGGTATGCTCTGTGCCGAAGACGAACTCGGGCTGGGCGATAACCACGACGGCATTGTCGTACTCGACGAGAGCCTCCCGGTCGGCATCCCCTTTGCCGCGGCCACTGGACTCGGCGACGTGGTCATCGACTTTGAAGTTACGCCCAATCGCCCGGACTGTCTGAGCCTCTTGGGCATTGCCCGCGAGGTTCATGCGCTCACCGGCAACCCCCTCCGTTTTCCCAACGCACAAGTGCCCGAAAGCGGACCGGCCACCGCAGAAGACGTGCGGATCGACATCGAGGCACCAGACGATTGCCCGCGCTACGTCGGCCGCATCGTGCGCGGCGTCGAGGTTGGCCCCTCGCCCGAGTGGCTCCAGCGCCGACTCCAAGCCGTGGGTCAGCGCCCGATCAACAACATCGTCGATATAACCAACTACGTACTGCTGGAATTGGGTCATCCCCTGCACGCTTTTGACCTGCATACACTGGACCAACGGCGCATCGTCGTCCGCCGGGCGCGCGCTGGCGAAACCTTGGAGATGCTCGACGGCACCCAGTGTCAACTCGACGAAGAGATGCTGGTCATCGCCGATGGAACGCGGCCTCAAGCACTAGCCGGGGTCATGGGTGGGGCCCATTCCCAAGTATCTGCGGACACCACGGACATCCTGCTTGAAAGCGCGTATTTCGCACCATCGCGGGTGCGACTAGCCCGGTCTCAACTAGGGCTTTTCACTGAAGCAGCCACGCGCTTTGAGCGCGGTGCCGATTGGAACGCCCCGGTGCAGGCGATTGACCGCGCCGCCTATCTAATCGCCAAACTGACCGGCGGCGCAGTCGCCCCAACTCCTTTAGACGTGTACCCCTGCCCCGGCCAACGCTACCAAATCCCACTCTGCGTCGAGCGCACCAACCAACTCTTGGCTACGCAGTTAGACTCCGCTGCTATCGTCCAGATTCTCGAACGCCTCGGCTGCCGGGTCGAATCGGGCCGGCCCCTCGTGGTAACGGCCCCGAGCTTCCGCCCCGACCTAACGCGCCCAGCCGACCTCATCGAGGAAGTTGGCCGCATCTACGGCTTTGACCGCATTGAGGGCCGCCAAGAGGCATCCGGCCCTTGGATCACCCAGCGCAATCCCGAACTCACCTTTAGGCAGGTCGCGCGGCAACGGCTCTTGGGCTTGGGTTTAGACGAAGTCGTCAGCAATACGATCGTCGAATCCCGCTGGCTCAAACTAGTCGGTACCGCAGATCGTGCCGCCCGCTTGGCCAACCCGCCGACCGAAACCCAAGACGCCTTGCGCACCACCTTGGTGCCGAGCTTATTAGACGTCGCGCGTCGCAACTTCAACCAGCGGGCCGCAGGAGTGGCCATTTTCGAGCTGGGTAAGTGCTTTGTCGCCGCGGCCGAAAAGGGCGCAAGGCCCGAGGAACACTGGCACCTCGCCGCCCTGTGGTCGGGCCGCGTTTCAGCCTCTCCCTATCAGGCCGACACCCGCGAGGCCGACTTTTTCGACCTCAAGGGCTTGCTCGAAGCGCTAGTGGGCGAGGGGAATTTGCGCTTTGCGCCCGCCGACCGCCCCGAATGCCGCTTGGGACACGCGGCCTGTATCTCCCTTGGTGGCCAGTCTCTCGGCTGGTTTGGCCAAGTTTCGGCCGACTTATGCGCGGCATTTGATTTAGAGCGCCAAGTACATATTTTTGAAATATCATTTACCGCGCTAGTACGCCATTGGCACGCTCGTAAGCGCTCGTTTACCGCGCTTCCCAAGTTTCCGCCGATCGAGCGCGACTTGGCCATAGTCGTACGCGCAGACACTGCAACCGCCGAACTCATCGCCACCATGCGAGATAGCACACCCAATCTCGTCGAATCCATTGAGGTCTTTGACCTCTATCAAGGGGATCAAATAGAAGCAGGCCACAAAAGCGTGGCGTTCACCATCCGTCTGCGCGACCGCGAACAAACTTTGCAGGACACGCAGGCCGACGAGGCGATCTCTGTGATGCTCAAGCGTCTCGAAGCGCGGTTCGGTGCGCGTTTGCGCTAATCCCAACCTCAATCAGGAGTACAATCACCCCAATGGATGTAAACGAAAATTTTGAACGCCTTGAACGCTATATAAATCGCCTGACGGGAGATCTTGAAACGCTGCGCAAGGAAAACGACGAACTGAACGGGCAGATCCAGAGCCTTAAACAAAAAAATGACACTCTGCAGGCAGACATCCAGAGCCTTGAGACAAAGATCAGCGTCGCCAGCAGCGAAAACGAACAGTTCGAAAAGGACAAAGAAGTGGTAAAGGGACGCATCGAACAGCTTCTCAGCCGCTTAGACGATGCCTTCAGCAGTGAAAACGAACAGCTCGAGCAGGTCGAAGCAGCTCACACAGAGGCCAAATAAAACAAAAACATCTGAGAAAGGGGTCTAGTATGTCGTCCCAAGTAGTAGTCAAAATATTCGACAAGCACTATACCCTAGGAGTTGACGAAGATCACTCTGCCGAACACGTACAAAAGCTCGCCGAGATGGTGGACGAGCGCATGCATAAAGTCAAGTACGAGCTCCAGAGCGGCTCCCCACTCCAAGTGGCCATCTTGGCCAGTCTGAGCTTAGTGGAGGAACTCCTCTCCCTGCGGGAGGACTACGCTTCCGCTGAAGCCGATATAGCCCAGCGGACTTCTCAACTCGCCACCTCGCTTGGGCACCTTTTCGCCGAAGTAGAAGTTCCCCGTTCCGATAGCTGAAGTATCCCGAGCCGAGTTCCATCCCGTGCTCTGGCCCGATGCCCAAAGGCGTCGAGACCGATAAGGATAAGAAAGAGATACCCTTGTTTAATGGGTTTGACTACATAGTCCTAATCTGTTCTGCCTTAGCCTTTTTCGCCGGTGGCTGTCTCCTCGGCTGGCTTGGCAGTGAGCGGCTGCGCAACAGCAAACTGCACAGCACCCAAGCCACCGCCGATCAGATCGTCGACCGCGCCCGCCAAGAAGCCGAGGTCTTGAAAAAAAATGCCTTGCTCGAAGCAAGGGATGAATGGCACCGCGAGCGGACCCCACTGGAAAAGGAGCAAGAGGTACAGAGACGCTCGTTGCGCGATCTGGCGGCCAAGCTGCTAGAGCGCGAACAGCAACTAGAGCGCAAAATAGACCTGCTCACGAGCAAGGAGCGCGAACAACTTAAGAACGAGCAGGACCTCGACCGCCGCGAGGCGGCCATAGCTGCGGACGAGGTCCAAGCCCAAGACCTCGTCCGAGAGCAGAGTCGGCGGCTGGAAGAATTGGCTGGCATCAGTCAGCAAGAAGCCCGGCGCATACTCGTTGATCAGCTAGAGGGCGGCGCGCGCCGAGTTGCCGCCCGCAAGGTCCGCGAGATCAAGGACACCGCGGTTGCCACGGCCAACCTAGAGGCCAAGGAAATCATCACCCGCGCCATCCAGCGCTTCGCCGGAGAACTGACCGTCGAGAGTACGCTTTCGGTCGTGCCCATCCCCTTCGACGACATGAAGGGGCGCATCATCGGTCGCGACGGGCGCAATATCCGCTCCTTTGAAATGATCACCGGCGTCGAGGTCATCGTCGATGATACCCCGGGTATGGTCATGCTCTCGGGCTTTGACCCACTGCGCCGCGAAGTGGCCAGACATACTCTTGAAACGCTCATCCGCGACGGGCGCATCCACCCTGGGCGCATTGAGGAAGTGTATGACAAGGCCCGCAGCACCGTTGAGGAAATGATCCGCGAGTCCGGTTCCAAAGCCGCCTTTGACCTCGGCATTCACGACTTATCCGAGCCGCTATTGGAAACGCTGGGCAAGCTCCGCTTCCGCACCAGCTATGGACAAAACTTGTTGGTCCACAGCAAGGAAGTCGGGTTTTTGGCCGGCATGATGGCCGAGATGCTCGACCTTGACATCGTGCTGGCGCGCCGCGCTGGTCTCTTGCATGACATCGGCAAGGCACAGGACTTTGAGTTGGGCAACGACCCAGCGCAAAGCGGTGCCGTACTGGCTCGCAAGGGCGGCGAAAGCCCTGAAGTTGTGCAAATTATCGAAACCCATAGCAAACACACGCCCTCGCGCTCAGCCATCGCCGTCCTAGTCGAAGCCGCCAACGAAATCTCCACCCACCGCCCGGGTGCCCGCAAAGAAAAAGTCGAGGAGTACATCCGCCGCTTGCACCACATTGAGGAACTCGCAGCCGACTACGTGGGCGTACAACAGGCTTTTGCCCTGCAAAACGGCAAGGAGGTTCGGGTCTTGGTCGACAGCGGAGTGGTAGATGACACGTATGCCGAACAACTCGCCGACGACATCACCACCAAGCTCGAACAACAACTCGAGTACCCTGGGCAGTTGCGCGTCTGCATCATCCGCGAGATGCGTGCCGAGTCTCACGCGCGGTGAACATTCTCTTCGTCGCCGATATCTTTGCTCAGCCGGGCCGCCGGGTTGCCGCAGCCGTAATTCCCGAACTAGTAAAACAGCGCGAAGTCTCTCTGGTAATCGCCAACGGCGAAAACGCCGCCGGAGGATTTGGTCTCACCGACCGCATCGTGCACAAGCTGCACAGCTACGGCACCGACGTCATCACCAGCGGCAACCACGTCTGGGACCGCCGCGAGTTCATCCCGTACCTAGACCAATCCGACCGCGTCCTGCGCCCCTTCAACTACCCCAAAGAGGCTCCCGGCATTGGTGCGACCGTCGTCGCCGCACGCGGCGGTCCCCCAGTGGCCGTGCTCTGCCTCCAAGGGCGCACCGGGATGCCCACCATCGACTGCCCCTTCCGCACAGGCCGCGCCGAAGTCGAGCGCCTACGCGCAGAGACACCTTTAGTCTTTGTAGATTTCCACGCCGAAGCCACCGCGGAGAAAATGGCTATGGGCTTCCACCTCGACGGCTTGGCCACCGCAGTCATCGGCACCCACACCCACGTGCAAACCGCGGATGAGCGCATCTTGCCCAAAGGCACGGCGTACCTAACCGACGCTGGCATGACCGGCATCTGCGAATCCGTGATTGGTGTGCGTCCCGAAATAGCCATCCAACGCTTCCTCACCCAGATGCCCACCCGTTTCAAGCCCGCCGACGGCCAGGCGGTCCTCTGCGGTGCGCTGGTCGAGGCTGACGAAGCAAGCGGCCGGGCCACTCGAATTGAGCGGTTGCAGCTAGCCGAGCCTTGACCTCGTGTGAATTAGGAATTAAGAATTGAGAATTAGTGTGCTCGTCGCACCCAATTTCTAACTTTTTAATTCCTAATTCCTAATTGATTACCCGGAGCACCTATGTCCTTTCAAGAGCCGCTCCTCTGGACCGATGCCGAAGACGCAACCCATCGGCCTTACTCGGTCTCCGAAATCACCAGTCAAGTCAAGGGGCTACTCGAGGAGAACTTGCCCAAGTGCTGGGTCGAGGGCGAGATTTCTCAGTACACCCACCACAGCTCCGGCCACCGCTATTTCACGCTCAAAGACAACGCAAGCCAATTAAGCGCGGTGATGTTCAAGTGGCAGGCCGGCTCGCTCTCCTTCAGCCCCCAACAGGGCATGCAGGTGCAGGTGTACGGACATATCTCCGTCTTCGAGCGCGCCGGGAAGTACCAACTCTACGCCGAGCAGATCAAACCCGCTGGCGTCGGCGAACTGGCTATCGCCTTCGAGCAGCTCAAAAATCGCTTAGCGGCTGAAGGGTTTTTCGACGAAAACCGCAAGCGACCTCTGCCTCCGTATCCCCGCAAAATCGGCGTGGTGACCTCGCCGACTGGCGCGGCCATCCGCGACATCATCCAAATCCTCGACCGCCGTGCCCCGGACATCGAGATCGTCCTCTGCCCTGCTCGGGTTCAAGGCGAAGGAGCCGTCACTGAGATCGCCGCTGCCATCGCCAGTTTAAATCAACTAGACGACATCGACGTGTTGATTGTCGGCCGCGGCGGTGGTGCGCCCGAAGACCTCTGGCCCTTCAACGACGAATCCGTTGCCCGGGCCATCTACCAGTCGCCTCAGCCCGTCATCTCTGCCGTCGGCCACGAGATCGACTATACCATCGCCGACTACGTGGCCGACTTCCGCGCTCCGACTCCCTCGGCCGCAGCCGAGATAGTCGCCCGTGAACGCAGCACCCTGCGCGAGCGCGTCGCCGAGCAACACGGCCGCTTGCTAGCGGAAATGGAGCGCTATCTCAGTTCCTTAGAGGAGCGGTTGCGCCACTGCGACCCGGACCGCCTGCGCGCACGCCTCGACGACCACTTGCAGCAACAAAGCCTATACCTCGACGAACGGTGCCAAGCCCTTTCTACTGCTTTCGATTGGTTTTTGCGCACTCGAGTCGAGGCCCTAGCTACCGCCACCACCCGCCTCGACGACCTCAGCCCGCTCACAAGCCTAGCGCGCGGTTTTGCCCTAGTGGAACGCGTCGCCAATAAACGCCTCGTCCGCGACGGCAACGAGCTTCAGCCGGGCGATAAACTGCAACTGCGCTTTCGCCGCGGAGGCGCGATCTGCCGTGTGGAGGAGAAACTTAATGAGTGAAACTTTTGAAGAAGCCCTAGCCGTGCTAGAAGAGAGCGTTCAGCGCCTCGAAGCAGGTGACCTCAAGCTCGAAGAGGCCCTCAAAGTATTTGAAAAGGGCGTCGCCGCCTCGCGCGCCTGCGGCCAGTGGCTCGATCAGACTCGCGAGCGCGTCCAGGTCCTCACCGCCGACGCCGAGGGCCAGTTCCGCCTCTCCTTTCTGGACGAAGAAGACGACCACTAGCCCCCCTCGGCTTCGGCCCGATGTTGACTCGCCTCTACATCAAGGACTTTGCCCTTATCGAAGAAGCGGTGATCGAATTTGGCCCCGGCCTCAACGTCATCACCGGCGAGACCGGGGCTGGCAAGTCCATCCTCATCGGTGCCCTCAACTCCATCCTCGGCGGCCCTGTCAACGCCGATTTAGTGCGCAAAGAGGCTAGCTCGTGCGCGGTGGAGGGCTTTTTTGAACTCGACGACCAAGGTCAAATCGCGCGCTTGGCCGATCTAGGCGTTCTCTTGGAGGATGGCCAACTCATCCTCCGCCGCGAGATTCGCGGCCAAGGCCGCTCGCGCGCCTTTGTCAACGGCCAAGGGCAGCCCATCAAGCAGCTAAAGCAAATCGGCTCAATCTTGGTTGACCTGCATGGCCAACACGAACACCAGTCGCTGCTCGACCCCAAGCTCCACGCCCGCTTTCTCGACGCGTTTGCCGGGCTCGACGACCAGCGCCGCCTCGTGGGACAGCACTGGCGCGCTTACCGCGATAGCGTGGCCTACCTCGACCGGCTGCGCGCAGAGCGCGACGCACTCGCAGCCGAAGACGAGTTGTGCGCCTTCCAGTTAGAAGAGATCCGCCGTCTCGCACCCCGACCGGGCGAGGAGTCCGAACTAGAACGCGAGTTGCAAGTCCTCGACAACGCCGAGACTCTATCCCAAGGCGGTCTCCAGCTCTACGACTTGCTCTATCAGCGCGAAGGTGCGGTTTACGAGGCACTCGGCCAAGTTCGCCGTCAGCTCGACCGGCTGCGCGAAATCGACCCTGCGCTCGGCCCCCAAGCCGCGGCTTTAGAGGAACTGATCTACGAGGTCGAAGACCTAGCCGGCCAACTGCGCGACTACGCCCGCGGAATCGAAGTGCGCCCTAGGCGAGCCGACGAACTGCGCGAGCGCCGCGATGGCCTGCGCGCCTTAAAAAAGAAATACGGCGGCACCCTCGACGCCGTGTTAGAACGCGCCCGCGAGCTTGCGGCGCGCGAAGACCGCGCTGACCGTCTCCGCGACGAGCTGGCCCAAGCGGCTGAACACCGCGATCAAACACTCGCTGAGTTTGCCGCCTGTTGCCTCGCCCTTTCTGCGGCGCGCCAGCAGGCCAGTGCCACCTTGTCGCAGGCGCTAGTCGCCACCCTCGGGGAGTTGGGCATGGCCAAGGCTCAGTTTTACATCGAGTTGGCAACCGCCGAAGATCCGGAGGGGATAGTTCAGCGCGACGGACGTCACTACGCGGCGGGCGAGCACGGCATGGAGCACGTCGCCTTCCACATTTCCGCCAATGCCGGCCAACCACCGCGACCCTTAGCGCGCATTGCCTCGGGCGGGGAAATTTCGCGCGTGATGCTGGCCCTCAAGGAAGCGGTCGCCGGGCGCGACCTCGTTTCGACCTTGGTCTTCGACGAAATCGACGCTGGGATCTCGGGGCGCATCGCCGCGGCCGTCGGTCGCAAACTACAGTCCCTCTCCGCAGCGCACCAAACTATCGTCATCACCCACCTGCCGCAGATCGCCAGCCTCGCCGACCAGCACTTTTCAGTGCGCAAACAGCAGGAGCAACAGCGGACTACCACCGAAGTTGTGCTGCTCAACGCAACGGCTCGCGCCGAGGAAATTGCCTATCTGTTGGCCGGCGAGACCATTTCGGATACAGCGCGCCAACACGCCCGTGAAATGCTGCAATAACTCCACAATGTTGGCCAACTCCCTCAGCGTCCTGCGAGTTCTACTCATCCCCTTCCTACTCTACTTTATCGCCCAAGGACCGGCAGCCCAGTACCAAGCCGTGCTCTTACTACTCATTGCCGGTGCCACGGATATCGGCGACGGCTGGGTGGCGAGGCGCTACAACCAAGTATCCCGCCTCGGCAAGATACTCGACCCGCTGGCCGATAAAATTTTCCTCGCTTGTCTGCTCGGCGGGCTAGTCTTCTGGCGCGATTTGCCGCTGTGGCTTTTGGGGATGCTCTTTGCCCGCGATGTGGCAATCGTATTGGTGGGGGGATTGTTCTTGCGTTCACAGGGGCTGGTCATTGCCGCCAACCGCTGGGGCAAATACACAACCTTCTGTATGGTACTTACGGCCCTCAGCTACGTCATCGAGACCCCGGCTAGCTTGCGCACAGGACTAGTCATGGCGGCAGCGACCTTGGTCGTCGTCTCCAGCTTGAGCTACGCGCAACTCGCGCTCAGGCTCTTGCAACGAGACCGAACTGAAGGTCAGTTGGGCTGGATCAAGCGATACCAGCGCAAATAGGCCTCGTCAAGGCGACGGCGGTGGGCGTATATGCCGATCATTTCTATCACTTTGAGCCGCAAGGCCAACTTGTGTAGATCGACTTTGCCCACCTGACGCTCTGCGCGTTTCACAGCCCGAACCCAAAGTAATAGCGCCACTTGTCGATTAGGGGGTCGTCCTCGCCGCTGGAAACCCGCTCGCGATTGAGTGGATGCGCTACTTGGAAATAGGCGAACATCGGGATGCGGTAGAAAGTAAAAAGCTGTAGCCGCAACTCGCCGCCTACGTCGGTCAGAAATTTGTCGGTGTTGGGCAAAGACCGCCATCGCTCACCGGACCAGAAGTCGATGTCCTCAAAGCGCGAGAAATTGCCCACCACCCCGGCTTCGGCAAATAGCTCGGCGTAGAGCTTGGAAAAGTTGAAGTTGATAAAGCGACTGCTGATGCGCTTCAAGAGAGGAAACTCATAGCCGACGCGGGCGTAGAGCAATTTGGTTCCCCAGTCGGTGAAATAAGGGTAGCCGCTGAGGAAGTTGCGCCCGCCGATATAGTAGCGCAGCGGCCAGTAGTATCGGCCCTCCAAAAACCCGCCGCCTTCGATAAAGCGGGGCTTGAGACGGACGTTCTTATACGCGCCAATTAGCTCAATGTTGAGCGAATTGTCGAACGGCAACCTGATCCGCTCGTTGTACGCGGCTATGTATTCATTGACCCGCATGCGGCGCTCGACGCCGACAAACTGATCGCGGGGAACTCCATCGGTAGGTATTTGCTCGGTCAGCGAATCAGCTACCGTCGGCATCAAATAGCGATAGACTAAAGCCATGGCGCGACCCGATGGACTGATCAAGCGATCGGCCGTGGGGTTGATTTTCCGGTAGCGCCAAGCCATGCTCAACATATGCGTGCGAAAAAAGCTGAGGTCTTCGTAGAATCCCAGCGGATCCTCGTTGTTCACCAACAAGGTATCTTGTGCCAAAAGCGACGGATCTAAGGAGGCTGATATATCGACGCCGTCTTGCACCAAATAGATCTGGTTCTGGCTGCGGAAGCGGCGCAAGGTCCAGCCTTCGGCGTAGTCGCGCCATATGTAGAGGGCGTTCAACTCGGTTCGCCGAGTCAGCGGCACATCGACGCCCACGGCCAGTTGCCCCAAAGATGTCTTGAACAGATCTGAGCGGCTCGTGCCCTGATAGACGTATTGACGGACGTCCGGGATTAGCAGACTGGTGACCGAATCGACCGGCACCGGATAGAGATCGGTCGCCTCGATCTCAAGCGTATCAATCTGGCTACCCTTGATCAAGTTGTCGATCTCGCGCCGCCGGCCCGCTATGTAAAACGAGGGGTTGAAGGTCCGGTTGTTGCCCACTTGTGGCCGGAGCCGGCGCTCGTAGAAGAAGCCGACATCCGTATTGAGATCTGTGGCACTTCGCATGTTCTTGCCGGCAATGCCCCAAGCTGTCAGCTCCTGGCCGCCGAACATGTCGCCAGTGGAAAACTGCAAGCCACCACTGACTTGGTTGAGGCCAAAAGTGTTGCCGACATACGTGGGGCCGACCTGTAGAATCGGGATGTAGCGCAAGACGTTGCGCCCCCTGTACGTTGCGATCTGGAACTGATCGGCGAGCTTGGGGCCGTCGAAGATGGAGCGATAGTCGCGCATCACCACCGGCTCGAAGTGCGCATCGCGCTCAAATTCGCCCATCTCAAAGCTATAGAGGCTATAGTCGTTGGAGTGGTAGCCACTGTACACCACGCGCTCGTCGGCGGCTACGGTTGGCACAAAAGCCCCGCCAATGACGTTGGTTAGCTGTTCGACTTCGCGGTTTTCCAAGCGGTAGCGATAGATGTTGAAAATGCCGCTCTGGTCCGACGAAAACACAAAACCCGAACCATCGGGCAGCCAGTGCGGATCGCGCTCGTCGGCCGGCGAGGCAACGACCGCGCGGAACCCCGACGAGTCGGGATGGGCGAAGGCAACGGTATCGGGAAAGACGTCGATGGTCTCCTCCTCGTCTTCTTCGCCTTCTTCGTCGTCTTCGCTCTTCTTTTTGTTTTTCGCCTTCTCAAAGGTCTTTGGCCGCGGCGGGCTAGCGGCGCGAATCATCGCAATGTCGCGGTCCTCGCCGCGGAATAAGCTGAAGAGCAGCCACTCGCCGTCGGGCGAGAAGCGCGGTCCCATGTATTGAGTGGCGTCGTTGTTGTTCGTCAGATAGACCAAGTCTGTGCCATCGCGATCTATGAGGCCGAGGTTGTTGGTCCCGTCCTCATTGTGCACAAAGGCGATGCGCTGGCCATCGGGGGAAAACGAGGGGTCTTTGGCGCGCAGCCTAGCGCTGATGCGGCGCTCCTTGTCCTCGGCCAGATTGTAGATATATAGATCATTAAAACCGCCCTTGTTTCGGACGAAGACGATCTCCTCCCCGTCGGGAGACCAGCTAATCCGCGTATCTATCCAGTTTTTGAGCTCGGTCTTTTTTCGCGTCTCAAAATCGTAGATTTTGAGTACCGTGAGCGCATAATCCTGCTTCTCGCTGGTCAGGTACGCCAGTTTTTTGCCGTCCGGCGACAGTGCAGGATGGTATTCCAGCACGCCCTCGTTGACCTCGTCCAGCGGCTCGCCCTGAAAGAAACCCTGCGCGCGGATCTCGGATTCGAGGCGGCCGTAATTCTCGGCCAAGAAGGCGACCCAATTCGCGTAAAACTGATCGGCGGAAACGCCCAACACCCGGCGAATGGCCGGATCGAAGCTCATCGAGCCGATCTGATGCGTCAGTTCATCGACCTTCTCGGCACCGTACTGCTCGTGGATGTACACCATCATCGCGTAGCCTTGATTGTACACGAACTCGCCGTAAAACTTGCCCATGCGGTCCCAGACCGTCCCCATTTCCTCCCACGAAAGCAGATCGTCTTCGAGCACCGCCATCCGCAGCAACATGTCGCGGTGCGAATCCCAAGTATCGTAGCCGAATTTTTGCGCTCCGTACTGGGCGATGCCCTCGGTCCAGCCGCGCGGAGTATTGAGATGGTATAGCGGGAATTGAAACGTAATGTCTGGATTGGAGTCGAAGCGCGAGACCGACAGCAGCGCGAACTGGAAGGGCCATTTCTTGCGCGCCTTGTTGAGCGTAATGATGTGCGTCAACTCGTGCGTGACCACGTTTTTGATCCAATCGTGACTGCCGCGCAGTTCAAAGTCGAGGCTAGTGGCCCAAATGGCCATGGTATTGCTGTAGTAGTTGGCCCAGCCATTGCCCAGCACATCGGAGTTGTCGAGGACTATGACGTGGATGGTGCGGAAGTCGTCGTAGTAATCGTAGGCCGCCGCGAGGGTGGGAAAGACCTCCTCGCAGGTTTCGGCTACGCGACGCGCGGTACCCTCGGCTCCAAGCGTGTAATGGACCCGGAAGTGATCGGTGACAATGGTTTTTATCTGGGCCTGGGCCGCTCCGGCGAGGAACAGCGCGGCAATGGAAGAAAAAATCGCTCGGCGCAACGTGTATCCCTTTCGCAAAGAGGCGACCAGCAGTCAATTGCCAGTCGCTCTACAATTTGTTAGGAAAATACTGGAGGCTATGCCCCCCGTCAAACAGCGCGGGGCCGCTTTCACGCGGCTTCGCCGTTAATTATTATACCTCCATGCACTACACCATTCATCGTACCGACGACCTCGACCTGCCCGACGCCGATTGGGAGCGTCCCCAATGGCAGGCGGCCGAGACCTTAGAGATTACCCACTTTTCTTGGGAAGATTCCGGCCACCGTCCCCGCACTCAGGCGCGCGTGCTCTACGACGAGCGAGCACTATCCATTATCTTCCACGTCGAGGACCGCTACGTCCGCGCCGTGGCCGAGCGCTTCCAAGATTCAGTCTGCACCGATTCTTGCGTCGAATTCTTCGTCGCACCCCTACCCGATTCGCAGGCTTACTTCAATTTCGAGGTCAACTGCGGCGGCACCATGCTCTTGCACCGCTGCCCGTCAGCCGCAGAGCGCGCCCAAGGCCGAGAGACTGAAAACGTCAGCGACGCCGACGGTGCCACCATCCACATCGCCACAACCCTCCCCCGGATCGTCGAGCCAGAACTCACCACCCCCACGACTTGGGCGGTCGAGTACCGCGTCCCCTTCGCCCTCTTCGCCCAGTACTTCGGTGCCCAGACGCCAGTACCTGGCACCCAGTGGAAGGGCAACTTCTACAAGTGCGGCGACCGCACCTCCCACCCCCACTGGGGTTCGTGGGCACCCGTGGGTACACCCAATCCCAGCTTTCACCAGCCGGACTTTTATCAGCCGCTCGTATTTGCCTAGTGCTCGCCTTTGTGTCGGCGACATCGGGACTGACGAACTAAAGATCAGGCTCTTGGGCCGTGGTATCGCTGTCTCAGTCAAAAAGAGGGGAACTGTAGGAGGGCGCACGGACAAAGCGTCTCAGCCCAAGGTGCAAGCGAGCCTGAGCCGCCGGTCCCAAATGCACTTGGAGATACTGATCCTCTACCTCAATGGCCTTATCTTGGCCGTTTTCGTTCTCTAGCTGAGCCTTAGTGAATTGATGCTCGCCAAAGGAACCGGCCTGCAACAAAACATCGCGGCCTTCCACCGGGTCCGTATTCACCAGCGTCAGGCTAACCCCGTCGGCGCTGACCCGATCAACTAGAGCCGCGACGTACTCAGGCAGACCGGGGCGACGGCGCTGCGGATCGAAATAGTGCACATGGGTCTGGAGCATCCCGCCGTTGTAGATCGCCGAAGGCGTGCCCAAGGCCATCTGGATCAGGGCTTCGGGCAGCACGGGATTGAGCCGCTGGAAGTGGTAGCACTCGCGCGTTTCAGGATCGCTGTCGTCGTTCTCCAAGCGATTCAGACTGTGGCAGATGCTGGAGTAGGTCGAGTCGATCACCTGATCGACGTAGCCTAAGTTTTTGCCTTCGGTAAAGGCGAACCAAGCTGTCGGCGGGCAGATGCCGGCTTTGGCTGCTCCCCAGTCGGGGGGCAGACCGGCAAAAGCGGCGCGGTCGGGAAAGGCTGCATCGAGGCGAGCCAAATCCCGTTCGCTCTGGCTCAAGTAGTATAAATGAATGTACAAGTAGGGGTCGGGCGGTCGAAAATCAAACCAGCCCTGGTCGCCATGGCGGGCTGGCACCTTGACGCGACCGTCCTCCTCGCGCCGCAGTTCCCACAGCATGTCGAGCTGCGAGCGGGCCAAGTCCAAATGGGAATCATCGCCAGTCATCAGCAGGGCGCAACTGCCGGCCACTAGGGCCGGCTCGACGATATTGCGCGCTCCGTGCGGCCA
This sequence comes from Candidatus Latescibacterota bacterium, assembly GCA_022827835.1. Classification (GTDB taxonomy): domain Bacteria; phylum Latescibacterota; class UBA2968; order UBA8231; family UBA8231. Next base: position 40,022 of record JAJEIO010000041.1, read on the forward strand.
GCGCCAGCCGTAGTACCCACCCCACCACTTGCCGTCCATCAACTCGCCAATGGTTCCCTCGGGTCCAATATTGTCGGGCATGATGCCGCCGTTGGCCGCGCAGCGCTCCTCCCACGCCTGTAAATAATCGAGCACCCAGGTTTTGTATTGGTCGTCGCCGGTGTAGAGATAGGCGTTGGTGATCAAGCCGGCGATACTCAGATTGAGAGGCACATCGCAGCGGGTCATGCGCTGATTGATCAAGTCGAGGACCTGGGCGAATACTTCGTCGTCTGTCCAATCGACCTTGAAAAGCGGGTCGGAGCTGTCGGCACCTGGAATGTCCTCAAAGGGTGCCAGATAGTCGGCTAGGATGGGTCGGTGGTAATCCCAATCGACTTGAGTAGTGACAAAGCGCGGGCCTTTGCTCCCGTTGAGTGGCGAGCGGATCATTTTGCGCTGAGCGTCCCAATTGGGTGCCAGCGGATCGGCACCGGTGTACATGGCGGCGTAGCGCAGGGCACGGGTGCGGTTGATGAGATGGGCGGGATCGGCCAGCGCCAAATAGTAGATGTAGGTATAACTCTCAGAGTGATGGAACCAGTCGAAACCAGTGACGAACTCGCGCTCGACCGTGCCGTAGTTGGCGTACTGCCAGGTGATGGCGTCCCACTCTTTGCAGGCGATCTGATAGATGTGCTCGCCGCCGCCCAGCAGGTAAAACAGGGGGAAGGATAGGAAGGCCTCGTAGCCATTGTCCGTACCGTCCATGCTGGTCCACTCCGTGCGCTGGATCAGGGTGCCGTCTGGACGGGTGCTGTGTTCGACAAAGGGGTGGGCGGCGCGGTCCATCAAGGCGATCAAGTCGCGTTGGCGCACGGCCCAATGAGGCGGGTTTTTGCGGGTCTTAGCGGCAATAGATACGTAGGCCATTTGGGGTTCCTCCTAAGTGTACAAGCATTGAGTTATTCAGGTCGCAGATCCGTATACCGCTCCCCCAGTGGCCCTCCTTCCCCGCGCACTAGAAACACCGGAATCGGATGTTGGTCCATGTCCACCCAAGCCGTATCTGTGCTGCAGTAGCGAATCGTATAACCAGCGCGGCGGCGTCCACTTTCATTGGCCTCGCTGCCGTGCAGAATATAGGAATCGTGAATGGACAGACTACCGGCCTTCATCTCCATCATCACGGCTTGGTCCTCCATCTCGGGGGCGACCTGAACCTTCTTTCTCAGCATCTCAGTCTCCTCCGCAGGCACGGTTTCCATCTCTTGATAGTCCCGGTGTGAACCGGGTATGATGCACATGGCGGCGTTTTCAGCGTCCGCGTCGTCGAGTGCCAGCCACACTGTGGCCACATCGGTGCCGTGGACACTGGGCCAGTAGTTGTTGTCTTGGTGCCAACCCACGCTGGTTCCATCGCCCGGCAGCTTGATGAACATGCTCGAATAGACCAGGATCAGGTTGGGACCCAAGACGGCTTCCACCGCATCGAGTAGGTACGGATAGCGGCAGACCTCCAGCCAGAACACTTCCTTGGTGTGCGGCTCGCCGTAGTATTGATCCCGGTCGAGAAAACCCGCGCGCACGCCCACGTCCAGCGAATACTGCATGGCGTCGACTTCGTCTGGCCCGAAAACATCGGGAAAAAAGCAATAGCCTTCTGAGTCAAATTGCTCGACGTCGGTATTCAGCACGATAAGTCCCTTTCAATTAGGCGTCACTCAAATCCCGTAAACCCGGGCGGCGTTCTCCCCCAGCACTTTGGCCCGACCCCTCTCGTCCAGGTCCGTGGCAAAAGTACGGATTATTTCCAAACTCTGCCGGTACGTGACATGGCGGCTGACCGGCGGCCAGTCCGAGCCCCACAGCAGGCGGTCGGCGCCCAAACCCTTGAGCAGACGGCTGAAAAATCCCAGCGCTTGGGGGCAGCGAAAATCCCAAGGAGTCTCCGCCGCCGCATAGAAGCCCGACGCTTTGATCGACAAATTGGGATAGGCCGCTGCCTGCAGCAGTCCCCCGTACGTCTCGTCTTGGGCATCGGGACCACCTAACGAGGGCAGGGCTAGGTGATTGGCGACAAAGCGGATCTCTGGATACCTCCGGGCCAACTCCAGCAAGACTCCGTAATTGGCTGGCCCGATTTGCAGATTGCAGACTAAGCCAGTGTCTTTGTATGCCTGCCAGAGCGCGTCGCAAGCCTCTTCCAACATCCACTGCATTTTCTCATCGAGCTTGGGTGGGTAGTAACTAGTGCCCACGGCACCGAATTCCTCGCCCGCCCGCAAGACCCGCTCGGCAGCGTCTTGCTGATGCATGGGTACATCCGTCAATACAGCCAGCCGATCGGGGTGCTCTCGCCCCCACTGGGCGCACTCCTGATTGTTGCCCGGCGAGTACTCCGCCACCACCGGCAGCACGACGGCTTTGTCGACATCGCATTCGTCCATGTGGTGGAGGAGCCGATCTACCCGCCCTAGATCTTCCCAAGGGGCCATAGGAGGAAAGTTGGAAAGCACGTGAACATGAGCGTCGATAACGGACATTGACACCTCCTTACTCGTTTGATTTACCTACAGGAACTATGTACGCAATCACGCACCGATGCAACGTCAGCGGTCGCAGCCCGTGCTGACGGGCTATCTATCCCGACATTTCATCTTGTTGGCTCAATACCGCGTCCGTATTCTTAGAATCACTTTGCCGCAACAGATCTCCCGCTCAAAAGAAAAAGGAGAAAGACCATGTCGAATGTATCTCTCGTCAGAGTGGGCGTTCTAACCTGCGCCCGGTACGTGCATATCTCAGGTATATGGGGTCCGATCATCGATCCCACCTGCCCGCGCCAATTCATGGGCTGCACGACGCGTATGACGGGCATGGTCATGACCCACGTCTGGGATATGGACAAAGAAGGCGTCAAGGACTTCTGCGATACCTACAAAGGGGTCGAAGCAGTGGAAAACTATTGGGATATGGTCGGCAAGGTGGACGGCGTCATCCTCTCCGATTTTGATTCGACCCTGCATTTCAAAGAATTGGCCAGACCCTATTTGGAGGCCGGCGTCCCCATCTTCATCAACCGCCCCTTTGCCCTCAACCTCCAAGACGCGCAGGAAATAATCGATTTGTCCAAAAAGCACGACACTCCCATCATGTCGGGTTCATCCTTCGGCTCGGCACCGGAAATTGAGCACATCAAACGCGAAGTGGCGGCCATTGAACCGATCAGGGGCTTTGCCGCGGCCAACTCCATGTCCGACTACGCCACCCACGGCATTCACGGCCTGTACATGATCTACGCGTGTATCGGCGGCGGCGTTAAGAGCGTGGCCTACCAGACGCCCGACTGGCATGTCCCCAATGGTCACCTCACCTTTGAATACGAACCCAGAGGAGAAGGAGGGAAGACCTTTTACGGATCGCTGCAGGAAATATCGGGGACGTGGGGCTGGATCCGGGTGTTTGGAGAGCGCACCTTCGAGCAGTTCGTGCACAGCGGCATCCACTTTTGGGTTCCCCTGCTGCTAGAGATGCAGGAGATGTTCGAAACCCGAAAAATGCCCGAACCCTACGAGGCCATCTACGAGAAGGTGCAGATGTTTCTCGCCGGCTTCAAATCACACGTGGAATGCGGCGGTGCCCCAGTGGGGCTGGACGAAATCGGCGACTGGACGGCTCCTCTGCTCAATCCCGATCCATATCCCGACGGGTTTTTCAAATAGACTGCAAGGCGCTCGGTTGCGGCACCACTTTTTGTGGTGGCCGTTTCATCCCTTGGGCTTTGCTATTTGTACGGTATCCTTTATTGTCGGACGGCTCTGGTTCACCGACGGTTGCAAGGGTAGGCTGGCAGAGGACAATAATGACAATAACAAGGCAGATCGCTCTATGCGGTTTTCAATCGTTGTAGGATGGTTTCTTATCTTGGTAGCCTGTGCTGAGCGAGAACAGGCGGCCAGCACCCAGCGCATGGCTGAACTCCTAGAAGACATAGCCGTCAATGTCGATCCCGCTACGCATCCGTATGTGAATCTAGACCGAGTTGCATATTTCCGCGCTCAGTTGGATCACCTACGCCAATCCAGTGCGGCCACTAATCCTCGGACGCGAGAGCAAATCCTGCAAGCCCGCCTTTCTCTTGCCAACGAACTGCTGCAAGCGGGCCAATCCGACCGAGCAGTACAGGAGTACCGGCAACTGCAGACTGTGGTCCACCATCCTCGGCTTCGTCATTCTCTCCAACTGTTAGTGGGCTTGGCCTATCTTCGTTTGGGCGAACAAGAAAACTGTATTGTGCAACACAATATCGACTCCTGTCTAATGCCGATTCGCGGCACTGGAGTGCATCAAATCAAGCGAGGATCAAGTGCCGCTATCGAGGAGTTTTTGGGGGTTCTGAGCAGAAATCCAAACGATCTGTCGGCTCGTTGGCTACTCAATATCGCCTATATGACGCTGGGTCAGTACCCCGAAGAGGTGCCGCAGAACTTGCTGATTCCACCCGAAATTTTCACCTCTGACTACGACATTGGGATTTTTCGCGACGTCGCTCCCCAATTGGGGCTGGATGTGGTGGGACTCTCAGGGGGAGCCATTATGGAAGACTTTGACGGCGACGGCTACCTCGATATCGTGGCTTCATCTTGGGGACTGCGCGACTCACTCCGCTACTTCCGCAACCAAGGAGACGGCACCTTTGCCGATCACACCCAAGCGGCAGGCTTAGAGGGTATTGTGGGTGGTTTGAATATCTGTCAGGCCGACTACGATAATAATGGCTATGCGGATGTACTGGTGCTGCGCGGCGCTTGGCTCGACGAGGGACGCTACCCCAACTCGCTGTTGGCCAATCGGGGGAATGGGCGCTTTTTCGATGCGACCGAGGCAGCCGGCTTGCTCACTTTCCACCCAACCCAGACAGCGACCTGGGGCGATTTCGACAACGACGGTTGGGTTGACCTATTTGTCGGCAACGAATCTCAGAGTAGCGCCATTCATCCGTGTGAGTTGTTCCGCAACCAAGGCGAAGACTCTGGGCGCGGAGTATCGGCGGTACAATTCGTCGATGTGGCCGAGACAGCGGGACTCGATGTGGTCGGCTGGGTCAAAGGAGTAGTCTGGGGCGACTACAACAACGATGGACAATTGGACCTGTACATCTCGCGTTTGAAACCCGAGGAATCTAATCTGCTCTTTCGCAATCAGGGGCGTGGGCGTTTCTCCGATGTGACGGCCACGGCAGGCGTAGCCGGGCCACCCTATAGTTTTCCGACTTGGTTCTGGGATTACGACAACGATGGGTGGCAGGATCTATTCGTCGCCGGTTTCAAAGGTGAGGTAGCAGACGTGGCGGCCGCTTATTTGGACTTGCCACACCGCGCTGAAGAACCCCGTCTATACCGCAACAACGGCGACGGTACTTTCACCGATGTCACGCGCAAGGTAGGGCTCGACGAACCCCTTATAGCTATGGGTAGCAATTTCGGCGACCTAGACAACGACGGGTACCAAGATTGTTATATCGGCACCGGCGACCCGTATATGGCTACGCTAGTCCCCAACCGCATGTTCCGCAATGCCGACGGCAATTTCTTCCAAGATGTCACCACCTCGGGTGGCTTTGGGCATTTGCAAAAGGGCCACGGGGTGGCTTTTGGCGATATTGACCACGATGGCGACCAAGATGTTTTTTCGGTCATCGGTGGGGCTTTTACCGGTGATGTCTATCAGAACGTCCTCTTTGCCAATCCAGGCCACGGCAATCATTGGATCAAGCTCCGACTCGAAGGTCGGCGTACCAATCGGGCCGCCATTGGAGTACGCGTAAAGGTGAGCGTGAACACCGCACATGGCAGCCGCGACATTTATTCCACGGTGACCAGCGGGGGCAGCTTTGGTGCCTCCAGCCTGCAATGCGAAATAGGTCTAGGACAGGCTGAGTCTATCCAGGCGATCGAAATCGTCTGGCCCACCAGCGGAGAAGTGCAGATTTTCAACGACGTCGAGATGGACCAAAGTCTATATATCCGCGAAGGTGATTCGCGTCCGACTCGCCGACAGTTTAAATCTTTTGCCATCAACCCAAGCAATGAATCGGACGAGATAGCACACAACCACTAGTCTCCCCTGTCTGTCCGGCAAGACTCACGGCGCCCTTTGGGAGAGGATAATTTCTCTATGTATTTTTCAAAACTACGGAAGGCATTGCATACTCTTTGCCGAATCGGCCATTCAATTTCATTTATATGTATCCTGCATTACGTTGGAGTCGTGCATGGACAGGATGGCGAGGCGAATGCTTCCTCAAGAAGCCAAGAGCATTATAGGCTCGGCATGCGTCATGCCCAAAAGGGCGACTATGAAAGCGCGGAGAGGGAGTACAAGCAAGCGATAGAATTAGACGCCAATAATATCTATCCGCACGACGGCCTCGGTTTCATCTACGCCTTACAAAACCGATTGGGCGAGGCGGAAGAGGAATTTGCCAAGGTCCTCCAGATTGATCCAGACTACGCACCAGCACACTACAAGTTGGGTAAGATTTTTTTTATTCGCCAAGAGTACGACGAGGCTTTCGATTCTTATCAAAAAGCCATTGAGGCCAACCCCAAGTATTTTCCCGCTCACCACGGCTTGGGTATCATCTACATGCAGACCCAAGAGCGGGCTAAAGCAGCAGAGCATTTCAAAGCAGCTATCGACCTCAATCCCAACTACGGTCCCCCTCGCTACCGGCTCGGGACGATATATCTAGAGGAAGGGGCCTATTCTCAAGCCATAGAGGAATTGCGGCAAGCGGCCAAGCTGGTCGCCAACGAACCGTCTATCCACTTCGTCTTGGGCAACGCCTATATGGCAATAGGCAAACTTGCAGAGGCCGCAGAAGCACTCCACAAAACATTGCAACTCGAGCCGAATTGGGCCGAGGTACACGATAAACTAGGCTTGGTCTATACCGACCAGTCCCTAGCCCTACTAGGGGCTGTCATGGCGGACCAAGACAAGCTAGCCGCCGCCGTTGAGGAGCATCGCAAGGCTGTGGAATTGGTCCCTGAAAACGGTTGGTTCCAGCACAATCTAGGTATGGCCTATGAACGCCAACGACAGTACGACAAAGCAGCGGAGCAGTTCGTCAAGGCACTCGCAGTTAATCCCGATATGGCTTACACCCGTTATCGGCTCGGCATGATCTACTCAAGAGACAAAAAATACCAAGAAGCTATTGAAGAATACCAGTATGCCATCCGGCTCGAGCCCGACCGGTCGATTTTCCACTACGCCTTGGGGGCCGTATATGCCAAGATCGGCAGCGAGGAAGAGGCGATTGGCAAATTCAAAAAAGCCATCGAACTCGACTACTACAATGCCGAAGCACATTTCGGTCTGGCCAACGCCTATCTGAAACAGGGCAAAAGGGAGGAGGGCGCAAAAGAGATGGAGATCTTCAAAAAACTGCGCGAAGGCAATATAGCGGATATGGAACAACGGGTCGCTTTAGTGCCTGACAATCCAAAATACCACGGCGAATTAGCCGCTCACTATACCCAACAGGGTAGGTATATAAAGGCGATCAATGAGTACAAGCTAGCCATCGGTCTCGACCCGCATAATCTCGAGTATCGCCGACTGCTCAAAGATGCCTATATCAAAGCAGGGCGCTATCGGGAAGCAGAGGAGCAGCAGGAGATTATCCAGAGCTTGGACGCCAAACGACAGCAGACTCCCACCCCATAGAGACTGCTGGTTTATATGCATTTCTTTTTTTTCCTACTCATTTCCTCACGGCTCTTAGCTGTCGAAGGACAGGCAGTAGAAAGGCGAGTCCAGTTCGTGGATGTAGCAGAGCAAGTGGGGGTTGTGGCACAGAACGTCTCCGGGGATAGCGAGCAGACGTACTTAGTCGATAGCATGATGGGAGGGTCGGCTTTTTTCGACTACGACCAAGACGGCGATGTGGATTTGTACATCTTGAACGGGTCGAAGGTGGTTGGCTTTCCAGACCGAGAGCACCCGCGCAATACCTTTTATAGAAACGAGCACGGTAAATTCGTCGATGCTACCGACGAAGCGAACTTGGGCGACGCAGGCTGGGGTATGGGATGCGTCGGCGGCGATTACGACAACGATGGCGACTTGGACATCTATATAGCCAACTACGGCAAGAACGTACTGTACGCTAACCAAGGCGACGGGACTTTTGTCGATGTGACCGAGTACGCCCAAGTAGGAGACGAGCGATTCGGCACAGGATGCGCCTTCTTCGATTACGATGGCGACGGACATCTAGATTTATACGTAGCCAACTACGTCGATTTCAAGCACTTTCTGCAGACCACTCCCAATAGATCCTATATGTGGAAAGGTTTAAGGGTTCACTTCGGACCGCGCGGAATGAAGGGAAGTGGGGATATCCTATATCGCAACCAAGGCGACGGGACTTTTGCCGATGTGACCGTGGAGGCGCGGGTGGTGGACCAAGATAAGCTGTACGGTATGGGCGTGATCGGTGGCGATTACGACCGGGACGGCGATGTGGACATCTATGTGGCCAACGACACAGGGCCCAACTTCCTTTATCAGAACCAAGGCGACGGGACTTTTGCCGATATCGGCTGGATGATCGGTGCTGCCTATGATGAAAGCGGCGAAGCCCAAGGCTGTATGGGCATTGCCTATGGAGATTACGACAACGACCTGTATCAAGACATATTAGTCACCAACTTCTGGGAGCAGACCAACACGCTTTACCACAACGACCGCGGCACATTCTTTTCCGACCTCAGCTTTGACGCCGGCGTGGGCAAGGAGAGTTTCCAGTTCTTGGCTTGGGGCACCGAGTTTTTCGACTATGACAACGACGGCGATAAAGATCTTTTCGTGGCCAATGGGCACCTCTTCCCACAATTGGACAGAGCCAATCTAGGCACTAGCTATGCCCAGACCAATCAACTCTTTGAAAATTTGGGCGATGGCACCTTTGTTGAAGTATCGCAGGTATCGGGGGCGGGCTTAAAAATTAAAAAAGTGAGCAGAGGAGCTTCCTTCGGGGATTACGACGATGATGGGGATCTAGATATATTTGTCCTAAATCTAAACGATCGCCCCACTTTGTTGCGCAACGACGGAGGCAATGAGAACAACTGGTTAATGGTCAAGACTATAGGCACTGAAAGCAACAGAGACGGCATAGGGGCTATAATTGAGGTCCGCAGTGGAGGGCTCACGCAAAGCGCCGAAATTCGGAGTGGTGCTAGCTATCTTTCGCACAATGACTTGAGGGCCCATTTCGGCTTGGGGCAGAGAGAGGCCATCGACTTGCTGGTAGTGCGCTGGCCAAGTGGCCTACAAGAACGATTTGAAAATCTCTCCGCCAACAGGCTCGTAGTGCTGCAAGAGGGCGAGGGCATTGTTCGCATAGATCAATAGTTCGTACACTTTTTGCGATTTCGGCCTAATTTTATAGAAATATTTCATGTATAAATATCTATAAATAAATAACTTATGACTTTATAATTGCGAATTCCATAAAAACAATGCTTTACAAGAATCAGCTTGATTTCCCAGTCTTATTTCTTTATTAATACGTATTAATAAGTTATTTTGTAGCTTCGCTTACCTTGCTACCGAAAAATATTTGAAAGGAGGAGACAAAACCCCTTTGAGCAACCAACTGCTAAAAAAGCAGTTTTCTCACACAAGAAAGGATTTTGGGTGATGAGCAGAGCAACGAGTTGTAGCTTCTTGGCATTGAGTTTTGTCCTTTTCACCGTCGTGGCCAGTTCGGCTCACCTGCGGACAGACAGAAACTGGGCCGCGGTTCAAGTGCCTATTGGCGTCGATGGCATACGAGATGTCCAGATGGACGGAGATATAAGTGAATGGGACAACGTACCCTCGGTCTTCTGGGTAACCCATGAGGATCTGATCGAGACTGTCACCGGCACCCAAGGGGATCCCGACCCTTCCAATCTAGCCGAGCGCATCATTTTTGGTTGGAGTCCAGTGACCAACATCCTGTATTTCATGGAGGAACGGTTCGACGACTTCTTTTACGGAACCATCGAGAACAATTTCGATACGGTTGAGGTGACCTTGGACTTCGACCACAGCGGCGACGCCATCTTCCAGAATGTACAATCGGCGGATTTGGATCCGGAAAGGTGGGAAGGGGCCCTATCCCAGAATTACCGCTACACGCTACACCAGGAAAATCACATGTGGCTCTGGGGTGGAGCTCCGTGGGCTGGAGTCGAGCCTTATTCCGGTGCCAAGTGGAGTTTTGAAGGCGATATCAACGGCGGGGCCGGAACCCTATTTATGGAGATGTGGTTCACTCCCTTCGACGATTTGCCTACTAGCTCTACGGGCATAGATGACGAAGATGTGATCGTCCACACTATGCAGGCAGGCGAAATCATGGGTATTGGTTTTGCCGTTCAGGACGATGACAACGGTGCCGAAGGCTCGTACAACGGCTACTGGACCAATAGCGGCGACACAGAAATCTATTTCAAAGCCACCGCTATGGTTGACTACGTCCTGCTCCCCTTTGATGAGAGCATCTGGGTAGCGGGTGAAGACGTGGGCACCGCCGTCGAGTCGGATAGTTGGGGGGACATCAAGGCGAGTTTTTCCCGCTAAGGAGAACAAATAAGAGAAAACGAGCAGTTCGGGGGCGAGGTCATCTTCGCCCCCTTTTTTAATAATCTTGCCAAAGGATTGGGCATGCTTTCACCTAAGTCAATAGGGGTCCTATTACTCGCGTTACTAGGTGTCGGCCTCTGCCCCCAAAATGTCTCCGGCGTGGTTATTTACAGAATTGGTACGCCTTTTTCAACAACAGAAAAAGACAGTCTTGCAGGTCTCGGCATCGACTTCAGGGAAATCGACTGGTCGGTCTCCCAACTGCAGGATGCCCTTGAGTTGGACTCTTTGCAGACGGGTTCACTACAACCCAACTACTTTGATGAGGACGAGGACATCGCCGCGACCCTCTTGAGCAGGGGTGGCTGGGTACGGGTGCGGCTTTTCGCCAATCAAAATAAACTGATTGGAGAGGTCTTGGTCGATGGCGACCCGACTACGGGCCTCACGTGGCCGGCCGTAGCTCCAGAGAGCTTTCAGGTGGGCACCTCGCGGACCCTCAGTGAACAATTGACTTTTGATTTAGGCGGGCGATTTCTCATCCGGGAAGTGAGATTTCGTCCCCTAGCGGAAAAGCCAGAGCATTTTGTGGAGCGGCTCTCCATTGGCTCTCTCGATGAGAGGCTGGTCAATATTGGCAACAGAATGTCCTACTTCCCGACCGTAGCCGAAGTAAAAGAAAATACCGAACCTGAAGTCAGCGTAATTTTAGACCCGCCGCTATCGACTCAAACGGTCCAATTGCTGATTTTTCGCGACACCCCCAAGGAAATAGGGCTCGCCGATTTTGAACTCTACGGCGGTGGTTTTTTAGCCCGCGCCTCGTATGAGTCCGAAGTAGTCGATCTAGGCGGCTTGGCCAGTTGGGGCGAGATGCGCTGGTCGGGTCGGCAAGATACGGACGCCCGGGTCAATATCCGCACCCGGACGGGCGCAGACTCACATCCCGACATTTTTTGGCAGCTTCGACCCGAGCAGCGAGATAGCGTGCAATTTCTCGATGGCGGTGGCGACTTGACCCTGAGCGAATACAAGCGCCGCTACAACAAGCTGCTCGATGTTCTCAAGCCGGTAAAACCCCAGGATAGAGTGAGCCCCGATACGGAAAACTGGAGTTTCTGGTCCAGTCCCTATCTGTTTGAAAATTCGGGGACCAGCATCGTTTCCCCTAGTCCCCGCCAATTCCTCCAGCTCAAAGTGGACTTCTTTTCTACTATCGAAGATGGAGGCAAGATCGATTATGTCGAGTTTAGGGCCTCAGTGCCGCCGGCTGTGCACGGCTTAGTGGGAGAAATTTTCCCGGTGGATACCCAAGTGGGGCAAGCGACGCATTTCACCTATTTCATCCGGCCGACCATCCGGGCCAGCGACACAGGCTTTGACGGCGTAGAGATTTCCACGCCGTCAGGGGTGGTTTCAGTCGATTCGCTGCGCATAGATGGCATCAACTACGACGACTTTACTTGGGCGAGAACCACAGATGGCTTGGGTTTTGAGCTCAACTTTCCGCGCAAGCTGGAGCCGACCGACAGCGGGGCCCTGATCGAGGTGGTGTTCAACGCGCCGGTATTGCGGGAAGTGGGCACGCTGTTTACTGGTAAAGTGTTCAATAGCGCCGAGCCGAACGAGGTGCGCCAGCGCATCAACCCAGGCAACGCCGCCGATGAGGTAGAGAGCGACGGGATCGCAGTAAAAACATCGCTGAGCAGTTCACTGATATTTGCGCCGCAGATTGGGCCCAATCCCTTTACGCCCAACGGCGATGCCATTAACGATGTGGTGCATATTTCCTATAAGCTCTTGCGAGTAACGTCCCAAGTTCCGGTCTCCGTGGAAATCTTCGACCTGTCCGGTCGGCTAGTTAAGCAAATATACGCTGGAGACATTTCCATCGGAGAGTATTCTCATCCTTGGAATGGGACGGACCGCTCTAACCAGCTAGTGCCTCCGGGACTCTACTTATATCGAATAGCGGTAGATATCCAAGCGGAAGAGGGGATCAAGAGCGGCGTTATCGCCGTGGCCTATTGATCTCTAGTTGCTTCCCAGATAAGTACGTGAGAAACCCCAATGCATACATGGCAGAAAACATTCAAGCTGGTGAGTACTAGCTTGGTCTGCCTCCTAGGTGACTCAGCTTGGGGGCAAGAGGGCTTTTCTATCCAAAACGGCGCGGCTATTGTCGAGTCCGAGGATCACTGGGCTCGTTGGCAGTCGGTGGCAAAGACCATCCAAATCACCGAGGAGGGCGTAAAACCAGCCTTTATACGCAAAAGTACCAAGATCGAAGTAGATGGCGTTGAACAGGTAGTCCCCGGCATTAATGCGGTTTTGAATGCCTCCGAGTTCGGCGGCGGGATATGGGATGCCGGCTCCAATCGCTTGAGCGCAGAAAACCTCATGGACGGCAGGATGGACACCTACTGGGAGCCGGATACTTCCACCCCTCTTAGGGATTGGTGGGTGCAAATCGATTTAGGGCGGGCCGTATCAGCCAATAAGATCGTCCTCAAGTTTGTCGGAGAGGATTTGGGAGACCCCTTTCTCCAATTCAAGGTTCTAACCTCTCAGGGGGAGACGATCATTGGCCCGCTGGTGTACAGGAAACGCTTCTCAACAAACAAACCCATCAAGAATGAACGGGTCTTTGAAGTCGATTTGACCAACCAGTTGCCCACCAAATGGACACAGGTGCGCGGGGATTTTACCGGCGATGTGATCAGATTTGTCTCTGTCGGCGTCACAGACAGCGATCTTGGCAAGGCAAGACAAGTCTCCCAGTCCGCTTACGAGAATCTCGGCCCCGACCAACAAGGCGATATAGAATACTTCCGCCGAGAAACCTCGGGCAGGCTGAGATTATTGGCAGGACGCGAGGATTGGGAAGCCTTGGCCGGCGCAGATAGTCAAGGCCCTGTCATCTACTACCGCCGCGAGCTGCCTCGATTGGCGGAAGTGGAAGTCTGGTCTATAGGCGATAATATCGGCGTTGGAGTCCTAGAACGGGGTGGCAAGGTAACGAGTTGGGAAAACAACGGGGCTGAGGATGTGGTGGTTGACGGGGTGATATATAGTGTAGATAAGGCGTTGTACTGGCCCGCTCAAGGAGGGTACAATCCCGATAGGCTGCTGCCTTCGGAGCCACCGGATGTCGAGCGTGCCTTAGTGGTGGATCTGGGAGGGGCCTTTTTCTTGGACAATGTCCGCGTGCTCCAAGCCAGCAGTCGGCCTCCTGGGCCTTTTCGCGCCTACCGCATCGAAGTCTCAGATGGTTCCACCAATGCTGGCGGAAGCCTGGCGTGGAAAACAGTAGGATCGCTCGACAATATCAATGGGAACGAATCGTACCACGATTTTAAGTTCCCACTCACCAAAGTCGAACATTTTTCTTTCACCTATAAGCTCCATATAAGAGCTGGCCGCCACGGCTTGTCAGAGATTCAGTTTTTCGGCGAGGGATACATGCCCGAGGCTCGGATCGAATCGGTCTTTGACGGGCCTTCGGCGTTCATAGAATTAGGGGCCACTCCCCAAAATTTGGCATCTATAGAATGGGATGCAGATACACCGCCGGGTACAGACATTATTCTCCAGACCCGCACCGGCAATACGATCAAAACTACTACGCTCTACTATAAAAAGAATGGTGAGTTATTTCCGGGCACCGAAGAAGAAGCAGCGGAAGCGCACGCTACGGACAAAAAGTTCTTTGGAGATGCCTCTGTTGGGCCCGTCGTTACCCAGACCAACCCGGGCAGCGATTGGAGCGGTTGGAGTCAACGCTATTTCAATTCGGGAGACAAAATTACCTCGCCCAGTCCGCGTAAATTCGTCGCCATCCGAGCGACCTTTCTCACGGACAATCCCCTCGTGGCCGCTACACTGCGCTGGGTGAAACTCAACTTTGTAGCGCCAGTCGCTAAAACAATTGTTGGCGAAGTGCTACCCCCTCAACTCGAGACGATTGGCGCAGAGCAACTGTTTTCCTATTTCGTCCGCACGACCTTCGAGCCAGCCAACGAGGGTTTTGACGAGATTCTCATTGAAGCTCCCTCTAGCGTCAAAATGAAATTCAAGCAAGCCCACCTGAGCCTCACAGGGCAACCGACTCAAACCTATACCGCCCAAAGCGAAGACTTTGAGGTTGTGTCTGACGATTCCGATTCGCTTTGGGTGCGTTTGCCTACTCCCATCAAGGGCGAGGCCGCGTTGGTCGAGCTTCAGTTTGCGGCGACCATATTCGATTTTACCACATTCTTCAATGGCTCTATCGGCCATTCTGCCATTCCCAATTCGTGGCAAAGAGTGGACCCAGGCGATGCAAACGAGATCACGGATAGTGAAAAAACCGTGATCCTAGCCCTTGAAAGAGGAGCAGTACTGGGGGATATCGAAGTCAAAAATAAAATATTCACCCCTAACGGCGACGGCATCAACGATGATATGGCTGTGAGTTTTTCACTCATGCGGGTGAAAGCATCAACGCCGTTACAGGTGCAAATATACGATCTAGGTGGGCGTCTCGTTCACCAACTACGCGAAGAGTACATAACTACGGGACGACATTCCGTGGTTTGGACCGGAGTCGATGCCTCCGGAGCTTTGGTGGCCCCTGGCATATATGTGCTGAGGATCGACACTAAGGTTGATTCAAAATCGAGTAGAAATACCTCGGACTACCGCTTAGTACATGTCTCCTATTGATCTTCTGCGATCCGAGAGGAACAGATTGAACGAACCATCGTTGGTCAAGATCGCGCTATTAGCGTTTTCTTGTCTATTGCAGGGACTTGCGCCGACCCAAAGCCATGGGGAGACAATCGTCATTGGCGGCGGTCCAGGCACCCTAGCGTGGAATGACCATTATTCCGCAACATCGGTTATTGATTTCGACACCAGTCCCGGCCAGATTCAGCCTGCTCAGACAGGTCCCGAAGACAATATCGTCCTGAAAATATTTGAAAGAGGAGGGACCGTAACGTCGCCCAATGCGAGGATAATACTCGAAATATCCTCGAGTCTTTTGAATGAACAATTGGCGCATATGGTCAGTGGCGATACGACCAAGGCTTTTGAAGTGAAGGGCGGTTCCCCCACAGGCGTTATATTCAGACTAGATTTAGGCGAGCGCTTCGGGGTCAATAGGATCAAGTTTTTCCCGCGTAAGGGATTTGAAGAATTTTTCCTTAAAGGCTATGAACTGCTGCTAAACGACGGCAGCGAGGAGCAGAAAACCCTAGCCGGGACGCCGGATTTCAAGGTTTTTAAAACCGAGGAACGCAACCTCAAGCCGACCGTTGATCTGACCGTCCCCCTGCAGTTTGTTCGTTTCATAGAGGTGAAGCAACTGGTGCGAGGGGAGTGGGAAATTGACGAGTTTCAAGTCTTTGGTGCGGGTTTTGCCTCTACGTCATCGTACACCTCAAAAGTATTTGATCGAGAACAACCCGCGGTCTTTGGCGACATAACATGGGCCAGGGGGAGCATCGGCGAACCAACAAAAACGGATGCCATCCTAGTGACCCGGAGTGGCAACACGCCAGATCCCAGCGATTCGCTGTCTTGGAGCGCTTGGTCCTCCCCCTATCCTGCCGGAGTCCGCACGGCAATTGAATCACCAGCCCCACGTCGTTTTTTTCAGTTTCACTTACTCCTTAAGACCAGCGATATTCTAGCAGCAGCTACAGTTGATTCCCTCTCCTTTGAGATGTCTCCTGCCCTAGCCGACTCGCTGGTGGGCGAGATATGGCCTCAACGTGCCCTGATCGGGCAGAATACTCCCTTTACCTATGCCGTGAGAACCGTCAACAGCCGCGGCTTTGACCGTCTCGAACTAAAAACTATGGCACCGGTAGATGTAGTGCGCTCCGTTCAAATAGACGGAACCGATGTCGAATGGGAAAAGACGGATACAGAAGATGGGGTCCAAGTTAGCTTCCCCCGGATTGTGGGAGACCGCACCTTGCAAGTGGTCTTTGAGAATGTGGCTTTGCAGTACAATACCTTTTTTGCCGGCAGAGTCTCCGATAGCCAAGAACCGGACAATCTACCCCAAGTAGTCACCGAGGGAGACGCAGTCTCTGACTTTGAGGCACAGGGAGATGACCTTTCGGTCGAGATCTCAGTGGGCAAAGACCTCATCCATTCCATGGAAGTAGCTCCTCTTCCTTTCACGCCCAACGGCGATGGCCTAAATGATGAAGTCCTAGTGACCTACGACATCGTCAACCTGACGGGAGGTGCTTTAGTTTCGGTGGAGATCTACGATCTTTCTGGAAGACGTATAAAGACGATCTATTCAGGCTTGGATCCCAGTAGGAGATACCAAAGGGCTTGGGATGGAACGGACGAGAGCGGTGCCAAGGTGCTACCCGGAATCTATATGGTGCGAGTGGAAATTGATGCAGATTCAGGGGCCGAGAGTAAGACGCAAATTGTCCCAGTAGTCTATTGATTATTCCCAATTTTATCTGAAAGCTAGGGTGGAACTCTCATGCTGACCTGCCATATTTGCAACACTCTACTGCGCAGTATTAGTTCAGTTATCATAGTTTGCTCCTTGCTCGCTTCCATGTCATTTGACACCGACGCGCAAGCCCAAGATGTCGATCCGCTACGCATAAAAGGTGTGCGCCGAGGAGCCGAACTCACCTTTGAACCAACCGGATCCGGCGTGCTGTTCGGAGCCTTGGATCCAGCGGTCAAAAAGTGGTACGTCCCTCAAGAACTTTTCTTGGAATACCGTTGGAAACAGTGGGAATACACCAACTACGCTAGGGACCACTATAATCGCTATGTGGATATCAATTTAGCCGGGGATTACTTCTATGATATTTACGGATCCTACATCACTAGAGGATGGTTGCTATACGACTGGTCCCAGACGCAACCCCAGCAAGGGGGTAGCAATTTATTCAAGACCGAGAGATTCCGAGATTTTTTCAGCAATTTGGTCATTGCCTCTGATCAAAAGGGGCAACACAACTTGGCTATAACCATAGGCAATGAGATCCGCTCGACCCTTACCCCGATGACCTTCTCAAAGCCAGCCATGGACGGAATCCAGGTAGATTACCAAGCCGACAAATACCAAGTCACGACAATTCTCTCGCGGATTTCTTCTCCCGGTGGGGCCGGTCCTCGCAACCCTGCGGTCAACCAAACGACCAGCCTGACAACGCTGATGGGTGGGAGAGCAGTTGCCCAAGTAGGCGATTTTATCAGCATCGGAGCCAACTATGTAAGCGCCCACAATTCCTTCCAGCTATTAGATGCCTTTGAAGGAACCCCTAGGAGTGGTTCGATTACTTCTAGCCAAAATGCTGAAAATATCACCCAGCTCTTCGTTCGCCTGACCGACGATTCACCCGAAGATAACGAAGGTGGAGCTACCCTCTTCGCTTGGGACATGATCATAGAGGCCGACGTCGAAAGCATTGACGAAGAGGGAGAACGAACTCTTATGCGAGAGGTTGTCCGGGCCAGTGAGGCCGGTCTCAAACCCTCGCCTCAGGGAGGCTTTCAGCGCTTGGGTTTCTGGGAAGCTAGCGGCTCTGAACAGATTGAATTAGTATATGATTTTTCCGAGGGAACCTACACCGGCCCCGACCCCTCGGAAATAAGAAGAGTGACTTTTGAACTGGTGGTTGCCAACGACTACAGAATCGAAGTGTCTTCGAACCGCCAGAATAACCGACAAAACAACAACGTGTTTCTACTGGCGACCAGAGCCGAAGAAAATGTCAAAGATGGTTCCAATCTCAGAGTCCTCAAGATCCCGTACGGTTTGCCGACCGCTACTGAAATTTTTGGTCTGACTCTGGAGGCGAACAACATTGCGGGGCTTGACTTCTACGGCGAATTCGACCGCAGTAGGAGTTACCGAAAATACCCCAACAGGCAGCATACAAAACACCTGTCGGCTTTTGACCAAGGCGATGGCTGGATGTTGAATCTGTCGAGAACCGTTCAGCCGTGGTTCTTTTTTGGCGAGGCTTACAGTATGGACCACAATTATAATACAAGCGCTATCTTGGCCCGGGGCGAGGTCAACATAGATTACGAAGACCGGACGAGATTCTACTACGAACTCGTCGATGACAACGACGATCAGGATCGGTACCCCGATTGGCAGAGGATAAACGAAAGCATCGACTTGAATGTATTCCCCGGCTTGGACGAGAACGTCGATTTTATCTCCGATTTCAATCAAAACGACAGCGAAGATCTGCCCAACTTAGTGCCCGACTACGACGAGCCCTTTCTGCGCTATTCTACGGACCGCCCCGAGTATCTGTTCGGTATAGATATGAACAACAATATCTGGGTAGATCGATTCGAAAACGACGATGCAGCAGATTTGCCCTATGGCAGGGATTTAAGCGGGTACAACCTTTATGGGGGCGTCAACATTACTCCATATATGAGATTGACGGTCGGCCGCACCGATGAAAGTCTCATTGCCGGCGATGGACAAAACACCACCCATTATTTGCTTTTTACGCTAGAAAAGGACTACCCCGGACTAGGCAAGCTGAGGATTTTTGAAAACTTCAGGCTCGCCAAGGACAATATAGAGAACGACCTTCGCCAATGGGACGAATTCGAGAGGCGCAACGTCCCTACCATTGATCCGCTGGCGGCCCGGAATACGTGGATAAATTCGTCCTATATAAGCTTCAACTATACCAAGCTGAAGAATCTAAATATCATCAACAAGCTAAAATACGACCGCTGGCGTCAACGGGAGAGGCAACCCGATCTGCGACAGGATTTCACTTTTATCGGTTTAATTAATAAAGTGGACTATGTTCTCAAATTCATTAATCTCGATATCCAACCCAAAATTAAAAACGAATTGAGGATAGAATCTCCAGCGCTCAAATCAGATCCCAAACGGAAGGAAGACACGCTGATTTTTACTTTATTGACTCGGTGGCCATTGTTTAATAACTCCACGATGCAGGCCGGCGTGGAGTACACCGTTTTCCAACAGCTCAGGGATTCGGATGAGGCGGTCAAGGAAGGGTTGCTAGACGACTTCCGTGAAATTGTGGGCGCAGCCCAGTTCGCCAATAATTCAAACTACTTGGGCTACAATTTGACGACCCTGATGGGACTCAGACTGACTAGAAGGGCCATAGATAACGAAACCGAAACAGGTAGAATGGCTTTTGCCACGGTATTTGCCGGTTTGGATTAATCTACCTATACAGAAATACAGAGGAGATCTGAGCTACATGCCAAGAGAAATGACTGCATTTCGGCTTTTACTACTCGTGCTTTTTACCATACACATGGGTTGCACAGTAGAAATGGGAGACCGAGTTGTTGCTCAGATAGGTGATGCGGAGATAACAGTTGACCTGTTGCAGGAATTTATCGATGGCCTCCCCGAAGATGCCAAGGCGGAGACCACTAGGGTAGAAGAAGCGAGGAATCATTTGAACACCATGATCAATATCCAACTACTGATCATGGAGGCGAAGGCGGCCGATCTCGACAAAAGCCCTGAATTTCGCGCCCGGCTGGAAAGGGTTCAGCGGGAAAGGCTGATCAGCATTTTCCAAGACAGAGCGCTGGAAGTAGAGGAGGGAGTGGAGGAGGGCGAAGTGCGGGAATACGCTGAACGCATGGGGCTCACGCGAGCGGTCAGATTGGCCGATATAATGGTTCCCAGCCGAGAAAATGCCTTGGCCGCCCTCCAGGAACTCAAAAACGGGGTGCCTTTTGGGCAAGTCGCCCAAAAGTGGTCCATAAACAAAAAAACCTCGGCCCAAGGTGGTGACTTAGGTCGTTACACCACCCGAGAACACATGGTCACGCCCCTTCAGGACAAGCTATTTTCCCTAGCCTTGGGGGAAGTCTCAGAGCCTATAAAAATCGGTGGAAACTATTCGATCTTCACAGTCATCGCCGACTCTACCATCGAACTCAGTCCTCAGAGAAGATTGGCGATTCAAATGGGACTAAAAAAAGAAAAAAGGCAGCGGGCGTTATCAGCTTTGGCCGCTGAACTTGGGGAAAAATACCACCTCGAATTGGATCGAGAAGGTCTCGCGCTCATTGTCGAAAAAGTGCGCGGCGGTGCATCTTTCGCCTCGGAGACGGAACGCAATATAGTTCTCTATAGGTACGACGACGGAGAAATAACCGCTCAAGACTTGGCAGAAGCTGGCCACCCCCTGAAAGGCACTGCCTTGGCCCAACTCAGCGACTCCAGCCAAGTGGTCGCTTTTGCCGAGCGCCATGTCGTACCCAATGCAATGCTCGTGGAAGCGGCCCTGCGTGCTGGCATAGACGAGGAAGCAGAGACGGTCGAGTGGTTGGAAAATCAAGCAAATCAACTCTTGATAAGTGCCCTCAGAGCGCGGCTCCTGAGAGCTAAAGTGACCATCGCCGAAAACGAGCTACGCCAATTTTACAAGGCCCATGCGGAAAGATATATGCACCCCGAGCAGATTGAAGTACAAGAGGTTCTGGTAGAGACACAGGCCGAGGCACTGAGGTTGATGGAGCAGATCCAAAAAGGAGCCCGATTAGGCGATTTGGCCAAGAAGTATTCTATCCGCTCGCTAGAGGGTCGAGATGAAGAGGGCCGATTCCACTTCCACCTTTTCGAAAAAGCCTTTCTCGGTGGTTTTGTAGAAGCCGCCGAAAAAGCCGAGATCGGAGCGCTCACCGGTCCGGCCAAGATAGATGAGGGTTATTCTATATTTAAGGTGCTTTCTAGGGAACGAAAGCGAGAGACTTTTACGGAAGCCGAGTGGCGAGTCCGGTCCCAACTTAGAAGAGAAAAAAACAGAAAGGCCTTTAATCTGTTTATCGAAGAAGTGCGGAATAAATACGCATCGAAAGTGGTTATTCGGGAGGATAACCTCAAAGCCGCTTTCGGGGAGGGATAGAGGCCTATAGGTCTTATTCTGCGTAAATGTTGGCCCCCATCTCCGTAAGGACATAGGGGCCGTTTTGGCGGATTACCAACAGCTTATTGGCCGGTGCCGCTGGCACTATCTGACGGGTACCGTCGGGCCAAGTGACCTCCACTTCATCTGCCCCCTCTGCCTTACCCAAGCCGAAGAAAATACGCATATCGTTATAGGAGAGATAACTGGAAGCACCATTAGCCGTCCGCCACTGAGGTCGGCCGCCGGCTAGCAAACGGATCTTGGCACCGACGGCGTCGCGATTGGGGCCACGACCCAGAAGTTGGACGACAAGCCAGTTGTTGACGAGGGCGAAATCGTTGCGCAGCAGGGTGCTCGCCTCGTCCAAATTGACGACGAAAATGTCTATATCGCCATCGTTGTCGTAGTCGCCGAAACTGGCACCGCGGCTGACTCTTTTAAGAGCCATTCCCGGGCCAGCCGCATCCCCTATATCGCTTAAACGATTGCCGCCGTCATTGCGGATCAATTGGTTGCGCTGGGGGTAAGAAGTGCCCGCAATAGTGCTAGCCGCCTGCGGATAGACATGGCCGTTAGCAACGAATAGATCCAAGTCGCCGTCCCTGTCATAGTCGAAAAATTGGGTGCCCCACCCCAGCATCCCAAGCGTGGGTTCTTCTAGCCCGATCTGGGCCGTTATATCTTTAAAATGGCCCTGTCCTTCGTTGCGGTAGAAGGTATTACTCTCGCGGAAAAAATGGGTTATATATAGGTCGAGGTCACCGTCGCCGTCATAGTCTCCACCGCTAACCCCCATACCTGCTTCTTCCTCGCCGTACTCGTTGTAAGCGACACCTGCTTTGAGGCCAATTTCGCTAAAGGTGCCATCGCGGTTATTGTCGAAGAGCACGTTGGGAGTTGCATCGTTGGCCACGAAGAGATCGGTGTCGCCATCGTTGTCGAAGTCTTCGGCCAGTACACCCAACCCGTAGTAGTGGTTGGCCCAAGAAATACCCGAGGGACGGGTGACATCGGTGAAGGTGTTGTCCCCATTGTTGCGGTAGAATAGGTCAGCGGCTCCAGGTAGGCCCTGGGGACCGCAGAAAATCTCGATTCCCTCGTAGGTGCATATCTTATCTGGGGGGGCATCAAAGTCGTAGATCAGATAATTGGCAACGTATAAGTCGAGATCGCCGTCACCATCGTAGTCAAAAAAAGCGGCGCTGGAGCTATAATCATTTCCTGCTACCCCAGTGGAAACGTCCACAAAGGTACCGTTGCCTTGGTTGCGGTAGAGGATATTGGGACCATAATTGGTTACGTAAAGATCGCGGTATCCATCGCCGTCGGTATCGCCCACGGTGCAGCCCATGCCCCAACTGCGGTCCCCGACGCCGGTTAGTAAGGTTACATCAGCAAAGGTACCGTTACCTTGGTTGCGATAGAGAACATTGCCCGGGCCGGATTTTTGTCGGTAGGTATTGACCGTAGCGCCATTGACCGCGTATAGATCGAGGTCGCCATCGTTATCGTAGTCAAAAAAAGCAGCGCCGCCACCGGAGGTTTCGACAATGTGCTTTTTTTCGGCTCCGCCGGCCACATGTTGGAAGGCGATGTGCGCTTCCTTTGTTTGGTCGGTGAATTGGGGCAGAACAGATTCCGGCAGCAGCACGGCCAACGCCAGGGCAAAGGCAAGGACTCGGCGATAATAAAAAAAGTCCATACACTCATCGCTGTAGAAGTAAACTAAGCAGATAATGGTCGCAATTATAGAAATTACCCTTTGCTGCGGCAAGGACAGAGGATCCGTTGCACGCTCTCGCCATTCATGGATCCGGAGGTGCGGAATGAGACAGATTTTCGCCGCCCTAATAATGGGTATCACCTGTGCGGCTATGGGACGATCCGAGAACACTGTTGTAGAACTCCGCGACGGAGTCACGATGGAATTCGTGTGGATCGAGCCAGGTACTTTTCTGATGGGATCGCCAGCTTCAGCCTCTACACGGGGCGAAGACGAAGTTCCACAGCACGAGGTTTCGATTAGCAAGGGATTTTACTTGGGTAAATTTGAGATTACCCAGGCTCAATGGGTCGCGGTGATGGGGACCGCGCCGTGGACCCGGCGCAAGTACGTACGGGCTGAGCCGAATCACCCGGCAGTCTATATCTCATGGATCGATATGCAGGAATTCCTCCGCCGCTTGAACCAAGCCGCCGATAGAGATTTGTACCGCCTGCCTACCGAAGCTGAATGGGAATACGCCTGCCGGGCCGGGACCACGACGAGCCGTTCCTTTGGGGACGATGAAAGCCAGTTGGGCGACTATGCCTGGTACATAGGAAACCTGGGAGACGCGGAGGGGAAGTTTGCCCAGCCGGTGGGTTCAAAGCAGCCGAATCCCTGGGGTTTATACGATATGCACGGCAATGTATGGGAGTGGGTGCAAGACTGGTACAGCAGCGCCTATTCAAATGCCAAACAGGTGGACCCTACCGGAACTGCTTCGGGAACTGCTCGCGTTATGCGCGGCGGCGGCTTTGTCAATCACGCCCGCAACGTGCGGTCAGCCAAACGCTTCAGCTTTGATCAATCGCTCCGCTACTGTGCTATTGGAGCACGCCTAGTGATGACAAAATAAACGGCCTCTCTTTGTCGCTCAAACGACTTATCCATTAGTTGAAACACGACATATGATAGCCCATAGAGACACGTATTGAAAAAGAGAATCCCGCCTCAACACCTCACGTGGCTAAAAAGAAGCCAGCCAAGCTATGGAGACGTCAAAGGCATTTCGGCCCGGGCCATCTTACTTGGGGCGGTACTGGCCTTTCTGCTAAATCTCCTCGACGCCTATGCTACGACCCTCATCCGAGGTTCGTATCTAACCTTGAACTTCAGCACTCCGGCGGCCCTGTTCTTCTTCTTCTTTGTCGTGCTCGCCAGTGCCTTGATCGCCTGTCTTCGCCGGCCCTTGGCCTTGGACCAAGCCGAGTTGGTAACCATCTACATCATGCTAGCGGTGGCCTGCTGTGTTCCCGGCATGGGTTTCACCCAGTTCATCATACCCTGCTTACTCGGCTCCACTTACTATGCCACACCCGAGAACAACTGGGATTTTCTCTACAACCAGTACATCCCTAGCTGGATGATTCCCCGAGGCGAAAACGCGGCGCGTTTTTTCTTTGAAGGTCTGCCCGAAGGCGAGGCTATCCCCTGGGATATCTGGGTCGTACCGCTGAGTTTCTGGTACGGGTTTTTTCTAGTGCTCAGCTTCGCCATGATCTGCACCATGGTCATTCTACGTCGCCAGTGGATGGACCGGGAAAAGCTAGTTTATCCACTGGTCCAAGTGCCCATGGAGATGATCGGCCGAGAAAAGGAAGGAACGATCGGCCGGTCGTTTTTCACCAACAAAGCCATGTGGATCGGTTTTTCCGTATCATTCATTCTACTCAGCGTCAACGGCCTGCACTCCTACTTTCCTAACTTTCCGCAGATCACCAAGACCTTCGTATTGCCCTTGTTCCGCGATACAGTCAGCCTGAATTTCTGGTTTAGTCCGCCATGGACGGGCTTTTTCTATTTCGTCAACCTCGATATCACGGCCTCAATCTGGATATTCTACATCCTCACCACGATCCAGCGGGGCATCTTCAATATCGTCGGCTTGCAGAGCACGCAGCGGATCGATTTCTACTCTATCGAACCTTTCTTGGCCCATCAGGGTATGGGCTCGATGATAGTCTTTGTGCTAGTGGGGTTGTGGGTCGGACGCGGCCATCTACAAAATGTTTACCGCAAAGCTTTCCATGGCGACGAAGAGGTTGACGACAGCGGCGAGATGCTATCCTACCGGCAGGCCCTTTTCGGCCTGCTAGCGGCACTTGCTCTAGTGGTGGTCGGCCTTTGCATGATGGGACTAACCCTTCCCACGGCCCTGTTATTCCTCTTTGGTGCCATGATGCTGTTTATAGGGCTAACTCGGGTAGTGGCCGAAGGGGGCATCCCGGCCATGCGACCCCCTATCATGACTTCGAGTTTTGTCATTTCGGGAGCCGGTGCCTCGGCCTTGGGTGCTTCGGGTTTAGTGGCCTTGGGCTTTTCCTACGGCTGGCATTCCGAAGTACGCTCCTTTGTCATGGCGTCTGTAGCCAACGGGCTGAAGATGGGTGAGATTATCACCGGTTCCAAGCGCCGGCTATTCTGGGCCGTGGTCATTGCCATTGTGGTCAGTCTGGTCGGCTCGTCGTACATGACCTTAGTGCTGGCCTACAAGTACGGGGGTATCAATCTCAATCCGCTCTTTTTCGTGGGACAGGCCCCTACCTTCGGTCCTCGAGATATGGCTCCGCGCATTGCCGCAGAGCTGCCCGGCCCTAGACTA
Organism: Candidatus Latescibacterota bacterium; assembly: GCA_022827835.1. Classification (GTDB taxonomy): domain Bacteria; phylum Latescibacterota; class UBA2968; order UBA8231; family UBA8231. Next base: position 65,922 of record JAJEIO010000041.1, read on the forward strand.
GACGCTTGGCTGTTCATGGGCATTGGTGGAGGGGTGATGGCCTTGCTTATGTGGGCACGGCACCAGTTTGTCTGGTGGCCGCTCAATCCCCTCGGTTACACCATCAGCGCCAACTGGAAGACAGGACATATCTTTGGCAGCGCCTTTCTCGCTTGGTTCCTCAAACTGTTAATCCTGCGCTACGGCGGTCCCAAGCTGTACCGGAATTTGCGGCCGTTTTTTCTCGGCCTGATTTTGGGCGAGATCGTGGCGGCAGGCGGATGGCTGGTGCTAGATTATATAACCGGACACATAGGAAGTTTTCTCACGCAAGTCTAAGGAAACCCTCCCTTCCGGGATAAATCTCAGTAAGGGATCCTTCGGACTTCCTCTGGATCGTAAAACAAATGCTCCAAGTCGTTGTGTTGATCGCTGAGCACGCGCCCCGGTCTGAGGCGACTGCGCAGTTCGGCGTCGTTGCGGATCACGCGGTCAACCAGCGCAGCAGGAGTTGAGAGACCAATCCGCAAGAGATCAGTCCTAACCCGGTCGGATTGATGGAAGCGTTCGGACAGTCGCTCGAACCGGATGGGTGAGCGGCTGCCCAACAAGATCAGGTGTTGGCCTGCTCCCTCAAACAACAAACTGTAGGGAAACACCGCGACGAAAGTTCTGGTCACCAGTTCAATCGCGTCGTTGGGCAACTGCCCTATGGGCAGCCATTGGCTCATAAACCCATCGGGGCTCAGGTGCGCGAGGACCTGCTCGTAGTACTCCCGCGAATACAGGCGATACACTCCCCCGGCCATGGGCGGCGGCGGTTCACTGGTAATCAGGTCATACGTCTCGTCGGTCAGCGCGAGGAAGTTGCGCCCGTCGTCGTTGATCATCCGCAGCCGTGGATCCAAGTGTACGAAGGCGTGGTGCTCGGCAAAGGCTGGTGCCATCTTGAATACGTTCTCGTTGAGATCGACGGCGTCGATCCGTGTAATGCTCTCGTGGACGGCGATAGCCGAGGCGGTGTTGCCGACTCCGAAACAGATCAGCAGGGCTTTCTCTGGATGTGGATGGACGAGTAAAGGGAAGTGCGCCATCAGACGCATGTATTGCTGGGATCGCGGCGAAGTGCCCGACATGGAAAGACGGCCGAAGAAGAGCTTCATATTGTTGTTCGGAAGCTTGAGGAAATACGTAGTATGGGCGGCATTGCTCCTCATGCCTTGGGCCGCAACAGCGTTGGGCCACATCAGAGGCGTAAAAAAATCTCGATCGAATCTTCTTGGCGTAGCTATACAGGCGCTGGCGACAAGAACTACCAAGACAGCGATCTGCCACGCTTTTATGGGACGGAATTCCGCAATGCACGCTAGGGCGAGCGCGACGAGCACCATGAAGACCAGAAAGAGCTTCAACGAGTAGAAGATGTTCAGGCGGGGTGCCACCAGAGTGAAGGCGATCAGGCCGAGACAGAACCCCACCGTATTCAGACCGTAGGCCAGTCCCAAGTGTTTCCCCATGCCCTGTAGTCGATTGCATACGTAGGGCAGGAGCAGAGAGATTAGCAAGTAAGAAGGCAATACATAGATGCCAGTATAAACGAAGAGCTGGGAGAGACTCACTGGGAAGTGATGTACGCCGCGCACATCCGGCGGGTTACCCACCAAGTAGGTCAACTCATCGCTGAATCGCCAGAGCGCGAAGTAGTAGAGCGCGGCCAAACCGTACGCGCCCTTGATATGAGCGAGCCGGATGCACTCAATGTGTCGCACGATAATGCTGGCCAGAAAAATGCCCAGCACGGCCCAGAAGGAGATAAACGACATGGTCGCCCCAGGGCTCAGTACGACAATGAAGTTAATCCGCTTGAACATATCGCCTTCGAGTGCTCCGGCGAGCAAGCCGCTCAGCGCAGCACAAGCAATGAGGGCACTTCCCGACTTAGGTGGCGCTCCAGCACTTGGGAATGTTGCGCAGGCACTGTCCTCTACTTCGTCGCTTGCGGGTGCACCCCCGCTGGCTAGGAAGTACAATCCTAACAGTATGTTCAAGCCGGCCATCAGCCAGAAAGTTGGCTGGTGCCCGATCTCCGGTATCAGGATGAACTGGCAAGCGAGTACGCCGCTACACGCACCAATAGTGTTCCACGCGTACAGAACAGAAGGGAGGCGTCCGTTCCTCGGTATTGAGCGGAAAATATCGCACAGCAAGGGGAAGGTCACTCCCATGAACAGACAAGGGAGGAAGAGGCTGATCGCGGCGATAGCTCCCTGGGCAATCTGATAGTGGATCGCCTGGACCCAGATTCCGTCGTTCAGGTGATAGGGGAAAGAACCCCAGAGATCCACCGGCAGATATTCGGCCGCTACGGTCACAAGGGCCGATACTCCAACCAAAAGTTCTATCAGCCCGTACAAACGCAGCTTGTCCCCAATGCCGGTCCGGCCTGCCAGCAGCCGAGTGATTCGTTGGCTCAAGAGCGCGCCGCAACCCAAGCCCCCGATGAAGTTGCACACCACTAAGGCGAAAGTGAGGTTGGTCGAGCCAAACCAATCGATGCAAATGCGGAACCACGCTACTTGGTAGCCGAGGCTGATGAAGCCCGAAAGGGCATACAAGGGAAAGACGCGTCGCAAAGAGAGTTAGACCTTGTTTTCTATAGTCCCTAACAAAACGCCTTCCCAGCGCATAAGCGCCAGTCCCTCACAGTCCTTGGGGCCTATTAATCGCGCAGGTATTCGTCTGGCTTAGCCGCATTGGGCGGCCAGTACCCATCCCGCGACTGACGCCATTGCGCGCCGCACAGGCCGCTGATCACACTCCACTCGGACGGACTGGGGTCCGGGTCTGGGTGGAAGAGAAAGCGCTGGGCACCGGCGTCCTGCGAAGCTTTGAGAATGCCGGCCAAGTCGCGGGCCGGCATGGCGTCGCCAGCGTGCGGGGAGCGGCCAGTGGACACCCAGAAGATGGTTTTGTCAACGTCCTTGATCGCCTCTAGGGCGCGCCGCGTTTCGCTGTACACGACTTCGGCGAAGAACTCATCGGGAAAACCCATCTCCATATCCAGCAGCGACTCGACATTGGGCAGGCGCAGGCCGAACAGCGATTCGACCAGCAGGAAGCAGTCGGCCTCGGTCAGAGAGGGATTCCACTCGGCGAACTTTTGCACCCAGCGGGCAATCGTGCCGTACATGCCGTCAAAGCCGCGATGCCAATAGTAGTGCTTGGGAAAGATATAATCGAAGTACGGCGGCATCTGCTGGTAATCTTGGCCGGTCAGGGAAGAGAAAGTGGTGATGCGCGGAATGCCGCCTAACTCGACGTAGCGGTTCACTCCATCCAAGTCGGCGCGGGCCCGCTCCCACGAACGCCGCGATTTTTCCGCCCGCGCTCGCAGCCAGTACAGAGCGTCCTCGTTGATATCAAAAAGATTCAGACCGGCCAAAGTCCCGCCCGGGGCCCAATAGCGCACGAGATCGGGGGTGAGGTTGTGGAAACGCTGGCGCATATGGGCAATGCCGCGCTCCAGCCGGTCGATCTCAAAGCCCAAGTTGGCGAACTCGACGCGCTCGCCGTCGCGCAATTCAAAGAGCTCGCCGCCGTGGTGCCAAGCTAGTTCGTAGTGGTTCTCGCCAGGTCCGTCGATGATCACTCCGTTGACCTGGGGATAGCGGTTTATCAAGCTCTGCACGTGGGCCGTGGTGCCGCTGTCGAATACCATTATGTGCCAGCCGCGTCCGGCGGCGTCATCCAGCATCGCGCTTAGCTCCCGCTCCTTTTCCAAGTCTCGGGGCTGCTCCTCGGGCGCTGCTAGCCCTAGGTCGGCGTAGGCTTGGGGATCTTGAGGAAAGGCGGGAATTCGGCCACCGTCGTCCTCCATAAAAAACATGCGTCCCACCACAATGCCGCGCACGCCGCCCTCTTCCCAAGCGTCGAAAATATGCTTGTAGTTGGCCATGTAGCGTTCGAGCGGATTGAAAACGAAAATCCAGCATTGCATCGTCTAACCTCCTTAGGGTTAATGAGCTACCTCCGGCCCAGCACTGAACGACTTCTTATTTCTGCTTGTAAAGCCGCGACCCCTTGTCTTCTCTCCGGTACTGCGGCGGCGTAATCACCGCCTGTTGCTCCTCGGTCAACTCGGCGTAGAAATCCGGCGGCGTATAGGTCCCCATAAGCGATTCGGCCTGGACGCCGTGGTTATAGCGCAAAATCACCGAGCGCCGCTGGTGTTTGGCCGTCCACGGCAGGGCCCCGTGCATCAGCGTCTCGACGAAAAGGATCGCGTCGCCCGCTTTGGCCGGAATCTGCGCGATGCGATCTTGGTGCGCTTCGTACAACCGAATCTCGTCCGGGCAGGGATAGTTGGCCTTATGGCTGCCGGGCAGACAGGCAAAACCCCCATCCTCCGGCCCCACGTCCGACAACTGCACGGCGATGTTGGTCATCCCGCAAAACATCCGGCCATTGCGGTAGAGAAACCCCCGCGAGCGGTCGAGCGGCTCGCCGCCCTCGTGGAACCAGAAGCCTTCCGCCCCCTCGTCCATGGTGATGATCCCCAAGCCCTCCAGGCGAAAACCCGGTCCCAGCAATTCTTCCAGATACGGCTTGAACCGCGCATGGGCTATCATCGCCCGAAACGGATTGCAATGCGGTTTGTCCCACGTCAGCATCCCGCCCAAATCGCCGCGTCCCTGCGTGCCCTTGAGCGTGTCCGACTCGTGAGCTAGGTCATTGGGGCGGATGCCGATTTGATCGGCGTGGTGGTCAATCGCCGCATTGGCCGCCGCTACTTCCTCCGGCGAGAGCGCACCCTCGATCACCAGATAGCCGTGTACTTCAAAGAGATACTTTTCCGTTGCGTCCATCGTCAATCTCAGTCTCCAGTTAAGCAGGCAGGACCTCGCGCAAGACCCGCAGGTAATTCCCGCCGCATATCTTGCTCGTCTCCTCCTCGGCAAATCCCGCATCCAGCAAGCCCTCTACCACCCAAGGCAATACCGCACTGTTGAAATGGGTGCCGATCCCCACGCCTTCTACACCCATCACATCAACGGCGTAGCGAACCTGCACCAACGTCTGCTCCAACTGTTCTGGCGCGACCGCCCGATAGGGCGCGTCCCCCGGCGGCCGGGTAATCGGCGGCGGAATCCCCAACACGCCTCCGCGCTCGGCCAGCGCCCGCATAACCTCGTCGGGTGCCGCCCTCGGCTCATCGACCAACGCTCGCGGATGCGAGTGCGAGTCAACCACCGGCTTTGTCGATACTTCGATGATATCGAGAGCACAAGGGTCATTGCTATGAGCTAGGTCGATAAGGATCCCAGCCGCGTTCAGCTCCGCAATCATCCGCACCCCCAACTCAGTCATCCGCCCGCCCGAACGGGTCTCATTGGAGGCGTCCCAACCCAACTCGCGGGTCGCTTGGCCCAAGGTGATCATCCGCAACCCGAGGCGGGCAAACATCCGCAGGATGCCGGGGCCATCGCCGAACCAGTCGCTGCGATTGGCTCCCATCAATACCGCGACCTTGCCCGCCGCCCGCGCGGCATCCAAGTCCCGGGCCGTCCGCACCAGCAGCACCTGTTCGGGATAGGCTTCGACATTTAGCAAAAAACGGTCGAGCACCCCCAGCACCAGTTGGGTCGGATTCTTGATCGCCAGACTCAGGAACATATCCTCGCCGCCGCGTCCCGGACGCCATTCCGATTCCTGCCGCCACAGCGGTTTGTAGTTCTCATCGTAGTAAGCCGCTCCCCCCTTGCACATCACCACCTCCAGCCCCCATTCGGCAAACTTGGGAAAGTCGCCGCGACAAGTACTTGCGTCTTTTTTGCCTAGGTCAATATCGTCGATCACAAAACGGGGATGGGTCAGGTTTAACCCCAGCATATCGCATACTGGATGCGGCCAAATGCGGCCAGAGGGCAATTTCATGATCATCTTATTCGCCGAGCGCTTGGTCGAAATCCCGGCGGCAATCGGCCAAAACCTGCGCTAGGGCAAAATCGCCGCCATACGCCAGCATCTGCGCCCCTTGTGCGCGGTATTTGGTCAGCAACTCGGGCGTGCCAGCGGGTATCCCCCAAGCTTTGCCGTGTTTTTGTGCCGTCGCGGCGACTCTGGCGACGGCCTGATCGAGATCGACATCCCCCCCGGCCAAACCGAGCCGCAACCCCAAATCCGCCGGGCCGACGAACAGCCCGTCCACCCCCTCGACCGCGGCGATCTCCTCGACATTGGCCAGCGCTTGCGGGGTTTCGATCTGCAAGACGACGAAGGTTTCGCGATTGGCGTCGTCGATATAGGTACTGCCCTCATGCCACACGTCGAGACCAAAATCGCCGTCCAAACCCGCCCCGTCCAAACCGCGATTGCCCAAGGGTGGGTACTTCACCGCCGCAACGATTTGGCGCGCCAAGGTCGCATCGGAAACCAGCGGCATCATCAGACCAGTCGCTCCGTCTTCGAGATAGCGGTAGAGGCGAGTGCGCTCGAGCGTCGGAGCCCGCAACATGCAATCGATATCGCAAGCGCGACACAAGGCCAACAGGCCCTGGACCTCGCGCTGATCCATCGCCCGGTGTTCCAAGTC
>JAJEIO010000012.1 GCA_022827835.1 Candidatus Latescibacterota bacterium
CCGCTGCCCTTTGCCGTGTGGCGGCCCTATTTTGAGCAGGGCGTCCACGCGGTTACGCCCTCCATCCGCCACGTGCCGCCCCAATGCGTTGACCCCAAGACCAAAAACCGCTCGCGCTTGCACTATTGGCTGGCCGACAAGCAATCGCAGGCGGTTGATCCCGCCGCTACCTCGCTGCTGCTCGATTTGGACGGCAACCTCACCGAGTGCTCGGGGGCCAACTTTGTGGTGGTGGAGAACGATACGATCTTTACGCCTACTAGCCGCAATATCCTAGAAGGGGTGAGTTTGGTGACGCTGCGGGAATTGGCACCTGAGTTGGGGCTGGGCTGGGTCGAGAAGGATTTGCAGCCCTACGACGCGGTCAATGCCGACGAGGCTTGGTTGACTAGCACGCCCTATTGCTTGGCACCGTGTACGCGCATTAACAATACGCCGATTGGCGACGGCAAGCCCGGACTCCTGTTCCATCGGGTGATGGAGGCGTGGAGTCGGCGGGTGGGGATGGATGTTCTGGAGCAGCTTAAAAATGCGGATTGAGAAGCGAGAAAATCGCACGATGACGAAGCGTGCGACGATATATACCTATCCTTGGTGAAAATAGAGTCTGATTGGTGCGATCTAACGTTCAATAGGTGCGATCCATAATTGCCTTCAGACACATTATCCCTTCATCCCCGTCATCACCAGCCCGCGCTCGAAGTAGCGCTGTCCCATAAAAAAGACCACCAGAATGGGCACGGTCGCGACTACGGAAGCGGCCATGAGCAGATGCCACTGCGTGCCGTACATGCCGGCAAAGGCATTTAGTCCCAGCGCCAGCGTGCGTTTCTCATTGCTGTGCAGGTAGATGAGCGGCCCCATAAAATCGTTCCAAAGACTGAGAAAGCTGAGAATGGCCAGCGTCGCCAGCGTCGGCTTGGCCAGTGGCATGGCTATCGACAGGCAGATGCGCAAATTTGAGCACCCGTCTATGCGCGCGGCGTCGATCAAATCTATGGGCAGGGTCTTAAAGAACTGGCGCAAGAAGAATATCTGGAAGGCGTTGCCCGTGCAGGCTGGCACCAAAAAGGGGAGAAAGGTATCTACCCAGCCCAGCTTCTGGAAGAGCACAAACGTCGGGATCATGGTCACCGCCGCGGGCAGCATCATGGTCGATAGCACAGCGACAAACAGCACATCGCGGCCAAAAAAATTCAGCCGGGCAAAGGCATAGGCCACAACGGCGGAAGTAAAAAGACTCGCCCCCGTGCCAAAGACCGTGATGATCGTGCTGTTGAGGAAATAGCGCCCGAAGGGTAACGTCGGCTGATTGAATATCTCCACGAAGTTGGCCAGCCGCAGCACTGAGGGCAGGAGACGGGAAAAGACCTCGTCCGGCGTCTTGATCGAGGTGATGAGCATCCAGGCAAAAGGCACTAGAAACCAAAACGCCAGAAAGGACAGCGCGGCGTAGAGAATGAGCTGGCGTCGTAGCGACAGGTTGTCCCCAGAAGCGCTGCTCATTGGTAATGCACCCATTTTTTGCCCATCGCTAGCTGGATCAGCGAGACGATCAGCGTGATGATAAAGAGGACCAAGGCCATGGCGCAGGCATAGCCCATCTGGAAGCGCTCGAAGGCCGTTTGAAAGAGATACAGGACGTAGAACAGGGTCGCGTGCGCCGGCCCGCCTTGGGTCATGACATAGGCTTGGTTAAAGACCTGCAGCGAGCCAATCACGCCGACCATCGTCAAGAAAAAAATCGTCGGGGTCAGCAGCGGTAAGGTGACGTATCTAAAGCGCTTCCACGGCCCGGCGCCGTCCAGTTCCGCCGCTTCGATCAACTCGCGGGGAATATTCTGCAGGCCAGCCAGAAAGATCATCATCGATCCACCCAAGCCCCAGATGCTCATAAAGATCATACCCGGCATGGCACCCGCCCGCGATGAGATCCACTGGGGCCGGCCAATGCCGATCCACTCGAACACCGCCATCAATCCGGTCCAGTCGAGAAACAGGTTGATCAAGCCAAAATTGGGATCGAAGAGCCATTTCCACAGCAGTAGCATCGCGATGCCGGCCACGACATTGGGCAGAAAAAAAGCCGTGCGAAAAAAATTGACCCCGCGCAGGCGGTGGTTGACCAGCATGGCCAGTCCCAGCGCCAGCACGAGCCCCAGCGGCACGGCAAAAATCGTGTAGTAGATTGTATTAAACACCGATTTGTAAAAGAGCGGGTCGTGCGCCAACTTCTGAAAATTGGCCCATCCCACGTACTCCGGCTCTGTAAAGAGGTTCCAGCGCGTGAACGCCAGACCAAAGCTGGCCAGTATCGGCCCGAGGGCAAAGAGCACCATGCCCAAAATCCACGGCGATATGAAGAGATACCCTTCTAGGTGCTCTCGCAGGTTGAGTTTCATCCGTCCACCTTGGCCTTTTGCAGAGCCATATTGTCGCGAATGGCTTGGTTGATTTTTCTGGCGGCATCCGCTAGCGCCTCGGGTACGCTTTTTTCACCCAGCATGACCAGCTCCCACTCTGGATTAAAAAGCAGATTGTATTCGGCGGGATTGATATAGGGGCTGCGATGAAATAATTCGGTGCGCTCCGCAGCCTTGAGAAAAGTCTGGGTAATCTCCGCATTTAGATTGGGATTTTCTACGAAAATAGGGCTGTACGCGGTTTCCCTGCGGCCGGGAATGTTCCAGCCAATCTTGGCAATGGCCTCTTGGCCTTGGGGCCCGACCAGATATTCCATAAAGCGCCACGCCTCTTGTGGGTGTTTGGTATGGGCGTATATGCCATAACCGACCATGCCGCCGGACAGATAAATATCTACTTTGTGGCGCGGAGGTGTTGTAACCCCCCACGCAAAGCTCTTGATGTTTTTGCGGAACTGGGGTACGAACCACTGGCCGTAAAAGCACATGGCCACGCGTCCTGTCTCGAACATCACGTTTACCGGACTCTGCGCCTGCTCGGCGTAGCCCGGTGCCACGTGCCAGCGAGTAGAAAGATCGGCGGCAAACTGCAGCGCCTCGATCACCTCTGGGCTTTCGAGCAACACGCGCGTCCGATCGGCGGAGAAAATGCGGCCGCCCGACTGCCAGATCCACTGCTCTGGATTGGCGTTGTTGTACACGCCAAACTGGATGATGCGCCCCTGATCGTCACGCTTGGTCAAGCGCCGGGCAATTTCTACAAATTCTTCGCGCGTCCAACTGCCGTCTGGATGGGGAATACCCGCCTCGTCAAATAGGTTCTTGTTGTAGAAAATCAGAAAGTCGGGCGACCAGTCTTTGCACAGCCCGTAGATCGGCCCTTGGCCAAAGTGCTTGCCGTCCCAGCGGTATGGCTCGACCGTTTGCGGAAAAAAGTCCTCAACGCCAACGAGTTGGCTCTTTTCCAGATAGGGTTCCAAGTTGAGCAACACCCCTTTGGACAACATGTTGCCCAAAGTGACCGGTGCCACGTAAAAGATGTCGGGCGAGCGTCCCCCGGCCATCATGGTCAGCAGCACGGTATTGAAATTCTGCTGGATGTGGATGAACTTGACCTTTATATCTGGATTGCCCGCTTCAAAATCGGCCATGAGCTGATTGAGCATGGCGACTTCCTGCGTATTGCCCCAGCCGGCGAGGACGATCTCCGTGCGTCCGCTCTCCTTTTGTGCGGACGTGTCGAGCCCCAGTAGCAGGGAGCGGGCTGTGGGCACGCTGAGCAGGCCCACAACGCCGAGTATGCAAAGGCTATAAAACAGAATAGTGCGGTCCATAATTCATCGTCTAACTATCCTGAATGGCATGAACGGTTCGAGATGCGGATCGTCTTGTGAACACTACTCTGCGACCATCTGCGGATAATTTTATCCATGACTTAGTGCTCCGGTAATATCGGAAAAGACTCGATATCCCCCGCGACGGTCTCCAGCAGGGTTGCGATCTCCCGTTTGTCGCCCTCATCCAGCGTTAGCTTGCCTGCCGGTGCCCGTTCGACCAGCGTGCTGAACACCCCACGGCGCTTGAGGATATAGCGCATAAAGGGGTGGTTTTCGAGAATGAGCAGCGGCAATAGGCGACGGTGCATTGCGCGCGCCTCCTCTTCCTGTCCGCCCCACCACAGCTCGGTGATTTTGGCCAGCACATCGGCTAGCTCGCAGGCGGGCATATTGCCGTTGGCACCACGGCGCATCTCATCGGGCAAAAACTTGCCCGCCGCCCCGCCGAAGATGCACTTGACCCGATCGCCGACCATATCGGCCACCTCGGCGATGTGCTTAGGGCCGGGCTGTCGCTCCTCCTTGACGTATTCGACCTGCGGGATCTCGTCGACTAGTTTCGCCACCTGTTCGCCGCGCAACGGCGCGTACATGTCGGCATTCTGCACCATGATCGGCCCGTCGAACACCCCTGCTAAGCGCCGGTACAGGTCCATTGCCGTGGCGGCGTCAGTGCGCGCCGGCGTCATGGCGATAATCGAATCCGCCCCAGCTTTTTGCGCTGCCCGCGCGTAGAGCAGCACCTGCGGCACCGAGATCCCGGAACAGCCGAAGACTACGGGCAGGCGTCCGTTGACTTCCTCCAGCACCGCGTCTAGCCCCCGGATACGTTCCTCTTCGCCCAAAAACCAGAACTCTCCGACCATCACCGGCCAGACGATGCCGTGCTGGCCGCTCTCGCAGCAGAAGTTGGCTACCTTCTTCAGGTCGTCAATGTGGATTTCGAGGTCTTCTCTGTAGGGCGTCGGCAGCAGGCCGAAGACCCCTTTCATATCGTCAAATCGCGTCATTGTTCATCCTTTCTTGTATATAGCTACTCGACGACAGTTATATAGGGTTCGATGTCCTTTAGGCGCTGCATATCAATGCCCTTTATGTTGAGCAAGCCTTTTACATTGTGATAGGGGCGGCCCTCAATTATCCTCTGCGCCACTGCCGGCCCTATCCCGGGTAGCGTTTCTAGTTGTGAGCGCGAGGCCGTATTGATATCGATGCGCTTTGCCTCGAGTTGAGAGAGTGTCGCACAGCTAATCCACAGTAGGGCCACGACTGCATAGCCCACAAAATTCCGGCGTTTCATAACGCACCTCCATTGTGGCAATTTCGCGTTTTCCTTAATGCATCCAATTCACCGAGTGCGCTCTTTTTGCTTGCGCGCGAAAAGGCGCATCTGCTGCTGCGCCGCGAGTGAGTCTCTCACTTCTCGGTAGGCCACGGCCAAACTATAATGGGCACCGACATAGGTGGAATCAGCTCGCAAAACTGCTTTAAAATCGTCGATGGCCTCCCGGGCCTTGCCCTCGCGCAGTTTGGCATTACCTAGGCCGTTTATTGCATCGATGTAGTTTTCCTTTATCGCCAAAGCGCGTTCATAGGCAGCACGGGCCTGCACCGGATAGTCTTTCATCAAATAGGCGTTGCCGAGATTAAACCACGCCAGTGCATAGCCCTCGTCTAAAGTTAGGGCTTGGCGATAGGCTGTGATGGCATCGTCAACCCGCTGCAGCCGCATATAGGCCGTGCCCAAATTCTGCCAGGCCTGTATCTGGGCGGGGTTGATCTTCAGCGAGGCTTTGTATTCTTGCGCAGCCATTTCAGCAAAACCTAACTTCGCGTAGATCACGCCCAAGTTATAGCGGGCTACGGCATCGTCGGCGTGGCCTTTGAGACGCAAGCGCTGATCGCGAATGGTATCGAAATGCGGATCAAGGCGCTTGAACATCTCGATCTGCTTCTGCCCTTCGTCTGGCTTTCCCAGCTTCATGTACACTTTGGACAGGGTCAAGTGCGCTTCTGGATAGGCCGGATTCAGGGCGATGCTTTGTTCGAGTACAGCGGCCGCTTCGGTCTCTTTGCCCTGTTGGGCGAGCACCATTCCCAGTCCATTTAGGGCCTCTACAGCCGCCGAATCGCGCTCGATAGCTGCGCGAAAAGCCGCCTCTGCTTCTTCGTGGCGATTTAACCGCATATAGACGCGCCCTAATGCCGTGCAGTAACGCGCGTGCCTAGGTTCTATTTTAACGGCTTTTCTCGCCATATCCACAGCCCGTTCGCATTGCCCCATCTTGGCACAGTACATATCCGCTAGACTGTAGTACACCAGCGCGTATTCGGGGTCTATTTCCAGTGCTCGCTGCATGTGCTGGGCTGCGGTCTTGTAGTCGTGATCGCGGGCATGTGCCACACCTAAATTGTAGTGATCTGGAGCGTGATCGGGTGCCAATTGCAGCGCTTTTGCAAACGTCGCTCGCGCCCTATCATCGTCGTCTGTGCGCAAATAGAGTTGGCCGAGCTGGCGATAGACCGCGGCGCTGTCGGGCGCGAGCGCAATGGCCTTGCGATATACGGCCAACGCCCGTTTCAACTCGCCCTGCCGGGTCATAACTTCTCCGGCACCCAGCAACGCACGTACGTGCAGTGAGTCGATGCGGAAGGTCTCACTGAAATATCTCAGTGCTTCTCCATACACGGCGTGTTCTAAATAGAACGCCCCCAGTTCGTAGTGCGCTGCTACGTCGCTGGAATCGGCGCGAATGCGATCTAAATAACTCAGTTCTATCGCGCGCGGGTCTTCCTTTTTTTCTAAGACGGGCGCTTCTTCTCGCGTACCACCGCAGCCCAAAGCCGTTATCCACGCCAGCCATAGCACGCCATTAAACCACTTCACGTTCGCCTTGTCCTTTTGGTCCTATAGTTTTTCCGGCTCTCGGACGGTGAGGAACTGATCAGCCGCCACGTCTTCCAACACCTGCTTTATCCCGCTCGGCCAGTGAATCTCCACTCGATCCACCCGCGTGTGGGTCCCCAAGCCAAAATGTACCCGCAGCGCATTCTGCGACAGATACGAACTGCCTGAACGCACTTCTTCGACTTGGTGTAGGTCGCCGGCTACTACTTGGATGCGCGCGCCGATGCCGTCGCGGTTGCTGTGGGTGCCTATGGTGCGCAGCGATAGCCAGTGGTGGCGGTTGCCGCCGTCGTTGCGCAGCAGCAGGCCGCGCTGGTTGTTGTTGCTTACGAACAGGTCTAGGTCTCCGTCGTTGTCGTAGTCGGCGGTAGCTGATCCGCGTCCGACCCAAGGGGTGGCCAAGCCCGGCGAGTCGGTACTGACGTCGGTAAAGGTGCCATCGCCGTTGTTGTGGAATAGCTGATCTCGCTGCGCGTAGGAAGGTCCGGCGCGGTCGATAATTTCTATATTTGGTTCGACGTGTCCGTTGGCTAGGAACAGGTCGAGGTAGCCGTCGTTGTCGTAGTCGAGAAAGTCCGTGCCAAAGGTCAATGTCGAGAAGGTCGGTTCGTCTAATTCGGACTCGTGTATCTGGTCTTTAAACACATCGTCCTGCTCGTTTTTTAATAGGCGACAGTGCTCCCACTGGAAGTTGCAGACGACGATGTCGAGGAGTCCGTCTCGGTCGTAGTCGCCAAAGTCCGTGCCCATGCCTGCCTCGGATTTGCCGTCCGGGCTGAAGGCGACGCCGGAATTCAGCCCAATATTGGAAAACCGCGTCCCCCCTTCGTTGCGAAAGAGGAAGTTCGGAGTCATATCATTGGCGACAAACAGATCTGCATCGCCGTCTGCGTCGTAATCGCCAAATACCACGCCGAGTTGACGACAACGGTCGTTATAAACGCCCATTGCTTCTGTTACATCGGCAAACGTTCCATCCCCTTCATTGCGGTACATAATTCCCGACGCGCCCTTGTATTGACCGGGACCGCAGTAGACGCGTATAGAACCGTGCCTGCACTCTTTGTGGTTTTCGAGGGTAAAATCGGTATTGTTGGAAACGTAGAGGTCGAGATCTCCGTCGTTGTCGATGTCGGCAAAGGCCGCACTCATACTCAAGCGCTCGTCGCCGATGCCAGCGGTCTCTGTCGCATCGACAAATGAACCGTCGCCGCGATTGCGATACAACACATTGGCACCGAAGTTCGTGACATAGAGATCGACATGACCGTCGTTGTTGTAATCTCCCGCGCAGACACCCATGCCATATCCTTCATCACCGACACCTGCTTCTTCTGTTATTTCCTCGAACTTCCCATTGCCCTTGTTTCGATATAGGACGTTTTTCGGTACGCGCCGCTCCAAAAAGCCCGGCAATACGGCCCCGTTGACTAGGTATAGGTCTTCGTCGCCATCGCTGTCGTAGTCGATAAAAGCCGCTCCCGAGCCATAGGTCTCCACGTAGTAGAAACGACCGCTACCGCCGTTGACATGCGCAAAGTAGATGCCGGCAGTGGCAGTGGCATCGACGAATTTTGGCAGTGCACTTCTAGCCAATTTGGGCTTAGGTGCAGTGGCTTTTGTCGATGGAGCGGGAGTTTCATTTGCGCACCCCACGATCAGCGCCATACCCCAGCTAAAAAGAACAGCAACGATGGGCATACAAAAAGAGCACATATCGCGGGAAGTATGCAGTCGATGCAATTCCATTAATCGGCAGACATCAGACCGCACAAAGGCAGATTTGTCAGGCGTTATTGCAATCCAGCAAACATACTCAGAAACAGCACCAGATCCGTCGTCGTCTCGTCGCGGAAATCGCGCCGCTCCCAGCGCCCGCCGATGTTGGTCATCAGGCGATAGCCCAGATAGTCCGAGCGATTGGATAGCTGTGCAGCAATCACGAACTGTTCAAAATCGTCCACGTATCCGGCGGGCAGTGGATCGGTGCGTTCGACCATATTCCTGAAAATCTCGTACTCGATGCCGGACTCCAGGCGCATCGTGCTGATTAGCTCCTGCTGCCACACGAAGAAGAAAATTTCCGACAGCTCGTTATTTTCCAGCTCGGTTTTATCCGTGGGCGAGCGCCGCTTGTAGAGCTGTTTCCACCTAGGCCACAGCACGTGTTTACCCACCGGAATGGGCAAATCCGCCTTGGTGATCAGCGCGAGGAGCTTCTCGTCCTGCCAGTTTGCTGGCTGCTGGTCGCCGCGCTGGTGATAGATCTCGTACTTCAGCTTGGTTTCCAGATTGAGCGGGGCATATTTGCGCGTGCGCGCACTCAGAAAGGAGGTGTTGATAAGCGCATCCTGCGCGATCATGGGATCGACGAATGGGCGCATGTCGCCCCGCGTGCGCGGACTCTGCACCCACAGAATAATGTCTTCGGGGATATTGTCCTTGACGCGGCGAAGACCGTTGTAGAGCTGCATCTGCAAACCGTGGCGAGGCACCTCGTGCGTCAGCGTCAGCAGACCGTAGAGCGACTGGTTGCGGCGATTGCTGCTCAGTAGCCACTCGCGCAGGCGACCGACCATTATGCGGCTGCCCGGCTTGAGTTCGGCACCACCGTAGAAGTTGTAACCTCGGTGGTCGCGGGGATATGGGTAGTCCGCTTCCTCGTCGTTCTCAAAGCGGTCGATCACTGTATTGTTGTTCATGTCCGTGCCGTAGAGAAACTCCAGCGGATCGACATCGTAGCGCACAAAGGGCTCCAGATAGTCGGGCATGCCGTTGTCATTCTGGTTGAAGTCCGACACTAAGTCGTTGTTTTCGTCGTAGCCGGGAAAGACGGCCACGTCAGCCCGCTGGATCAGCAGGCGCTCCGACGAGGAACTGCTAAAGGCGCGCCTACGCCAGTCGGGAAAGCGGTCTTGGTCGTCGTTGTCATCTACGAATTCATAGACGTTGTTTACAGAACTTTCGTAGTTAATGCGCCCGTTGCTGTCGGGCACGAACATGAATGTCTGATAGCCCGGGTCCATGCTAAAAATTTCGCCATAGGCAAACCACGGGTACACGTTGTGCGACGCCGTTGCGTAGTAGCCCTCCGCGCTCTCTTTTCCCAGCGCCTGATTGTAGGTGAAATTCTGGTTGGGAAAGCGGCGGTATTTGCGGTTGATATTGTATTCGGCGCGCAAGTTAAACCCGCCGAAGAGATCGTCGATTTCCATGGTGAGACCGGCGACTTCGTTGGCCGTCGGCAAGCCGTAGCTAAAGCGCACCACGCGTTGGTTGGAGCCGTCCTTGATGTTTTTCTCCGCACGGGTGACGGGCAAAAATACGGGCTCGCCTGTGTTGTTGACCTGCATATTGGAAGTGACTTCAACGGCATAGTCATTGGCTAGGACCAATTCGATCTCGATCTTTTTGATTTCCTTGAAGTCGATGATCTCGTCTTCGCCGGGAATAGGCGTAAAGTCGCGCTCGATATCGTAGGTAATGATGATGTTGTTGCCGCCGCTGGCCTCCCAGCGCCCCTGCCGCCGGATGCCGCCGTCTACCAGTGCCCGGTCGGAGATTTCGGGATGCTCTACGCCATTTATGTACACGCGGTGCAGAAAGAGCAATGCCCCTCCTTCGCCGTCCTCGGGCGAATCGTCGGACAGACGCACTAGGAGGCGCTGCACGTTGCCAGCTTGCAGGTTGCCGCCGAGCGTACCCTTGAGAGAATTGTTGCCGAAGCTCTCCGAGCTATTCCAGTGCCCGGCGTTGACGTAGGTGGTGCCCAGCTTGATAAAGTCGCCGACTTGGGCTGTGCCGCGCAGGCCAAGCAGATTGGTGAAGATCGTCCGCACTGTGGCCCCCTGATCGCGATTGGTCGCCGTAGCCGCCAGCGCGGGGTTGTCCGTGCGCGAGGCGATTAGCGTCAGGGCATATTTATCGGAGAGGAAATCCCATTGCACGCCGTTAAACAGTGGTTTGGAAAAGGTCATCGGCGTCAGCGTCGTCCTCAGTTGCTCGCCCACGGTCAACGCCATGTGATATTGGCCCTGCGACGCTGTTGAAATGACCAAGTTGTTGAACCAGTTGTTGAACTCCACAGACTTGTCGATCGCGCTGCCCGTTTCCGTGGGGTGCTGCTGCGCCCACTCGTAGATCCTCCAGCCGCGCGTGATGTAATTGCCGTAGATATCGTAAAAGCGCTGGCCCTGTAGCACGATGTCGGTATAGCGCTCGTAGCGATCCTTGGCGTAGTTGGTGTACTCCCAGTTTCTCCAGCCGTAGATATCGTAGAGCGTTTGGGGCAGATACCATTTCCGCATAGTCGGCGTGATGGTCTGGGGCGATATCCGCACACCGCTGGTGGCATAGGGGTTGAGAAAGCCCGATTGCAGGCCTTCGGCTAATACTCCACTTGCCAAAAGGCAACCCGTTAGCAGGGCACCGAAAAACTTCCGGCCCATTTATCCCTCCCTTTTTTACTGCTGTGCAACACGCTGGTTATTAATAGGCCAAACTAATGGTGCGATATACCGACTGGTCTCCAGAGTCGGCTTCCATCTGAATGCGGCAGATATACACACCCGGCGGCAAAACCGTTCCCGCAGCGTCCCGGCCATCCCACGCGAAACCCTCGGCGTCTAGGTCGAGCATCCGCAGGTGCGATCCGGTTAGGTCGTAGATATCCACGTTGGGATTGCCCTCAACCTGGACCACGATAAAGTCGATTTGCGCTTCGTCGTTTACGCCATCGCCGTTGGGCGTAACGACCGGAGTCACCTGCACATTGCGCAGCAAATTTCCACCGGCCACGTCGGGCACAAAAACGATCATCGAGCGCGGCTCTAAGGGTTCGACGCCTTGGCGCACATTCTGCTGGCTGTCCCCAGCCCAGGCCTCAAAGAGCGTGGCATTGGCCGTTACCTGCGCGGTAAACAGCACTTCCACCGAATCCTCCCGCACCCGTTCCGGCAGTCCGACTCTTAGCAGCCCGTCTGTTAGTTCAACTTCCCCCGGCTGCACGCTCTGTCCGCCGACCCGGACGCCAACCTCTTGCACCTCGCCCGGCACTTGGATAAAGATCTCGTCAAAGCCTTGGTCGTTGCGCGCAAAGGTCGGTTGCAGCAAATACGTAAAGCGCTGCAGCGAATCTAGTCCGACCTCGCGCGGCAATATGCGCGCGGCGATGCCGCCGCTGACGAGGGGATTGTCGAATTCCAGAGTCAGGGAGCGCAGTACCGGCGTCAGTTGTGGATCGTCGTTGGCCAGTTGAATTTGCAGTTGCAGAAATTGTCTGGGCGTAGGCGAGAGGAATGCCTCCTCGGGAAAATCATAGGGCTGGCTCCAGCCGCTCCAATCCGGTCCTTTGAGCTTGAGGGTGTCGATGCGCCCGCGCACGCTCTTAGGCAGCTTGCCAAAACGGGCCGAATCCAATTCCGTGCCGTTTTTGTGGTAATACTTCTTTTGCAGCTCAAAGGTATTGCCGGTCTGCGAGCGAATTTCGATTTGCGTACCAGCGGGTAAATCGGCGTCCCACGACAGCTTGCGCACGCTCTTCATGGAGCCTAGGTCGATGAAGTCCGACACCATTTCCGTCGCCGCCACGTGCCCTTCGCCGTGGAGTATGTATTCAAAAACCGACTGGCGGATCTGCAGGCGCGTTGGAATGCCGCTGCGGTGATAGAAGATATGGCGGATTTTTCGCAGCGGGAATGCAAAGTGATACGACTGCTGGTTGGGGAATCTATCGTTGAATACGTCGCTGAGTTCCTGGTAGTCGAAATTGCTGCGAATGCGGTCGCTGGTCAGGCCGCTGGCCGGCGTGCCGTCCGAGGTGGTGAGGATAAATAGCTTGGCCCCGTGCCCGTGAGAGCCAGGAGACCCTTCTCCGTCTCCGACAGTCAGGTCTAGATGGGAAAGGTGGTCTACCCAGAACGTGGCACCCAGATCCCATTCGAACCAATCGCCGTCTTCGACGTAGGTCCTGAGATTGCCTTCCTTGGCTTGGTCGCCACCGACGGCAAGTCGCCAGTTGGTATTGACATCTCCATCGAAGATCGTGCCGACCTTATCTTCGCTCCGCCCCGCTCGCACTGCTCCGCCCCGTTCCACCGTGCCGATGGCGAGATTGTCGCCGAGGGCATCTACTTCGATCTCAGCCAACGCCGCGCCTGGATTTTTTTCCGTGGGCACTAGGCGCACGTGGTGGACTAGGTTAAAATCCAGCGTATCCTGCTCTATGAGATGTTCTCCGCTGGCCAGACCCAACTCAATTCGTTTCAGATCGACTTCAAAAACGCGCTCTACATTGGGTGTTGTGGTGACGGCGACCGGGTGGTAGGTCACGCCATAACGCGTATCTACACCGTTACTTATGTAAGCCGTGAAATTGCGAAAGGGCTTGGCGTCGAGTGCATCCGGAAAGACGAAGCGCAACTTGCGCGCCAATACCGGCCGGCCGAGGTCGATTTCGATCCACCAATCTTCCAGCGGATCATCGACAGACGGCTGCCACCAAGTCGATGGATCTTGATCGATAATATTAGCCGCATCTTGGGGGTTTGAATTCACTTCGCGGATACCACCAAAAACCTGTTTTTTGCCTTCGCTATGGGAAAACTCGGCAGCATCGGCTACGGCGTTTATGTTGCGGCGCATCCACGCTAGGCTGATACTACCGTCGTCGGCAATTTCCAGCGTGCCCTTGGGAATGGCCCACGTCTGCCAGTCCGCCGGGCTACTCAGACGCAGTTCGTCGGCATAGGCCCCTGCTGCACACAGGGTAGCGACGAGCAAAGTACGAATCGCAGTGAATTTTCTCATGGTACACCTCGACAGGGTTTAACGCTTATACGCAACCGTTTAGTAGGCCACCGCAATGGTGCGCGTATGCGTGAAGTCACCCGCGTCCGTTTCGACGGAAAGTCGGGCGAGGTACAGACCCGGAGCTACGAGTCCCGTTCCCTCTCCTCGTCCATCCCATTCTTCGACATAACGCCCTTCGCTTCTGGAATCGGCCGATATCGTGCGCACTTTGCGTCCGCGCAAATCGTAGATTTCAAAGACCACTCGGCTGGCCTGGACGCCCAGCAGTGAATAGGCTAGTTCAAACGTGTCGTTGCGTCCGTCGCCGTTCGGCGTTACTACGGTCGATCTCACATCTAATGCGCTCAGCACATCTAACTTCTCGCTCAGTGCCAGCACCTCGATGGAATTGGTCGATACCTCCGCATTGGCATCTCCGGGATCAATAGATTGGGGTTGTCCTTCCCCTTCCACGACAAATATCTCTCCCTGAAACAAGGCGTTAAAACTGAAGACGCCCGTTTTGAACAGCAGCCGTAGCGGCCTGTTGTCTGCGGCCGCGATGCGGTTAGACGGAAAATAGACGATCAACTCGCCCCGTTTTTCCGCGATGCTGTCAGGTTCTACAGCGACTAAGGGATCGCCCATTTCCAGTCCTATAAACTGGACGCGGCCCGGGGTTTGCAGCCTTAAGGCGTCAAAACCCGACTTGGTCTCCGACTCAAAGTCGGCCCGCACGTCAAAAGTGAAAATGCGCTCCTCGCCCAAGGGCACTTCCGTTTTGCGCCCGCGCGGCTGTGGTTCGTCCTGTAATGCGACCTCCCCGACGATCGCATCGACCAGTAGAGGCGAGTATTCTACGACCAGTGAATCCATTCGGCCATAGGTGAACAAATCCTCGCTTGCCACCGTGAAGTTGATTTTGAGATACTGCCGATTATCCGGCGAGAGAATCTCTATGCCTTCGCCTGCGGACGCTCCTTGTGGCACCGACCAGAAGCTCCAGTTGTCCACGTCGGGCCGCTCCGGTCCCTGAGCTCCAGGGCGCACGTAATCATCGTACGGCGCTTTATCCCATTCGGCAAAACTCACTTCGCGTTCGGTCCTCAACTCGGTGTAGATGGTGTAAACTTGTGGTGTATCGTCTCGGCCGGTCTGGGTTTCCATTGAAAAGGAGATGGGATTTTCTGCCAAAGGCTCGGGTTCGCTGTCTATGCTCTTTTTGACAAACCCGTTGAAATAAGGTATGACCCGCCCGAAATTGACTGGCTCGCCGATGTCGATCACCTTGGAGAGGTATTGCGATTTTTGCACAAAACCCTCGCCGTAAAACTCCACCTCGGCAATGACGCCCAATTCCGGGAAGCTTATGAAAATGAACTGCAGGGGCTGGGTGGGAAAACGAGCATTGGCGATGCGCGTGGTTTGGTTGAGATTCTGCTCTAGTAAAAGGTCAAACTGCCCTCGCTTAAAGCGCTCTCCATCAATTGCAGCCCAAACTTCGTAAAGCTTGGGATAGGCGTTTTTGAGGGGTAAACCCGGCGTGATCCGCTTGCGGTCGTCGGTCTGGGTGCGCCCTTCCGCCGGGGAAAAAAAGCGGATGCGGTTGATGGGCAATTCCCAACCTAGGTTGTAGTAATAATAGCCGGAAACAATGGCCACTGACCGGGTCGTGTCGCCGTCTATTGTATAGACAAAGCCGTTATCTCCGAGGACCTCGGGCTGGCCGGGAATGAGACGTGCGTTCTGCGTCCCGCCTCGCTCTCCCCCCCAGGGGTTGCCGAAGACATCGGCGCGCGAGCTGCCCTTCTTCTCGCCCAGTGCGATATTGACTGCTGGGTCCAATTCGTAGGGCTGCAGGCTGCCGTCCACAACCCACATGCCGCCCATCAACTCGGCTAGTTCTTCCCAGCCGTTATCTCCTGTACCTAACACCAATCGCTCTACCTGTGCCTCTGCAAAACAAGGGGCCAAGAGCAAAAGAGCTAGCGCCACTTTGTACGTCATGCTCAGTTTTCCGCGTTTAAATGGGCATTAATAGGCCACGTGGATCAGGCTCATGCGGTTGACTTGATCGGCCGCCGCCTCTACCGAGGCTCTGGCGATATAGGTCCCCGGAGGTACCAAATCGCCGGCATTGTTTGTTCCGTCCCAGTGCCACTGAGTATAACGTCCGGCGATCAGCGCATCAGAGAGTACGTTTTTTATCACTCGACCCGAAAGATCATATACGAGTAGTTCCGCCGCGGCAGGTCGCACTAGATGGATGAGCACAAAGGAGAAGACGGACGAATCGTTTACGCCATCGCCGTTAGGCGTTATAATCGGCGGAGAAACGGCAAAGGACTGCAACACACTTTCGCCGCTGGCGAGGAAAATTACCTCCTGCGAGTCCGTACCCACTTCCCGCGTCGCGTCGCCCTCGGCAATGCGCTGGGGAAGGCTGCCCGTCGTATCCAGAAGCTGTCCTATAAACTGGGTGGAAAAGAGCAGAGCCTGCGAGCGAAATGTAATCCGCAGACGCACATCTTCTCCTGTGCTAATGCGCCGGGATGGGAAATAAACGCGCAAGCCCGTATCGTCCACGTGTACGCTATCCGGCTGTATTTCCTCTAACTCGTGCCCCATTTCCAGTTTGAGAAACTCGGGCTGTATCAGCGTCGAGATGCGCACGCCGTCAAAGCCGGTTCCCTCGCCCAAGTCGGCTTTTATGTCGTAGGTAAAAACCGTATCTCGACCGGCCGGAACGGACGCGCGCCCACCGGCTGGAAAGGGATCGTCCAATAGGGCCACTTCGCTCAATGCCAGCGCGGCCAGTGGCGGCGTATGCACAATGGCTAGGCTATCGACCTGCATACTGGCGGAGGTATTGCCCTCAAAGCGTAGGCGCACTTGGAAAAAATCGCGCGGTCCCGGTAGATCCAGCGGAATGGAATACGTGCCGCTAGAGTCGGCGATGAGCGGCTCCGTCCAAGAGGACCAGTGCGTGGCATCCGGGCGAATGCTGCCTTTGAGGACCAACGGCAGTTCTTCGTACTCCTCTTTGCTGACCAGCACTTCCGACTGAGTCTCTACGTCGGCGATTTGGTAGTAGTCGAGAGGCGTTTCGTCGATGCCGTTGCGCATCTGCACGATCACCCGCACTGGCTCATCGGCGCCCGCGCTGCTTTCGCCTTCCTCAGACAGCGAAACTTTGCGCGCGCGAAAAGTCAATGCGCCGTAGTTGACAGGCTGTGCAAACTGGATGAGCTGTGTTTCGTAGAGCCCACGTGGCACAAAGCCTTCGCCGTGTACCTCTATTTCCGCTAGTTCAAAGGGGCTTGGTGAAAGTACTCTGAGCTGAATAAAGCGCACCAGTTGCGTCGGGAAGCGGACATCTACTCTTGGATCGCGGTTGATCGGCACTTGGCGAACGGCCTCGTAAACGGGCGAGTCATTGGCGTCGAAAGTGCGTCCGTCATTGAGTGATATCTCGTAGCCAGCGACGAATTCATCCTCTCCTTCACGGGGGTAAAAAACAACTTGGCTAACTGGAAACGAAGCCCCGAGATCGAGAAAAAAAATGCGTCCGCGCTGATTGACCCCCACTTCCTTAAAGCGATTTTCCGTGCTGGTCGTGCCATCTCCGTCCACTAGGACCTCAGACCCTGCAATGCCCCGCGCCGAATTGTTCCACACCTGTCCGTTGCCTTCGGCGATAAAGCTGCTGGGCGCGCCGACTCCCCAGACGATGAACTGAGTTATATTCTGCTCAAGCGAGAAGCTAGCCGGCCCCAGGGCCTGTCCTTCGCCTACGACTACCCCCGCCATAGTCTGCGCTGGCTCCTCCCAGGCTTGTCCACCCAAGCCGACTCCCCAGACATCGGCCTTTAGTTCCGCTGGTTTAATGCAGAACGACAGGATCAGCCCAACCAAAGCAGTTCGCCTAAAGAAAGTCGTCATTGCCTATTCACCAGTTCGGGCGGTGGCTGAAACCCCTTAAATACCTCGCGCTGAAAGTGAAAGATTAGATCCTTGGTCTCCACAGGCTCGTTGCGGTAATCGTATCGCAATGCAATGCCTCTGACGTGGATAGAAAACTCCGTCACGTCGGGTGCAAGGCTCGGAAAAACGACAAAACCCTCTGATTCTTGGCCGCTGAAGATGATCTGCTCCTGAAACATAGTGCGCTTGAGCATATCTTCGCGCTCGTTAAAGCGCCGGTATTCGTTGCCGGCATATCCCTGAATAAACGAATAGTAGTATTCCAATATCTGCAGCGGTTCTAAGGGCGCGTACTTGCGATACCCATCCTTTGAAACCAGTTCAATCTTGAGGGGATCGACGCCGACTTTGGGGTAGGCGTAGTTTTTAACTTTTAGCAGCCATACGCTGTGTTTGGGCGGCGTCCACTCTTCGCCCATGCGCGTCCAGTTGCCGAAAGTATAAGGATTGGTCGATACGGGCCCCTGCGTGGACTGCTGTGGGAATTTGCGGTTCAATTCGGCGTCGGTCATGGGGCGCAGACCGATCTCTAGACGCTCGAACGAATAGGTGATCAAGCCATCGTCTTGAATCACCATATCGGCCTCCTGCTGTTCTTGCGGAGCTGGCTGAATTGGCCCATCGAAATAACGTCCACATCCTGCCAACATCACTAGGGAACAAAGCCACGCACCGAACCGTATCATCGCATTAACCTCGGGAAGTGTACATTGCACGGTTATTGGGCGGCGGCAGATGCCGCCGCCCAATAGTGTTCAAAGGACCGTTCGATTAGTCGCTGAAGGTCGCTTTGATTTTTGCCCAGCTCTCGGATTCCACTGCGGTGCCCGCGCCGCCGTCGGCGCGATCGTACTCGTCCGCGCCAAGCAGCGTGTATTCCGAGCAAACATCGCAGTTGCCCGAAGCGCCGTCCTCACCGGTTGTTGCTAGCTGGTGCGTGCGGCGATCTTCGGGATTATCCGCTTCGTTCAACTGATAGGTCAGGCGGATGATCTGCCCGGCCTCGTTTTCGTGGCGGATGCTGTTATCCGCACCGTCCAACGACGCGTAATCCCAGAGGGGAATGCTGTACTCGTAGTTGACCGTGACGTTAGTCGAACCCGTGGTCGCTCCCGGAGGATTGGTCGTCACTCTGGACTCGGCAAACTCGTCCATCCAGTGGATTTCCTCGACCACCTGCCAGCGCAACCACCACGAGCCGTCGCCGCCATAGGGCGTTTCATACACGCCGGGGACCGGCAGATGCATGGTAAACTGCTGCCCCTCAGCACGCGTGCCCGACTCGCCGTCGCCGTCGTGCGGACCGCCGCTGGCGTTGGCGTCGGTGATGATCTCGAGATCATCGTCGCGCCAGCCGTCGTCAAAGACGTCGGAGGTGACGACTAGCGTGTCGTCGGTGGCGCGCACAAAGCCGTAGAGCCTGTTGTCGCGGTCTGTGCCCGTCCACGCCGTCATAATGGCCACGTCGAGATCGCTCTTGTCCAGCACTTCGGCCTTCTGGATTTCGTACATCTCGTCGGGACCAACGGTGAAAATGGGGTCGAACCACGCCCAGTCGCCATCGTCGCCATCAATGGTGATGGTGACATTAGCAGGCACCTCTAAGGCGAAGTAGCCAATGCCGTTGGCATTGGATTGGCCCCAGGCGAAGCTCGCCAGTGCCACAGACAACATTGCTGCTATGAGTGAGTTCCTGCGCATACTTTTCTCCTTATGGATAGAGTTAGAGATATTGCTCTTTTCTGCTCCTGCAGTTGCGAACGTTGTATCCATTCACCTCCTTCCGCATTTAGAGTAGGAATATCTGGGCTCGTCTAGGCGTGGAAACGCAGAGCCGCTACTTCTCTAGGTTAGACAGGGCTTGTTCATCGACAACTATCTCAGTCCTATATTTGTGCCTCAACTCCTCTAGGTAGCTATCAAAGTCTTCTTCAATCGCGTGCCGATGGGCGTAGCGCAATTGACGCCATATTCTGGACTGCACCTTGGATGTAGAAAAAGAAAGAGTTTTTTCTGGGCGCGTCGCCAGCACTTCGAGTACGAGATATCCCGTCATATCGCCGCTCAACTGGATAGGAAGCGGTCCCTTGATGTCGCCAACCGGCAGGCCCCGCACGGCTTGGATCATGGTGGCCATAGCGCCCTGGGCCGTCGCCGTGTCAGCCAGCGTGAAGTTAAATATGTCGAACTGGCGTACGCGTCCTTTAAATGCCGGATACTCGCGCATGATCTCGGCCATATCCTCACCGGAGCGCACGCGCTGGGCGATAGCGCGCGAAGCTGGTTCCGAATCGACTAGGGCACCGGCAAAAAACGTGCGCATTGGCAAGGTGAATTCGTCTGCTAGGTCCCGATATAGAGTGCGCCGCTGTGCCTCTGTGACGAAGCGCGATTCTACTTCTGTTCGCCGCAGCATCTCGACCATGGCTTCTTCGCGCTTATCCCGCACGAACTGGACCACGGCTTCCTCGCGATCCAATCCCCGTTGTTGGGCCAGCAGAGGCAGCAGGATTTTGCGCAGTGTTTCGTCTTGGGCAAATTCGACCACGGCGGTGCTATCTATGGGGTGGGGACGGCGCTTGGGTTCGGCTTCCTCTACCAAAGCCACATACGCGTTCAGGTCGATACTCCCTCCACTATAGCGCAGCAGGATGCGTACGTGGTCTCCTGCTTCTAGCACGGGCACACCGCCTTCGGCTAATCGCCCCCGCTGGAGCAATACGCCCAATACCTGTGGATCTACTGAAAAACCAAAGTGCGTTTTCTGGTCGGCTAAGTATTTGGACCAGCGATCTTTTTTTTGCTGCTTTTCCAGCGCTTGGCGCAGCATCTTCTTTTGTCGCTCAAAACTTACATAGCGCTCTTCATTGGCTCTGATCAGGTGGTAGGTTCCCTGCGGGTTGCGGTACGGTTCGGACACTTGGCCGACCTGTAGGCGAAAAAGCTCGGCGACAAACCCGCTGTGCTGTGCTTCTTCCTCCTGCCAGAAACCCATGTCTCCACCTTTGGCCGCTGATGTGCGATCGAGGGACTGTTCGCGCGCCAGTACTGCAAAATCGGCACCTTGCCGCAGTCGCTCTTGCACGGCCTGGGCTTCTTCGAGACTGCCTACCTGAATGTGACTCGCCCGCACTTCCCGCTTTTTGTGCAATCCGCTCTGGTGGAAATGCGCCCGCAGTTCCTCTTCCGATATGGAAACATCTCCCGTGACTTCCTCGTACAGCCGCTCCACTAGTCGCCGGGCACGCACCTGCTGCACGCTTGCAACCACCTCGGGATGCTGATCCAAACCCTTCGCCCTAGCATCTAAGACCAGCAGCTTGCGATCGATAAAAGGCTGTAGCATTTCCCGCGCATTTCCCGCGGCAAAACGGCGCATATTGCGCTCGGTGCGGAGCAAGTCATCTATCATGATGACCTCGCTCCCGACTCTGGCCAGCACGGCTGAATTCACAGCCCATGAATCAACCGCCATCAGCCCGACGATCGCCGTCATAGCCCAGTAGGTAGCCATCTGTCCAGCGCAAACCTGCGCTCTTTTTGTCGCATTCATAAAGTAGTATTACAACCTTGTGAACATCCGTCTCATACAGGTACAGGGGTTACGACATCGCAAGGTAGTGAAAAATACGATATATAGTTTAAAAAAAGGTCCTGTGTCAAGCGGTGTTCTTCCACATCGATCTACCAAGCCGAGATGTCACCTCGTACGCTATGTGCGTTAATAACAGACCCGTTCGATCAACATTGCGTTTTCAGTACCCATTTAGACGCCAATGGGTCTACGCATCCAACGTGATCTTTTTTCGTCGTACTGCGCCCTAAGTGTGCGCTTGTTCTAGGGCGGCGTACTGGCCGATGAGTTCGTCGTACGCGGCTACGGCTCTTGGCTCTGGTTCTATGGTTGATCCGGCGATTGGCTGCGCGAATGGCTCGACGACTTCCGCCCACGAGGGCGCGTGGCCGGTTGAGGATTGGTGAGCGTGGGCAGCGCGCAAGGCTGCGCCTAACGCCGCTGAATTGGTCGTCTCGAAGCGATGGACCGGGCAGTTGTGGACGTTGGCGAAGACGCGCAGGATTTCGGCGTTGGCTGACGCGCCGCCGGTGACGTAGAGCGAAGAAATTTCTACTCCCATCCAACGCGCGTGGATGCGCGAGGAAAGGGCTTGGGCTTCAATGACGGCGCGGACATTGGCCAGTGCGTCGGTGGGGTCGAGGTTTTGGCGGACGACGTGGGGTTGGGGGACTTTGGGGACGATTTCTGGCGCGAAGTAAGGGAGCATCAGAGCACCATTGTTGCTTGGGGGCGTGGCGCGTAGGGCGCTGGTGAACTGATCCCAGTTCATGCCGTATTGGTCGCGCACAGCCTCGCGGGCCAAGCTGCCGTTGAGATAGCAAGTCAGGGCCATGTAGTGCGTGCCGTCGGGTGAGGCAAAGACCGCGCCCTCGCCGGCTGCGGAAGTGCGTGGCTGATCCATGCAGGCGAACAGAGTATCCGAAGTTCCCAAGCTCAGGGCGACTTGGCCCGGAGCGACGAGGCCGAGGCCGATGAGGCTGCACGGATTGTCGCCGGAAAAAGGCAACAGGAGACAGTCGTCCGCAAAGCCGTAGCGACCCACGTGATAGGGGCTGATGGGGCCGACGGGCTGGCTGGAAGGGGCAATGGGCAGGAGTTTGGCGGCTAGGCCGGGAGCGGTAGCGTCGAGCGCGCGCGTGCTCCACTGGCGCGCGGCAATGTCCATCATGTTGGTGCCGCTGCCGTCGCCGGGGTCAACGCCGACGAGCCGTCCGGCGAGCAGGCTGGCGACGTAGGAGCTGACCAAGCCGATGTAAGCGGTGTCGGCGTAAGCGTCGGGTTCGGTCTGGTAAAACTTGCGGATCTGCGGGCCGCTGAAGCGCTCAAAGGCCGCGTTGCCGGTGAGCGCGAGGAGTGCATCGCGCCCGCCGACGGCCGCTTCGATCTCGGCGCATTGCGAGGCCGTGGAAGTGTCCATCCAAATGGGAGAAGTTGGGCGGGCGAAGATGGCGGCGAGTTGGTCTTTGAGCGGCTGGCTGGGCGATAGACGCGCTAGGGCTGGGCCGGCGCTGGCGTTGAGATAAACGGTGCCGTGCTGCTGGCCGCTGCCGGCGATGGCTTGCACTGCGCTGAGATCGTGGCCTTGGTCGGCGAGCGTTTGCAGGAGCAGGTCCAGCGCTTCGGCCCACATCAGGGGGATACTGTGGACCACGCCCTCACCGAGGTCGAGGACGCCGTTGACGACTCCATACGTGGCTTTGAAGTGCTCGTCGAAGTTGATGGACGCTTCGGCGACGATAGTACGTTGCTCCGCGTCGATGATCAGGCCGGTGATGGATTGGGTGCTAGCGTCGATGCCCAGATACTTGCTCATAGAAATACCCCGCCGTAATTTTTGTGAGCTACTCACACCAAAATTAACAAACGCGCTGGGGAGGACAAAACCAATGGAGGCAGTGGCGGTGCGGCCCGAAATCGCGGGGACGCTGGCGGCAGTGGACCCGGAGGTCGAGGCTATCATTCGCGCTGAAAACAGGCGTCAGCACAACAAAATTCGCCTGATCCCATCTGAAAACTACGCCAGTCAAGCCGTACTCGAAGCCAGCGGTTCCATCCTGACGAATAAGTACTCCGAAGGGTACGCAGGCGCGCGCTACTACGAGGGCCAGCGAGAAATCGACAAGATCGAGCGGCTCTGCGTCGAGCGAGCCAAGGAGGTTTTTGGTGCCGAGCACGTCAATGTGCAGCCCTATTCAGGCTCGCCGGCCAATCAGGCCGTGTACGTCGGCCTCTGCGCGCCGGGCGATACGGTCATGGGCTTGGCGCTGGCGCACGGAGGTCATCTGACGCATGGCGACCGCGTTAGCATCTCGGGGATGCACTACAAGTCCGTGCAATACGGGGTGTGCCGGGACTCGGGCGAAATCGATTTTGATCAAGTAGAATCGCTGGCCAAAGAGTACCGGCCCAAGCTGCTCTTCTGCGGGGGTACGGCCTATCCGCGCATCGTTGATTTTGCGCGCTTTGCTGAGATCGGGCATTTGGTGGGGGCCATTGTGGTTGCCGACATCGCGCATATTGCCGGGTTGGTGGCCGCCGGGGTGCATCCCAGTCCCGTGCCGCACGTAGATGTGGTAACTACTACTACGCACAAGTCGCTGCGGGGGCCGCGCGGCGGGATGATCTTGTGCCGGGCGCAGTACGCCGAAGCCATTGATAAGGCGGTGTTCCCAGGCTTGCAGGGCGGACCGCACAACAGCACCACCGCGGCGATTGCCGTGGCGCTCAAGGAGGCGATGAGCGCGGAGTTTAAGCTGTATGCCCGGCAGATCGTCGCCAACGCTCAGACTTTGGCCGCTGCGCTGTCGGCGCGCGGTTTTGCCCTCAGCTCGGGCGGCACCGACAACCACTTGATCCTCATGGACGTGACCAACAAGGGCATTACTGGTTATGTGATGGCCAAGGCACTGGACGCAGCGGGTATCGTCTGCAATTTCAATCGCGTGCCATTTGATCCGCGGCCAGCGCGCAAGCCCAGTGGCATCCGCATCGGCACGCCGGCGATTACCAGCCGGGGCTTTGGTGCAGAAGAGATGGGGCAGTTGGCCGAGTGGATGGATCGGGTGGCTCAGGTCCGGGCCAATAAAGCGCTGGAACTCGACGACCGGAAAGCGGAGTACGCTGAGGTAGCGGCTGAAGTGCGGGCACTCTGCGCTCGCTTCCCGGCACCCGGCTTACTCTACGACGGGGGGGGAAAGCCGCTCTAAAATATGGACATATATCGAGAATTAGGCATCGATCCCATTATCAACGCCGTAGGACCGGCGACGCGATTGAGCGGGTCGATTATGCACCCAGAGGTGGCCGAGGCCATGCGGCAGGCTTCGGAGCGCTGCGTGGATATAGCGCAGATGCAGGCACGGGCTGGGGAGGTTATCGCCGAGATTACTGGCGCGGAGGCCGGGTACGTGACGAGTGGGGCGGCGGCGGGCTTGTTGCTGGGGACGGCCGCTTGTGTGACCGGATTGGATCCGGGGAAGATGAACCGCTTGCCGGATACGTCCGGGATGAAGAACGAAGTGATTATGGCGCGCAGCCACCGGAACTTCTACGACCACGCGGTGCGCTCGGTGGGCATTGAGTTGGTGGAGGTGGGGATTGCCGATCGCTTTTCCGGGGCGGGAATACGCGATGCAGAAGGGTGGGAGATTGAGGCGGCGATTACTGAGCAGACGGCGGCGATCGTGTACGTGGCATACGCGCACACTCAGCCATCGCTGGAAGAGGTGGTGGCTGCGGCTCGCAAGGGCGGCGTGCCGGTGATTGTAGATGCGGCAGGGCAGTTGCCGCCAGCGAGCAATTTGCAGCGCTTCATTGCCGCTGGAGCCGATTTGGTCGCCTTTAGCGGCGGCAAGGCCATCGGTGGGCCACAGGCTTCGGGGATTTTGTGCGGGCGGCGGGATTTGATCGCCGCGGCCGCGTTGCAACACCAGGATCTCGACGTGATGCCCGAGCTGTGGGACCCGCCGGCGAGTTTGATCGACAAGTCGCAGCTACCCGGTGCCCCGCAGCACGGCATTGGGCGGCCCTGCAAGGTCGGCAAGGAGGAGATCGCGGGGTTGGTGAAGGCGCTGCGTCTTTTTGTGGCCGAAGACCCGGCGAAACGGCGGCAACGCTGGTATGCGCTGATGGAGGAACTGGTCGCTGCGTGTGGAGCACTGCGACACGCCGAGATTGCGGTGGTAGCCGACCGCAAGCGCGCCGAGATTCCTACGGCACGGTTGGTGCTCGACGAGGAAGTCGCAGGTATGACGGCGTTGGAACTGGTCAAGGTGCTACAGGAAGGCCAGCCGCCAATCGCCGCTAACCCGACATATGTGCACGAGGGGGCGGTGATTTTTGGGCCGATGTGTCTCAAGGAGGGCGAGCCTGAACAGATCGCCCGCCGTCTCAAAGAATTACTCGGCTAGCAGATTAAAACTGCGCCCCCCAATAGGCGGCACCCAGCAGCGCGGTCTTGTCGTTGAGCACGACGTGGACGGGAATGGCCGCGAGCGGCTCGCCCATGCGGCCTTTGTCTACAAAGCCCTCCATAAAGCGGCCGTCGCGCAGCTTGGCGAGGATCTTGGGCGCAATGCCGCCGCCGACGAAAACCCCACCCGAAGACATCAACTTGAGCGCTAAGTTGCCCGCCTCGCGGCCGTAGAGGAGCGCGAAGAGGTCGAGGGCCGTTACCGCCAGCGCGGAGTGGCTTTCGAGGCCGGCGCGCGCGATGGCGTCGGCGCGGTCGGGTTGTTCTGCCTCGGGGGCCAGAGAAGCGTCGGCGCGATCGGGATGCCGTTCGCACAGAAAGTCGTAGATCGCGGCCAAGCCTTGGCCTGAGACCACCCGTTCCCAGCTAACGTGGCCGTAGAGCTTGTTGAGGAAATGCCAAAGCTCGGCTTCGAGCGCGGTACTTGGCCCAAAGGTTGCGTGGCCGCCCTCAGAGGCGATTGCTGCGTAGCGGTCCTCAGCCCAGCACAAGCCCCCCTCGCCTAGCCCGGTGCCAGCGGCGATGACGGCGATGTTGCCCTTTGGGTCGCGCTGCCCTTGGTTGAGCGGACACAGGTCGTCTGGTTCCAACACCAAGGTGCCATAGGAAGTTGCTTGCAAATCGTTGAGCAGGTGAACGTGAGTGCCGTTGAGCACGGCCGAAATTTCGCTGGGGTCAATGAGCCAGGGCAGATTGACAGCGCGGACGGGAAGCTGATGGACGGGGCCGGGGACGCCTAAGACCGTGCGGCTGGGATCGATCTGCGTCTCGTCGGCGAAGGCTTTGAGCAGCGTACCGGCGCTGGGGTAGGACGCAGTTTGATAGCGCCGTTCGACGAGAGGGGTAAAGCCTTGGGCGGCTGGGTCGAAAGCGGCGAGGTACGTTTTGGTGCCGCCGACATCACCGGCGATGATCACAGGGGTGCCCACTTTCTCCAAGCCTCCCCGAGCAGTTCGTTGGCTTCCTTGGGGCCGGCGGCACTGACCGGATAAGAGGGTACCTCACCCGATGAAGGTGCTTGCCAAGCGTCGAGGATGGGCGTTAGGAGTGCCCACGACTGCTCGATCCAATCGCTGTCTGAGTAGAGCGTCGCGTCGCCGAGCAGGCAGTCGAGGATTAAGGTCTCATAGGCTTCGGGTGTGCGGCCGCCAAACGAATCGGCGTAGTTGAAGTCCATGTTGACGGTGCCCAAGTGGACATCGGGACCGGGAATTTTGCCGTTGAAGGAAAGCGAGATGCCCTCTTCGGGTTGGATGCGGATGGTGAGCGTGCTAGGGGATAAGGCGTCGGCTTGGGCGAAAATTAGGTGTGGAGGCTGGTGGAATTGCAGAGTGACTGTGCTGGTGCGCTTGGCCATGCGCTTGCCCGTGCGCACGTAAAACGGCACCCCTTGCCAGCGCCAGTTATCTACGGTGAATTCGAGGGCGGCAAAGGTCTCGGTGCGCGAGTTTGGGGGCACGTCTTCTTCTTGTAAATAGCCTAGTTCGTCCTCGCAGGGTCCGTACTGGCCGCGCACCGCATAGCGATCAACTTGGCCGATGCGGATGGGGCGGATCGCCTTGAGCACCTTGAGCTTTTCGAGGCGCACGCTTTCGGCGTCAAACGAGGAAGGCGGCTCCATGGCAATGACGCAGAGAACCTGCAAGAGGTGATTTTGGATCATGTCGCGCAAGGCACCCGATTGGTCGTAGTAACCAGCGCGGTGCTCCACGCCGACGCTCTCAGCTGCGGTGATCTGCACGTGATCGACGTAGCGCCGGTTCCACAGCGGCTCAAAAATTGAATTGCCGAGGCGAAAGACGAGGATGTTCTGCACGGTCTCCTTGCCGAGGTAGTGATCGATGCGGTAGATCTGCTCTTCGGCAAAGACCGAGTGCAGCGCTTGGTTGAGTTCGCGGGCCGAGTCGTAGTTGTGGCCGAATGGCTTTTCGACGATGATCCGGCACCAGCCGTGGCGGTCGCGGTGTTGGCAGTTGAGGTCGGCGCGCCCTAGCTGCTCGACGATGTCGCGGTATATCTGCGGCGGCACCGAGCAGTAAAAGCAGCGATTGCCCTCGGTGCCGCATTCGCCGTCGAGGGTTTCGAGCCGTGCTTTGAGCGCGGCGTAGGTCGCCGGGTCGCCGGGGTCGCCGCGCACGTAGTGGAACTTGGCGAGGAAGGCGTCGCGCGCGCTGTCGTCGAGCGGGCCGACGAATTCGGCCAAGGACTCCCGCATCTTTTGGCGGAAGAGGTCGTCGTCCCATTCACGGCGGGCAACGCCGACTAGGTGAAAGGCTTGGGGCAGACGACCTTGGTGATGCAAGTGCCAGATGGCCGGCACTAGTTTGCGCCGAGTTAGGTCTCCCGAGGCACCAAAAATGACAAGGGCACAGGGGTCGGGAATGCGTTGTTGGATCATAGTGTAGTGTATAGATAATAAAAAAGGCCACAGCGCACGCCATGGCCTCCCACACCGCCTCGTGTGAGCTTTGCAAATATACAAGCACAGGCGAAAATCAACAAGTCGATTGCGCTACTCAAGGCGTTGTGCGCGGTCGCCTCGGCGTTGCTATATTAGCGCAATCAACTTTGATGCGAGGAAATATGAGTCGGTATTTGGTTACGGGTGGAGCGGGATTTATTGGTTCTCATCTGTGTCAGCGCTTGTGTGAAGAAGGACACACAGTACGGGTTCTCGACGACTTGAGCACGGGTCGGCGAGAAAACTTGGCTGCCATTCTAGGCGAGATAGAGTTAGTCGAGGGCGATATTCGCGACGCGGACCTGCTCGACGAGGTCGTGCAGCAGGTCGATTGCGTCCTGCATCACGCAGCCATCGTGTCGGTGCCCGCTTCGGTCGAGCAGCCTCTCGTCGAGCAGGAAGTCAACGCCGTGGGAACGCTGCGGCTGTTGGAAGCGGCGCGGCAGGCCGGGGTCGGCCGCGTGGTTTTTGCCAGTTCGGCCTCGGTGTATGGCAACAATCCGCAAATGCCCAAGCACGAGGATATGCCGCCCGAACCCGAGTCGCCCTACGCGGTTTCCAAGGTTATGGGCGAGCACTACGCCCGAGTGTACAGCCAGATCTACGGCTTGGAGGTGGTTGGCTTGCGCTACTTCAATGTCTTTGGCCCTCGGCAGATGCCGTCTTCCCCGTACTCGGGCGTCATCTCGATTTTTGTCGCGCAGATGCGAGCCGGCGAGTCGCCAACCCTTTGCGGCGACGGCCACCAGTCGCGCGATTTTGTCTATGTCGGCGATGTGGTAGAGGCCAATATGAGGGCCAGTACTACTCTAGGCGTCGCCGGGCGGATCTACAATATCGGCTGCGGTCGCAGCGCGTCGTTGCTGGAATTGATCGCCGCGCTCAACCAGATTTTGGGGACCGAGTTGGTGCCGATGTTCGCCCCGCCTCGGGCTGGCGATATCCGCTTTTCGTCAGCCGATATATCGCGCGCCCGGGCCGAGTTGGGCTACGAGCCGAGGGTAGGGTTTGTCGAGGGGTTGGAGCGGACGATTGCGGCGTGGGAAGACTCCAACGCCGCGAGGCAATAAAAGGAATCGCTTATCGTGGCTACCATAGTCGATGGCAAAAAGCGCATCCCCTTTATGCGCGGGATGCTGGTGCACTACCTAATTGAGCGCGGTTTCAGCTACGAAGACGCCCGCGCGGTGGCCAATGCGGTGCGCGCGTCTTTGGGCAAAGCAGAGTCCGTGCGCAAGAAGGACATGGTGCAACTCGTAAACAGTGCTATTCGCAAGGGATTCGACACGTACGAGGTCGGCGACCTAATTTTCTGGGAGCGCCAGCCCACCACTATCATCGTCGAGCGCAAGAGCGGGTCGCGGCCTTTCTCCAAGGAATTGCTGTCGGATTCCATTCAGGCGTCTGGGCTGGCCCCAGACCAAAGCTACGAGATTGCGCAGACAATTGAAGCCCGCTTGATAGACCAGCGCCGCCAGCACATCGCGCACTGGGAGTTGGAGGATCTAACAGCCGAGCTGATCGAAAAGTCCTTTGACGAATCATTTGCCGAGCGCTACCGCTTGTGGCGCGCTTGGGGCGATGTAGATAAACCCCTGATTATCCTCATCGGCGGTGCCAGCGGGGTCGGCAAGACCACGTTGGCCATTGCGCTGGCTAATTTGCTCGATATTCCTCGGGTAGTAGCTACCGACGATTTGCGCCAAGTCATGCGCCTGACGCTTGCGCAGGAGCTGGTGCCGGCTCTGCACACCTCCTCGTACACCGCCTGGAAGGTCGTTCCTCCGATTGGTCATCTCGACGCGGTCGTCGCCGGGTTTCGCGAGCAGGCGCGCAGCGTCTGCGTTGGGGTCAAGGCCATTATCAGCCGCTGCATCGAGGAAAACACTAGCGTCATCATTGATGGAGTACACCTAATTAGTGACATGCTGGACTTAGAGGAGTACGCTGGTGATGCCTTTATCACGCCCATTTGTTTAGGGCTTTCTGGCCGCGACGCCTTTGAGGATCGCTTTGCTCAGCGCGCCAGCGAGGCTCCGTCGCGCTCGGCCCATCGCTATATGAAGCACTTGGAGAATATTCTCAAAATTCAGGACTATCTCATCGAAACGAGTGCTGCCCACGGCATTCCGGTCATTACCACGACCTCGGTAGAGAGCCTGACGAGCGAGGTCGCCATGGTGGTGAGTGAGCAACTGCAGGAGCAGGAGGAAATCCGCAAGGCCCTGAGTGCCGCTCGCAAGAAGCGCACAGCCAATTGACGAGCCGCTTGTTGGTTCGCTCAACACCGGATTGTGTTGTATATTTACATTCATAGCGGCTAAGGGGCCGTGCCAACGCGCAACCTAATTAGGACAAAAAAGAAATGCTGAGTAACAAAAAAAAGGGAGCCTCCACTTCTTCTAGTAGCGGACAAGCGCTCAATACGATCATCGGTCGCGGTAGCCGCTTTGAAGGCAAGCTGACGGTAGATAACAGCGTCAGAATAGACGGCGTATTCAAAGGTGAACTGACCTGCTCAGGAGAGCTGACGATCAGCCAATCGGGCGAGGCCGATGCTACTTTGATGCAGTGCAAAGACGCGTACATCGACGGCGTTGTGAATGGCACTGTGCGCGCCGATAAGGTGCGGCTGGATACGCAGTCGCGCTTTACTGGTGAAGTGTACACCGACTCGTTCACGGTCGCCGAGGGCGCGATTTTCCACGGCTCTTGTTCGATGGAGAACCACCAGAAGAGCCAGTCGCCGCCGGCAACAGATGCCCCAGACGGCGCAGCGGCAAAGCCCCTCACGTCTGGGTCTGGACCCCAAGTTCAAAAAGGTGCCCCAGATGGCGCAGCGGTAGAGCCCCGCACGTCTGGGCTTGGACCCCAAGTTCAAAAGAAATAGCGCTTTCCCACCTCGTTTTTGCGTGAAAAATCCATCTGCACCGCGCTGCTGATGGATTTTTTTTCTTGTCGATGAGTCAACGCGACCATACTACGTCCAAGCGCCGCCGTCCCCGCCGCTCGGTTCCAATAGAGGAGATCGCGGTGCCTGCGGATGCTCAGCCGCGGCCGGCAAAAGGTGCGTCGCCCATAGGCGGCTGGCGGCGCTGGCAGCGCGGTGCCCTAGCCAGCTTGGGCGCGTCGCCGGTTTTTCGCGCGTATATCTTCCTCGGCGGCATTGCCGCTATTTTGGCCTTCCTGCTCTACAACGAGTCGATCATCGCCGAATTGCGCGAACACGAAAAGAATCGGGTCGATCTCTATGCGCATTTGATCTCGTTCACGCCGCAGGCATCAGAAGGCCAAATTTCCACCCTCTTTACCGAGGTGATCACCAAGGTCGATTTCCCACGCATTATCACTAATCACCGCGGCGAGATCATCCAGGCCGAGGACATCGATACGTCGAGTTTGTTGGACAACTGGGCCTTTTGGCGCAGCGAAGCGGCGGACGCGCCGGTTGCTTCGACTGCTCAGCTACACGAGCTGATCGAGGAAATGGACGTCCAGAATCCACCTATTCCCTTTTATTGGTCGCCAGAGACCTTGGGGCGACTCTACTGCGAGGGGGAGCGCGTCATCATCGCGGATACGCAAGGAGCCATCGCGGCGTGGCAGGGGACGGACCTGCCAGCAAGCAGCGACACCTCGGCCGCGGCCCTCGCCGAGGTACAACGGGCGTGGCAGGAGATGGAAGCCGGAGAACCGCTGCTCTTCAGCGTGCCAGCCGCTAGCTTCAGTTATCTGCATTGGGACGAGACCAACGCAATCATCACCGACGCCGAGGGCCAATTTAGGGCTTGGGTGGGGGCTGGGCTGCCGCTGGCCAGCGACGATCCCACCCAAGCGGTGCGAGACCAGCTCCGGGCCTTTGTCGATAGCTTGGCCAACCAGCGCCCACCGCTAGAGTTCAATATCCCGGCTGAGCACTATATTCACTACGGTGACACGAGTTTGGTCGGTCGCATTTCCCTCGCCCCTTTCGTGCAGATCGGCGTGTTGTTCCTCTTTCTGCTCGTCGGCTATATCGGCTACCGCAACATTAAGCGCAGCCAACAGCGCTCGCTCTGGGTGGGCATGGCCAAGGAGACGGCCCACCAACTCGGGACTCCTCTCTCCTCGCTGTCCGGGTGGCTGGAACTGCTGCGCAGCGAGGTTGCCGCCGCCCCGAGGCCGGATCGAGACGCGCGTTGGGAACGCGTCGATCAGATGATCGGGGAGATACAGCAGGATATGCGTCGCCTCGACCAAATCGCTTTGCGCTTCAGCCAGATCGGCTCGATGCCCGAATTAGAGGAAAGGGACGTAGCAGTCGTGCTGGAGGATACAATTGAGTACTTCCGGCGTCGCGTTCCCCAGTTTGGGCGGCAGGAAATCAAACTGGAATGCCTAGGCGAGTTGCCGCCGGTGCCGATCAACGCCGAATTGATGAGCTGGGCGTTTGAGAATCTGTGCAAGAACGCCATCGATGCCATGGACGGTCAGGCGGGGAGCTTGCGCATCCGCATGGAGCTTTTGCCCGCAAGCCGCGCCGTGCAGATCGCGTTTGAGGACGACGGGCGAGGCATTGAACCCGAGCACGTCAAGCGCATCTTCGAGCCGGGATTTAGCACCAAGAAGCGCGGTTGGGGGTTGGGGCTGGTGTTTGTCAAGCGCATCGTCGAAGAATACCACAAAGGCAAGATCAGCTTGGTACATAGCGCGCCGGGCGAGGGCACGACCTTTGAGTTGGTTTTGCCCTTGAGTTGAGGAACGGATGTGGACATAAAGCGTTATTTTAGGAATGGAATTCTACAGCTAAAGGCGACGCATGGAAGGCGACAAACGAAAGATACTCTGGGCCGACGACGAGATTGACCTATTGCGCGCTCACCGGCGCTTTCTCGACGAAAGGGGCTACGCGGTCACGCCGGTCAGCAACGGCAAGGATGCCGTCGCTCTGATTGCTCAAGCGCCCTTTGACATCGTACTGCTTGACGAAATGATGCCGGGGCTGGACGGGCTTTCGACCTTGGAGCAGATCAAGATGGCCGATCCCAACGTGCCGGTGATTATGATTACCAAGAACGAAGAAGAACACCTGATGGACGAGGCCATTGGCCGCCGCATCGACAATTACCTGACGAAGCCGGTCAACCCCAGCCAGATTTTCATGGCTTGCAAACAGTTGCTCGACGCGCGGCAGATTCGCCAAAGCCAAGCCGGGCAGCACTACGTCTCGCGGGCTGGCCAGATCCGCGAGCAGATTGCCGGCGCGACTTGGCAGACGTGGATTGATGTACATCGGCAGCTTTGCGAGTGGGACATCGAAGTGGCGCGCTTGGGCGACGCAGGGCTCAGTCAGATGATTGGGGATCAGCGGCGCGAGTGCAACCGCGAGTTCGGGCGCTTTGTCGAGCAGCATTACACGCGCTGGGTAGCAGACGAGGAGGATTCGCCGCCATTGTCGGTGGATGTGGTGCCCGAGTTCGTGGTGCCCTATCTCGAACAGGGCCGGCAGGTATTCTTTATCGTGGTCGATTGCCTGCGCTTGGATCACTGGATGGTGATGGAGCCTCAGTTAGCTGAGTACTTCAACATCAAGCGCTCTTACCACTACTCGATTTTGCCGACGGCCACGCCTTTTGCGCGCAACGCGATCTTCAGCGGGCTTTTTCCCAAGGAGATCGCCGACAAGTACCGCATCCTATGGCACGAGGCCCAAGACAACGAATACAGCCTCAATCGGCACGAGCACCAATTCATCGACGATTTGGTCCGCGACATGGGCGTCGCACTCAAACCGGGTTCGCACTACGTCAAAGTGCTAGACACCAGCGAGGCCCGGAAATTGACCCGCAGGGTACCGTCGCTGGGTAAGTGGCCGCTTGTGTCGGTGGTGTACAATTTTCTCGACATGCTGGTACACAGCCAAGCGCAGTCGGACCTGCTCAAGGAGATGGCACCTAACGAAGCGGCCTTTCGCGCCTTGGTGCAGACGTGGTTTGGCAATGCGTCGCTTTTTGAGACCCTCAAGGGTATTGCCCGCACCGACGCGGTGGTAGTACTGACGACCGACCACGGCTCCATGCGCGGCACGCGCGCTTCGGTGGTGTACGGAGACCGCAGCACGTCTTCGAGTCTGCGCTACAAGTACGGTCAGAACCTCCGCTGCGAGGAAAAGGACGCGCTGCTGATCGCCGATCCACACGCCTACGGGCTGCCTTCGACGGGACTGGGGCATAGCTTCGTGATTGCCCGCGAGGACTTCTACTTTGTTTATCCGACCCAGTTCAACAAGTACCAGCGCCGCTACAAGGGCAGTTTCCAGCACGGCGGTATTTCCTTGGAAGAAATGATTTTGCCCGTGGCGATTATGGAATCCAAGTAAGGAGCAATGAAAAGAGTTTTCACCACGCACTCGGCGGTTCAGACCCGCGCACTGGGTGCTGCGCTGGGCCGGCGCTTGGCACCGGGCGATGTGATCGCCTTTCGCGGCGACTTGGGCAGCGGCAAAACCTGCATGATCCAAGGCGTGTGCGAAGCTCTGCAAGTGGCCGATTACGTCACGAGCCCGACCTTTATCCTGATCAACGAATACGCCGGACAATGCAGGGGCCGCGATCTACCCGTCTATCACTTTGATCTTTATCGGCTAAGGGGCGCTGACGAGCTTGAGGAATTAGGTGCAGAAGAGTACTTTTACGGTCACGGTGTCTGCTTGGTCGAGTGGGCCGAGCGCGCCGATGGCTCGTTGCCCGCTGGGTGCTGCCATGTGTGGCTAGAACACGGCGAGGATTGCGAGCGGCGCATTACCTTGCAAGGGGATGGGGTAGAAGAAATAGATTTCTGAGAAATTAGCCAAAGGGAGGAGACTTTGCAGCGGCTGATATTGATCCTTTGCATTGCCGCTGGACCGGCAGCCGCCAAATGGACCGAGCTGACGAGCTTGGTTGATAGCCCGACGGCCGGGCTGGTCCGCAAGGGCTACTATGCGGTAAATGTTCGCCTGTTTGCCGATGGG
Source organism: Candidatus Latescibacterota bacterium (assembly GCA_022827835.1). Lineage (GTDB taxonomy): Bacteria > Latescibacterota > UBA2968 > UBA8231 > UBA8231. The sequence goes on from JAJEIO010000012.1 coordinate 34,942, forward strand.
GGGACTGTTGGTCGTTTGCATGTCGGCGTGCTCAAGCGGCTGAGCGTTGGCGCGTCTTTTGGCGGCGAGCAGCTCATTGGCACGGGTGCAGTCGATTGGTACCCGCGCGTGGCAGTGGCCGCTCGGTGCCGGATCATCGAAGAGGGCTACACGTGGCCGGCGCTGCTGTTGGGCTTTGATTCCCAGGGCATCGGGCCGTATAGAGATCAGCGCTACCAAGTCAAATCCAAAGGGATCTATCTGGCACTAAGCAAGAACTACACCTCAATGCTAGGGGAACTCGGCGTCCATGCAGGCGTCAATGTGTCACGAGAAGATGCCGACGACGGCGACTGGTCTGCGTGGTTGGGTATCGACAAGAGCTTGCGATTTATAGCCCTATTCGCCGAATACGACTTGGGCCGCAACAACGGCCTACAAGATCAGGGCGTGGCAGAAGGCTATTTGAACATCGGAGGGGCTTGGACCGTAGCGCCGCAGCTAAGGGTCGCGTATTATCTTAAAAATGCGCTGGAAAGCGATCACTTTGGCTCCCAGTCCATTCGGGAGTTGTCAGCCACTTACAGGAGGAAATTCCGATGAAGATACTGGCTATTGCTTTGCTTTGCGTGTGGGTCCGCGGTGCGGTGGCCCAAGAGGAGCGGGCCATCGACAACTTTGCTGGAGTTGGGGTGCGGGCCATGGGTATGGGTGGTGCTTTTGTTGGGGTGGCCGACGATTTCACGGCCATGTACTGGAATCCGGCGGGCTTGGCCCAGATGCAGCAGCGCGAGGTACAGGTTTCTTTGCTGCGCAACAGCCGCGCTAACGACTCGATTTTCAACGGCACTCCAGGGAGAAGCGAGCTGACCAATACGCGCTTTGGCTCACTGGGCTTTGTCTATCCTTATCCAGTCTATCGCGGCAGCTTGGTTCTCGCCGCTGGCCTGACCCGCATCAAGGACTTTGACTGGAACCTCAATCTCAAAGGCAACGACGACGGACTTGCTGCAGACCACGCCTTCCAGCACGAGGGCGAGTTGGCTTTGGCCGGCGTGTCCGCTGCCATCGACGTGTCGCCGGCTGTTTCACTGGGCGCGACCTTGGGTTTAGTCAGCGGCGAGGACGAGGCCGTCAATGAATTTGACTGGGCGGATTTACAGGACGAATTCCAAGAGCGGCGCTTTCTCGCGCGCGACAGCTTTACAGACGAATATAAGTGGACTCCGTATGCCGTCTTGGGCGCGATGCTGCGCACGCCGCGCGACGAGCCTCGCTACAGGTTGGGCGCGACGTTTTCCACCGGGGGGGCGCACAAAATTCGCTATGTCTTTCGCGGGGCTTCCAGCGATGAGGGTTACAATTCGGTCGAGTACGATGACGGGACCGTACAGGAATTCCCAGACGAAGAGTGGAGCAACACGTACGAGCTCGCGCTGCCTTTTGAGTTCGGCGTGGGTGCTTCGGCCGAGGCCCTGCCGGGCCTGACGCTAGCGGGCAGCCTGCATTTGGCTGAGTGGTCGCAGAGTGAGTACAAGGGAGCCGATGACTACGGCTTGCGAGCTGATACCTCGTTTGAAAAGCAGTACAGAGATGTCTTGCGCTACCACTTAGGCGTCGAGTACCAAGTGCCGGTCGTTGCGCTGGATCTGCGGGCCGGCTACTTTGTGGATCCGGTTCCCTTTATCGGCCCGCGCGACCCCGGCTCCGACGATCCGCCCATCCGCATTGAAGAGGACCGGCGCTTTATTACCCTCGGGGCTGGGATATTGATCGACGAGGCCATGCAAATAGATATAGCTTGGGTGCGGGGTGCGTTTAAGCAAGTAGAAGAATACTCAAGCGAATTCTCAGACAACGTCCTTAGCGAGGACTACGCAATCAATCGCCTCGTCGTCGGCATGGGCTACAACTTTTAGTTTTTATTTTTTGTTCCTGTTGCTGGTTTGTGTATATTCAAGATTGAGAGATGAGTTTAGCACTCCTTAAAGGAGGGAGTTAAGTCCATGAAAACGAAGGCTTTGATTTTGTATTCGGCCCTGTTGCTAACTGCGCTGATGGCCAGTGGCTGCTACACGGTGCTCAGTAGCCCATACGAGGTCGCCGACCTGCACGACGAGGATCTAGCTCGCGCCAAGAGCCGCGATGTCGAGGCTCCCATGGTTGGCCAGTTCGACGATCGCGACTACATGGATGATCTCTACCGCTATCCGGGTGTGCGCGGCGGCTATGGTGGCTACGGCGGCTACTACGGTGGCTATGGTGGCTATGGTGGCTATTATCCTACCTCTCGCCACTACTACGGCGGCTACCCCTATTACTACGGCGGCTACCCCTATCACTATGGCGGCTATGGCCCCTATAGTTATGGCTATGATCCATACTATCGGAGTTCGAGTGGTTACTACGTGTCGCCAGGTTATCAACTGATCAGTACTCGCCAACTCGACGATTTGCGGCGTGCGGCGAGTCGGCTGAATACGACGCCGATGGTTACCGATCCGGCCGCGGCGACCGAAAGACAGCGGCGCGAAGAAAATGTGTGGCAGCGGCGGGTAGAGCCTCGGGTGCGCAGCGCTCCTACGCCTACGCCGAGATCCTCGGTCAGCACTCCGCCGCGTGCGCCTACGCCAAAAGCGTCCACAACGACTTCGGCACCAGCCTCCAAATCGTCCGCGACAAAGGAATCGGCCAAGCCCAAGAAGCGCCGACGCTGATTTTTCGCTAGAGACACAAAAAAGCGGAGGGCCCTTCGTAGCCCGCCGCTTTTTTGTGTCTAATCGCCGCTTAGGTCGAAGTGGCGGGTCTGTGGTTTGGGTGGCGGGGCGATGCGGAAGAGGAAGCGTTGTAGTGGGCGGGCGAGAGCCATGAGCAGTTGGCGCTCGCCTTGTTTATTGCCGCCGAAAAGCTGTAGTTGCACCGGTTGGTAATTGCGCTGCGTGCCCCCCTGTTGCCAGACTTGATTGGTGTTGAGATTGATCAGGCTGACCTTGAGATCTATGGTCAGGTCTATGCCAGGGTTGGGCGACATGCCGTAGGGCGTGGGCGACATGGGCATCATCCGCGCCTGTAAATGCCTCAGTTCGATGAAGACTAAGGCGTCGAGTTCGAGCTTCTCCCTGAGAACGGCCTGTACCGAGTCTTGGTGGACGCTCGTCGAGTCGAGGCGAATCCCCTTGAGTTGGTAGGTGATTTCGTCTTGGTTCATCACTTCGGTTTTGGGCATGTTGCCGAGGCTGCGGACCACGGCATTGGACAGACGCGCCATGACCTTCTCAATGTCTAGCTCCCGAAAGGGTTCGATGTTGGTCGCGCAAACGACGCCGATGTGATCGACTTCCGCTAGGTAGGGGCGCAAGACCGGATCGGGTTGCGACGGGGCGCGAAACTCGACGCGCGTAAAAGCGCTGCGGCCGCCGCAGCCCGCTAGGCCAATGAGCAATACGAGAGTAGCAATCAAAAGCTCTGTCCAAAGCTGAAGTGAAACTTGAAGTCCGAGAAGTTGCCTTGTAGGTCCATCTGCCTGGCGAATTCAAAGTTCATCGGCAGCAAGAAGTACACTAAGAGGCCGAAGCCGACGCTGGCGTGCACCTGTCGTGGGGAAGACGTGAGCGCGGCGTGTGGGTTGCGGAAGGGCCACAGGTCAATTTCGTCGTCCTTGTTCCAAGCCATGCCCATATCCATAAACAGGCTGCCGTCAATCGCAGGAATCAGGAAGGTGCCGGGCCAGCCGAAGAGGATGCCACGCACAAAGGGGACGCGCAGTTCGGCATTGGTCAGCAGGACCCTGCTGCCGGTGAAGGCCGAGAACTGGTAGCCGCGTAGCGGGCCAGTATTGAGGTTGAAACCCGTGTAGAAGGGCAGGAACCAAGTCGGCCCCCCTAGGTTGTATTCGAGGGCGTCGCGGCCCAAAGACCCCACGCTATAGGCTCGCAGGCCCAGCACCGACCAACGCCCCAGCCGCAAGTAGTGGCGATAGTCGAATTCGAGGTGCGAGAAAGAGCGCGTGGTTGAGCCAAGGCTGAGCGTGCGCCCCACTGAGAGAAAGTAGCGCTTACCAGCGGTGGCACCCAAAAGACCGTAGGTAATGGAGTCGTGGACGTATGCGGTCTTGAACAGATGGGTACTGGTAGCAGTAGAATCTGGCTCGTAGAAGGGACTGACCTGTTCTTCTTGCTCGCCGACATAGGTATAGCTCAGGTCGAGGCGGCGGTACAGGTCGAGCGGATAGCTGGCGTTGGCCAACGCACCGCGTTGCTGGAGACGGCTAATGCCCCGAGCCGGGGCGCGGCCTTGGACGAGGAAGTTGCGATCGTTGATGAAGTACTGGTTCCAATTGAAAATGGATACGTGGTATGTGGGCCGCTTGCCGTAGTAGCTGTAGCTAGCGGCAAAGTTAAAGTCATTGCTTATGTCCTGGGCGGCCACGTAATCCGTGGCCAAAACCAGCGAGTGATTACCCAAAAGATCGCTCATGCTCAGTTGGGCAATCGACGATAAAAACCCATCGAAATAGCCCATCTGCACGGAGATGCCGTCGAATTCGAGCTTGGGGGTATAGCGGCGACGGCGCAGTTCTAGTTCGTCGTCGTCGGTGTCGTCGGCGAGTTGGACGGCAGCTTGCGGCTCTTGAGATTCGGTGGGCGACAACAAGCCGCTGGCTCCGGCTAGCAGCACGGCGTCGTCTGGGAGATCTGGGTCCTTCGGGTCCGAGACCTGCCCTAGGCTCGGGGTACCGCCTTGGTCGGAGAGCACGGCGTCGCCCTCTACCATGGGTCGCACCGAGGGCACTTCTATGGCTAGGGTCTCGGTGGCTGGTGGTTCTGCTTCGGTTGATGCCTCTGCTTCGACTGGCGGTGGTGCTTTGGCTGGCGGTACGGCTTCGGCCACGCGGGCCAGTAGCTGGGCGTCTTTGCGCTTGACCTCGGGCCATTCGGGCATGGCCATCCGGTAGAGGTGGCTGCGGCCCTTGAAGTAAGTGTTGAATACGATCTGTCGCCCATCGGGCGAGAGGGCGGGGTTCAGAATGCCGCTGAGGCTGCGGGTCAGGCGGAATTCGCGGCCTTCGTCGAGGTGATAGACGAAGAGGTCGTTGATCTTGTCGCGGGTGGAGACGAAGAGCAGCTTGTTGCCTTCGGGCAGCCATTGAGGCCACAGGTCGTCGGTGGAGCTAGAGATGGCTGCGTGCGCTACATTCTCGGTTAGATCGTAAATTTTGATGTCGAACTGGTTGCGGTACTTGCTGCTAAAGGCGATGCGCTGGCCGTCGGGCGACCAGTTCGGATAATCTTCGCGCTCGGGCGTGCCCGTGAGTTGACGCCGCTCGCCGGTCTGCACATCAATGATGTAGAGATCGCTCTGGCCCTGCCCCGTGCCGATAAAGGCGAGGTGGCGGCTGTCGGGGGACCAGGTTAGGCTCTCGACAAGATCCAAATCGGGCATAGTCAGGGTCTGCACGAGCTTCTTGTCGTAGAGGTTCCACAGCATGATGCGGTCGCGGGGACCTTCTTTGGCGACAAAGGCGATGGTCTGGCCGTCTTGTGCCCAAGCCACGGTGCCGCTGCCGATGCTGAGGTGATCGTAGTCGGCGGCGCGCATGCTCTCGGTGACGCGCTCGACGAGCGAGGCATCGCTCAGGCGGATGATGTCCACGTGCTGTTCGATCCCGTCCGAGGAGTAGACGGCGAGCATGTCGCCGCTGAGCGACCAGCAGGCGCTGGAGAAGCTGTGGATATTCTCGTCGTCGCCTATTTTCTCGGCGAATTCAGAGGTGTAGTCGCGCGTCTGCAAGAGGGGCCAGTAGGTTTTGCGCATCTGGGCCGACCAGCGCTCGTCGAGGGTTTTCAAGTCCATGCCGATCAGGCGATCCATGAGCTTGTCGGTGTCGTGCTGGCTGTCCCACAGGCGGAGGATACGGCTGATTTTTTCGGGGCCGTACTGCTGGGCAATGTACTCCATGAGCGCATGGCTTTGCTTGTATGCGAGGAATACATTGCCTTGGCCCCAAGCCTGATTCATGGTTTCAATGGGGATGAGACCGTCGGTGAGTACGGCGTCGCGGAGGACCATTTCATCGATGGTGTTGCGGCCCGGGGTGGTGTATTCGGCCATACCCTCCATCAGCCAAGTGGGCGGCTGGGCGATCGGGCTGGTGATGCGGCGAATGGGGCCTTTGTGAACGATGTCGTACTGGAAAATGTGGGTCAACTCGTGGACGAGGACATTGCGGAACTCGTCGAGATCGCCCGCAAAGGGAACTACCATGCGGAAGCGCAGCGGCTCGGCAAAGCCAGCGACGCCGGGCGGCAGAAAGTCGGGGAAGATATTGGTCTGCTGGAACTGGTAGTGCGACTGATAGATGACGACCGGCGGCCGGTGCGAAAGGTCGTGGTGCAAAATCTGGCTGATGTGATCGTAGCCCTCTTCAAGGTACTCGATCGCCTGCACGGCCAGATTCTGGAATTCAGACTCAAAGTGAAGCTCTATGTGCTCGCTTTCGAGGATTTCCCACTGGAAGTCTCGGTAGCGTACTTTGTTTTTCCCGAACCCTTGCTGCAATTGCAAGGTGAGAATGTCTTGGGCGCAGAGGTCTGCGGTGCCCCAAGCGAGCAGGGCGGCGCAGGCGAGGCTGTGGAATCTCGTTATAGCCTGCACGTTCACTCTCCCGTGGATGTGGGTGAATGGTCCGGGCGTCTGGTCCGCGGTCGCGGACCATCGTCCGCTCTGAATATATCAAGTGAGTCTGTAGAGTCGAGGCTGGCCTGCTGGTATTGTTGCAGGTGGCGCAAATTGGCGACATAAGCTGCACGGGTGGGGTTGAGGGCCCGCGCCCGGCCGTAGAATTCAGCCGCTTTGTCGGCCATGCCGAGCCGTTCGTAGATGACCCCTAAGTTATTGTGCAAGCTGGCCGACAAGCTGTCTTGCGCTAGGGCGCGTTCCATGTGCGATTGGGCCTCGTTCCACATGGCGTTTTCAATGCACCAGAGCGCGTATTTGTTGACCTGCTCGATGTTTTGCAACTGCTGGCGCGAACGCTTGGGGCGATCTATGATAACTAGCATCGGCGCGGGTTGGACGGTAGCTGTGCTCGTGGCTGTGGTGTCGGCGACTGAGGCGTACTCGTAGCCGATGGGTTCGCCCGCCGCTGGCCTGCGCACCAGTTCCAGACAGCCGTGCAGACACAGCACCCCCAAGCCAAAGGCCACGAGGCGTAAGGAATTTTTCACAGAATAATTCACGCGCGATTCTTCCTAGGCGCGCAGCCATTAACGCCTTGCGCCATTGTCGTAAGTTAGGAATATAACAAACAGAAGCACTTTGAACTATTTTCCGCATAGTATAGACATCGCAAGGGGGCAACGCGTTCCTTTTACCGAAGTCCACTACAAGCTGCGCGGACCGGTAGCACTCCATTTGCTGATTGACCATACTTAATACAGGCGATGCGGACGGCTACCTAGCGCATAAAACCACTTTAGTGAGGGTCTGTCTATGCTGAATCGGGTCCTTAATGTTGCAGCGATTTTGGCGTTCGCGTGGGCTTGCCCGAGCGGTGCCCAGCAGGTCCACGAGACAGTCGGCTGGCGTCCGACCGCGGTGCCGCTGCTGAATTTCAGCTCGGACGACGGTACTGGATACGGGCTGCGGGCCAACCTCTTCGAATACGACGGCCAGAGCGTACCCTATCGCCGCAAATACAGCGCTCAAGTATTTATCACAACCAAGGGCAAGTGGGTACACCGCGTGCTCGTCGATACACCCGAATTCCGACCCGGCCGGCGGCTCGAGGTCGAACTGGTTTACGAGAAGGAGGATTTCGCCAATTACTACGGCGGCCTCAGCGACGAGGATATCGCCGAGTATTCGCGGGACCAGAAGACGTTCCGGCAAGCCTTCCCGGAGTTCAAGGTCAAGTGGATCCGGACCCTGCGCTTCCCCTGGCGCCTGCGCATCGGGGGGCGTTTGAGCCACAACGATATCGAGCCGAACGCCGCCGATGGCATTCTCTTCGCGCTCGACCCCCTCGGCTCGGACGGGGGCGCGTTCGCCCAATTCGTCGGCTCGCTGCGCTACGACACGCGCGACAACTACAACAACGCGACCTCGGGCGTACTGGAGGAGTTGTTGGTGGACTTTGGGGTTGGCGGCGGTGGAGATTACCGGGGAGCGACGCTTAGTTTTGACCACCGGCACTTCCGCGCCTTGGGGCACGGGCTGGTGGCCGCCAACCGTCTGCGCGTCAACTGGACCATCGGTGACTTGCCCTTCTACGAGGAACTGGACATGGGGGGCAGCGGTACGGTCCGCGGCGTAGCCAGTGCTAGGGACCGGGGCGAGGCGCGGATCGTGCTCAACGGCGAGCTGCGCTGGCGCGGGCTGCCGGTATGGCATCGGCAGCACCTGTATCTGGGGCTAGTGGCCTTCGGCGACATCGGGCAGATTTTCGCCCGCGATGCGCTGCCGACGATCGACGGGTGGCGCGGCGGCAGAGGCTTGGGCCTGCGTTGCCATTGGCAGAGCACGATCGTGCGGGCCGACTACGGCACTTCGGGTGGTCGCAGGGCGCTCTACATCACCTTTTCACAGGTTTTCTGAACGGCATGGAACTATTTTCGGCGCGCCACCTGTTCTGGGTCGGGGTGGCTGCGCTCTTTACTGCAGGCTGCGCCAATATGAGGCGGTGGCCGCTAGATGGGCGGGCCCATGCGGCCTTTCGGCTCGCGCTGTTCGCCTTGGTGTTGGTCAACGAACTTGGCTGGTTTACCTATCGGCACTTCGCGGTTGGCATCCCCATCGTCGATAACCTGCCCCTGCACCTGTGCGATCTGTCGGTATTCGTCCTGTTCGCCGGGCTGGCAACAGGTGGGAGGCTGTGGTCCGAACTGGCGTATTACGCGGGGGTGGTCGGTGCTCTGCTGGCGGTGTGTTTCCCGGCGATCTCGGAGACCGGGTCGATCCGCTTCATCGCCGAGATCCGCTATTTCCTGACCCATGTCGCCTTGGTCGGCGCGGGGTTCTATTTCACCTTTGGGTGCCGCTACCGCCCCCCGGCGCGGGCGATTCTGCGCAGCTATATCGCCGTCCACCTGTACGCCTTGGCCATTACTCCGCTCAACCTGTATCTCGGAACCAATTATTTTTTTACGCTCTCGGCACCGAAACAGCTCGCCTTTATCCACGCCTACCCGCACTGGCTCTTCCTAGTGGCCGTCTCCGCCATCTTTCTCACAGTTTTCGCTCTAATGCACCTGCCCTTCGCGTGGGCGCGGCGGTCTGCTGGCTAATCGTCGCAGTGTCCCATGAGGCGTCTGTAACAGGCCGTGATGCTGAGGAGCAAGTAAAAAGGCGCGTATTGCGCCCACAAAACCCACGGCTTTTCGCGCCACACGCCTTCGCTGCCGTAGCCGATCTGCACCTCGTAAGCGAGGAAGATCAAGCCGCTGAGGAGTATCCAAGCGGGGCTGGGGAAAAAGGCGAGGAACGGGAGGACCCAAAGTAAGTACCAGGGATGCACGGTCGGCGAGAGCAAGACGTAAGCGCCGAGGGTTGCGAAGGCGGCGCGGTAGGGATCGCGGTAGCGGATTTGGACGCCGAGGGCTATCAGAGCGAAAAGGGCCGTGCAGAGCCAGCGAGCGTGTAGAGGTTCCAAGACAAAGTGAAAAAGCGAGTAGGCCGCTGCGTTGAAGTGCCAATGTTGCACGTAGGTCAGCAAACCCGTTGCGAGTTTTTCCCCGGCGTCGGCAAAAGGCCAAAAGGCCAACAGCCCCAGCGTTGGAAACAGGAGTAGCGCACTCCGCTTGCGGAAGTTGAACCAATCGGCGCGAGGGCGACGCCAAAAAGTGGGCAACAGCGCGAGGGGCACTAGTTTGACGAGAAAGGCCCCGGCAAGGGCGCAGACGGCTGCGGCCCAGCGCTGGCTGTGGAGTGCGTACAGGGCCGCGAAAAGGAGCAGGACGCCCAACGCATCAATGTGGCCGCTGCCGGCGATCTCGACTAGGGGCAGGGGGTTCCAAGCGTAGAGTACGACGCGGCGCGGGTCTTGACCGCGCCGGACGAGGCTGTGTGCTAACAGCAGGCAGAGGCCCCAATCGCAGAGCAGCAGGGCCAATTTGAACGCGGCTGGCGTCGCGCTGAGCGCGCAAATCGCGCGAAAGAAAAGCTGCGCCAGCGGTGGGTAGATCGTGGGGATGGTGGCGTGGTTGATGCTTTGGTAGAGCGCGTCGCGCAGGTGCGCCACCTCGGGTGCCGAGGGCGCGTAGAGGTACGGGTTGATGCCGGCTAGCTGAACGCGGCCGTCCCAGACGTAGCGAAAAATGTCGTCCGAGAGCGTTGCCGGGCTCCACCAAAGTGTCAGGCGGAAGATGAGGGCGGCTCCGAGGATGAGATGCGGTCGTCCGGGGAGCGCGCCTCGCTGCAGGACGAGATACGCAGCGAATACATAGCAGAGAAAAGCGGGAAAGACGCCGGTCCACAGCCCGCCAATCTGGCGCTGGAGATCGCCGAGGGAGACCAGATAGCAGCAACAGGCCTCTATGAAGCAGGCTAAAAAAAGTAGGCGGGGCTGCACCTTAGAGGGCATCTGAACATTCCGAGTGTGCCCAAGCAATTTTCTCTCGCCCCTATCTCATCTGCGGATACTATGGCTGCCGTACGACCTCAGATAGCTGCTCAGCGCTCGACGCGCCGAGCGCCGACATAGCGGCGGCGGAAATAAGGGTTGTCGAGCGAGGTAATGGTTGCGCCGGTGCTCACGCCCACATGGGCGAAGCGCCCCTTGTCGAGGTAAATCCCGACGTGGGAGATGCCCGGCCCTGAGAGGGCAAGCCTGAAGAAAACCAGATCCCCTGGTTTGAGGTCCTGCAGTCGGTTGACGGGGCGGCCGACGCGGTATATTTGCCTAGCGGTGAGAGGCAATTCGATGCCATACGTCTTGCGGAAAATGACGCGCACAAAGGCCGAGCAGTCCATGCCAGCGCGGGTGTTACCGCCCCACTTGTAGGGTATGCCGAGATACCCTTCGACGACGTGCGCGAGGCGGCTGGGGCTGGCGCGGCGACGCTTTTCAAGTTCTTGCGCCACGCTGGAGTCGGCCGTATAGCGCGGTGCTGAACGGATTAAGCAGCTACAGGTGGCGAGGAGGCACAAGAGGATAAGGAAGCGCAACATTGGTGCCCCGTTGTCACGAGTAGGAAAAAAATCCCCGACCCGTCTTGCGGCCCAACGCTCCTTGCGCGACCATCTCGCGCAGCAGGGGGCAGGGGCGATATTTGGCGCTGTCTATGCGCTGGGCAAACGATTCGAGAATATCCAAGGTTACGTCGAGTCCGACGTAGTCGGCCAAGGCCAGCGGCCCGATGGGATGGCTCGCCCCCAGCACCATCACCCGGTCGATGTCTTCGGCGCTGGCCACGCCTTCGGCGAGGGCGTAGATGGCCTCATTGATCATGGGAAAGAGGATGCGGTTGACCGCAAAACCGGGACTGTTGGCGACCGCGACGGGAGTCTTGTCCAGGTCTTGGGCCAAGGCCATGACCGCGGCAAAGGTCTGGTCCGAGGTCTCGGTTGCACGCACGATTTCAACTAGGGGCATGGTCGGGGGCGGGTTGAAAAAGTGCATGCCAATTACCTTGTCCGGCCGACCGGACTCAGCGGCGAGCGCGTCGATATCCAAGCCGGAGGTGTTGCTGGCGAGGATGGCTTCTAGCCTAGTAAGTTGTCCGAGTTGGGCAAAGATGGCGAGCTTGAGGTCTAGGCGTTCGGGCACGGCTTCGACGACCATGTCGGCGGTGTCGATGTCGGCGAGTTGGTCGATACCCCGCAGCGCGGCGATGGCCGCCTCGCTGGCGGTTGGCGCTAGCCGACCTTTGGCGGCTTGTTGGCGCAGGCGTGTGGCGATGGAGGCGAGGCCCTGTTCGCGGGCACCGGAATCTGCGTCGTAGAGCAAGACTTCCCTGTTGGCTTGGGCCAACACTTGGGCAATGCCGCGCCCCATAGTGCCGGCCCCAATGACGGCAATGCGTTTGAGCTCCATATCGTCTTTCAGAGGCGGGTTTTAACCCAGCGTACCATGTTACCCCATAATCGCAAGAGGTTATTAACTAGCGGCTTACTAACTAAATATATTGCTAGAGCCAAGAGATCGCCTAGATTGATTGCCTCTCCGCTAGGGAGAAAATAAAATCAGAGGAGAATCAATGGCAGCAGATCGTGGGAAACTGAGGAGCGCCGACTGGTTTGGACGCGAGGATAAAGGCGGCTTCATTCACCGCAGTTGGATGAAGCGCGGCCTGCCCGAGCACGAATTCGACGGCCGCCCGGTCATCGGCATCTGCAACACGTGGTCCGAGCTGACGCCGTGCAATATCCACTTCCGCGACTTGGCCGAAGCTGTCAAGCGCGGCGTGTACGAAGCTGGGGGGTTGCCCGTGGAATTTCCGGTCACCTCGCTGGGCGAGCCTATCATGCGCCCGACGACCATGCTCTTCCGCAATTTGGCGAGCATGGACGTGGAGGAGTGCATTCGCGCCAACCCGGTTGACGGCGTGGTGCTGCTGACCGGATGCGACAAGACTACGCCAGCATGCTTGATGGGGGCGGCTAGCGTTGATCTGCCGACGATTGTCGTGCCCGGCGGTCCTATGCTCAACGGCAAGTACCGCGGCAGCGATATTGGTTCGGGAACGGACGTGTGGAAGTTCAGCGAAGACTTGCGCGCCGGGAAGATGACGCGCGAGGAGTTTGGGCTGGCCGAAGACGGCATGACGCGCTCGGATGGGCACTGCATGACAATGGGCACGGCATCGACGATGGCCTGTATGGTCGAGGCGCTCGGCATGACTCTGCCCGGCGGCGCGGCGATTCCAGCCCCGGACTCGCGGCGCAAGGTGCTGGCGCATCTGGCGGGGTCGCGCATTGTCGAGATGGTGCGCGAAGACCTCAAGATGTCCAACATCCTCGGACGCACGGCCTTTGAAAACGCCATCAAGGTCAACGCGGCTATCGGCGGTTCGACCAACTGCGTTGTCCACTTGCTGGCTCTCGCTGGGCGCGTCGGCGTTGAGTTATACTTGGACGATTTCGACCGCCTCGGCAGCGAGTTGCCGCTATTGGTCAATTTGATGCCCGCGGGCAAGTATCTGATGGAGGATTTTTATTACGCCGGTGGCTTGCCGGTGGTAATCCAAGAGCTGAAGAACGAATTGCATCTGGACGCTTTGACGGTGACGGGCAAGTCGCTCGGCGAGAATGTCGCCGGGGCGGTCTGCTACAACCGCGACGTGATTGTGCCGCTAAGCGCGCCGCTGATCGAGGCCGCAGGTTTGGCCGTGCTGCGGGGCAATGTTTGCGCGGACGGGGCGCTCATCAAGCCGTCGGCCGCCTCGCCCGAGTTGATGCAGCATCGCGGTCGAGCAGTGGTCTTCAAGACGATTGAGGACTATCACGAACGGATCGACAGTCCCGATTTGGACGTGGATGAGTCGAGCGTATTGGTGCTGCAAAACGTCGGGCCGGTCGGCTATCCAGGCATGGCCGAGGTCGGCAATATGGGATTGCCGAAAAAGCTGCTGGAAAAGGGCGTCCGGGACATGGTGCGCATTTCCGATGGCCGCATGAGCGGTACGGCCTACGGCACCGTGATCCTGCACGTGGCACCCGAAGCGGCCATTGGTGGCCCGCTGGCGCTAGTGCGCGACGGCGACATGATCGAGCTTGATGTGACGGGCCGGCGGCTGCACCTAGATGTGTCGGACGAGGAACTGGCGCGCCGCCGGGCGGCTTGGCAGCCTCCCGTGCCGCACGATACCCGGGGCTACGTCAGTCTCTATATCGACCACGTGATGCAGGCCGACAAAGGCGTTGACTTTGACTTTTTGGTCGGCAAGTCGAGTGCCGTTGTAACGCGCGAGGCCCATTAACGAAAGGACTAGACAGTGAAAATTGCCAAGATTGAACAGTTTTTCCCGCGCCAGCGCATGCGCTTGGTCAAAATTACTACGGACAATGGGATAGTTGGCTGGGGCGAGACGACCCTAGAGGGCAAGCCCAAGAGCACTTGGGCGGCGGTGGAAGAGTTGGCCGAGTACTTCGTCGGCAAGGACCCGCTCCGCATTGAGCACCACTGGCAGCACGTCTATCGCTCGGCCTTTTTTCGCGGCGGCAATGTGCTGATGAGCGCGTTGTCGGGCATTGATCAGGCGCTGTGGGACATCGCTGGCAAGCACTACAATGTCCCTGCCTATATGCTCTTGGGCGGTGCGGTGCGCGACCGGATTCGCGTGTACGCGCACTGGGGCGTCCACGGCCAGAGCGACGAGGCACTGACAGCGGCGCGGACGCGGCTCGACATGCTGTTGGCCAAAGGCTACACGGCCTTTAAGACGGGGCCGGGGGGTACGTGGCGCGCCCACGAGCCCCCGGCGCGAATCGACGCCTTTGTCAAAGACGCCTATACCATGCGCGAGTGGGTCGGTGACGAGGTAGAGTTGTGCTTTGACTTTCACGGCAAGATGACGCCGGGGTTGGCGATTGAGGTGTGTGGCCAGCTTGCGGGGATGCGGCCGATGTTTGTCGAAGAGCCGATTCCGCAGGAGAATGTCGATGCGCTGAAGGAGGTCTCCGACCACGTGCCCTTTCCCATTGCCACGGGCGAGCGCCTGCTGTCGCGCTGGGAGTTTCGGGAGATTTTTGAAAAGCAGGCTGTGTCCTACATCCAACCCGACGGCTCGCACGCGGGTGGGATCACCGAGCTGAAAAAGATCGCCAATATGGCCGAGGTCTATTACATCCACATCATGCCGCACTGCGCCATCGGCCCGGTGGCCTTTTCCGCCTGTATGCAGGTCGATGCGGTAGTGCCCAATTTCCTCGTGCAGGAACAGATTGACGTGGGACTGGGTGAGGAGTTGTTGGTAGAGCCTTGGCAGGTAATTGATGGCCACGTCGAACTGCCGACCAAGCCGGGGTTGGGGTTTGACCTGATCGAGTCCGAGGTGGAGAAGACGATCGAATACTCAGAGGAACTGGGCGGCGAACTCTACTACGAAAACGACGTCAGCGTCGCGGATTGGTAGCGTTGTTGTGCGTCGCCGTGCGTTTGAAAAGCTGGTGGAAAAGGCCCTCCTGCGCCTGCCGGAGGAGTTCCGCCAAGCGCTGGACAACCTAGCCATCGTCGTCGAGGACTGGCCCGACCCCGAACTGGTCGAGGAACTCACCGGCGACCCAGAAGAAGTGCTCTACGGGCTTTTTACTGGAACGCCCCTGCCCGAGCGCCGCCTCGAAGACAGTGGCGACCTGCCGCCGGTAATCGCGCTCTATCAGGGGCCTTTGGAGGAGGACTTCCCTGATCAGGGCGAATTGGCGCGGGAGGTGGAAACCACCTTGGTACACGAACTGGCGCACTTTATGGGCTTTGACGAAGACGCAGTTAAAAAATATGGATATGAATAGCACGGACTTGCAAAAAGCTCTCGATGAGAGCGATTTAGACGCCTTGGCGACTCTGCTGCGCCAGCACCCTCACTTGATGCACCAACGCGTCAAATGCGCGAACGGGCAGAGCTATACTCCCTTGCAGTATGCCGACCGCATCGCCGCTAACTTGGACGCCATGCGCCTGTTGGTCGAATACGGTGCCGATCTGAGCGAATTGAACGAAGCGCTCTTTGGGTGCTGTGAGAATCACAATCTAGACCACATGCAGCGCCTATTGAAGTTGGGCGTCCTCCCCGACGACGCGTACAACGAAGGCTGGGACTGCCGCGTCCTCTACGGGCTTTTACAGACTTATCACCGCTCGCCTCCCACTCATCTGCACGTCTGCGTCGAAGCGCTCGTAGAAGCGGGGGCCACCTTTGAGGACGGGCCGACGATGGATATTCACCGAGGCCGTCTCGACCAACTGGAGCAGCGCCTCGATCGCTGTCCCAACTTGGTCTCGGAGCGCTTCTGGCTCGACTATGGCGACCATCTCACGCTACGAGGTGTCACCCTCCTACACGTGGCAGTCGAATATCACGAATTGGATGCCGTGCGCCTGCTGCTGAGGCGCGGTGCCGATTTGGATGCCCGCGCTGAGATCGGCCGCAACGGCGTGGGTGGCCAGACGCCCCTCTTCCACGCCATTGGTGCCAATCAGGGAACGGGCTGGGAGACCTTTGAGTACCTGTTGGACAAGGGAGCGGACTTGACGGTTAGAGCACGCATCCAGCGCAACCCGGCGGCTGACGACAAGGTGATGGACTGCATTCACAAGGGGCAGGACCACTTTTTCCCCGCAGTGGAAGAACTCACGCCGCTGGGCTATGCCCTGCGCCACGAATCCAGCCCTGCTTGGCGCGCCACCCCGCGCGAAGTGGCCCGGCTGCGGGCACTGGATGCCTTGGAGTAATCTCGCCGCCTTGGGCTGTTGCTCCCATCAGCGATATGGTTTAATTTTTTAGTCTCTTTCACTAGGTGTAGAGGCCCTCTTTTTATCGGTTGAGAAGGCGAGAATCGCCCCCTGTATGGGGGTGGATTGAAACCTCCCTACCCAAAAGGTCGCCCCTGTGCGGGGCGTGGATTGAAACGTGAATGTACCTAACCACGATATACTGATCGTAGGCGGCGGTGGTGCGGGTCTGCGGGCGGCGATTGCGGCCGTCGAACTCGATCCGAACCTCAGCGTCGGCTTGGTGTCCAAAGTGTACCCCATGCGCAGCCACACGGTGTCAGCCGAGGGCGGCTCCGCAGCGGTGATACGCGACGAAGACGACAGCTTCGACTCCCATGCCTTCGACACCATCAAAGGCAGCGACTTTCTCGCCGACCAAGACGTAGTCGAGGTCTTCGTCGAGGAGGCCCGCGACGAGCTGATTCAATTGGAGCATTGGGGTTGTCCGTGGAGCCGCGACGACGACGGCCGGATAAGCGTGCGCGCTTTCGGCGGCATGTCGGTCAAGCGCACCCTGTACGCGGCTGACAAGACCGGCTTCCACATGCTGCACGCCCTTTTCCAAACTTCGCTCAAATACGACCGCATCCATCGCTACGACGAGTGGTTTGGCACGCGGTTGCTGCTCGACGACAACGGCGCGGCCTGCGGCGTGGCAGCGATCAACGTGCGCTCCGGTGCCATGCAGGCGATTCCCGCCAAGGCCGTGATCATATGCACGGGCGGCGGCGGGCGCATTTTTCCCTTTACGACCAATGCCGCCATCAAGACCGGCGACGGCATGTCCATGGCCTACCGAGCGGGCTGCCCACTCAAGGACATGGAATTTGTGCAGTACCATCCCACTGGGCTGCCGGGTACGGGCATTCTGATGACCGAGGCATCGCGCGGCGAAGGCGGCTATCTGATCAACAACAAGGGAGATCGCTATCTCAGCGAGTACCTGCCCGACAAGATGGAATTAGGTCCGCGCGACATGGTTTCGCGGGCGTTCGTCCACGAGGAGCGCGCCGATCGGGTCTTTTCCGGTCCGTACGGCACGTACGTCCATCTCGATTTGCGGCACTTGGGCGAAAAGAAAATCGACGAGCGCATCCCCTTCGTGCGCGAACTGACTAAAAACTACGTGGGCATCGATCCCGTGTACGAGCCGGTGCCCGTGCGCCCGGTGGTCCACTACATGATGGGCGGCATTCACACCGACATTACTACGGCGACGCCGATTCCGGGCTTGTACGCGGCCGGGGAAACGGCCTGTGTCACCATCAACGGAGCCAATCGCCTCGGCTCCAACTCGCTGTCTGAGCTTTTGGTATTTGGCGCTCGGGCTGGCCAGTATGCCGCCGAGTACGCCGCGGAGGTCAATTCACCGTCGTACGACAGCCTAGAGAAGATGGCTGCCGACGAGTGGCAGCGGATTGAACAGGCGTTTTTCAAAAACGAAGGCAGCGAGCGAATCGCCGACATTCGCACGGATCTGCAGAAGACGATGGAGCAAGGGGCTGGCATTTACCGCGAACAGGAAAGCCTAGAAGCGACCTGCGCCGAATTGCCCAAGCTCAAGGAACGCTATACTCGCGTCCAGGTGGACGACAGTTCGTCGGTCTTCAACACTGAACTGACTGCCGCTTTGGAACTGGGCTCGCTGCTCGATGTGGCCGAGACCGTGGCCCATTCGGCGCTGTTGCGCCGAGAGTCGCGCGGCTCGCATTCGCGCATGGACTACGAGGAGCGCGACGACGAAAACTTCCTCCGCCACTCCTTGGCGTACCGCACCGAGGACGCACCGCGCATTGAATACCAAGACGTCGTCATTACCCGCTGGCAGCCCCAAGAGCGCACCTACTGATTGACGAGGAGCTATGAGCGACAAGACCATTGGCATTCGGGTGACCCGCTTTCGACCCGAGCAGGAGGACGCACCCACCGAGCAGGTTTACGAGGTTCCCTATCAGGAGGACTGGGTCGTCCTCGACGCGCTCAACTACATCAAAGACCACATTGACGGCACGCTCTCGTACCGCTGGTCGTGCCGTATGGGCGTGTGCGGCTCTTGCGGTATGATGGTCAACGGCGAACCGAAGTTGACCTGCGCGGCCTTCCTCAAGGACTACTACCCGAATGAACTAGTGGTCCAGCCCCTCGCCCACTTCCCAATCGTCCGCGATTTGGTCGTCGATATAGACGATTTTATGGACAAGCTCAAGGCGGTCCAGCCGTGGATCATTCGCGAGGAAGAAAAGCCGGTCGCCGAAGGCGAGTACTTGCAGTCGCCCGCAGAGCTAAAGGAGTTCAAGCAGTTCAGCCAGTGCATCAACTGCCTGTTGTGCTACGCGGCTTGTCCCGTCTATGGGCTGGAAGACGTTTTCGTCGGCCCCGCGGCCCTCGCGCTTTCCTACCGCTACAACCTCGACTCGCGCGACGAAGGCCATGCCCAGCGCACGGTCGTCGCCGCTAGCAGTGAGGGCATCTGGGAATGCACCTTTATCGGGGAGTGCTCAGTGGTCTGTCCCAAGGACGTGGACCCGGCCGCCGCCATCCAGCGCACCAAGCTCGAGACCACGACCAACTGGTTCAAATCCTTTCTCATGCCTTGGGGGAACAAATGAGCCAGTCGTACGAAACCTACAAGCCAAAGCTATCGCCGACTTGGTGGCTGAAGAGCCGCAACTACTTCCTGTTTATGATGCGCGAATTGAGCAGCGTCTTCGTCGCTGTCTTCATCCTCCTCTTCCTCTACCAGCTCTCTGAACTAGCCAAGGGACCGGAAGCGTATGCGGCTTGCCGCTCCGCACTGACGACGCCGGGGTTTGTGGTCTTTTACGGGGTTGCGTTTGTCTTTGCGCTTTACCACACGATCACTTGGTTCAAGTTAATGAGTCGGATCCAGATCGTGCGGATGGGCGCGTTTACCGTGCCGCCCAAATTGGTGACGGCTGGTGCTCTCGTCGGGTTTTTCCTCGTGTCGGTGGCCGTTGGCTACATTCTCCTGTACGCGCTATAACCATGAGCTACAAACAAGACAAAACCGAACCTTTCTGGTGGGGCTTGTTTTCCGCTGGTGGTGTGGTAGCTGCCATGCTGATCCCCGTGCTGATCTACTTCGTCGGGTTGGCCGAGCGATTGGACTTCGGCTCAGAGGCGAGCAGCTACGATACCATGCGCGCGTTGTTCAACTACCCGCTGGCCAAGGTGTTCTTTTTCGTCGTAGCCGTCCTACCTCTTTACCATGCGGCGCACCGCATCCGCTTCATGCTCCACGAATTTGGGGTGCGGAAGTTGATCCTTCCCATTCACTACATCTGCTACGGCGGTGCCATAGTCGGCACTGGGCTGGCGGCTTACATCCTCTTTTATCTGCTTTAACCGTCGGCCCCGATGGGTGAAATGAAACCGACGCTGCAATCGCGCATCCGCGGCTCGGTGCTGGCCCAGGCTTGGGGAGATGCCTTGGGTGCGCCGTTTGAATTCGCGCCGCCAGACGCCGTTGAAAAGCGCACGGGGAAAAAGTGGCTGGCACGGCTTTATCCATTCACCGGGAAAAAGGGGCCGCATGGGATGTGGGTGAACGAAGCCCCAGCGGGCACGGGCACCGACGATGTGCGCTACAATTATCTCTTTATGGAACTGGCCGTCGAGTTGGGGAGGATGCCGGGGGATCGGGAAGTGGCGCGGCGATTGTTGGATGTGTATGAGCGGCCCGGGGATTTCTTTCCCAGCAATGCCAAATTAGCGCGCGAGCAGTTTGAGCTGTGGGAAGGGGTTAGCCGGGGTTGTCTGGGGGAGGAGTCGCCGCGTTATCCGGGAGTGTCGCCCGCGGTACTCGCCACGCGGAGTATCGGGCTTAATTATCCGACGTTGGCTGGACTGTTGGTGCTGCCATCGGCGGGTCTGCTCTTTCCCGGCGACCCCGCAGGAGCCTATCGCGCGGCTTATGAGGCGGATTTTTTTGCGGTCGGCTATGCCCGCGAGGCCACCGCGCTTTTGGCAGCGGCGCAAGGGGCGGCATTGGCCGATATGTCGCCGTCGGCTTTGGTCGATGCCGTATTGGCGCTGGATCCCCTGTGCTTGGGAGGGTATTTCGGGGACACTTTCATCCGGCAGAAACTGCCGCCGTTACTGGCGAGAGCCGCCGGTAAAAGAGCCGAGGAATTGGCCGAGTTCCTTGCGTGGGAGCTGCGCCATTTCAGCGTCTTCGACCCCTTTCGGGCGTTGGCCATTGCCTTTGCCGCGCTCCTGTCCCATCCCGACAACCCGTCCATTGCGCTGCAAGTGGCGGCCAACCAAGGCGATCTCGACGAGGAAGGGCACTGGAGCCGCTACGCGGATATCGACTGCTATGCCGGGATTACCGGGGCGCTGGTAGGGGCGTGTTGCGGCGACAATGCGCTGCCAGCAGACGTGGTCGGACAGGTCGTCGCGGGAAACAAGGCCGTGTACGGATTTGACTTGGAGGAGACGATCGCGCGTTTCGCGTGCTTAGTGGTCTCAAAGCAAGGAAAGGACGAACGTCAATGCCCATAGGAGACAAAAACGCTATAATCGCCGGTTGTGGAATGCACCACGTGGCCGTGCAGACGCGCAATTGGGAAACGTCGCTGAGCTTTTACCGAGATGTGCTGGGCATGGAGGTGGTCGCCGAATTTGGTTCTCCTGAGCGCAAGATCGCGCTCTTGGACGCTGGCGACGGAAGCCACCTCGAACTCTTCGCTCCCACGACCGAGTCGCCCGCACCTGGGGCCGAAAGCCCCAACGATCCGGTGACGCATTTTGCCTTGGCGGTTACAGACGCGCGCGCCGCCACTGAGCGGGTGCGAGCGGCCGGATGCGAGATCACGGTCGAACCCAAGGATCTGACGCTGGACAGGCTGAAAGTGACGATTGCCTTTTTCAAAGGCCCTAACGGCGAAGTCGTGGAGTTTTTCCAGACTCACTAGGCTGGGTTGGCACAAAAAAGCGCAGGACCTCAAGGGCCTGCGCTTTTTTTGTTTGTCTGGAGGGATTATTGCGGAGTTTCGGTTTCGGGGGCCGCGCCGATGACGACTACGTCTCGGGCTTGCAGGCCCTTGGGGCTAGCGACCGTTTCAAATTCCACCTGCTGACCTTCTTCTAAAGAGCGGAAACCATCGCCGCGAATCGCGCTGTAGTGGACGAAGACGTCGTCTTGTCCTTCGCGCTGGATAAAACCAAACCCCTTGGAACTATCGAACCATTTGACGGATCCACTTTGACGTTCGGACATGATGAAGGTTACCTCCCTTCGATTGCTAATGGCGTTGAACTAAGCGTTCCAAGCTGGGCTTAAGGCAGAGTTGGCTACAAAAAGACTAACGCGGGCTGCGTCCACCGACCCCGCGTCCACCAGTCCCGCGTCCGCCGGCCCCGCGTCCACCAGGCCCGCGTCCACCAGGCCCGCGTGCGCCGCGGACGAAGCCAACCTCGGCCATGCGAATGGCCTTCTGCTGCCGGCGGATGCTCTTTTGGCGGTTGATCTTCTTCTGGACCGAGGGTTTAGTATAGAAACGCCGCTTCTTCAAGTCGCGTAACAAGCCGGCTTTGCGGGTTTTGGACGTAAAGCGCCGTAGCGCCTTTTCAAAGGGTTCGTCCGATCTGACCTCGACGCTGAAATTGCTCATATGCTGCTCCTAACCCTTGGCTTTTAAGTTCCTAGGTAAGAAAAAATATATTCTACGCTATGGGTTGCTCTTAGTCAAGAGCCGTCTTGCCAGCCGTGCTGGCCCAAAGCGAAGGGGCTATAAAAGTAGTTGCGATTTTGGCCAGATGGTCTTTTCTTCTAGAGAGACTCCCCTACTCAGCGAGAAGTCGTGTTTTGCCGTTCGACTTCCATGCTTCCTCTATATCAAACGTAAGGAGATGCCATGGCTTTTTCGCATACGAACTCAAAGGGGGTCACGTATATTCTGCATTCCCGGACCACGACCCTCAAAAACGGGAACTCGCAGACGATTTACTTCTTTGCTAAAACCGAGAAGGAAGGGGCTCTCGACGCGGTGCCGGCTGGCTATCAGGTGTCTGAGAGCAAAAACGGTCTGCCAGTACTAAAGCGCAGCTAAGTAAACCGCTTCGACTGCGCCTCGTTCAGGCCGGTGCCTTTTCTCGATATTCCCCGTCGAGAAAAAGAACCGGCCTTTTTATTGGCTGCCAAAAGGCGGTGTTGTCGCGCTTTTGCCGAGTGTAGGGTTGTCCTATACTATGTGGCATGGAGCCAAAAACAGTAAGAGAACAGGCCGCAGCCAACTTGCAGCAACGGCTGGCCGAAAACCCCTACGTAGGCCGCGGCATTGTCATTGGCCGGGCTGCGGCGGGGTTTTGGATACAGGTTTACTGGATCTCAGGACGCAGCGCCAACAGCCGCAACCGCATCTTCGTCG
This sequence comes from Candidatus Latescibacterota bacterium, assembly GCA_022827835.1. Lineage (GTDB taxonomy): Bacteria > Latescibacterota > UBA2968 > UBA8231 > UBA8231. Next base: position 57,742 of record JAJEIO010000012.1, read on the forward strand.
CCGAGGACGACGTGTTGCGGACCGAGGCGGCCGATCCCGCGAAGTTGAGCGACCCCACGCTCATTATTTACAACGCCATGCGCGTTTGCGTTCGGCGCAGCATTGTCTCCAATGGGGTCCATACCGACGCCATATACGAAGGTTTTGCAGCCGGCCGCAGTTTTGCCGAGAGTTTGGCTGGCTGGCTACACGAGCCGGATCCACCCAACTACACGCCGCGCATAGCGGGCTATGTCGATCTGGAAGCCGATGAAGCTTGGCTCGCCATCCTCAAGGCTAGCCCCTTTAACCCCGAGCGCAGCGAACGCCACTTCTTCCGCTTCGACTGCGTCGAGCCGGGCTATGGTTACGCCATTACCACGTACGACTCAGATGGCGATCCGCTACCTGCGTTTTCTGGAGTTCCCTACCTGTTATCCCTCGCCGACGCGCCCGCCCGCCTCTGGGAGGCGCTAAACCCCGAGCATCGGATCGCGCTGGCGATGCGCCGAATTGCGGCCGACGGCGCGGTCGAAACCGAGATCATCAATCGCTATGAGGCGGTCTAACCTCTGTACGCACGATGGCAGAGGAAAAGCGCGGCAGCAAACAGAGCCACAGCTACTGCCTGATGCAGCGAGGCCAAGGCCAAGGGCACGTGCGCGACGACCGTACCGATCCCCAAGCCGATCTGCACCGCTACCAAGCAGAGAATTAGGCCGGCCCCAATTTTCAGGGCTGTGTGGCGGGCGGCCACCCACAGTGCTAGTGCTAGCCCGAGGACTGCAAAAGCAAAGAAGCGGTGTTGGAAGTGGACGGTGGTGGGGTTGTCGAGCAGGTTTACCAGCGGCGGCTGCATAGACCACAAGCCGGCCGGAACCCAAACCCCAAACATTTTAGGGAAGGTGTCCGATAGGTGTCCGGCCTTGAGTCCGGCGACGAGGCCGCCAGCGGCGATTTGGAGACAGATGGCGGCAAACAGCCAGATGCAAAGGCGGCGCACAAGGAGGGGCACTGGTCGAGCTTCTGCTGCAGACGATAGATAGCCGAGGGCCTGCCAGAGACAAGCGGCCAAAAGAGCGAGGGCGCAACAAAGGTGCAAGGTCAAGCGCAGGTGACTTACTTGGGGCCGGTCGTCTAGGCCGCTCTTGACCATTAGCCAGCCCACCAAGCCCTGGAGGGCGAAGAGTAGGCCAATGCCCAGATAGGTGGGTATGTGGGCGCGGGGAATGGCTCGGCACCAGAGGAAATAGAGCAGGGGCACCACAAAGAGCAATCCGGCCAGCCGGCCGAGCAAGCGGTGGCCGAACTCCATGTAGTAGATAAATTTGAATGCGTCCAACTCCATGCCATAGTTGACGAGTTGGTATTCGGGCGTCTGCCGGTACTTGGCGAATTCGCTTTCCCAGGCCGCAGCACTGAGCGGCGGCACGACGCCGGTGACGACGTTCCACTCGACGATGGATAGACCTGAGCGGGTCAGGCGCACCCAGCCCCCGTACACTACGAGGACGACGATGAGGGCCGAGACAGCGAGGAGCCAGACGGCGAGTTGGCGATTGGTGGTCATGTGGCGGGATTTGAACAGATCACTCGTAGAAAATACCCCATGGCGATATATTGGCAACTTTTGCCGCGTCGCCGCACGCGATAGAAGGAGGTACGTGTGAAGCTAGCAAACAAAGATGCGTTGGTAACTGGCGGGTCCACCGGCATTGGCCGGGCCGCTGCCGAACTTTTCGCCCAAGAAGGTGCGCGCGTCCACATCATTGACTACAACGAAGCGGAGGGCCGAGCCGCCGTGGCGCAGATCGAGGCAGCCGGAGGCCAAGCGCATTTCTACGCCACGGACGTGCGGTTGGAAGAGAGCGTGGCCGCGTCGGTCGCGCAGATCAGAGAGCGCACCGCCCACCTCGATGTGGCGGTTTTCTCGGCCGGGGTTTTGACGGGGGCGTTCAAGACGATTGAGGAGCTGTCAGAGGAGGATTGGGACGCGACGCTCGACACCAACCTGAAGGGCACCTTTCTCTCGGCCAAATACGCGACGCCGCTCTTGGCGGCTGCCGGCAAGTCTGTGCTGCTGATTATCGCCTCGGGCGCGGGAGTACGGGGCGGATCCTCGTCCTATGCTTATGCAGCGAGCAAGGCGGGGCAGCACGGGTTTCACTACAAACTGGAAGGTGAGTTAGGGCCTAAGGGGGTGCGCTTGCACGTGATTTGCCCTGGGGGGATTGCAACGCCGCTGAAGCTGGAGAATATAGCGCAGGGGGCAGAGGCCGCAGGCCGCGATCCAGAGGAAGCAAAGCGGAACGCCGTGCTGGGGGATCCGATGGGGATAGCGCGGATTTTGGCGTTTTTGGCTTCCGAGGAGGGGTCTTACGTGCGGGGGACGGTGTTCACTCGATAGCGTTAGGCGCGTTTCCAACGGCTGGGGTCCAGGCCCGGGGCCTCGGAGGCCATGTTCGGGGGCTTGTTGCCGCCGTCGTAGTCCCAGTGGCGCGTGTTGCGGTCGGCGAAGAGCGTGCGAATTTCGTCGGGTAAGGTCTGGAGGTCTTCCTCGTCCCAAGGGTTGATTTTATCAACTGGCCCGGCCCAAGCGGGGCGGTAGGCGATGGCCAGCATTTCGCGCGGGTAGGTGCCTATGTTGGGGAAGTTGCCGTGGAAGACGCGGTGGTGGATGAGTACGGCAGAACCGGCTTTGCAGGGAACCATGACTTCTTCGGGATGGGATTTATAGCGCGTATAGGGGTTGGCGTCGGCGTGCAGGCACAGGTGCGAGCGCGGCACCACGCGGAAAGGCGAGACTTCTGGGATGAGGTCGTCGAGATAGTAGAGCACTCGTATCAACACGGGGCAAGAGCCTTCAAAGCCGAAAATTTGGGAGCCGTAGGGCTGGCCGTCGGCGTGGAGGCTGATGCCGGGATGGCCGGGTTCGGAGCGCGCATAGCCGTAGTGCATGAAGATCACTTCGTCGCCCAAGAGTTCGCGCAAAAACGCGAGCGTCGGAGGGTGGCCGAGCAGGGCGGTGATTTCGCCGCCGTCGAATTGGATGTTGTTGCGGCCGCGCTGGCGTTCGCTGTAATCGACGGCCGTGGTCTCGAAAGTAGCGGTGATGGCTTTGAGGCGGGCGATGTGGTCGGCGTCGAGCAGGTCGGGCAGGACGAGGTAGCCTTCGACTTCGAGTTGGCGGATGCGTTGGCCAGTGGTGAGGGCGGACCAGTCGCGGTCGTCAATGCGGGGTGTGACCATGGTTGTCCTCCTTGTGCAGGGGTGCTATCCGAAAGGATACGGCATTGAGTAGCCGCAATCAACGGCGGCGGCGTGGTCTCCGAAATCATATACGATGTGAGAAAACTGGACGAGAACTACTTTGTTGAAGATATGTAACGGCGCAGCAGTAGAGTTTCACAGAAATTACAGCATCCATGCAAACCACCGCTAAGCTAATATGCGGCCCTGCCCAGTCCATGGCGGGCGTCGCGGATGAGTCGGTCGATTTGATCGTCACTTCGCCGCCCTATCCGATGGTGGAAATGTGGGATGAGATTTTCGCGCTCCAAGACGGTCGCATCGGGGAGCAACTGTCACACGGCAATGGACAGGCCGCTTTCGCGCTCATGCACGAATTGCTCGATGCGGTTTGGCTGGAGTGCAACCGCGTCATGAAGCTGGGGGCCATTGCCTGCGTCAACATTGGCGACGCCACCCGCACCTTGGATGGCGATTTCCAGTTATACTCCAATCACTCCCGCATCCTCAGCAGCTTCCTCGGCCAGGGTTTTGCGGCTTTGCCCGATATACTCTGGCGCAAACAGACCAACGCCCCCAACAAATTTATGGGGTCTGGGATGCTGCCCGTAGGGGCGTATGTGACCTACGAGCATGAGTACATCCTCGTGCTTAGAAAAGGGCGACGGCGAACATTCACAACGGCCGCGGAGAAAGCCAAGCGCCGCGAGAGCGCCTTCTTCTGGGAGGAGCGCAACGTCTGGTTCTCGGACGTGTGGCTCAATGTGAAGGGAACTTCGCAAGGGCTTGTGGACGCGCCGACCCGCGAGCGCAGTGCGGCTTTTCCGTTTGAACTGGCCTACCGGCTCGTCTGCATGTTTTCCGTCAAAGAAGACGTAGTGCTCGACCCGTTTGCGGGGACTGGAACGACGCTGGCGGCAGCCTTAACAGCGGGAAGAAACTCGGTCGGCGTGGAAATTGACGAGACGTTGGTACCGGTCGCGCAAGATTTGCTACACTCCACGCCTCCTGCGGCCAACGAGTACAACCGCGCCCGGTTGGCCCGACATGTAGAGTGGGCCACTGCGCGCGCGGAAGAGCGCGGCCCGTTAAAATACGCGAGCCGCCACTACGGATTTCCGGTAATGACGGCTCAGGAACAAGACTTGTTGTTAAACGAAGTTACGGGAATTGACGACGAGGCCGACGGTATGACGCTGATGGCCCAGTACAGCGAAAAACCGCAAGCGTACCAGCGCAAAAGCAAGGCCACCGCACCGCCCGAATCCGCTCAGACGCTGCTGCCGCTAAGCTACTAATCGGCGTTGCGCTCTTCTGCGCGCACCGCGCTTTGCAGCGCTTCATAGGCCGCCTCGCAATCGGCGAGCGCAGCACTCTGCTCTTTGATCTGTTGGTTCAGCGCTTGCACTTGGTCGTCGGTCACGGGGTCGGAACCGGCTTCGAGAAGCTGGTGGACCCGCGCTCCCAGATCCGCTTGGGTGCGGTGGAGTTGGTTTTTGGCAGCGGCGATATCGAGCCGGGCCCGCGCTAGACGGGTCAGGTCGCCGGCCTTGTCGGCGGCGGCCGCCGCGCCTTCTTGCAGCCCTTTCACGAGATTGTTCCACAGGTTGTCCACTGAGACCTCGTATGGTTTAAGTGTCTGGTTCCGAGGCGCGGCGCAGTTCGCGGAGGAGCGTTTCTTTGTTGGCCCGCGAGACTTGGCGGCCTTTGAGTTGAGCATCGGGTAGCTGGCGCACGAGTTGGCGCAGGCGGGTGACTGGCAAGCCCTCTAGTTCGTCGGGGGGTGGTTGCGCTGGTGGGGGAGCTGCCTGAGGCTGGTACAGGAGCAGGTTTTCTACGTCTAAATGGGGGGCGGGAATGACGCGGTGGCTGATCACTTGGCTGACCTTGAGGGCGGCTTGGACGCCGGCTTGCACCGCCACTTGGACGGCGGCAACCTCACCTCTAAAGTGCGTTGAAACTAGCCCACCGCCGATGGGCTTGATGCCGAGGAGTTCGACCGGAGCGGATTTTACGGCTGCGTCGGCTGCTTCGATGACGCCGACGAGACCGCGAGTCTCAATCAGCCCTATGGCAGCCATTGGGCGCGCTTGGCTTGGTCAACGAGTGTCGTCGAGGGTATGGGGGACGAGGGCTAAAAAGCGGGCGCGCTTGATGGCGCGGACGACGCGCGTCTGCTGCTTACGCGTAGCACCGGTGCGCCGGGCCGATTCGATCTTGCCGGTCGGCGTGATAAACTTGACTAGGACATCGAGGCGCTTGTAGTCGATGTCTTCGGACTTGAGTTTGGCTACGGCCTCTCGGCGCGAGCTGCGGAACTTGGCGATGACGACGCTCCTTTTTAAGGCACCCGCTTGGTGCGGGTGTGCAAGTTTAAAAGGATAAAAAGTACTGGAGGGGCCGGGGAATGTCAATATATCCCCCGGCCCGGGCATCCGCGATCAGCTTGGGTCCATTTCGTCGTGGAGCTGGCGCATGATTTGGTGGTGCCCCATGCCCTCGTCCCAGAGCTTCTTGTACTTGGCCTCGTCGATGCCGTCGCGCTTGAGAAAGCCGCGGATGTCGTAGCGCCCCTCGACTTCTATGGGTAGGCCGCCCTCCTCGACCATGAGCTGGAGGGGATAGCCCTTTTCTTGGAGTGGCAAGTGGATCACGCGGTTGCGGCGCGCCGATTCGTAGAGGGCCATCATAATTTCCACGGTGTCGCGGGCGGTGGTGCCGGCGTTGCGATGCTCGGTCTTGTGGCCTTCGAGACAGGCGATGAGCTCGCGGACTTGGGCAGCGTTGGTGTTGCCCCCAATGGCCTTGGTGCCTTCGGTGAGCGCGAGATCGACGTCGCGCCAGCCACCAGAGGAGGGGTTCATAATCTGGAGTCGGGTTTCGCTCACGGATAAAAGTCCTTCACTGCCGCGGATTTCAAAGCAGCCGGCACCAGCACCCTCGCGCATGAGGTCGGACTGAATGAAAAGCTGGAGATCGCCGGCGAAGTGGACCAAGCCCATGCAGGCGTCTTCGATCATGGTGTCGCGCTCGTAGCGGTCGGTGCGGCGCTCGACTGCGCCCATGACCCATTGGGCGCGGGGGTCGCCGAGCACGAAGCGCGAGCCGTCAATGGAGTGCGTGCCCCAGTTAGTCAGGCCGTCGGCGACCTTGTTGGTGACGAAGATCGGCGTGCCAATCGCGCCCTCTTCGATTAGTGCCTTGGCCTTTTCCCAACCTGGGGTAAAGCGGCGCTGATGGCTAATGACCAGTTGGGTGCCGTGCGCCTTGCAGGCATCGACCATGGAGTCGGCCGCGGCCATGCCGATGGCCATGGGTTTTTCGCAGATGACGGCGCGGGCACCGCCCTCGGCTGCGGCAATGGTGGGTGCCGGATGCAAAAGGTGCCAAGTGCAGACGCTGACGATGTCGGGCCGGGCCTTTTCCATCATCTCTTCGACTGTGTCAAATTCCCGTGGGATGCCGTATGTGTCCACGTAGGTTTTGCGGGCCATGGGGACCGGATCGGCGACGGCAATCACCTCGACCTCGTCTACGAGATTGTAGCCTTCCATGTGGGCGTTACCGATGGAACCACAGCCGACGATTGCCGCAGTGTAGCGTTTCATAGAGGATATCTCCTTGGCGAAAACGTGATAGCAGGTATCATCAGGTGTCATAATAAAGGATAGGCATTAGGTTATCTTCAAGTCCGCAGGCCGTACCAATCGAGATTGCAGGCTTGGGAGCGATCACTAATTATGGAAACCTTGTACGTTTCGCCTACTCTTTCCATCCCGCTTTCCGAACTGCGCTTCAAGTTCCACCGCAGTTCTGGGCCAGGGGGACAAAACGTCAACAAGCTCAATACCTCCGTCGAGCTACAGTACGACTTTGTCCACAGTGCAGTGCTCAGCGACGAGCAGCGCCAGCGGATTGCCAAAAAGCTCGCCGCGCGGCTGAACAGCACGGGTGCGCTGTCGATCCAATCGGAGCGATTTCGCACGCAGGGACGCAATCGCGCCGACTGCCTCGACAAACTGGCCGCCCTGCTCGCCGAGGCGCTCAAGACGCAGCCCAAACGCAAAAAAACCAAGCCCAGCCGCGCCGCTCAAGCCCGTCGCCTCGACAGCAAGCGGCGTCATTCCGAGAAAAAAAAGAACCGCCAAACGCCTTTGGATTGAACGTTTGGCCCTATTGGTGCGTCAAAAGAAAGATAGTATTTGCGCATGTTCACTTGGTGTTCTATCTTAAACCTTAACGTGAACGTAAAGTTTTTCTCTGAAAATGTTGAGGACTAAAATGAACGCACAAAAAAAAGAAACAATGTACTCGGCGACCGATCTCTACTGGCGCGACATAAAAGACGCCGAGCCGCTCAGCCGCGAGGAAGAAGTTGCCCTCTTCAAGCGCGCTAAAGCAGGGGACGAAGAGGCGCGTCAGGCGCTGGTGCGGGCCAATTTGCGCTTCGTGGTTCGCGTCGCCCGCGAGTACCACGAGTCTGGTCTCTCGTTGATCGAGTTGATTTCCGAGGGCAATCTTGGGCTGCTAGAAGCTGTCCAGCGCTTCGACGAGACGCGCGGCTTTAAGTTCATCACCTATGCAGTGTGGTGGATTCGCCAGGCGATCCTCCGCGCCCTAGCCGAACACGGCAAAATTGCCCGCCCGCCGCTGAGTCGGGTCAGCGACCGGCAGAAGGTCGAAAAGGAAGCCGATGTCCTCGCCCAAGAGTTGGGGCGCGCTCCGACTGTTGAGGAAATCGCCGCCTGCGTCGATTTCTCGGCGGAGCGCATCCGCAACGCCTTTGAGATGGGGCAGCCGGACCTGCCCTTGGATGCCCCGGCCTTTGCCGACAGCGAAGTGACTTTTGCGCAGACCTTTGTCTCGGCCGAGCCTAGCTCGCACGAGCGCTTCGTCGAGGGAGAAATGCGCACGGCTGTAGCCAATTGTCTGAAGGTGCTCGACGCCCGCGAATCCCACATCGTCCGCGCTTATTTTGGCCTTGACGACAGCGCGCCCAAGACCTTGGAGGAAATCGGCGAGTCCATGGGCGTCACCCGCGAGCGCGTGCGGCAGTTGCGGAACCGGGCGTTGGAAAAAATGAAAGACGAGTGCGGCGGGCATTTGATCGAGTTTTCGAACAACTGAGCGGGCGAGTGGCTCATTGCCGGGGGCTGTGTCGCGTCCTATTATTGAATATCCTTAATGAGAGGACGCGATGCTCCAGCTCCGGCAGAAATTATTGGTGCTCTACGCCCATTCTCCCGATTTGCACAGCCAAATCGTGGCTTGGTCGCTGTACGACGGCGCGGGCGAGGACCGGTCCAGCAGCGGCGATAGCGAGGAACCGCCCTATCCTTCGGTGGTGGCGGCCATGCGAGACGGGTGGCGGGTGGTTCAGTTCCCCCAACAATACCCGGCCTATCCAGGCATGGAATACAACACGTCCTACCTGAAATACGAGTACATCCTCGAAAAGATGGAGGCAGTCGATGGTCGATAAGCAATATCTCCTTACTACCAAGCAGATGGCGCAGTTTGTCGCCGATGGCTTTTTGCGCTTTGACGAGCTGGTGCCCGACGAGCTCAATCGCGCCGCGTGCGCGGAGATGGAAGCCGGGGTCCCACGGGGCCGCGCTGGCGCGCCGCTCGCCGAGTTGTGGACCGATGCGGCCGTCGGTCAAGTGGTGCGTCTGCCTCAGATTCAGGGGATCATTCACAGTTTAGTTGGCCCCGATCCGCTCTACGACCACCACGCCGTGCATACAGTTGATGCCCACCACGAGCACGGGCAGATCTGGCACGCCGACGCGATTATCGACACCCGGCTGCACTTTGACATCCAGCTTTTTTACTTTGCCCACGACACGCCGCGCGAAATGGGCGGCACCATGTTCCTGCCCGGCAGTCACTACCGCCGCATCAGCGAGTCGGACATCGCCCGCTATCAAAACTTCCTTGGGCAGATGCCGATGGTTTGCAAGGCCGGCACGGTGGCGGTGGCCCACCATGGCATCTGGCACTGCGCCCAGCCCAACCTAACTGGCCGCAAGCGCTACATGTTCAAGCTGCGGCTCAACCCCACGGTGCGGCAGAAGAAGCTGTGGAATATCGACGATATCGACGATGGGGAAATCCCCGCGCTGCTCAATGCCAACCATCGCTGGTACGGCAACGAGGTGCGCTTGGAGGTAGTCAATCGCATCAAGCTGTGGCGCTTCTTGACCGGCGACGAGAACTACGACGTGTCCTACTGGCTGTCGCGGCTGGAGAACGCGCCCGAGAATGAGCTGCGAGCCGCGTGAGCTAAACGCACCCTATGCAAAAGCAAAAGCCGACCCAATAGCTGGGTCGGCTTTTTTTGTGGTGTTGACTGTATCGGCCTAGCGGTGCAGTGGCTTACTCTTTCAGAAGGCAAGAGCAATCCAGCGGGTCCGGACTGGTGAAAACCTTACGCGCCAATTTGTCTAAGACCGCTACGTCGGTGTGCTGGCGCTCGCCGCGACCGTCGGAGAGCAAAATCGATCCGTGGCGCTGCCAGTTGGTCCAGGGGCCGGTAAAACGCGGTTCGGCGTCGGCGGCCTCGCGGTAGAACGCCCATTGGGTCACTAGCCGCGATTCTTGGTCGATCCAGACCGCGTATTTGTTCTGCGGGGTGACGCCGACGTCTTTGAACGTGAGTTCCAGCACTTCGGCTGGCTGTCCGTCCTCGGTGGCTTCTATACCCCGATATCGCAGGGTGACGCCGGTGTCCTTGAGCTTGTAGGGCATGACCAGCCAGTACGAGTCGTTGATCCAAGCGCGGTAGCCGTGGTCGAGTTTGGCCGCGAGCGTGTCGGGATCGCTGATTTCCGCCCCAGCGACGAAGGCGCGGCCCTCTTTGCTGTGGATGTTCATCAGCACCGTCAGATCGTCTTGCTCGAAGCGAATGTCCCCCGTCCACTTGTCCCACACGTGTAAGCGGAACCCGAAAAAGCGCCAAGTGATGTAGCGCGTGGCGTCCCAGTTGGCGCGGCCACCCATTGCAGCCATAACTTCGTCGGCTAGGGCGATGGCCTTGGGGTCGGAACCAGCGGCATCGAAGCCGGGGGCCGGGGGATTGTCGGCGGCGTGGGCTAGGCCGATGCAAAAGAAGAAGACTAGGAATAAGCGCAACATAGGGATCCTTGCGGTTGCGGGTGACTGGAGCGTGAAAAGTCTGCCGACTTCTTACGAATGATCAGGTAGAACCTCGGGTAGCAATTTCTCTAACTCGGCCAGCGGAGCTTCCAAGGTCTGGATGGCCTCGGTCCAGAACTGGGTATCTTCGAGGTCTCGGCCCAAGGCACGGCGGGCCACGCCCTCGGCGGTGTCGCTGCCAGTGAGGCGGAGAAATTCCTCGTAGCGGGGGAGAAAGTCGGCCCCCTCTTGTTTAAACATTGAATATAGGCCGCGACTGAGTAGAAAGCCGAAGGTGTACGGAAAGTTGTAGAAGGTCACGCCGGTGATGTAGAAGTGGAGTTTTGAGGCCCAGAAGTAGGGGTCTTCGCCTCCTTGCGCGAGCGCGTCGCCGAAGACGTCGCGCTGGGTTTCTATCATCAGCTCTTTGAGGCGGCTGACCGTGAGTTCGCCGTCGGCGCGCTCTTCGTAGAGCTTTTTCTCGAACTGGTAGCGCACGGGGATGTCGAGCAGGAAGATCGCGCCGTGGCCGATCTCTTGGTTGAGGGCGCTGGCCTTTTGGGCGGGGCTGAAGGAAGGGTCGGCGAGGATGCCCTCGGTGAGGATCATTTCGCCGAAGGTGGAGGCTGATTCGGCCAGCGTCATCGGGTAGAAGTGGGCGTAGGTGCGCACGTCGCGCATGATGTAGCTGTGGAAGGCATGGCCGATCTCGTGGGCGAGCGTGAGCACATCGCCGAGGGTGTCGTTGTAGGTCATATAGACGCGGGACTCGCGGGTCAACAGCGAGCCGGTGCAAAAGGCTCCGGGCCGCTTGCCGGGGCGGGGCGCGTGTTCGATCCATTGGCGTTCATAGACTTGGTTGAGAAATTCGCCTAGGCGTGGGTAAGCCGCTGCAAAGGAGCGGACGACGAGGTCCGTGCCCTCTTCCCAAGAGAGCTGCCCTTGGTCGGGCAGCGGCAACGGCGCGCCTAGATCGTACCAAGCGACGCCTTCGGTGCCTATGAGTTGCGACTTGAGGGCGAGGATGCGGCGCGGCAATTCGATTTGTTCGGTGATAGCCGCAAACATCGCGTCGAGGGTCTTGGGTGAGATTGACGCTTGGAAGCGAGCGACATCGAGAAAGTGGTCCACGCCGCGATGCTGGTTGAGGGTCAGCCGCGTCCCCGAGATGGCGTTGAGCGCGGCGGCGGCGACGTCTTCCACGTTTTCCCAGGCTTGGTTGCCGCCATCGAAGGCGGCTTGGCGCACTCGGCGGTCGGGGTCTTCCATCAGGGCGCGGCGCTGCGACATGGGGCGACGCTCGGTGCGGCCGTCGGGAAACGCCATGTCGAATTCGAGCTTGCCGGAAATTGAGTCGTAGAGGCGGCCCCAAGCGTGGAGACCGTCAACGCCGAGGTCGGCAGAGAGCATTTCCTTTTCCGGGCTCATGGTGCGCTGCGCGTCTTCGCGCTGGCGGCGGAGGAAGTGGCCGCAGTCGGCCAAGGCGGGCCGTTGGGCGAACGTAGCAAACATTTCGTCGGAGGCGTCCTTGAGCGCGCGCAGGAGTTCGACGTCGAGTTTTTCGCTCTCGGCCGCTAGCAGGGCAAAGGCGGCTTCTTCGCGGGCGTAGTCTTCATTGCGAGCGTCCGCCGCAGTGAGGCAGCCGAGGTAGGAGCCTAGATGGGAGAGGCGGTCGGTCAGGCCCTCAGTCAGGAGGAATACGGCCTCCCAGGCGTCGGCATTGTCCTCGGCGAGCGGTGCTAGGGCGGCGGCTTGTTCGCGTGCCGTTGCAATGTCCCTTTGCAGTTCATCTTTGAATTGCCGCATGGCCGGGCCATCAAATTCAGCGAAATAGCTCGTCAGGTCCCAGTCCATGGCTGCTGGAGTAGTGGTCATAGGGCGTTTTCCTTGCTGTGATATAGGAATCCTAAAAATTATCCGCAGATGGACGCAGAACGGTCATCATAGATAGTTCACGCTCATTTGGGATTGCTATAGGATGCTGTAGATGCTGGGTAAAAATAACAGTGCCCTCTGGCACAAAGGCAAATTGGTCTCTAAACGATGGTCTCTCTATATTGGGCACTTCCATCCCGTCCGCTTATTCGCAGAGGTCTACGATGCTCAAGTGCGCAACTTCCCTGTGGTCGGCCGATCTGGCCAATCTCGCGGCTGATATCCGGCGCGTCGCACCCTATTCAGAGCGCTTCCATCTCGACGTGGCTGATGGCCATTATGCGCCGACGATGCTGTTTTTCCCAGATCTGGTGGCGGCATTGCGCCCGCATACGGATCGGCCCTTTGAAATGCACCTGATGACCACCGACCCGGCCGCGTGGATTGATCCCTTTGCCGAGGCGGGTGCCGATGCCATTATCATCTGTTTTGACTCGACCTCTGACCCGGGTGCCGTGCTGGAGGCGATTAAGGCAAGAGGACTTCAGGCCGGGGTCTCGCTCTTGCTGGAAGAGGATCTCGATTTACTCGATCCCTATTGGACGCTATTGGATGTGTTGACGCTGCTGAATACAGCCGCCGGAATCAAGGGTGCCGATATGGACCCGCAGGCACCCGCTAGGATTCGTCGGGCTAGGGACGAGATCGACCGGCGCGGCTTGGCGACAGTGGTGGAGGCCGATGGTGGGATTCGCCGCCACACTGTGCCACAGATCGCGCGAGCTGGTGCCGATTATATCGTCCCTGGCTCGCTGATGTTCAAAGAAGATCCAGGCGCGATGCGCGAGTGGCTGGCCGAACTTGGATAGCCATCACAGGAGCTTGCAGCCTTGCAGCTCTTTGGTACTCAGGCGAATGCCGCCAGCGCGGAGACCTCGCACTGGATATTCGCTGATGGGGAAGACCTCGTTGAGCTTGCGGAGGCGTGGCTTGGGCTTGTAGTCGAGGGCGATCTGTTTGTCGGAGTCGGTGGTCAGCTTGAGCACCTTACAATCGGCGGGCACGAGATTGTAGCTGCGGCCTAAGATGAACTTGTCGATTGTGCAGCGCTTGATGTAGGAGGCACCGGCCTTGTCCTTATAGACAACGGTGAAGACTAGGTCCTTATCGACCAAGCCGCAGTAGAGCATACCCTTGCCGACGAAGAGTTTGTCCGGCGCGTGGACGACCGAGTAGGTGCCGTCCTTGCGGATGGCGAGCACAGAGTCGTAGAGCGATACGTCGCAGAGGGTAGTGCCGCTGATTTGGTGGCCGAGATAGCCGGTCTTTTTGTCGTAGCGGAGCTTGAGGTTGCGATTGGCAGCCGAGCGCGCATCCACTCTTTCGATTTCCACGATTTCGGTGCAGCGCGGAAACTGGTCGCGGTATTTGTCAATGAGATCCTGAAGAAAGGCGATGGTATAGGGAATAATGCCGTCCAAATGCTTCTTGATCTGGCGCAGTCGGGCGCGGATCTCCTTCATCTCCTTTTCAGCGCGATTGATGTCGTAGCGCGAGATGCGGCGGATTGGGATCTTGAGCAAGGTCTCGATATCGTCGTCGGTAATATCGCGTTTGAGCTGCGGGGCAAAAGGCCAAAGCCCGGTGCGCACGGCTAAGGCGACCTCGTCCGTGGTGGTCTGCTCCTCAATGGCCTTATAGATGCGGTTTTCGATAAAGATTTGTTCGAGGGTCTTGGCGTGGAGCCGGTCGTTGAGTTGCTCGGCTTCGAGGTGCAGCTCGGCCTTGAGGGTATCGACGAGGCGATCGACGTTGTGTTGCAGGACTTCAGTGGCGCTCATGACTTGGGGCCGATTGTGTTCGTTGATCAGCATCAGGTTGGCCGAAATTGATAACTCGCAGTCGGTGAAGGCGTACAGTGCATCCACGATCTCCTCGGTGTAGGTGCCGCGCGGCAGCTTGATTTCGATCTCGACGTTTTCAGCGGTGTAGTCGGAGATGGTGCCGATCTTGATTTTGTTCTTGCGCGCAGCGTCTTCAATGGAGGCGATGAGTTGTTCGGTGGTGGTGCCGAAGGGGAGATCGCGGATGACGATGCGCTTGGGGTCGGCAGTGTCGAGCCGGGCGCGGACTAAGACTTTGCCATTGCCGTCGTTGTAGGCGGAAAAATCGGCTAGGCCGCCGGTGGGGAAATCAGGGTGGAGTTGGAAGGGGCGGTCTTGCAAGTAGGCGATTTGGGCTTCTAATAGTTCAGTGAGATTGTGCGGGAGTATCTTGGTCGCTAGGGTGACGGCAATGCCTTCGGCACCTTGGGCCAACAGCACCGGAATTTTGGCGGGGAAAACCACTGGTTCCTGATTGCGACCGTCGTAGGAATCGACGTAGTCGGTCAGTGCCTTGTTGAAGAGCACCTGTTTGGCCAGTGGTGTGAGCCGGCACTCGATATAGCGGGCGGCGGCGGCTTCGTCGCCTGTGAAGATATTGCCGAAGTTGCCCTGTTTCTCGATGAAGAGATCCTTGTTGGCCAACACTATGAGCGCGCCGTAGATCGACTGGTCGCCGTGCGGGTGGTACTGCATGGTCTGTCCTACTACATTGGCGACCTTGTGGAATTTGCCGTCGTCGATCTTGTGTAGCGCGTGGAGGATGCGGCGTTGGACGGGTTTGAGCCCGTCGTCGATGTGCGGAATCGCGCGGTCCCTGATGGAGTAGGAAGCGTATTCGAGGAAGTAGTTGTCGTAGAGACTGTCGATATAGGCCATTAGACTAGATGCTCCATAATGTAGTCGCGGCGGTTGGGGGTGTTCTTGCCCATGTAGAAGGAGAGGGTCTCGGGGACGGTGTCGAGCGAGCGGACGCCGACTTTGACCAACCGCATGTCGCCGTTGATAAACTGGCCAAACTCCTTGGGAGAAATCTCGCCAAGGCCCTTGAAGCGGGTGATTTCCGCGGTGCCTTTGAGCTTTTTTGCGGCGCGTTGGCGATCGCGCTCATCGTAGCAGTAGTAGGTCTCTTGTTTGTTGCGGACCCGGAAGAGCGGGGTTTCGAGGATATAGACGTGACCCGAGGTGACTAGCTCTTCGAAATAGGTGAGGAAGAAGGTCATCAGGATATTGCGGATGTGGAAGCCGTCAACATCTGCGTCGGTTGCCATGACGACTTGGTTGTAGCGCAGGTTGTCTATGTCTTCCTCGATCCCGAGGGCCATCATCATATTGTAGAGTTCTTCGTTTTTGTAGATGGAGGCGCGGGTTTTGCCGAAGAGGTTTTGCGGCATGCCCCTGAGGGTGAAGATGGCTTGGGTCTCGGGATCGCGCGAGGAGACGATCGAGCCAGCGGCCGACTGCCCTTCGGCGAGGAAGATCGTCGATTCTTCGCCGCGCTTCTTGTCGCCTTTGTGGTACTTGCAGTCCTTGAGCTGGGGAATTTTGATCTCGATGCGGCGAGCGGCCTCCTTGGCTTCCTTTTTAACTGCATTTAGCTCCTTGCGCAGCTTTTCGTTGTGGACGATGCGCGCTTCGAGTTTTTGCGCGGTTTCGCGATTTTTGTGGAGAAAATCGACAATGGCTTCGCGGGTTTCGTTGACGATCCAGCCGCGGATGTCGGTATTGCCCAGCTTGTTTTTGGTTTGCGACTCAAAAACCGGCTCCTTGACCTTGACGGCGACGACGCCAAAGGCCCCGTCGCGGACATCGACGCCGTTGAAGGATTTCTTGTAAAACTCGTTGACGCCTTTGAGCACGCCCTCGCGGAACGCGCTCTGGTGAGTGCCGCCGTCGGCTGTGTACTGGCCGTTGACAAAGGAGCGATGGGATTCGCCGTAGCTATCGACGTGTGTGAAGGCAAATTCGAGGTACTGGCCTTTGTGGTAAGCGGGCGGGTAGAGAACCGAACCGCCGGCCTCGCTTTTGAGGAGGTCGAGCAAACCCTGTTTGGACTCGAATTTTTGGCGATTGAAATACAGGCGCAGGCCCCGGTTGAGGCAGGCGTAGTTCCACATCCGACGCTCGACGAACTCGTGGTTGAAGGCGTATTCGCCAAAGATGTCTGGATCGGGCAAAAACTCGACGTACGTGCCGTCGGGCTCGTTGGGCGCTCGGCTCTTCTTTTGCTTTTTCAGTTCGCCGCGCTCAAAGAGCACTTCGGCGCACCGGCCATCTCGGTAGGAGCGGACGACGAAGTGGGCCGAAAGCGCGTTGACGGCCTTGGTGCCGACGCCGTTGAGCCCCACGCTAAACTGGAAGACGTCGTCGTTGTATTTGGCACCGGTGTTAATGACCGAGACGCACTCTACTACTTTGCCGAGGGGAATGCCGCGGCCGTAGTCGCGGACTTGGACTAACCCTTGGTCTATCTCGACGTCGATCTGCTTGCCACAGCCCATGATGAACTCATCGACGGCATTATCGATGACCTCCTTGAGCAATACGTAGATGCCATCGTCGGGATCGGCACCCGAGCCGAGGCGGCCGATGTACATGCCGGTCCGCAGGCGGATGTGCTCGAGTGAAGAGAGGGTCTTGATCTTGCTTTCGTCGTACGTGGCCTTGCCGTTGGCGCGGCCGTTGGTTGCTGTCTTGGCCATTGCTTCCATAAGAGGTTTATATGTAGAACGAGCCGCGATTCCTGGGGGGAAGGACGCGCGACCGGCGGACAATGGGAGACTAAAATGCAGGAGAGGGCAGAAGCATCAGAGGGAGCAGGAAGGGGAGTCGCTCTCCTTGGTGCGACTGCTAATTTAAGCAATTCTCCACTTGCTTAATATAGTGAACATATATGCAGTTGTCAATCAAATGCGGGTGTGGGTAATGCGTCAGTTTGAACATAATTTTTTTGAAGTTACAAGAAAAACCCCCGTGCCGAATCTATCAGCGCAGGGGTTTTTACCTTAGTAGATAAGCTGGCAAGTTTATGGTACGCTTTTATTTTTATGCACACGTGTTATATTTTGATTTTCTCGGGTGAGTTCACGCGATGCTGTAGCTATTTTTTCGTCTCCCTTCGACAACAATGGTGTTGCGGAGGTGATACACTTGGGCGTATCGCCCAGTTGGAGTGGATGCTGAGGATAAATGCAGTCTATATTGTCTAACTCGCCTAATTACAAGGAGTTAGAGAATATCAATGGCGGCTCAACTTATCTGGCATATTTCTTGGCATGTTTTTCGCTTTTGTTCTGGCTGAAGCCTCAGCCGTGCTTCAAACCATCAGCAGTATTTAAAACATGGGAGCAAACAAAAGGCCGGCTGTTGCTGCCATTTCTGCTGTGTCGCATCTCAACCGGCTACAAAACGGATGGCTAATCGAGCCAAGGAGGAACGCCTATGAAACTCAGAATCGTATCGAATCAGTTTAATGGTTATATGGCGCCGGCGATAAATAGTGGCGGTTGTTGCTGCTGTTGCCACTGTCATTGTTGCACCCTCGTACATAAGATAGTGATATAGCCCTGTTGCAGTATCTCATCTCAAGTAACCCAACTAATGGCTTCAGGCCAAGGAGGACGCACTATGAAGCTCAGAATCGTATCGAATCAGTTTAATGGCCATATATCGCCAGCAAAGACCAACGGTTGCTGCTGCTGCCACTGCCATTGCACCGTCATAACTATGAGTCCCTAAAATAAGGACTGCTATTATACATCTCCGTAATGCTCTGTTATTACGGCTGAGGCTGTTTTGATTCGCCCTGCCCGTAGCAGTCTATGATTGATACGGGCAGGCACTTAAACTAGAAAAGAGGATGTTCATGAGAACCAAGACCGAACCCATTGTTGCTGAACATCATTTCGTACTCAATCCCTCACTCAAGTTCATTTTTTGTGGCGAAGATGAGATCTTGGTGCTACACGGTGTGAGATCACAATTCAACCAAACTATCCGGGACGAAGGGAGAAGTCATCTTCTAGGTCGGGTGCTCCGTCGTTTGGCCTCGCCAGCTTCTCTGCGCGATCTCCAAGAACAAAAAGTAGTTGGAGAGGACGAACTTGAAGATGTAGAAGAGCTGCTCTCTACTTTGGCTTCTCAAGGGTTTATCTCTCCAGCCGATGAGAGCCCTATTGCAAGCTATTTGAATGCCATCACAGGTGAAAACCAGATATTCGACAACATTTGTCTTGGTATCGTAGGAGCCGGTTATATAGGCAGCCGTGTAGCGGAAGAACTCGCGAAGATTGGAGTCGGCCATATGCAAGTTCTGGATGATCGACAAGTCGAAAATGTCGCAGTTGATCAGGCTCAGTTTAACCTACCTCAGACTTACATAGAAAAAGGACGGTCGTATGTTGAGTGCTTGGAATCTCATCTGTCAGAACTCGGTTACGATCGTTTCAAGGCGATCAAAGAACCCTATCATAATCAAGGGGCCGTAGAAAGTCTGTTTAGCGATTCAAACTTCGTTGTCGTCACCTCTGAAGTATTCTCTTCTCATCTCTTCCATACCATGGATCTTACGGCTCTTTCTGCCGAAAAGCCATGGATGTCTGCATTTATGGACGGAAGCGAATCCTGTATCGGTCCCATTTATGTGCCGGGTGAAACGTGCTGCTACAACGAATTTGAAATCCAATCGGAAGCGACCTTATCTATTCAGAACAGCGAGTACTATACCTATAAAGAAGAAATGAGCAAGAATGGCCTTTACAGCCATCAATTTGCGTTTCCCCCCTACGCCAGCATAGCCGCCGGTTTTGCGGCAGGTACCGCCTTATCTTTTCTCTTGTCTGGAAAATCTTTCCTGATAGGCCGATGCTTACGAATCAACTTTGAAAAGCCCTATGTCGATTACGAAGAAATTCTGAAACTGCCCAGATCGCCTGTATCTGTCGGTATGAGAAATGGGTATAGACACTTGTTTCTCTAGACATCTCGTTAGATTGGATACTGCCCAATTCAAAGCATATCCTGTCAATCTAGTATAACTCACTAAACGGAGTGCAAAATGACTGACGAATCTTCTCATATCGCTTCAGATTCTCTATTGAAAAACCTTCAGATGTTTCTGGAATTGCCAATTATACCTTCGCCTCACAGTATTGACTTAAGCCACTCGGCGGCTTCGGATTATCTTTATCGACAAGCTAGGGCAAAACCGCATGTGGCCGAATTGTACCACGAAAATTCAAAATTGAATCCTCACTCAACTCTTCAGATTCCCTCTGATGCCTCAACGCTTGAACAGGTGCGCCGGTGGTTCTTTGAAACCGCCTATCGCGTTGATGAAGAAATCTTGATTGCCGACGGCTCTGAGTTGAGAATCCCTTATGACCAACTTCCTGATTGGCTCCAAGGCCCACTGAACCACTTTTCTAAACCAAGCTCTCTGACCAATTTGCTCTATGCTGCTGACCTGCTCGTGTTGAATGATGGAGTACTCTTCCGCGTAGTCCCAGAGTTAAACTATTTATGGGTTGAGCGTAAAGTGGAAAATGAAGCCACACTTTTGCTCGACCTTTTCTGGAGGTCGTCGCCCGTGCGCCTTGAAGAGTATTCGACCATGTTAATCGTCATCGCCTGCCCTTGGAGGTACATGCTTATATATGGCCCCCGAGGCTATCGCCACACTTTGCTCGATATTGGGCGACTGCTGGGATATCTGCAGCATCAGTACTCATCCTTCGGCTACCCGGCTACCGTCCATCAAGACTTCCTCGATACAAAAGCAGACGAATTCGTACAAGCCGACGGCGTAGAACGGTCCGTTTACGCCCTTCTTACCTTCTCACCTATTAACGCGGATAAATAGAAAATGACAATCGGTGAAAGAAAGTCCGTTGCGGTAGAAATACCGGATTCCCTACCTCATTCAGAGTCTACTACTGCTATAGAGCCAGCACTTCTGCAAGAGTTGAAAGGATTCAATTCTCAAGAGCAGCTAGTTTTATGTGAACTTATAAAGCGTACCAAACGGGATAGATCGGTCAATGGACCTGTAGATGAATTAGCTGTTGTAGTAAATGGACTAAGAGATTTCTCGACAGAAGACGAATGGCTGTTTTTTCTAAAACTGAATGAAAAAATTGCACCGAACCTACACAAAGAATTCGTTGGAGCGAAGAAAATTCAACTGGATACAATGTTTCCTACTGTGGCCAAATCTATATCGGAAGTAATCAACAGTCGTACCTCAGTCCGAGATTTCAATGGGTCAGCTCTATCGCTCGAAAAGCTAAGTACACTGTTGAGACAATCCTGTGGTGTACGGGGTACCATGTTTTCATATAATCGCCGCGACGTTGCGCTACGCAATTTCCCAACTGCTGGCGGATTACAATGTACTGAGTTATATCTAGTGGTTAATGGAGTATCCGACCTCCTGCAAGGATTATACCACTACAATCCAATGCAAAATTGCTTGGAACTAATTGAGAAAGGCAACTTTCGGTGGCGTGTGGTCAATTGTTGTCCTAATCATGAATGGTTATCCGAAGCGAGTGTCGTCATTTTCATTGCCCCTGATATATCGAGGCTTACATGGAAATATGGTACTTATAGATCATACCGATTGGCTCATCTTGAAACCGGAGTAGCGAGTCAGAACCTGCATCTTGTCGCCACGGCACTCGGATTGGGATCGTGTATGGTATTTGGCTTTGACGACGAACGCACAGACTCTTTATTGGGACTGGATGGACGTAGAGAATTTACAACCTTAGTAGTTGCTGTGGGAAATAAAGTAGATAAAGGGGCGCTTCTACGAAAAACTACCAGTAGAAACGATAGCATTTCAACTGATTAAGGATTTAATGCAATGACCTTTTTGAGTAGGACTATTTGGCTCCGCAGTTTCGTCGCACTCTGGATAGTCGAGTGCAAATTATTCTTACGTCAACCTACTTCTGCCTTCTTTACATTTGTACTACCCATCTGTTTTTTTTTACTGTTCGGATCTATATTTGGAGAAGCTCCACTATGGGATCGGCCCGATGTACGATACATTGATTTCTATGCCCCAGCACTCATGGCTGCATATATCGGCCAAACTGGGCTGATCAACCTCACTAACTCCTTGTCTGAATATCGTCTGCTCGGCATTCTCAAGCGCTATGTTGTCAGCCCGCTTTCGCTTGGATTCTACCTCTGTGTTCACATTATAATGCAGATAGTCGTATTTACTGTTTCTGCTTTGAGTTTATTCGTGGTCGCAGAGAGTGTTTTTGATCTTCATTTTCGCGGGCATTTGATAGTTGTCCTTTTTGTGGGGATAATCTGCATCGCTTGCTTTTTGGCTTTGGGTTTCTTAGTAAATAGTATTTCCAAATCTCCAAGAAGCACTCAAGCTCTGTGCCAATTTTTATTTCTTACCATGTTTTTTATGTCAGGTGCTACTTTTCCTCGGCAAATGTTTCCAGATTGGCTACGGACTTTGAGCTGGGGTTCCCCTTTGACCCATGTCGTTATAGCCTTCTCTGGTGTATGGCTCGGGGATCCGATATCTCAGCACGTAAAATCATTACTGTTTCTTACAGTCATAACAGTGCTATCTTATCTAATCTCTACTCGAACATTCAAATGGGAGGTGTAGATCCATTATGGTCTCTCTAAAGTTGGATTACAGTTACGTAAACTCTTATCGAGAATTTTTGCCTAACGTTATGAGCAAAAAAGAAGGTAAAGCAATCCAAGAAATGCTCTCTTGGTACTTTCCTAATGGTCCAATCCAATTTTCGACTAATTATAACGGTGGAGCTGGAATTTCTCAAGCCGTAGTAGCAAATAGTGAGCACTGGAACACAGATCAAGTCATGAGTCAGATTCTTGGTCTGCCATCACTTAACTTTGATTTGAAATCTTCTGTGATAGCAGGTGGTAAAGGCTTTAGGCTTGCGTCTTCTTTTTTATCCGGTCTAGGAGAAAGCGTTGAAAGGCTGTCAGGAGCGTTTGCTTTCTTCAAAAAGGACTTAGAAATATGTGCCGGATCCTATAGTTCACTACAGAAAGCCGGTCAAAATGCTATTTCTCCAGAAGAACTTCCCTTGTTTGCAGACGAACAATACGCTTCCCCTGACTTTTTTTTTCACCCCTTTACTCACGACACCGAATTTAACTGGATCAAGGGACATCGGCTCATCAGCCAAGAAGACATCTGGATTCCTTTACAGCTCGTACTCTTTTTTTATGTTCCGTCTATTGAGGAGACGCGAATCGGCTATTCATCTTCATCTGGGATGGCTTCGCATATAGATGAACCTCTAGCTATTATTGCGGGAGTGACGGAACTCTTTGAGCGCGATGCATTAATGGTATCTTGGTATGCAAATATCCCTCTATATCGAGTAGAAGCCGATAGGTCACTTTCTTCTAGGGAGACTAACAGAGCCTTAGAACATATCAAGTATCGGGACAGCGATGTAGATTTCTGGTTACACGACGTCGGCTTTTTCAATTTGCCCTGCATCTCGGCAACTCAACGGGTACCGTACTACAAAAAATTTGCCTATCAGGCTGGAGCGGCAGTGGCTTTAGATGGAGAAGAAGCATTCACCCAAGCCTTATTAGAATATGGACAGTCCGAACTGCAATTGAAATGTGCTATGTTAGCACCTCAAAGACAACTGTATAGAGGTGTTGAGGTTATATTTGATGCTCCTCCAGACAAACCTCTGGCCGAGATGAGTACATTCTTGGAGACCATTGGATATTATGGATATGCTGAGAATGCCGAACGCCTAGAGAAATTTTTTCGTAGTGATGATACGGTGGTTCTGTCGGAATTGCCAAAGGCAAGATTTAAAGATTCAGAAAGGCAATTAGGGTATCTCAAAGAGATTCTTCAACAGTACAACATAGACCCTATTATCATTGATTGTACCCATGAACAGATGTCTCAGGTAAAGGTTGTCAAAGCATTCATTCCTGAGTTAGTACAGCCGCATGTCAGTGCATATCCCTATTTGGGACATCCTCGTATTTACGAACTACCCATGAAAATGGGACTGAAAGATAAGCCTCTCACATTTAAAGAGCTCAAGCTAGGGCCTGTCCCTTTTCCTTAAGCTTCGTTGAGAACCATGTTTTGTCTTGTTTTTGTCTTGGCATATCCGGGCATCCTTTATGCAGTATATACATGTTTATATCTGATGAGTAGTTCGGCATTATTCGGAAAGATACTGAACGCAAGATTGGATCGCTATGACTTTATCGTACCTTTGGTATCTCTTGCGGCTGTCTTGGCTCTGATTCTGAGCATGTGTGATTCAACTATCCATATATTGGCCTCCGCCTTTGAATGGCCTATATGGTTCGACTTGCCAATATACTTGTCACTCGGCATTGCGATTTTTATTGGTGTGAGCGTGGGGGTGGCTTTTTATTTTTTTGAGATCATTATATCGCAAGCATGGCTAAAACTGCGGATGGGAAACAACCCGACGGCAAGGCAATGGATGTTTGGGGAGACTAGACGCATTGTGAATCAGGGACAAAGATTACCTATAGGTATATTATTGGGTTCCGTTCTTAGTGAATCTTTTTTAGAGGAGGTACTATGGAGATGCTACTTAATTTCTTATACAACTGATATCTTAAATATGCCTGCACAATACGCGATCGCTATTTCTTCCGTAGCATTTGGAATGAATCATATAGCCTATGGTTTGGCAAATGTGCTCTCTAAAACCTTGTTCGGTGCAATCTTGAGTCTCCTATATCTCGCCTCCAATAGCCTTTTGCCATGCATATTGTGCCATCAAGTCTTCAACCTTATGGTTTTTAAAATTCGCATCGAATGGAAATCATGACTGCAATGTCGAGTAGCTCACCTCCGGCCAATGCAAGCGGTGATCAAATCCCCATTATAGAGGTAAGTAACTTATGCAAAAGTTACGACGGGTTCGCCGCCGTTCAAAACGCAAATTTTACCGTATATCCACAACAAGTTTTTTGCCTAGTAGGACCCAACGGAGCAGGTAAAACATCTATCATAGATTGCATTGTAGGCTTAAAAAAGCCCGATACTGGAGACATTCACTTGTTTGGCGAAAGTATCTCCGATCTGCGGCGGCGCAAGGACATATGCAGTAAAATCGGCATTCAATTTCAAGAAGACTCTCTCTATAATGATATTCGAGTCAGAGAGGCACTAGGCCTTTATGCAAAAATGTATCAGGATCCGGTTAATCCTGATGATTTAATCGACGTTTTTGAGCTGCAACGTCAGCAGAAAATCGCCTATAAAGATCTGTCGGGAGGAGAAAAGCGCAGGCTGCTCATTGCCATTGCCTTAGTGGGCAAACCTGCACTACTGATCCTCGATGAACCGTCGAGTAACTTGGATCCGCACCTACGTCGGCAACTCTGGGATGTACTAAACCAGTACCGTCGCCAAGGTCTCACCATTGTCATGACTACCCACAACATGCAAGAAGCTCAGCAGTACAGCGATGTGGTCTGCGTGATGAGCAAGGGCCAAATCATTGCCTCGGGTTCAGTACCGCAACTGCTCGAAAAGTTTCAGTTAAATCTCAAAGTAGAGGTGGAAACCGAAGTCAATCCCAAAATCTTGGCAGACTGTCCTGGAGTAACCCACATCAACGACAGTTCCCAAGGCACGTATATATATGGTAAGGATGAGGTGTTTAAGAATGCAGTTATAGACCGTCTTAACAGCTTTAACATACATCAATTTTCCGTAAAAACCGCGGATCTTGAAGATGTGTACCTATTCGCCACAGGAAGCCGATATATGCGCTATGGTCAAAAAAACGCAAGAAATGATCGAAGCATAGAATCAGAGGCTCTTTTCGTCGAGGGCCAAGAGCTTCTTCAGCAGGCAATTGACACCTCCAATCCCGACCAATTATACGAGGCACAGAAACTGTTTGACCGTGTTCGCCAAAACGGTAATTACGAGATATTTGCCCTGTATTACCTGGCTTTGTGCGAGTATCGTCTCGCCACGCTTTTTGCGGCCACTCCTGGCGAGCAGGTCGAGTGCATTAATCGAACGATAGAGCATCTCAAAGAGGCCATTGAGTTGGAAGACAACTTCAGCGACGCCTATGCCCTCTTAGCTAGTGCCTATGGCCAGAAACTAAGCCTGAAGCCTCATTTGGGTATGGCGTTAGGCCCTGATACTAAAAGGGTTCTTGAAAAATCCAAGCGACTCGATGGCAACAATCCCCGCGTCGTCTTAATAGATGGAATGAGCGATTATTATACTCCTACTATGTTCGGCGGCGACAAGAAGCGAGCCATCTCTAAGATGGAGCAGGCCCTTGAGTTGTTCGCTAAAGAGGAAATTCGCGATCCCTTTCAACCCTCTTGGGGCTACGACGAAGCCTGCGCCCACTTGGGTATCATGCGTCAAGAGGACGGAGACATTGAGGGGGCAAGGGAAGCCTTTGTCAAAGCCCTCGACGTGAATCCCAACAACGGCTGGGTGAAATCCCAGTTGTTACCGGGATTGGATAGTTAATCGCAGTGGATAAAAGATGTACAGTTCACTGCCGCGTCAGTTGCAGATGCTCTGGAGATCGTCCCCGACAACAGGTACACACCTGCAAAAAAAATGAGTTGACAAAGCTTCTAACGGCTCTATTTTATAGAGAACTCTGCATTAGTTAAAGAGCTTTCATCATCAGAAAAGGCCGTCGTCCCGTTGCCCTCGGGGCGACGGCCCACACAAGGAGGATTTCTCATGGACCCCAAAGTGACGCAGAAGCTCGAAGAGGACGTGTCCTTTGTTCGCCAAGCGGTGGAGCAGCGGGACGACGGCCAGTACCGCACGCTGGGGATCACCGTCCTGTGGGCGATGATCATTGCCGTCGGATACACTCTGAACGATTTCGCCGTGGAATACTCGCCCCTGTTCTGGACCATCGCCCCTGTAGCTGGTTTCCTGGTCAGTTGCGGCCTCGGTGCTTGGCAGGGAAGAAAACAGGGAGTCCGCATGCCGGGGCTGGGGAGGAGACATGCTCTGCACTGGGGCACCATCTTCTTCGCAGTAGTGGCGGTGACTTCCATCGCCCTTTCCCACCGTATCGACGGTCGGGTCATCGGGCAGCTCTTCGCCCTCATCTCTGGTGTGGTATTCTTTCTGGGCGGGCTGCACTTGGACCGGCGCACTCTCTGGCCGGGGGTGCTGCTCATCTGCGGGTCGGTCGCGATCGATCACATCCAACCCTATCCCTGGACCACGGTCGGATTGGCCACTGCCGCCGGCCTAGTGGTCAGTGCCCTATGGATGAAACCGAAGGATGAGGAAGCGAAGGATGAGAAAGTCCTCGCAACCGGCTGAAGTCACCTCCAAGGGGCTGGTGAAGCTGGACAAGCTGCTGGAACATCGCAGCCGGTTCGGAGCCTGTGTGTTGCTAGCCGGCGGGGACTCCATGACCTTCACCAGCCTGAAGCAGCTCCTCAAGGAGACGGACGGCAATCTGGGGGCGCACCTGCGCAAGCTAGAGGACGCCGAGTATCTCAGCGTGTCCAAGCGTTTCGAGAACCGCAAGCCGGTGACTTGGTACCGCCTAACCAAAAAGGGTGCCAAGGCCCTGCAGAACCACCTCGAAGCCTTGCAGACGGTGATTCGGGGGGCGAGGCCCTGAGATGCAGGCACGAGTGATCGCTCTCCTTTTTAGCATCTGTTTTTCTTTGCCGACTTTGGCGCAGGGCCAGGCTTTCGTCCAGGGTCAGGTCGTCGATGAAACAGAACGACCGATGGCTTTTGTCAATGTCCAAATCATTGACACCACCGACGGCGCAGTAACAGGACGCGATGGCCGCTTTGCCTTTTCCACTCGGCACCTTGGACCACACGACCTGAATGCCTCCTTCATCGGCTTTGAACCCACCCGGCAGACCTTGCACTTGGCTGCGGGAGATACCACAACGGTGCGCTTGGTGCTGCGGCGTATCCTCATTGAACTTGGTGAAACCGTCGTCACTGTTAGCACCTATACCACCGGGGAAGATGAAACCGTTACCTTGGCCCCCTTAGATGTGGTTACAACGCCTGGGGCTTCCGCCGATATTTTTCGCGCGTTCAAAACCTTTCCCGGCGTTGCCACCGTAGATAATGGTGCCGGTCTTTTTGTTCGGGGAGGCGATGTGAGTGAGACCGTCATCTTGCTCGATCAAGCTACGGTGGTGCATCCCTACAAATACGAATCGCCCACCGGTGGAGTATTCGGAACGATTCCTCCCTTTATGGTACAAGATACGGCCTTTTCTACCGGTGGATTCTCCGCCCGCTACGGCAATGCACTTTCTGCGGTGCTCGCGATGGAAAGCTTGGACATGCCTCTGCAACGGAGCTATACGCTTGGTTTGGGCCTCGCTGCAGGCTCTGTGGGCCTCGACTTGCCCCTTGTTGAAGATAAACTCGGCCTGCGTTTTACGGGGAATCGCAGCTTCACCGATCTCCTGTTCCGCATCAATGGTCACCGCGACAAATTCGTTACTACTCCGCAGGGGCACGACGGCAACCTCAATCTGATCTACCAATATTCGCCTACCGGACGCCTTGAGTTCTTCAGCTTCGACGCGGGTGACAAGATCGGCGTACAGGTTGCAGAGCCTTCGTTTGACGGCCTCTATCGAAACAGCACTGATAGAGCCTTGCACAATCTCCAGTGGACGGATGTATGGGCCGATTGGTCCATACAGACCAGTGCCTCGCTCAACCAGTACGAGACCCGGCGGCAATTGGGCAACCTAGACTTGGCTCCCCGCGACTGGACCGGCAAAATTCGCACGGACTGGGAACGCGTCCTCGGTGTCTTCGGGATCTTGCGCCTCGGTGCTGAAATGGAGCACGCTGACAACCGACTCGTGGGGCGCATCCCTAAGGGCGATATCCTTGACCCCGAGGCAGAGATTTTTGAACTCGACAACTCCTACGGTGCTCGGCGCACAGGTGCCTATGTTGAGGTTGATTTCAAACCCGTGCGCCGCATTGTCGCCAATGTCGGGATGCGCGCTGACCACCACAATTTAGCCAGCGATTTTGTCATCGATCCACGCCTGTCTGCGCGATACCAGTTCTCAGAAGACACAAATGCCCGACTCGCCTGGGGCATCTATCACCAATTCCCCGCCCCATTTGAATACAACCCCACCAGCGGCAACCCCAATCTGAGCCCCCAACGCGCCCAACACTGGATAGGCGGCCTGCACCACGAACGCGGGCAACTCCTAGTACGGCTAGAGGCTTACTACAAACCCTACCGCAATCTCGTGCTGGATGACGCCGCCCTGAATCTTGCAAATGCAGGTAGCGGACGGGCCTCTGGAGTTGACTTCTTTTGCAAGTACGGTGCTTTTCTCAATACGCGTTTGAGCGGGTGGATGGCCTATAGTCTGCTGAGGTCGCGCCGATTGCAGGTGCGCCATCTAGAGTTTGAGATACTCCGCGAAGAAGCCCCTTCACCGTTTGATATCACGCACAATCTGACCTTGGTCACAAAAATGCAGATCGTCCGCACTCTTAGCGGCGGCCTGACTCTGAGATACGCCACTGGCCGCCCCATCACGCCAATCGTCGGTGCCGTTCCCGTAATAGACAAAAGCTACTACTTACCCGTGGAAGGACCCGTCGGCTCAGAACGGCTACCGTCCTTTCAACAGATAGATGGGCAGTTGAGCTATGTGCATTTCTTTGGCTCCGGCCACCAAGCGGTCTTCTACTTGGCAGTCAACAACCTGCTCAGCCGCGCGAATGTGCTCGACTATGATTACAGCATCGACTATACCCAGCGCCAGCCGCGCACCACGCTCTTTCGCCGATCCATTTACTTTGGCACCAGTGTCTCCTTGAACTATTAACCTTCACCTTCACTAGAAGAGGCTATTTATGCTACACTTTCTGCTCTTACTCGTTTGCATTGTTTCAGTCGCCTATCCCACTCTCGCCCAATCCGGTAACAGTCTTATCGTCAGTGGAAGACAGATGCTGCAAGCCGGTGAAAGTGCGAATGACCTCGACTCTATGTATGCAGCCAGAGCGACGTTCGAGCGCGCCCTAGCCGACACGGGTCTGGTGGCGTGGGGTCACTACTACATCGCTTTGGCCGATTACCGCATTGCTGGCCTATTAGAGGGAGAAAGCAAAGACCCTTCTGAACACCTCAATGCCGCTGTCGAGCACTTGAAAAAGGCTACCGAGATTGATCCACAAGCAGCCGAAGCCTATGCTCTGCTGTCGAGCGTGTACGGTTGGCAAAT
This sequence comes from Candidatus Latescibacterota bacterium, assembly GCA_022827835.1. Classification (GTDB taxonomy): domain Bacteria; phylum Latescibacterota; class UBA2968; order UBA8231; family UBA8231. The sequence goes on from JAJEIO010000012.1 coordinate 87,141, forward strand.
CGGCCTTAGTCCTATGAAAACCATGCTTTTGGGCCCCAGAGTAGGACAGGCCAGCCGAAAAGCTCAGCAACTCGCCCCCGACAATCCGCGCGTGGTACTGAGCGCGGCCATCAGCGATTTTAATACCCCCGAAATGTTTGGTGGAAGCAAAGAAAAGGGCCTGCAAGGGTTCCAGCGAGCCGCCGAGCTCTTTGCCCAAGAAGAGCCGACCGATCCCATCCATCCAGTATGGGGGCACAGGGAAGCCTACGCTTGGCTCGGCATCGCTTACCAGAATCAGGGTGAGCTGGAGTCGGCGCGAGCGGCCTTTGAAAAGGCGCTTGAAATCGATCCAGATTTTGGTTGGGTCAGGGACTGGCTGCTGCCCGAGTTGGAAAAAGCCAATTCATCGGATGCGCCGTGAGCAAACGACCGCCAGCTAGCTGGGCTGAGTTGCGAGGAGCACTAACTGGTTTTGGAGGAGGATCTGCCGCCTCGGGGTCGTCTCCGGCCACGCCCGCGTCCTCGGCCGTTGCGTTTGGCGCGGATGTCGTCCAAGTCGGGTGCCGTGCCCTCCCAATGCGCGTGGATGCGGTTGTTGTTGAGCAGGCGCTTGAGGTCGCGGAGGTCGCGGTCGCCGACCAAGGTCAGGGCCATGCCGGCCCGGCCCATGCGCCCGGCCCGGCCCGTGCGGTGGGTATAGATTTCGGCGTTAAAGGGAAAGTCGTAGTTGATGACGTGGGTGACGTGCGAAAAATCCAAGCCGCGCCCGGCCACGTCCGTGGCGACCATAAAGCGGATCTTCTGCTGGCGGAAGCGGCGGAAGATGGAGGTGCGCCGCTCTTGGTCTAGCCCGCCGTGGATGATATCGACCGAGCGGACGCGTCTTTGTAGGTCGCGGAACAAGTCGGATGCTTTGTCGCGCGAGTTGCAGAAGATGATGCCCTGTTGGATTTCTTGGTCCTCAATGTAATCGACGAGTGCGTCACTGCGACGGCGGGAGACGTGGAGGAAGTGATGGGCGAGCGATTGGGGTGCTCGCTGGTCGCGGTTGAGATGGATGCGCTCGGGCGATTTGAGGTATTGTTGGGTCAGCCGCTCGATCTCCGGCGGCATGGTCGCAGAAAAAAGCAGGGTTTGGTGTTCCTGCATGATGCAGGACAAGATAAAGTCCACGTCTTCGATAAATCCCATCTTGAGCATCTCATCGGCCTCGTCGAGGACCACGGTTTTGACGTGGGTAAGGTCGAGGCTGTGATTCCATATAAAGTCGATGAGGCGACCGGGCGTGGCCACGAGCACGTGAACGCCGTGGTTGATCTTGGCCTTTTGGATGTCCATGTCAAAGCCGCCGTAGATGGCAAACGGCGCCACGCCTGAGTGCTTGGCGATTTCGTCCACCTCTTGGACGTATTGGAGCGCCAATTCGCGGGTGGGGACCAAGATGAGGGTTTGGATGGCGTTGAGCGAATCGTCAGTGGCTTGGATTAGAGGGATGGCACAAGCGCCGGTCTTGCCAGAGCCGGTTTCGGCTAGGCCCATGACGTCTTTGCCGGCGATAATGTGAGGGATGGTTTGTTCTTGGATGGGCGTCATTTCTTCGTAGCCCATCTCGTCGAGTGCTCTGAGGATATGGGGTGCTAGATCAAGCTCGGTAAACTGCATAAATCCTATCTATTGGGTTGAAAGCGAGGGAAATGCGTGCGGCGGGACGCCAGCGAATGCGCGTTAATCATTATAAGCTATAAACTTAGGAAAAAAAGCTAAATGTGCAATAGGCCGCGTTGCGCGGAAGCGGCTGGGGCTTAATTTGTAACTCAAAAGACAAGGAGATAAAAAATGACAGACGTGCGGGTGCGCATTGCCCCTTCGCCGACCGGCCCCATGCACGTAGGGAACGCGTATCAAGCGCTGTTCGACTGGGTGTGGGCGCGGCAAAACAAAGGGCAGTTTGTGCTGCGCATTGAGGATACCGACCAAGCGCGGTCGCACAAGAAGTACGAAGATGAGCTCATGCAGTCGCTGCGGTGGCTGGGGCTGGCGTGGGATGAAGGCCCTGATGTGGGTGGTCCCTACGGCCCGTATCGGCAGAGCGAACGCTTGTCCATCTACGCGGAGTACGCCGCGAAGTTGGTCGCTAGCGGGCACGCCTATCCCTGCTTTTGCACCAGCGAGCGACTGGCCGCACTGCGGAAGGAGCAGCAGGAGCGCAAGGAGCATGTTGGCTACGATGGACATTGCCGGGAGCTGGCTGCCGAAGAGGTCAAAGCTAAGATACAGGCGGGATGTGCGCACGTGATTCGGCTGAAGATGCCGAAGGAGGGAGCATGTGAAGTCAAGGACATGCTCCGGGGGGCGATTTCCCTAGAGTGGGGGAAGATGGACGATCAAGTGCTGATGAAATCCGACGGCTTTCCGACCTACCACTTGGCCGTGGTAGTAGATGATCACTTGATGCGGATCAGCCACGTGATTCGGGGAGAGGAGTGGATCACCTCCACGCCCAAGCACCTCATGCTGTACGAGGCTTTTGGCTGGACGCCGCCGACGTATATGCACCTGCCGTTGCTGCTCAATCCCGACGGCTCCAAAATGTCGAAGCGGCGGAACCCGACCTCGGTGGAGTACTATCGCCGCGCTGGCTATGTGCCGCCTGCCCTGCTCAACTACTTGGCGCTGATGGCTCATCCGCCGATCGAGGACGAAAAGTTCACCGTGGAGCAGTTAGCCGAGCATTTCGATCCGGCGAAGATCAATTTGGGTGGCTCCATTTTTGACATAGACAAGCTGGGCTGGCTCAACGGACGCTATCTGCGCGAAGAGCGGACGCCGGAGGCCCTGTTGGCGGAGCTAAAGGGGTGGCTACTCAACGACGAATACGTCGGGCAGATGCTGCCGTTTATGCAGCAGCGGCTAGAGACGCTGGGGGATTTTGTGCCGCGCGTGGCGTTTTTCTTCGCCCGACAGGTGGAGTCAAAGGCCGAGGATTTGGTGCCGAAAAAGCGGGAGGCCGCCGAGGTGGTGCGGATGCTGCAAACAGCCGTGTGGGCCTTGGACGAGGTGGTGGAGTGGGACAAAGACGGCGTGGCCGAGGCCGTGCGCCGGGTGGCCGGGCATTGGGAGTGGCCGGTCCGCGACGTGACTGTACCGCTTATTGTCGCGCTGACTGGCGAGCGGGTGGGGCCGCCGCTGTTTGAATCCGCCGCGCTCTTGGGGCCGGAATTGACTAGGATGCGGCTATTGGACGCCATGAAGGCGCTGGGTGGGCTGTCGAAGAAACAGGCGAGCCGGTTGGAGAAGGATTGGAGGCGGTGAAATTCCTCGGCGGCCCAGATGTAGCTAGGTGATCCGCAGATGGACGCAGATAGACGCAGAAGGGTAGAACAAGACGATCCGCAGCTCGAAATGTTCGAGTCGTTCAGGGTTGCTATATGACGTAGGATAGCTATAGCTAGCGGCGGTCGAGCCGGGTCGGTGTCCGGTCGCCTTCGCGGATGTGGTAGTACTGATCCATTTCGAGACCGGTAAACAGTTGCCGCGCGCCCGTGGCCGGCCAAGTAACTTCGACGGCTTCGATGGCCGTGGCTTGTCCCAGACCGATCTCCTGTTGCAGACTTGAGCCGCCAAAGCTAGCTCCCGTGCCGACGGTGGCGTAGATGTTCCTCGTTCCCTCCGTAGTCGCGACCTCTATCCTGATGCGCGCTCCCAAGGCGGCGCGATTGGATTGTACCCCTTCCAACAGGAGCGCGATCCAGTGGTTGCCGTGTCCGGGGTTTTCAAAGAGGACATTCTGGAACACGTCTCCGGTATAGGCCCCGCCCATAACCGCATAGATGTCTTGGTCGCCGTCGTTGTCGAAGTCGCCAAAGGCCACGCCGTGCCCTTTTTGCAGATGGCCGAAGCCGCCGGAGGTGGTAACGTCCTCGAAGAAGCGCCCGCCGTCATTGCGGAACATGCGGTTGGGCATGACCGAGCGAAGCGAAGGCGACCCCGTGCCAGCGTAAAAATCCAGCCAGCCGTCGTTGTCGAGGTCGCCGAAATCGCAACCCATTGTGTAGAGCACCTTGTCAACGTCCACTTCCGCGCTGCGCTCGGCAAAAGTTCCGTCGCCGTTGTTGCGGTATAGGCGAGGACGCTCGGCCGCAGTCTCTAATCCCAGATAGTCGGCGGCCACATCGCCGGCGCTGGCTTCGTAATGGTACCCTGAGACGAAAATATCCAGCCAGCCATCGTTGTCGTAGTCCCAAAACCAAGCCGGGAAGCTGCCTAGCGGTTCAGTAACGCCTGCTTCCTTGCTCTTGTCGGTGAAGGTCCACCCGCCGAACTCGTTGGCACCATCGTTGGCGAAGAGGAAATTGGTGCCAGTGAGCCGCGAGACGTACAGGTCAATTAGGCCATCGTTGTCGTAATCGCCCCAGGCGGCCCCCTTTACATAGCCGACGACGGCGACCCCGGTTGCTTGGGCCACCTCGGCAAACTGCAAATCCTCTGCCCGCCCGTTGCTGTGGAAGAGTTCGCATCGATGGATTCGACCGCCATACGACTCGTTGCCAACGAAAAGGTCTAGCCAGCCGTCGTTGTCGTAGTCACCCCAGGCGGCTGTCTGCGTCGGGTGGAAGGTGAGCAGGCCGACCTGCTCGGTGACGTCGGCAAAGGTCCCGTTGCCGTTATTGTGCAATAGCGAGTTGGGATGCAGGCCGTCGTCTTCCCACCAGCCCCCGCGCAAAACCAATACGTCCGCATAGCCGTTGTTGTCGTAGTCGGCGTGGACAATTTGTAACCCGCCGACGATCCCGGTCAGACCGGCCGCTGTGGTCCGTTCCTCAAAGGTCCTATTGCCGAGATTGGCAAAATAGCGGAGTTGGTCGTCTAACCCCCAAGACGAGGCCATGATATCCAGATGGCCATCGCCGTCGAAGTCGTCCATGATGCTGCCGCCGGCCATGGAGACCAAATCCAGGCCCAGCGCCGGTGCCACATCGGCGAAGCGCTTGATATCGTAGTCGGAGACAAAAACCTCGGGCGGGACGAGCCATTGCGCTGGCACTTGTTCGGGATACATGCCCAAGGTCATATAGGCGATGTTCAAAAGCCAGCGGACGGTCAGGTCGTCTGGGTGATCTGCCAAATACGCGGTGAATTCTGCCAGTGCTGCCCGCGACCCTCGCTCAATGGTGTGGACTCCGTCGCTGCCAATCGGCAAAAGACACGAGGCTGTTGCGTGCCGCGCGAGACAGTTTTCCTGCTCCCCGAGGCGCATATAGGACAGTCCCAATAGGACGCGCACGTCTGGGGTCAATTTGAGATCGACTGATTGGAATTGCGGCTGGAGCTTTTCGAACTCGTCAATGGCGACTTGGCTTTGGCCGGCGCGCAACAGCTCCCGTGCCAGATAGGCACTGGCGCGCAGGCGGCTGGCGGTATCGGGCGGCTGTGGCAAGGTCTTGAGGTGTTCTACTCGCGCCGCGTTGATATAGGTGTTAATGGCGGGGTTCAAATTCTGCGCGATCTCCGCCAAGCGAGCGGCCATGCGCTTTGTGCTAGGGGCTTGGTAGGGCACTGGCGGCTCTGGGGCGCAAGACAGTGCGACGAGAGCCACGCCCAGTATGGATCTCATGTTACGGTTCTCCGCGCAGCCGCTTGAAGCGCGCCAGTGCCTGCACGGCGCGCAGGGAGTCGCCGAGCGCCCGGTAGGCCAAGGCCAAGCCGTAATGGGCGCGGGCATAGCTCGAATCTGCTGCTAGGACCGTGCGAAAGTGGCCCAATGCCTCCTCGGCTGCCCCTTCGCGCAGCGCCACTCCCCCGAGGCCGTGGTAGGCGTCTGCGTATCCTTCCCGGTGATCGAGCGCCGTGGTGAATGCCTTGCGGGCTTGTACTAGTTCCCCTTTGGCAAAATGGGCATTGCCGAGATTATACCAAGCGAGAGCGTACTCTTCGTCCAGCGCCAGCGCTTGGCGGAAGGCGGCGATAGCCTCGTCCAAGCGGTCGAGACGGGCGTAGGCATTGCCTAGATTGTGCCAGGCCGGCGCATGAGTGGGGTTGATCGTCAGCGCGCGCTGGAAGGACGCGGCCGCTTCGCTTGCCACGCCCAGTCGAGCATAGATCCGGCCCAGTTCAAAGAGCGCCATCGCATCGTGCGGGTTGCCGTCCAGTACTGTTTTCCACCGGAGGATGTCCCCAGAGTACACGTCAATGCGGTTGAAGGCGTGCAGAGCCGCGTTGCTTTCCTCGGCCTTGCCTTGTTTTTGGTAGGTCTGGGATAGGTTGTAATAGGCTTGTGGGTCGAGCATGTCGAGGTGAATGGCGCGGCGCAGGGCTTGGGCAGCTAGCTCGTATTGCCCCAACTTGGTGCGGGCTACTCCCAGCCAGTTAAATGCCGCCGCGGCTGTCGAATCCGCGGCAATGGCTGCCTCAAAGCTCGCTGCGGCTTCTTCGTACCTCCCTAGGCGGAGGTGTGTCCGCCCCAAGCCGATGCGGGGGGCGACCGCTGTTGGTTGCAAATTTACGGCCTGTGCGAGGAGCGTGGCGGCCTTTTCGCACTGCCCCAGCTTGAGGCAGTACACATCCCCCAACGCGGTGTACGCCAGAATGTATTTAGAGTCGCTGGCAATGGCCTTCTCCATCGCCGCCGCGGCCTCTTGATACGCGCCCTCTTGGCCGAAGGCTGCGCCGATATTGTAGTGCGAGGGAGCGTGGTCTGGCTCGCTTAAAAGCGCCTGCTGGTAGGCTTGACGGGCTTCTGCAAAGCGTTGCTGACGCAGATAGACGGCTCCCAGCCCCCGGTGCGCGTCTGCACAATCGGCACATCCCTGCACTGCCCGTTGGTATGCTTCTGTGGCTCGATCTAATTCGCCTCCCCTAAACAGGATGTTGCCGATCCCCACTTGCGCTCCGATGTGGGTGGAATCCAGCGCCAAAGCTCGGCGAAAGGACTGTAGAGCCTCGGGGTAGCGCGCTTGTTCGTGGTACACTTGGCCGAGCGCGTAATGGGCTTCGGCGTCCGTCGGATCTTCTGCGATCTGGCGCTGATGGCGGACTTCTCGCTCGCCTAGGATTTCTTCGACGGGTGTACATCCGTTGAGGAGGGCTAGCAGGCAGGCAACGGCCCAGCGGCGCGTTCTAGTCCTATTCCACTGATTGCTCATGCTATACGATCCTACCTCATTCATAAGAATCCGCAGATGGACGCAGGATAGTAGAAACAAGACGATCCTCGTTGCGCATGCTCAGCCGGAGGAATGAGGTTCTTCCACTTGGTGGATCTGATCGATGGGCACTTGTACGAGCGTCTGCACGATCCCGCTGGGCCAGCGAATCTGGACGCGATCCACCTGTTTGCGCTGACCTAAGCCGAAGTACACCCGCAGATCGTTTTGCGAGAGATAGCTGCTGCCGCTACGCACCTCCTCGACCTGCACCAAATCGCCGCTTACCACCCGGATCACTGCCCCGATCCCGTCCCGGTTGCTGACCCGGCCTACGGTCTTAAAGGCGATCCAGTGGTTGCGCTGGCCGCTGTCGTTGCGCAGCAAAAACGCCCGCTGGTTGTTATTGGAGACAAAAGCATCTAGATCGCCGTCGTTGTCGATGTCGGCAAAGGCCGCACCCCGTCCGACTCCGCCCAAGGCCGTAGTCGGCACCAGCGCAAACCGTCCAGCTCCGTCGTTGGCAAAGAGTTGGTCCGGCTGCGGATAGGACGCGGCTTGGTCGAACACCTGCACTTGTGGATGGACGTGGCCATTGGCCAGATAGAGGTCTAGGTCGCCGTCGTTGTCGTAGTCGAAAAAATCCGTGCCAAACGTCAGGGTAGAAAGCGTAGGCTCGCCCAATCCCGATGGAAAGCTCAGGTCGGCAAATGTGCCGTCGCTGTCGTTGCGATAGAGACGGCAGCTTTCCCACTGGAAGTTGCAGACTACGATGTCCAAGTCGCCGTCCCGGTCGCAATCGCCAAAGTCTGTGCCCATGCCGGCCTCGGGGCGAGCGCTCTCGCTGAGCGCCACCCCCGCGCTCAAGCCCACTTCGGCGAACCGCGCTGCGCCGTCGTTGCGGAAGAGGAAATTGGCCTTCATGTCGTTGGCCACATACAGGTCCGCGTCGCCGTCGCCGTCGTAGTCGCCAAAGACTACGCCCAATTGGCGGCCGGCTTCGCTGTACACGCCGGCTGGCCGGGTAATATCGGCGAACTTCCCGCCCTGATCGTTGCGGAAGAGAGCGCCGGATTCTCCTTTGTACTGAGTGGGGGCGCAATAGACCGGGATCGATCCTTGGTGGCATCCCTCATCGTACGCTAGGTCAACGAAGACGTTGTTGGCCACATAGAGGTCCAGATCGCCGTCGTTGTCGATGTCGGCAAACGCCGCGCTAGTACTCAGGCGGGGATCGCCGACCCCGGCGTCGGCAGTCTGATCGGCAAAGGTTCCGTCACCCTGATTGCGATACAGGACGTTGGGACCGAAGTTGGTCACGTACAGATCCACGTGCCCGTCGTTGTCGATGTCCCCGACGCAGGTACCCATGCCATAGCCCGGATGGCCAGTACCCGTTTGCAACGTCACATCGGCAAAGGTTCCGTCGCCCCGGTTGCGATAGAATGCGTTGGTGGGGACGCCCTCGGCGACAAAACCCGGCAGTGGCGCGCTGTTGACTGCATAGAGGTCTTGGTCGCCGTCGTTGTCGTAGTCGAGGAAGGCCGCGCCCGACCCGTAGGTTTCCACATAGTAGTAGCGCCCGCTCGCCCCATTCTGATGGTGGAATTCGATCCCCGCCTCCTGTGCCACCTCGACAAATGCTGGTCCGATCTCTGGGTCTGTTGGTCCGCATCCTGCACTGCTCACGACAAGCAGCACCCACAAAGACAAAACCGCGGCCACGGGACTAGTAGGAAGCGGGGGAATTGAGATGAACGTGGATTGCCCCGACGAGTGATGTCATGGGCTAGGGGGGCTGGCGTCTAGTTTGCCCAACTGCTCTCCAAACACCACAATCCGATCAGCGTATTGATTCCTGAGCCGGGTGAACAAGGAGTCGAAGAGAGTCTTTTCTTGCCGCTTCTGCACCCACCAACGCGCCCGCGAGGCCGCCTGTGCAAAGGGCGTGGGACGCGGGGGAATGCGTTCCCGCACTTCGAAGATCGAATAACCTTCGTCGAGGGCCACAGGGCCGGTGAGTACTCCCACCCGCGCGGCGGCCACCGAATCGTAGAAGGCACCGAAAACCCGCCGCTCGGAGGGGTGGTTGTGGATGTGGTATTGCCCGTGCCCCCCCTCGGCATCCGTGCGGAGCGTGTGGCGGGCGGCCAGCTTTTCTAGGGGTTCGCCAGCGCGGACCCGCTGCAAGAGCTGTTCCGCTTCGGCACGGGTCGCCACCAGCACCTCCGCCACCTGAATCTCTTCCAGTTCCATGAACTGTTGCGGATGGTCGTCGTAATATTGGCGGGCCATGGCGCTATCGACTTCGGTCCGCTCTACGACTTCCTCTCTGCGGAGGGCTTCGAGCAGCAGCGATTTTTTCTTGTCCTGCAACCAGGCCGCTATGGTCGAATCTTGGTCCAAGCCTTCCTGCAAAGCCGCTTGATAGACGAGGGTGCGCGGCAAGAGGTCCCGGTGGATGAACTCGGCAATCCCGCTGCTGTCAAAGGAGACCGAGCGGATGAACCAATAGGCGTTATAGGTTTCGGCGAAATCCAGCAGCGTTACCTGCCCGCCCTTAAAGCGGCAGAGGATCACTTCCTGCTCTTCGGGACCCAACAGCATCCCGCGGCCGTCGGATTCGGCCATCCGATCGACTAGCAACCGGATCGCCTCGCCATCTAGCTGGGCGTTTAGTCGCTCTTTGAGCTGTGCGATCAGTTCATCCCAGCGGGTGCGGAACTCGTTCCAGTACTGCTCGCGCAAGAAGGCCGCTCGGTAGTGCGTAGGTGCTGGGCCTTGGGACAGGACCTTGAAAATCTCGTAGTGTTCCCCCACTAGTAAGGGCTGACTCAAGTCTTCAACCTGTAGGTCGAATATCTGCTCTCCCACTTCTAAAGGCAGACCCATCTCCTCCAAGTTGCCACGTCCGTACCAGGCATCAATCGTCCCGCCGTGGGCGGCTGTCGGCGCGATAGAATACCTGCGGGCCACCTCGGCAAAATTCCACCCCTGCTCCAAGTCGCGCATGGCCTTTTGGGCTTCTGTCTCGCTGGCGGTGCGGATATGGGCCAAGCGCAACATCCGATTCCACTTGTTCGTCGCAAAATTCTGACGCATACCATCCACGGCGAGATCTACATCCGCGAGGATGGTCCGCACGGCGTACTCATCGACCAGTTTCTTGCGCCGTTCCCGATCCCATTGACGCATGAAGTCCACCGTCTGATCTAGCTGCCGCTCCTGTGCTTCAACGAGCATCAACTTCATGTCGATCATCGTCTGCAAGTAGAAACGCCATGCCTGGAGGCCCTCTTCGGGGTCGCGGTAGTTGGCGGTGGATTCTTCGCGGAACTGGCGCAGGTCTGCGAGTTCGATTTCTTCGTCGCCTACTCTAGCGACCACATCGCCATCTACTTGCGGCCCACAGCCACTCCACCACAGCGCCGCAAGGACAACTCCCACAACGCGCACCATTAGAGTTCCTCGGCGCGGCGTTGCTTGGCCAAGTACACTTCGCGCGTAAATGGGTAGGCGATGTCGATGGTTTCCACTGGCTGATCTCGGTAGTCGAAGCGCAGTACCATCTCTGGGATCCGCACTTCAAACGCTTCGACATCGTTAGCTAGCGGGGCAAAGGCGATGAAGCCTTCGCGCTCTTGGCCGCTGAAGATCATCTCGTCTTCTGGATACATGGTGCGGGTCAGCAGATCGCGCCGCTCGCGGAAGGGAAGGAAGGTATTGCCCGCATAGCCTATGGCATACGGGGCAAAGTACTCGTCTAGCGCCAGTCGGGTGAAGGCTTGGTAGCGCCGGCCATTGGTGCTGGCGATTTCTATGGCGTAGGGATTGAGCCACACTTTGGGGTACGCGTAGTTCTTGACCTTGAGCAGAAAGACCGTAAAGCGGGTGGGATGCTCCTCTTCCCAGCCCGGCTTCCAGTCGCCGTAAGTGTAGGGATTGACCGGCGCGAGATAAGGGTTGGGATCGTGAAAGCCCTCCGGCCGCTGCGAGTGGCCGCTTAGCTGCCGATTGAGCATGGCCACGGTCAGCGGCAGCAAGCTCACTTCCAAGCGGTTTTTGACGAAGGTGATGCTGTGGTCGTCGCGGACGACGAAATCTGCTCCCGCCAAATTAGTGGCCGGCAATATAGGGCCGGCAAAATGGCGATAGCCCAATTTGTGCCCGCAGCCTCCGGCGAGTAGCGCGGCGCACAGCAGACAGCCTATCCATGTTTTCATTGCGTTTGACTCTTTCGTTCAATAGATCACGGCGACGGGTTGTAGGCGCACCGCTCGCCCCTGATCCGTTTCTACTTCTACCCGCGCCAAGTATAGCCCCGGGCGGACCAATTGCCCAGCCGCGTCCCGACCGTCCCAGTGGACCGCATGGCGTCCTGCGCCCTGCACACTGGGCGGCGCTTGCCATACCGGTCGGCCGTCGAGGGCGTAGAGGCCGACTTGCACTTGGGACGACTCCCGCACCCGGAAAAGGGTGTATTGTATGGACAACAGGTCGTTTACGCCATCGCCTTGGGGGGTAAACGCGCCGTTACCTGCCTCGACGTCTCCCAGCACCCCGCCCGTAGAGGCAGCAGATGCCACGACGAGCAACTGGTTGGAGCCTAGCTCTGCGCTGACATCCCCTCCTTCGACGCGCTGCAACAAGCTCGGTTCGTGGCGGTTGAAGACCTCGCCACCAAATTCGCCAGCTTCGCCGTACAGCACGGCTTCGAGGCCGATGCGCAGCCGCTGGTCGCCGCTGGGGTGCAAGGGGCGCGGCAAGAACACCACAAAGCCGCTTGCTTCGCGTAGCAAGCTGTCCGGCTCTACGGCGCTGAGCGGGTCGCCCATCTCCAAATAGCGAAATGTGGCTTCCGCTGGCGCTGAGATGCGCACGGCGTCGCAGCCGATGCGGTCCGCGCTGGCAAATTCTACGCCTAAGTCGTATATGAATGGGGTTTTTGCGCCCGCTGGGACGCGCACTTGTCCACCTTGGGGGTGGGGTTCCGCCGCGAGGACGATCTCGCCGACGACCCGGTCGGCTAGCAAGGGTGCGATCTCGATTTGCAGGGAATCGAGGCGGGCAAATTCCCATAGCTCGTCCGTTTCTAACTGCACGCGCAATTGGAAGTACTGGCCCCACGGCAGGCGCGGATGCTGGCCCGAACCCTCCAACGGCAGCGACCAAAAGCTCCAGTTTTGCAGATCTTCGGCCACCGGACCGCGAAAGCCGACCGCTATGGTTGCGCCGCGCGTCTCTAGCGGTATCAGTCGATCCCACTGCCTCTTGGTCACCTCTACGTGGGCACCGAGGTCGTCAAAGCCGAAATAAGCCGTTGGGGTGTCGTCGCGCCCGGTGCGGATTTCCACTTGGGCGCGGGTTGGGCCGTCGGACGGCAGCAGTTGCTCCCCATCCTTGCGCCATTTGCTTACCGCTAAGCGCACTTGTCCGAAGTTGACTTCCCGTCCCAAATCTATGACCTGCGACTCATAGGTCGCCTGCGGAGCGAAACCCCGACCGTAGATTTCCATCTCGGCAAAGGCCGAGCGCGTGACAATGGGGTCGCCGTACAGGGTAAATCCGTCGGGAATGGCGATTAGGCGGAAGAAGCGGAGGTATTGGGTGGGAAACGCGATTTCGGTCATCACGTCGGCATTGCGCTCCTCGTAGCCGAGGGGGATGGCCAGTGGGCAGCACGGCCCATCGCCCCGCCAGACGAACCCGCGCTCTATTTCCTCTTGCATAATGCCGGTCTCGGCTTTGGCGGCCGTCAGACTATAGGACTTGAGGATGTAATTGGGCCTGAAAGGCTCGTCGCTTTCGGGGCTGACGCCTTCGGGAGGAAAAAAGACGAAGCGCTCTACGGGCACTTGGGTGCCCATGTCTATGGTGTAGAAAATGCCAGCTAAGTCCCGCCGCTCTATGTACGTGGTTGGATCCCCATCGACGAAGAGAAAACTTTCCGTGGCTTGGTATAGGACGTTGTGATTGATGTCCGTCCAGAAGCGCGGATGACCGGGGCGGAATTGCGGATCGGTGGGAAAGCGCCAGCGTTGCCAAGGGCCGAGCTGGGGCAAGATGTTTTCGCGCGGGTCGAGCTCAAAGGGCTGGAGGGCGTGGGAAGCGGCTGCGTCGTCTAGCATCAGGCTGAAGTCCGCCACGTCCGCCGGTGAAACACCGCCCTGCCCGCCAAACTGCCACCACTCTTGTGCTGTTCCGGGTCTGCAAATGCCTACCAGCACAACACAGGCCAAAATCGCGCCTTTAAGAATTTCCAGATGGCTTCTCACCAGCCTGTCTCCGCAAAAACTAATGATTAAGGGGAAGAGGCGCTCGCGCCCCTTCCCCTCATAACGAATACTACTGAGCTACTACTTGAGGCGTTCGGACATGCTGTTTTTGATGTGGCCCCAAGTGTCGTTTTCCACGTTAGTCTCCGTCGCCGCCAGCGCCCAGAAGTCGGGCATCTGCGAAGCGTCGACGTCCTGCGACTGGCTGCCATCGTTGATGTACATGGAGTGCTTGCGTCCACCGCCGGGGCGGTCGGCGTCGAGCGGGCGATAGCCGAGGTGGATCACGTCGTCCTCGGCGAACGTGTGCCGCGTACTCTCGGCTTCGCTCAACCCCCAGATGTCCCAGAGGGCACCCCGCCACTCATAGGTGTACTCAACCGGGCCAACCGTCAGGTTCTCGGCACCCGCTGGTAGGACGGTCCATGCGGCCTCGAAAAACTCCGGCTCCACTCCCCAGAGCAGCTCTGTGGAGTCGATGAACTCTAGCTGGCTGTAGAAGAAGCAGGTCTGGTTGGGCAACAGGGACTCGCCAGCCGGCGGGAAGATGCGCACGTGCCAGCGCTGGCCATTGGCGATCTGCTCGAGGTCGGAACCGAGGATATTGCCGCCGAGGTGATCGGCGTCAACGGTGATCTGCAAGCAGTCGTCCTTCCACCACTCTTTGACGGGCGAATCGTACTTGAGGGTGTCATCGACGAAGCGCGCAAAGCCGTACCACTTGTTGTCTGGCTCCGCCGACCAAGCATTGAGGATGGTGAAATCGTAGTCCGACAACTCGACGAAATCGCTGGCTCGGTCGAAGAAATCAGGCTGATTGAGGGCGAGAGCCGGGTCGTACCAACCCCAGTCGTCGTCGTTGCCGTCGATGGTGATGGCCGCCGGATCGGGCACCTGGGGATAGAACACGGTCACGCCTACGTGGGCAAAAGCAGCCGTGCTCAATAGGCACGCCAGCCCAAAAGACAAGGCAAAAAAGCCGAACTTTCTCATGCTATACGCTCCTTGATTGGAAGAAATAAAAAAAGAAAAAGGGATGTGGGAATTGTCCTTCAGCAAGCTGTGCAACCTCCTTTCGGATAAATGAAAATGCTGCGGTAATTTTACATTATAAACAAAAAAGCCCAGACAGGCGATACAAATTTATGCAAGAAAATGCCGTTTTTGCGAGCGCGACAGCGCGGTTCTGACTTGGTAAGTAGTGGGAACGGGGCGTATATTGTCAGCCGATGGTGCTCGCAGACTTAGGCGGGCTTTTCCCCATTAGGAGATGGATCATGAGGCTGATAACCCTTTGTAGCAGAGGGCCGATCTTGCTGTTGTGGTGCGCGTTTGTACTCTCGGAGTCCACGGCTTTCGCCCAGCTATCTACGGGCTTTCGGCCAGTTGAGGAGCCCGGGATTCGCGGGGTGCGCATCCATCCCGGTGCCTTGGCACCCAACCGGCGCAAGTGGTACTTGCCGCAGAATCTGTACTACGAATATCAGTGGCGCGGCTGGGAGTACAGCAACTACGCGCGCGACAACTACGAGCGCTACGTCAACATCCTGCTCGAAGGCACCCGCAACTACAATCTCTTTGGCCAGTACATCAATCGCGGCTGGGTCATCTACGACTGGACTGAAACCAGTCCCCTGCGCCAGGGCAGCGCCCTTTTGAAGGGCACCCGCTTTGGCCGGTGGTTCGACAGTCTCGTCATCTCGTCGGCCAGCCACGGCCAGTTCCACACTTCTCTGACGGTGGGCGACGCTATCCGCACGACGCTCACTCCCTTGACTTTTTCCAAGCCCACGTTCAACGGGTTGCAGTGGGATTTTCTCGCCGACAAGTACGCGCTGACTCTCCTCGGCTCGCGGCTCAACGCGCCGGGGTTTACCGCGCTCAACGAGGCGGGGGGGGCTTCAGCGATCGAAAACACGACCCGCCTGCTCGGGGCGCGCGGCGTAGCTCAAGTGGGCGATTTCGCCAAGCTGGGCCTGACGTGGGTCAATGTATCCAATACCAGCAGCGAGCTAAGCCTCGGCGACAACTCGCTCAAGGGTCTGCTGACCGGCCCGCAGAACACGGGCAATGTCGAGCGGGTCATCATCCGCATTGCAGATGATTCGCCTGAATCCGAGGAAACCGGGGCCTCGTTTTTCGTCGATCAGGTGATCATCGACGGAGAGCTGCACCCGGAGATCGTGCCCTTGGTGCGCGGTGGCGTGCGGCGCGAGGGCATTTTGGAAGTGAGCGGCGCGGACGTAATTGAGCTTATCTACGACATTCGCAACGATTTTAGTCCAACCGAA
Organism: Candidatus Latescibacterota bacterium; assembly: GCA_022827835.1. GTDB lineage: Bacteria > Latescibacterota > UBA2968 > UBA8231 > UBA8231. Next base: position 102,831 of record JAJEIO010000012.1, read on the forward strand.
AAAGTGGGCACCTTCCGCGAGGCCAAGAAGCTCGAATTCGAGCTGGTGGTGTCCAACGACTACCGCATAGAGATCGCCTCCAACCTCCAGACCAATGCCCGGGGCGAGCAGGTCTTCTTGCCGGTGGCCCAAGCCCGCGACGAGATCACCGATGGCTCCAACCAGACCTTTGTGCGCTTTGCCTACGGCCTGCCGACCGGGCACGAGGTGATCGGCATGGACCTGGAGCTGATCAACCTCGCCCACTTTGACTTGCGGGCCGAATGGGCTCTCAATCGCCGCTTTCGCCGCTTCCCCAACCAGAACTTCCGCAAGCTACCCGCGTACAAGGAAACAGCCGAAGCCGGGTACGTTACGGCCTCGTACCAGCGCTACCCCTTCTTTGCGTACGGCGAGGTGTTCACCATGGATCCCGATTACAGCACCACGGCCTTTATCGCCGACCCGGGCGGGGTCATCGACTACGCCAGCGAGACCCAAAACCTCTTTGAGTTTGTCGATGACAACGACGACCAAGACCGCTACACCGATTGGCAGCGCTATCGCCAGAGCCAAGGGTTTGGCGGCCAGGGCGGCTCGCAGGGCCGCGACACGGAGATTTTTCCCGGGCTGGACGAGAACAACGATTTTATCTCCGACTTCAACCAAAACCAGAACAGCCGCCCGGATTACGTCGAGCCTTTCCTGCGCTATCAGGTTGATCCGCCGGAATTCCTCTTTGGCATGGACATGAACAACAACACGATCATCGACCGCTTTGAGGACGACCGCCTACCCGACTATCCCTACGAGCGCGACCATCGCGGGTACAACGCGTACGGGGGATTGAAAATCACCGAGAGCTCCCGGCTGACCGTTGGTCGGCTCGCCGAGCACCAACTGAGCAGCGACCGCGAGAGTCGCTCGTTTTACGGGCTGCTGACCGTGGAAAAATCCTATCCCGGGCTAGATATATCCCTTTTTGAACACGCCAAACTAGTGGCCGACAATTTGCCCGAGGACCGCATCGTCTGGCGCGACCCCATCGGCCTGACGGATTTTGCCGACCCGCTCGACAACCAAGATACCTTTGTCAACGTGCTGTACTTGCAGGCTCGATACTTTCGCGTCCGCAACCTGAACGTCGAGGGCAAGCTAAAGTACGAGCGCTTCAACCAGCTCGGTGAGCAGGCCAGCCTCAGGCGCGACCGCTCGTTTTTGGGCCTGATCAACAAGGCCGATTACGCCATCCGCCCCAGCGACCGGCTCGCCCTCTATCCCAAGTGGAAGAGCATGTACGAGCGAGAAACGCCCACCGCGCTGGCCGGTTTGGAATCCAATGAACTGACCGAGAGCTTTTTCTTTTTGGGCCAGTACGCGCTTTTGCCGAAGACGCTCTTGGACTTCGGCGTTGAATTCAGTCTCTTCGAGAACCTGATCGAGCGTCCAGCCGAGGCGTCGCCTAGCTATGTCGATGACTTCCGCAGCCTCGTGTTTTCGGCCCTGCTGACTAATGTGTCGTCCTATCAGGGGTACGAGCTAACCATGAACGCGGGCTTTCTGCTAGAGCGCCAGTTCTTCGCGGAGCAAACCCAGAAGCAATCAATCGTCTTCGTCCGCATCTTTGCTGCCACCGGCGGGGTATAATCCTTGCGACCCCCAGCGGCCCGAGTTTTCACGCCAAAGGCGCTGATCCTCGGCTGCCTGTTCACGTTTTTCGTGGCCGCGGGCGACTCGTATGGGGTTTTCTATCTCCGTGGCTCGTACATGACGCTCGGGACCAGTACGGTCGGTGCCCTGTTCTTGCTCTTCTTTCTCGCTGGGTTGATCAACCCGCTGCTCAAGCTGGTCCATCCGCGAGCGGGGCTAAACCGCGGCGAGTTGCTGCTCATCTACATAATGATGGTCATGGCCTCGCCCCTGCCGGTGTTTTTTGCCGGCCGGTTCATCGGCACGATCCTCACTCCCTTTTACTTTGCCACGCCGGAAAACGATTGGCACACGCTCATCCAACCCCACATAGCGGACTGGCTGGAGCCGCGCGACCTAGCAGTCATGTGGCCCTTTTACGAGGGCTTGGAGCAGGGCCGATCCATCCCGTGGGCTGGCTGGCTGCCGATGTTCTTGCGCTGGGCACCGCTTGTGTGGGCTTTGTTCTTGGCGATGATTGCCGCGATGGCGATTCTGCGCAAGCAGTGGAACGACTACGAGCGGCTGACCTATCCGCTGGTCCAGGTGCCGATGGCCCTCAGCGAACAGGATGCCGGGGGGGGGCGCATGGCCCCATTCTTCAAAAACCCGGTGATGTGGACCGGCTTTGCCGTGCCGGCCATCTGGGGCACCCTGCACGGGCTACACAATTACTTCCCGGAGACCGTGCCCATCGCCACCAATGTCGATCCCATCCACTTCATCCTGCCCATCTTCGACAACCTGTCCGAACTGCAATTCAAATTTCGCTTCAACATTTTGGGCTTTTTCTACTTTCTCAAAACCGAAATCGCCTTCAGCCTGTGGTTTTTCAATCTTTTCGCCAACGCCCTGCGCACCACATTCGCCGTTTTAGGCGTCACTAGTTCGGAGATGATGGGGGGTGGGCACTCGATCATCGACCCGATCCTCGTCCACCAGTCGATGGGCGGCATGTTGGTGCTGTTTCTATTTGGCCTGTTCGCGGCCCGCAAGCACCTGTGGGCGGTCTGCCGCAAGGTCCTGTGGGGCGATCCGACGGTAGATGATTCCGGCGAAATTCTATCCTACCGGACGGCTGTGCTCATCTTGCTGGGCAGCAGCGCGGTGATGGTCGCGTGGCTCGCGCTAGCGGGTCTGCCCGTCTGGGTTGCGCTAGCGTTTCTCTTTACCGCTTTCGCGCTTTTTGTGGGGTTTACGCGCCTGATCGCCGAAGGGGGGCTTTCGGACGGTTCGGTGCCGGTCGGCTCGGCTGCCATCGTCGTCTCTGCGGTTGGCTCGTCGGCCATTGGTGCCCAAGGCTTGGTCGTGCTGGCGACGACCTATTTTTGGACGACTGGCCGCAGTTTTGCGATGACGTCAGCCGCCAACAGTCTCAAGTTAGGTGAGGGGTTCGGCGGTTCCAAACGTCCGCTGTTCTGGACGATGCTTTTGGCCATGGCTGTCGGGATGGTTTCGTCGATGTGGGTGGTGATGGAACTGGGCTATTCGTACGGGGCGCTCAACCTGAAAATTCCCGGGGGCCAGCACGGATTCTACGACTATGCCGCTGGCTTGATTCGCACGCCGAGCGAGCCGCATTTGTGGGGTTGGATCAACACCGGGATTGGAGCGGGCGTGATGCTGCTGTTGATGTTGGCGCGCTGGTACTACGTCTGGTGGCCCCTCCATCCCCTCGGCTACCCCATCGGCCCGACCGGGATTATGGACCACCTGTGGTTCGACATGTTCTTGGCGTGGCTGATCAAGGTGTCGGTGCTGCGCTACGGTGGCGTGGCGCTCTACCGCAAGACGCGCCCCTTTTTTATGGGCATGATTGCCGGGCACATCGTGCCGGGGGGACTTTTCCTGTTCGTCGATCACTTTACCGGCATGGTCGGCAATGTGATCTTCTGGGGTTGAGGTTCTGGGTGAAAACGGGCTATATTTCGCAGTAAAGTGAGGGAATTGCTTGTGTCCGCATTCAAACTGTTTTTTGCCGCTGCTGTCGCGTGGTGGGCCACTGCGGCCGAGGGCGAGGTGCGGCAGTGGGAATTGGGCGGGGCGGCCCGCTCTTGGCAGGACGACGAGCTAAACTCCACGGCCATCAGCTTTGATGCCGCCGGGGCCATTCAGTTGGTGGGTTTTAATCCCAACGACAATATCGTCCGGCAGCTAAGGTGGACCGAGGGCTTTCCCTTGGACTTCGTCAGTGAGGTGGCCGAGGCTCGGGTGTGGGACAACGTTCCCTTCAAGCAGAGCAATGCCCCGCTCGTCGATGGCGATGTGCAGACCTCCAGCGAAAATCGCTTCAAGGATTTCGGGGTGCTGCAAGCGGGCCGGACCTTTTTCTTTGACTTGGGCACGCGCTTTCCCGTCAACCGCATCTCGTTTTTCCCGCGCCCAGAAGGAGCCGACAGCCGCGGGCGGCCCTTTGCCGACGACTTCATTCGCGGCTATAAAGTTCAGGTCAGCGACGGTGTGAGCTTCACGCCGGAAAATTTGCCGGTGTACAACCTGCTGACGCAGGTGGATTTCACCACGGAAAGCGTGGCGCAAATTCCCTTCCCCTTGCAATTCGTCCGCTACATCCAACTCAACGTGACCTCGACCAATCCCTTTGAGATCGCCGAGTTTGAGGTGTATGGAGCGGGTTTTCCGCCCGGGGGGCGCTATCGGTCCAAGATCATCGACTTAGGCGAAGTGGCCAACTTCAGCCGCCTGCTGTGGACGACTGAGACCTTGCGCCAGCAAGAAGGCCGCATCGATGTCGAGCCAATGGCCGATGCAGACATCTCCATTCGCATGCGCACGGGCCGCGACGATACACCGCAGGTGTTCTACGAAATCGTCAATGTTTTCACCGGCGATGTGCAGGAAGTCTCAGAGAGCGACTACGGTCGGCTAGGTCTGAACGTGCGCGGCCCGGTCGAAGACGACCAAGTCAACTGGAGCGAGTGGTCGCCGCCCTTTGCCGAGTCCGGCCAGCGGATTGAACTGCCTAGCCCGCGTCGTTTCTTCCAGCTTGAAATCGCACTCACCAGCCACTCCATCCTCGACGGCATCCGGGTCAACTCGCTGGTGGTCGAGCACTCCATCCCGCCGCTGGCTCAGCAGCTAATAGGGGAAATCTCCGCGCTGGAAACCCCCCGCCCCTTGGGCAACAAGCCCCGAGTGCCGGCCGGCGAACTCTCGACGTTTGCCTACGACATCCGCGCCGACATCAGCGAGACGGATGTCGGCTTTGACGCCTTGGAGATTCTCACGCCCGCTAGGCCGCAGTTCAGGGAAATGTTCATCGGCGATCCGCCCGTCGCCACCGCGCCCGACAGCGTCGTCGAGGGCGAGAAGAGTCTGAAGCTGTTCTTCCCCAGCCAAAGGCTGACGCACCAATCGCCGAGTGCGTTGCGCGTCGTTTTCGACGCTGAAGTTTTCGTTCAGTCCACGTTCTTTCGCGCCCGAGTCTTCGACACTCAAAGCGATGAGGCCCCGCAGCAGGTCTTGCCCGGAGACGCCAATCCCACAGTCCTGACCAATGACCTACGAGTGCTGACCACGGCCGCTTCGGCGCGCAACCTGCTGCCATTTTTTGCCGTGCAGCCGGCCGTGGTAACGCCCAATGGCGACGGGATCAACGAACGCGTGCGCATTTCCGGTACTTTGGTCCAGCTCCAGCAACCCGTGCAGTTGACCGTGCGGATTTTTTCGCTTGGCGGCCAGCGGGTGCGCACCTTGTTTGCCGGCGCGCGCGGTAGCGGCTCTTTTGTTTGGGAATGGGACGGGCGCGACGACAGCGGCAATCCGGTGCCCGTGGGGATCTACCTCGCCGAGGTGACTGCCGACGCCGAGCGCGAGCGCTTCACGCGCCTCGGTGCAGTGGGCGTTGCCTACTAAAAAAGGAGAGACTATGCAGCGCATTCGCTCGCACCAAACGTTCCTCCTCTTCGCGGGCTTGAGTTTGGCGGCCCTCGTGCTGGTGGCGTACGCCCAGACTGGGAGCGCCGATCTGGAAGTGTACCGGGTGGATCGCAGAGCCGAGTGGCAGCAGTGGACCTTTCCGGCCGGTACCCTCGCAATTTCCCCAACCGGCTCGGTGACTCCCGCCGAATTCAAGGGCGTGCACAACGCCGCGGCCAATGCCGCCGAATTCACCCACGAACTGGTGAGTGGCAAAGAGATGCGCGGCGGCGCGTGGAAGGCCGGGACCAATCTCGCAACAGCCGGTCGGGCGATAGACGGTCGCGCCCAGACCTTTTGGCAACCCGACTCGGACGCGCCCTTAGAGGACTGGTGGATCGAGATCAACCTAGGAAGGGCTGTACTCGTGTCGGAGATTCGCCTCATTTTTCCCGATCAAGAGGGGGCACGGCCCTTCCGCGAGTTTCGCGTCTTTGGGTCCGAGGGACGCCGCGTGACGCGCCAAGACATATTCTCTTTTCACCTGATAGGCGGCACCACCAAGCCCATTGACGAGACTGAGGTGATTTACGACGTGAAGCCGCTAGTAAGGGAGGTGACGCGGGTGCAGGGCGCGCGCGAGGAGGGCACTGCGGACACTACCTATGACCTGCTGCAATTCATAAGGATTTTGGTAGATGCCAAGACGCCGGACGCTGCGCTTGCCGAGGTGGAAGTGTACACGCTCGGGGAAAACATTGCCTTGCAGACTCTAGAGCGCGGCGGCGTGATTCAGGAGCGCTCGGGCCGGGGCTTTCCCTTCAAGATGGCCGACGGTAACGCCAATACCGATTGGGGCGCACGGCGGGAGCGCGGCCAAGATCCCATTGCTTGGGATTGGGACTTGGGTGCGCTGTTTTGGGTGGATCGGATCGTGATGCGCACTTCGGACTTTCTGCTCCGCACGCTGACGTACGGCTCCAACCTGCCCCAGATTCGCACCCACAGCTTGAGCGTTTCCAACGGTCGCCGCACGCTGACGGGCGAAGTTGATTTCGACCAACTCTTCGTCGGCGATACAGATGCCTTGCTTGCGTCTTCGACCGAGTTTCCTGGCCAATTGACCTATCTTTTTGAGCCGCGCCCCGTGCGATTTATCGCGGCCGAGTGGGTTGGTGGCGGCTCGCAGTCCAGTTTCCAGTACCAGAGCGGCTTTTTGATCGAGACGCTGATGTTTGCGGTGGGCCACGTGGCTCAAGTGGAGATGAGTTCGGACTTCATCGACTTGGGGAAAATCGCGGGCGACAACCGGGCGAAGGTGATCAAATCTCTGCGCTGGGAAGCCGACCTGCCCCCGGGCGCGCGCATTCAGGCGCGCACTCGCTCGGGCAACGAGTTGCAAGAAAATTTTCGCTACTTCCGCAAGGATGGCACCGAGGTAACGGCCGAGCAGTTTGACCAGATGCCGAAGGCACTACGGGGCGAGACCCAGAGCACCATCGGCATTGGCGAGGACTGGAGCGAGTGGAGCAACTTTTACCAGCGCTCCGGCGAGCAGTTTCTGTCTCCCAGTCCGCGCCGCTTCGTCCAAGTCCAGCTCATCCTCAGCTCAGACCGTCCGACCACCGCGCCGACTGTGCGCGCCTTGGAGATTGAATTTACCGACGCCTTTCTCGCCGGAGTCACCGGCGAGGTGCTGCCTCGCACGGCCGAGGCGGGTATGCGCCAGCTTTTTTCGTTCCACATCACGCCGGAGTTTGCGTCGCGCAACCCCGGATTTAACCGCATCCTGCTACAAACCCCGTCGCCCGCTGACCCCGACTCGCTTGCTCTCACTATAGGCGGTGCCGAAGTCGAGCCAGCCGCGGTGCGCGTCGCTGGCGATTCGCTGCTTGTGGAACTGCCGCGCACAGTGCGGCGCGAGGAAGTTGCGCTGACATTTAGTACGGTCGTAGAGCGCAACGCCACGCTCTTTCGGGCCTTCATCGGCCACGAGGGGCAGCTAGCGGTGTGGCAGCCGGTCGATCCGATGCGCCGCGCCGCTACGACCGTGTATTTGCCCAGCGTCCCTGGCACTGACCAGTTGATCACCAACCTCGCGGTACAATCGTTCGTCAGCCCCAATGGGGATGGGATCGGCGACGCTGCGGAAATCCGCTTCCACGTCTTGAAAACGGACGCGCCGGCCCAAGTGCAGATTTACACCCTCGATGGCCGACTCGTCCGCACCCTTGAGGGCCAGCGCCAGCCCGACCAGTCCTATCTATACATTTGGACCGGCCAAGACCAAGACGAGCGCGTAGTTCCTCCGGGTTCGTACCTGTGCCGAGTGGAGGTGGAGGCCCAAGCCGGGGCCGCGAGCCAGCATCGCATTATCAGCGTGGCTTACTAGGCTGCGACGTGCCATTAACTCAGTCGGCTAACCAACGCGAGGAAAGATATGACGATGGCTAGCGACATGTACGTGCATTGTTGCGGTCTGTTCAGGGCCTTCCTCTTAAGCCTGGTCCTGACCGTTCCCATAACCGGTATCGCGTCTGCCCATGTAGGCGTCACGGTCCCCTTCGTCGAGGTGCCCGATCCCGCGGCGATAACCATAGATGGCGACGACGGCGACTGGGCTTTTTTCGATCCCCGACTCGCTTTGGACCGGGAAGGATTCTTCGACCGCGAATCGGCTTACGTCGATGCGGCCGACTTCGACTTCACCATCTACACTGCTTGGAGTCCGCCCCCTGACAATAGTTGGTACTGCTTCGCTCGGATCAGCGACGATACTCTCAAGATCGAAAACGAAGATCCGCTCAAGTGGTGGCAGGACGATACGCTGTCGATTACCGTGGATTCCGACCACTCTGGCGGCAGTATCTACGGATTCACCCGCGAGGAACTGGTCAATGGCCAACGCTACTACGCCCGGGTATTGCCGTTGAAGCATCCGCGCCTGCCCCACGGCCAAGCTGGATTTCTCGACCAGCACCACGATCCTTTCTTGGAGGAATTCCTGTGGGCGATGCACAAACCCCACTTCGACATTGCTTGGACGATGCGCCCGCCCGACGCGGCCAACGGCACTTTGCACGTCGAATATACCTTCGAGTGGAAAGCGGCCCTGTGGGATGTGTTGGGGTCGAGTCCCGAGGAGAGCCAACGGCACGTTTTTGCGCCGGGGCAGACGCTGCATATAGGATTCCGGCTGCTCGACGCCGACCGACCGGGGTCGGGGCGCAAGCACTCGATGTACATCCTCGGCGGACATCAGCATCAGGATCGCAACGCCGACCGGATGCCCGATTTTCACACCATTACTTTAGATGAGGCGCAAAACTGGCGTATGCCTGCGGAGCAGGATGTGATGCAACCGTCCTCTGCGGACGGTAAATGAGTTGCGTGGCTATAACAAAAAAGGAGCGATTTCGATGATTATTGATACCCACACCCATTTCTACGATCCGTTCAGACCCCAGGGCGTGCCTTGGCCGGAAAAAGACGACGAGATTCTCTATCGGCGCGCGCTGCCCGAAGACTACAAGGTCCTAGCCGTGCCCGAGGGCGTGACGGGCACGGTCATGGTCGAGTGCAGCCCGTGGGTTGAGGACAACCAATGGGTGCTCGACTTGGCTGCCGAGGATCCCTTCATCGTGGGATTGGTCGGCCACCTCGAGCCTGACGACCCGGAGTTTGCCGCTCACTTGGAGCGCTTTGCCGCCGACCCAGTCTTCGTCGGCATCCGCGCCCGCGTAGATGCAGCGGAAAGGCACGGCTTGGCCGCCGCTGAGATGCTAGTAGCCCATGATCTGGAACTGGACACGGGTTTACACGAAGGCGTGCCTGCGCTGGCGGCGCGCTTTCCCGAGTTGCGCATCGTCGTCAACCACATCGGCGGCATCCCCATCGACGGCCGCCCGCCCGATCCGGCGCGGCTGGAATTGATGCGCCAGGCCGCGGCCCATCCGCAGGTCTATTGCAAGGTGTCGGGGCTGATGGATTTGCGCAGCCAAGTCAAACCAGCGCCGACGAATGTGGATTTTTACGCCCCGGTGCTCGACGCACTATGGGATTTGTTCGGGGAGGATCGGCTGATTTACGGCAGCGACTGGCCGGTATCCGACCGCAGTGGTCGCGAGTACGCAGACATACAGCGCTTGGTGATGACTTATTTTACCGCACGTGGCGAAGAGGCGACGGAGAAATATTTTTGGCGCAATGCCAAAGCCGCCTATAAGTGGATTGACCGCGACGAAGCATAGCGATTCTAGAATTTATTGAAGTGATCGAGTAGTTCATATAGTCAATAGACGACCAAAGCACGGCCTGCTAGGCCGCTATGTGCCCATAATAACGAGTAAAGATGTTTTCGAGGTTTTCTACGAGTTGAGGAGCCGACAGCTCACGCGCCACCATGAACTGATTCCACTCGTTCCAGTATTGGCGATACAAGAACGGGTGTGCCCCTTCTAATCCAAAAGAAAATGAGTAGAACTGCTCGGTCTCGGCGAGGATTTGATCTAAGCCTTGTTGGATGCCGGGCAGCGGCATACCAACAAGCGGGCTGATCATCTGGGCCTGTTGCACCATTTGCTCTTGGAACCAGCGGCTGTTGACCAAGCGCAGAAATTCCGCCGCCAGCTCGGGCTGGCGGGCCAGAGCGGGGATGCTCTGGGTGTTGACTGTGCCGATCAGGTCGTGCGGATTTCCGCGCCCGCCCTGCACTGTGGGAAAGCGAAAGGCGTACAAAGGAAAGTCCTTCCCGATTACTGCGGTCCGGCCGCTGGTAAACCAACTGCCGACAAAAACGGTCGCCGCTCGTCCCTGCCAGAACAAAAGCTCGGACTCGATGTGATTGAGGCCAGCAAATCCCTCTGCGAAATACCCCCGATCCAGCATCTGTTCGATCATGCGGGCGGCTTGGAGAAACCCGGGTTCGGTCCACGGGGTCCGGCGCTGGGGATCGCGGAAGGCCTGGCGCACCTTGTCGGCGCCGAGGATGCGCTGGGCTAGGTGGTCGAACCACCAGCTCGTGTACCAGTGGATGCCGTCTTGGGTTATGGGGACTATACCGGCGCGTTTGAGGCGCTCGCAGTTGTCGAGAAACTGGTCCCAAGTCTGCGGATTGAGGGCGGCACCGGCGCGTTGGTACAGCTCGGCGTTGCAATACACCTGGAGGGAAATCACGTTTTGGGGGATGGCGTAAAAGCGGCCTTTGTACGTCAGCGGCCCTCGGTAGAGCGGGTCGAGGGTCTCCAGCCAAGTTTTGTCCGGCGTATCCCAAGAGGGCCGCTGGAGATACTCGGTTATATCGAGGACGTGCCCCTGTTCGACGTAGGCGTAAGTCAGGCCGGTCTCGGCCGTGGCAAAGGACATGATGTCCGGCGGGTGTCCCTCCATGACGCGGATCATCAATTCTTGGTAGCCGCCGCCACCGCCGCTGGCTGGCTCGACTTGGAGTTCTGGGTGCGTCTCGCGGAAGCGCTCTATGGCCCGCCACATGAGCTGATTGATTGGCACTTGGGCCGCGGGCGGCTGGAGGTTGGCGATCTCCAGTACGTTTTCTCCGGGCAGGTAGCGGCCGCATCCACCGGCGAGGGCCGAAGCGGCCATGTATTTGAGAAAGTCCCTGCGTTCCACGATTAGCCCTTTAATGCGCCGACGGTTAGGCCCTCTGTTATGCGGTTTTGCAACAGGATGAATACCACGATCAGGGGCAGCATGACGATTACCAGACCGGCAAATAGCTCGGTCCAGCGCGATTCGGTTGACATATTCCAAAACAGGGTTTGCAGGCCGCGCGCCAGCGTGTAGAGCTTGCCGGTGCGGAGGAGGATGAGCGACCAGAAAAATTCGTTCCAGTAGTTGATGCAGTTGAAGATGGAAACCGCGATTAGCCCGGGCTTGGCGAGGGGTAGCGCGATCGTCCAGAAGGTCCGCCACGGCGAGGCCCCGTCGATCAGCGCGGCCTCTTCCATTTCGGTCGGCAGGGTGCGGAAAAAACCCGTCAGGACAAAGATCGAAAAGGGCAGCCCGGTGGCGATGTAGAGCACGATCAACCCAAAGTGGCTGTTGGTTAGGTGCAAGTGCCGCATCTGCACAAAGAGCGGGAAGAGGTACAGCATGGGCGGCACCATCATGGCCGACAGGAAGAGATAGAAGGTGAATCGACTGAACCGGAAGGGTACCCGCGATAGGACGTACGCCGCCATAGCCGATACCAGTAGAGTGCCACTCGTGGCGAGCGCGGTGATATAGGCCGTGTTAAAAAAGTAGCGGCCAATTTCGGCGTTGTCCCACGCGTACGCGTAATTGCTCCAGCGCAATTCGGCTGGCAAGGACCAAGTGCTGGCGAAGAATTCGGGATTGGTTTTAAAGGAGGTATAGGTCACCCAGAAGAGGGCGATTAGGGAACTCAGGCAATAGCCCCCCATGAACAAGATGGCGAGGAGTTTGGGCAAGCGGCGCATCTTTAGTATTCCACGCTCTCGCGGCGCATCAGGCGATTGACCGCGAGACTAAACGCCAATACGAAGAAGAACATGACGACCCCCATGGCCGAGGCATAGCCGATGCTTTGCCCCTGAAAGCCAGCCCAATAGATGTAAGTTCCCAGCACTTCGATGACGTTGGGATAGCCGCGCGTGATGACGAAGATGAGGGCAAAAGCCTGAAAGGCGCCGATGATCCAGAAAATCACCAAAATCTGCACGACGTCCCACAGCAGCGGCAGGGTCACGTGCCAAAATTGCTGCCAAGCATTGGCCCCATCTAGCTCGGCGGACTCGTAAAAACTGAGCGGGATCTTTTGCAAGCCCGCCAAAAATAGGATCACGTAGGTGCCCAGTCCCTGCCAGATCATGGCGACGGCAATGGCTGGCAGGGCGTTGTGGCGGCTGCCCAACCAGGGACGGGTGAGGGAGTCTAGCCCGACGTTGCGCAGGGTTTCGTTGAGCAGGCCGATGACTGGGTTGTAGATGCTGCCCCACAACACGGCAGTGACCACGACCGAGAGCAGGGTGGGGGCAAAGACGACGAATTTTAGAAAGCCCGCAAAGGGAGGCTTTTTGGAGAGAATGACCGCGAACAGCAGGCTCAGCGGAAAGACGACTAAGAATCCGAGGACGCCGAACAAAAAGACGTTTTCTAGGGCCGTGAGAAAGGTGTGATCGGCAAAGGCGCGCGCAAAATTGGCGAGGCCGATGTACTCCTTTTCCGGCGATACGCCCGACCAAGAAGTCAGCGAATAGTAGAAGGCGTTGCACACCGGCAGCACAAAGAAAGCGATGTGCAGTACGAGCGCCGGCCCGAGCAGGGGCACAATTAGTTTGCGGAGTTCGCGTTGGATCACGGCGCGTCCTGTCCCAGTGCTTCGATGTTGTCGTCGAAGAAGACCACTTCGTCCGCGGCGTCGGCGCGCAACGTTTGCAGCCACTGCCCGAACAATTCGTTTTCGCGGTTGCGCCGCAGGGTGTGTTCGATGCGTTTCTGCACTTCCGCAAAGGGCTGCCGCCCCGCTGCGGCGCGCTCGACGATTTTGGCGATCGAGTACAGGCCGTGGTGTTCTACTGGACCGATGAGCGCGCCGACCTCGGCCTCCATGGCCGCTTTGATTAGGGGGCCAAAGCTCGGCGTATCGTGCCAATAGAGTTGGTAGAGGCCTGCGGCCTCGCGGCTGCCGTGGCGCACGCTGTGGACGGCCGCGAGTTGACGCGCGATGTAGGTCTCGGCGAGGTCTGTCGGCTCGGCCGCGTTTGCAATCTCTGCGGCGACTTTTGCCGCGCCCAGTGGGTCGCTTAGACGCTGCTTGAGCCAGCTATATACCGAGAGTTCGTCGTTGAGGTTTTGTAACGCGCTCGCCCCGCGCCCGTTCTTTTTTATTTCGGCGATGAGGGCGATTAGCGGCGCGGCCCGCTGCCGGTCGGCGCGTATCTGGGATAGCAATTCCCGTGCTTGGGTCTCTTCCTCGACCTGTATTTCCACGACCTCTACCATGGACGAAGTTTGGTAACTCTGTGGATGGGCATCGTAGTGAGCGCGCATCTCTTGCTCGGTCACCGGCTTCTGGTTCGCCGTGGCGAGACGTCGCATTTCGCGGATGAGGATTTCTTCCTTTTTGCGCGCAAGCCAGTCGGCGATTGCCGGCTCTTGGTCGATTCCCAAGGCGCGCCCCTGCAGCAGGAGAAGCTGCGGCACCTTTACGTCGCGCTCCAAGTAGGATGCCACCTTCAGGCTGTCTTCTACATACCGACCTTGACGGATGAACTGCGAGCGGCTCACTGCTTCTCCCAAGCTGATTGCGCCGCCTTGGTACGTGTACAGGGCGGTCGCGGCGTCTGCTTCTGAGAGGTAGAATACCTTCTTATCGCCTTCTTGCGCGCCGCTGTGCAATATGCGCGTGAGCCGGTCCATGCTTTCCGCAACCTCCTGCCATTGGAACTGCTCGGCGAGAGAATCGATGTACGTCCGTCGCCGCGCCTGCAATCGCTCCCTCATAACGGCCTTGAGGACTTGCGGCCGCATTTGCTCATAGGAAGCCGTGCGCTCGTCGAGGATTTTGAAAATCTCGTACCCCTTGGGAACGGGGAGGATCGCGGATATTGCGCCCTTGGGCAGGCTGAACAAGGAATCGCGCACGGCCGGTATGGCATTGATGCGGCTGTAATAGTAAGGCTTTTCCCCGCCGTGCGCCGCAGTGGTGCGGTTTTGCGAAAACTCGTGCGCTACTTCTGCAAAGGCCCGGCCCGTGCGCAGGGCGGCTAGGGCCGCCTCAGCCCGCACCTGCGTCCGTGTGAAAATGTGGGCGATCTTGAGTTGCCGCTCCCATCCCCGCGTGGTGAATTCGCGCCGCAGTTCTGGTTCGCTGACCGAAACGGCGGGTCGGATATAGCGCTGCTCCATCGCCTGACCCACTTTCAGCCGCAGGGCCACTTCCATGTTTCTTTGCACGCCTGTGCTCTGTTCCACCTTTTGCTCCCGCGCTGCGCGCAAGATGAGGGCGCGATCGACGAGGGATTGCAGGTAGTCGCGCACTTGGTCGCTGCCTTCGGCTTCGCTCCTGGTCCACTCGGGCAGGCCGGCGACAAAACTGCGATAGTCTCGCTCGGTAATCAGCTCAGGGCCGACTTGGGCCAGCGGCCTGTCATCCGGCTCTCGCGCTTCACAGGCAAGGACGAGGAACAGGCAGAGTGGAAAGCGCAAAAACGACAAAGACGCAGCCGGCAAAACGCGGGCGTGATAGCCTAGAAATCGACGAAATTTTCGCATATTTATTTAACGGACAAGGTTTTTATTTTTTTGAAAATGAGAAGTAAATTCCGTACAATGTAAGGCCATAGCAAAAGTACATGCAGAGAAGTTATAGGTTTTCCAACCTCTTTCCAATGGAGTAAAGCAATGAAGAAACTCGCTCTGATTTTCGCTATCTCGCTTGCGGCCACCCCCGGTTGGGCACACCTGCCCGTGGATGTGGTGTTTGTAGCCGTGCAATTCCCAGACGCCAACATTCCCACTGTTGACGGCAATCTCGTCGAGTGGGACGTCATTCCCGATGCCTACTGGATCAACCACGAGCAGCTAACCGAGACCGTGAGAGGCGTAGGCACCGCGTGGGACGCCACCGACCTAGCACTGCGGGCCATCGTCGGCTGGAACCCCAACACCAACAAGCTCTACGTCATGGAGGATCGGTTCGACGACGCCATCTGGGTCGTCACCGGCTGGGAGCCTATGGAGATGGTGTTTGACGCGGACCACAGCGGTGGCATGTTCAACGTGTGGCCCGACGTGGAAGACCAAGATCAGAAGGATTTGCTGCACGGTGCCCACGCCCAGAACTATGGGTTCAACCAAGGTGGCCCGGGCCTCAACCATTGGGGCAAAGCCCAGTGGATCACTGAGCCGCCCTATGGGCAGTTCGCTAACTCCCAGACCGCCGATGAAGGCGGGGAGGGCTTCTTCCGGGCCGAGTACATGTTGACCCCCTTCGACAACCTGAACTGGAACGGGATCGACCAGAGCACTATCGGCTCCTTGGTCGAGGGCAATATCACGGGCTTCCACTTCACGATCATTGACGACGACGATCTGGAAATCGGCGGCTATGAGGGCTACTGGACTCTAAGCGGGGCCACGGATAGCTATTTCCAGGGCGATTTGCTCTCCGACTTTCTGCTGGCTCCCATCGATCCGGATATCGATTGGGGTGCGCAAGCCACGGCCGGACCCACCGCCGTAGAGGAAGTTGGCTGGGGCCGACTCAAATCCACGTTTGCCGAATAGTTGATTTATTCAGGCGCGTAGATTGAATGCCGCCATGCCGGGCTTCCGACCTGGCATGGCGGTTTTTTATATCTCCCAAGAGGCGATATGAGCAGACAGCGCAATGCCTTGGCCTTAGTGGGATTGCTCGCTACGGCAGTCCTGGCGACGGAAAACATCGTAGTCGGAGGCGATGGCAGCGGCGCGACTTGGCAGGAGGCGGCCGCAGACGCACCGGTCATTGACTTCAGCACTCGCGCGGGCTGGATCCAGCCTCGCAGCGTGGAGGAAAACACCAATATTGCCGCGGGGATTCTCGAGCGCGGCGGCCGGGTGACCTCACCCAACGCCCAGGCTGTTTTGCGCCTGACCTCAGACGTGCTCAAAGAACGCCTGCACAGCATGGTGGATGGCGATCCAGCCACCGCTTTTGAGGCCAAGGACGTGGTGGCCACCGGCATCCTCTTAGTCGTCGATTTAGGCGCTCGGTTTGGCGTCAATCACATTCGCTTCTTCCCCCGCCAAGCCTTCAAAAGCGACTTTATGAAAGGCTATGTGCTGTCCATCAACGATGGCGCATTCGGCGCAGACATCATAGCCGCCTCAGTCGATAAGCTGCCGGACAAGACCTTGGTAACGGTCATGGCCCAAGACGGCAGCAACAGCCGCGATACCATCGACGTGCGATTCCCCTTGCAATACGTGCGCTATATCCGCTTGGAATCTACGCAGCGGTTCAACTGGGAAATCGACGAACTGGAAATTTTTGGCAGCGGATTTGTGCCCGAAGCGGATTACCTGTCCGAGGTCTTCGACATGGAGCAAGATGCGCTGTGGGGCCGGCTGCAATGGGCCACCGAGCAAGTGGGCTTGCCGCAGCGGTCGCGGCTCATCGTGCGCACCCGCAGCGGTAGCAGTCCCTCGCCGGACGACGAGCCCGATAGCTGGAGTCCTTGGTCCACGCCCTATCGGAACAGCGGCGATCCGATCCTCTCGCCGGCACCGCGCCGCTATTTCCAGTTCAGCATGGCGTTTGAGAGCGATGGACTCGAAGATGGCATTGCCGTCGATTCACTCGCTTTCGAGGTCTTTCGCCCGGCCTTGGCGCAGGCGATCGTCGGCGAGATATGGCCACAGGAGGTTCCCGTAGGCGTGGATACGAGCTTCGTCTATACCATCGAGGTGACGGACGCCGAGGGATTCGACCGCTTGGAAATCGACACCCCGGCTCCGGTCCGCGCCCTGCGCGAGTTGCGCGTAGATGACCAAGAGATCGAGTTCAGTGAGGAGTTAGGGGCCAAGGGGCTGCGCGCCAGCTTTGCGCGCCAGACTGGCAATCGCGCCCTGCAAGTGGTTTTCGACACGGCTGTACTGCGCTATGAGACCGTATTTACCGGACGCCTGCTCGACACCACGCGAGAAGGCGCGATACCCCAAGTGATCGAGAGTGGCAATGCTGCTCCCCGCTTTGCGGGAGACGATCTGAGCGTGCGGGTGCCTTTGAAGGGCCAGCGCTTGGTGTATCAGGTGTCCGCAACGCCGACAGTGTTCACGCCCAACGGCGACGGAATCAACGATTACACGACGATTACCTACGATTTGCTCTATCTGACGGACCAAGCACCAGTTGCGGTGCGGATCTACGACTTGGCGCGCAATCAGGTCGCAGAGCTGCCGGCCGCTGGCAGCGGGAGCGGGCGGTTCCTGCACCCTTGGGATGGCCGAGATGCACAAGGCGAGCTATTGCTGCCAGGGGTTTACATTCTGGAAGTCGAAGTGGAGACCGACAGCGGCGCTGAGCGCAGCAGCAGCGTGGTGACCATTGCTTATTGACAAAGGATGACGCACAGTGGCCAGACGGAATTTGCTTTTACTCACAGCCCTGATTGCCGCGGCAACGGGCGGCGATATTGGCGCGCAGGGAAGGGAAGATCACGGCAGTAGGTTGGGCGTGCAGCGGGGCGGCGAGGTCACGTATGAACCCGTGGGACCGGGGGTACTTTTCGACGCCTTAGATCCGGCCGTGCGGCGTTGGTACGTGCCCCAAGAGCTATATCAGTTCTACGGCTGGAAGCAATGGGAATACACCAACTACGCCCGCGACCTGTACCAGCGCTACGTCTCCAGCGACATAGAGGGCGATTATTTTTACGACCTCTATGGGTCTTTCATCAACCGCGGCTGGCTCATCTACGACTGGAGCCAGAATCAGCCCCAGCAGTTTGGCAGCACGATCTTTAAGACCTCTAGGTTTAGCGCGTGGTTCAACCAGCTCGTCATTGCCTCCGACCAAAAGGGGCAAAACAACTTGGCCCTGACGATCGGCAGCATGATCCGCACCACGCTGACGCCGATGACGTTCTCCAAGCCGGCCTTCGACGGCATCCAGGCCGACTTTCAGTCCGACAAGTACAGCCTGACCGTCTTGATGTCGCGGATTAGCTCCCCAGGGCTGGCGCGGAGCGTGTCTGTTGAAACCACCAATAGTACCAACCTGTTGGGCTTCTACGGCACGACGCAGATCGGCGACTTTGTCGAGGTAGGCGGCCTCTACATCAACGCTCACAACTCGCAAACCCTGTTGGAGAGCTTTGAGGGCAACCCGTGGACCGGCTCGTTGACGGTTGGGCAAAATCTAGAGCACGTCGGGCAGATCTTCATTCGCCTGAGCGATGATTCGCCCGAAGACCGCGAGGGCGGGGCAGCTCTCTTTTCGTGGGACATTATCATTGAATCCGAGACTGAGGTGGCGCGCGAAACAGAAGCAGGCGAGCGCGTCGTCGAGGTGGAGAAAGAGACAGTGCGGGGCAGCCAAATCGGCTTTGAGCCGATCATCGACGGCGGCTTGCAACGCCTCGGATTCCTCGCGGCCGATGGCGCCGAGCGAATCGAAATGACCTACGACTTCCGCTCCCCGTCGTACACCGGCCCGGAGCTTTCCACCATTCGCCGCGCGCAGATCGAGTTGGTGGTAGCCAACGACTACCACATCGAGATGAGTTCGGACCGCCAGCTCAACATACCCGAGGGGCAGCCCGTTTTTCTGACGGTGGAGCGGGCGGCTGGCAACGTCCAGGATGGCTCCAACCTAGGGCTGTTGCGCCTCGATTACGGCTTGCCTACGGGCAACGACATCTACGGGTTTACCTTGGAGGTGCAGGAAGTGCTGGGTTTTGATCTGTACGCGGAATTCGACCGCAGTCGGCACTATCGCAAATACCCGAACCGCGCGTTTTCGACCCACCACACGGCTGCGGACCAAGCCAATGCCTATATGGTCAATCTGTCGAAGAAGAGCTATCCCTATTTCCTCTTTGCCGAGACCTATAGCATGGATTACAACTACGGCACCACCAGCCTGATTGCCTCGCCCTCGGGCGACATCGACTACACCGATCCAACGACCAATTATTACGAGTGGGTTGACGACAACGACGACCAGGACCGCATCCCCGACTGGCAGCGCCTCAACCAGTTTGGGCCGGATTTGCGGATTTTTCCCGGCTGGGACGAAAACCTCGACTTCATCTCTGATTTCAACCAAAATGACAACGAGTTCCGGCCGAATTTCGTCCCCGACTACGAGGAGCCTTTCCTGCGCTACCACGTAGATCGCCCGGAGTTTTTGTTTGGCATGGACATGAACAACAACTTCTGGATCGACCGTTTTGAAAACGACGAGGACCCGGATTATCCATACGACCGCAATCGCCGCGGCTACAATGCGTACGTCGGGATGCACTTCACGCCCGAGTTGCGACTGACCGCCGGCTACAAACGGGAGCGCATGCTATCGGCCAAGAAGCGCGAACAAACCGCGTACGGGATTGTTACGTGGGACAAGGACATCGCCGGTGTGGGTCGGGTCCGCGTCTTCGACATGTTCAAGCGGGTCGAGGATGAGATCGCCGACAATGTCGTCCAGTGGGTGCAGCCGACCGGTGCCCCGGGCGCGTTGCAGCGGATAGAAGACCCCTTAGCCGCGCCCAACACCTATATCAATTCCGCATTTGCCAGTTTTGACTATACCAGCATCCCCGGCCTGACCGTTACCAACAAGCTGAAATACGACATTTGGCACCAAAACGAAGTGCAGCCGGACATGCGCGAAAACTTCCAGTTCTTCGGTCTGATCAACAAGGCCGAGTTCCGGCGCACGATCGGCCGCGTGGTGCTGGCCCCCAAGATCAAGAACGAACACCGCCGCGAAGCGCCGCTGCTGAGCAACGATCCCGTGCGCAAGGAAAACGCCCTGCTCTTGTTCTTGATCGGCGAGGTCGCAATCTTGACCCGCTCCGAACTGAGGGCTGGATTGGAGTACACCATATTCAGCCAGCTCGAAGACGAGGAAAAAGTGCGGGCCTTGGGTCTGTCGCCAGACTATCGAGAGACGGTGCTCGCCATCCAGTACTCCAATACAGGCGCGTATTTAGGGTACAGTTTGACCACCCAGATGGGCCTGCGAGTCAGCCGCATCGACCGCAAGGGAGAAGACGCCTTTACCGGCGCATCCCAATTTGTGACGGTCTATGCTGGGCTCGACTAAGGTGCGGACGCCATGAGAAAAAGGACGCTATTAGCCTTCGCGCTCGCCGCGCTCGCGCTGGGAAGGGGCGGGGCCGTGGAGATTTACCGCATCGGCGGCGAGGACCTGCCCCGCCCGAGCGAGGCCGGAGTGAATTTCCATCAATTGTCTTGGAGCGACTTTGAGGAGGAGCAAAGCCTTGACACCGAGGCCCTCGCCGCGGGAATGCTGCGGCCGATCTTTTTGACGCCGGAGACCAACATCGCCCTCACTAGCCCGGAGCGGAATGGGGGGCCTTACGTGCGGGTGAGCGGGGTAGCGAGCTATTCCATCACCGATCTGTCCAAGAACATGATCGACGCCGATCCGACGACGTTCTGGGAATGGGTGGCAGGCATTCAGAGCCGGTTCACGGGCCAGCGCTACTTGGAGTCGCGGCGCGTTACCATGGATCTTGGTGGCCTGTTTTTTGTCAACAGGGTGCGGATCGTCGCCGCGGAAAGCGGCCTGTATCCCGATGGGTTGTACGTGAGCGCCGACTTAGGCGTGCAGAAAAAAGACACCGTATCGGGGTATGGCGCTGCCCGCGTCGGCGGCCAACTCGTCTTTGAGCTACCCGAAAACGTGCAGGACACCATAGACGTGAGCTTTCCCCCGGCCCTCGCTCGCAGCGTGGGGCTGTTGCTCCTCCGCGCGTCGCCCAAGGCCCTGCACATCGGCGAAGTGGAAGTCTATGGCGTAGGCTACGCGCACCAAGCATCGTACGTCAGCCCGTTTATCGACCTCGGCGAGCCGGCCGTGTGGGGTGACATCCGCTGGCGCGGCCGCCAGGATCCTCGCGCCCGCGTCTGGATCCAATCGCGGGCCGGGAAGGATCTCGATCCAAACGTGTATTGGCGCTTCACCGGCCGGGGCGATGAAGTGACGTCGCTCGACGAAGAGGGACAGCCCCTCGACGCTACGGACTACCTCTTTCTCAAACCGGGTGAGGCCGGCGAAATCACCTACGACATTGACAACTGGAGCTTCTGGTCGTCGCCCTATGCGTTCGCCGACAGCAGCGGCACTGCCATAGCCTCGCCCGGTCCCAATTCGGTCTTGCAACTGCGGGTCGATTTTTTGCCCGTAGGTAGTGAGGGCGGTGAGCTAGAGTTCATCGAATTCTCGGCGACCAAGCCGCCGCTCGCCGAGCAAGTGCTGGGCGAAATATATCCCCCCGAGGTTACTCTGGGCGAGATCGCGTCGTTTAGGTATGCCATTCAGCCCATCATCCGCGCGCAGCACTCTGGTTTTGACGGAGTGGAAATCGCCGCGCCCTTTGGCGTGGCTAGCGTGGATTCGATCCAGGCCACGGGCTTGGACAGCTTTGCCGTGCACATTGCGCCGGATTCGCTGCGCTTTTCGGTGGACTTGTTTCCCCCGCGCACATCCGGGGATTCCGGCGGGGTGATTGAGGTGTTTTTTCGTGCTCCGGTGCTGCGCTACGGCACGACTTTCCGCGGCTGGGTGAGCGACTCGCAGCGTCCCTTGGAACTGGCGCAACCTATCAATCGCGGCGATGCGGCCAGCGAGATAGTGAGCGAGGTACTCACGGTCCGCACCTCGATTTCCCGCCGTCTGCTGGACGATATAGAAGTGCAGCCGAAGATTGTCACCCCCAATGGCGATGGGATAAACGAGCAGATTAACTTCTCTTTCAAGCTGTTGCAGGTAACCCAAGAGGTACCCTTGCGCCTCGCGGTCTTCGATTTGTCCGGCCGCTCGTTGCGGGTGATTCACGATGGGCAGCAGCACAGCGGCGGTTTGCGCTTTTCTTGGGATGGCCGGGACGAGAACGGCGAGCGGGTGCCCCCGGGCCTGTACGTTTATCGCATATCGGTGGAGTCGGAAAAAGGCGGCGATCAGCTAGCGGGAACTGTCGCCGTGGTCTATTAAAAAAGGAGACCCCTATGGCCAACATCCAAATCCCCATTCGCTATTACAAGGATTATCCCGGTGGGTACGACTATGGGTACGAGACCCTGACCCTAGAGTTCGCCGAGTGCGCCTTTCTGTTGGTGGATGTCGATGGGCGCTCGCCCAATCCAACGACCAAGAACTTCATCGCGCCGGCTTTGCAAGCCGCGCGCGCCAGCGGGATGCTGGTGAATTACGTCCACAACGACCTGCGCCTAGTGGCCGACCCCGGCAACATCGTGGGTGAGATCTGGGGCAAGACTAAGGGCGGCAACGGCATTGCGAGCTGGGCGCGGCAAGAATACAAACCCGAATACCTCGAATACGTGGCCCCGCGCGAGGGCGAGCGCAATTTCCCCAAGTGGATCTGGAGCGGCTTCCACGACACCTTTTTGGACCAGCACTTGCGCAGCTATGGCATTAGGACGCTGTTCGTGGTTGGCTACAGTCGGCGGGCCTGCTTGCACTACACCTGCGCCGAAGCCGTAGGGCGGAATTACCGCGTCATTCTGTTGCGCGATTGTTCAAACGCCCCCGGTACAATCGAGATGCCAGACACGCTAGACGACAGCCTGCCGGAAGGCGGTTGGATCAACCGGATCACGCTGCGCAACTTTGAACATCTGATTGGTTATACCACCACGGCTGAGGAATTTATCGCGGCGTGTCAGCAGGTGGGGGAGGAGAAGGTCGCGTGACTCGGTTGTGGCTTGTTGCTTGCGCCCTGCTGGTCGCCGTTGCGGCGTGGCCCCAAGGATTCCGCATCGAATCGGACCGGGTCGCCGTTGACGAGGGCGACTGGGCGGAATGGGAGATAGCCGCAGGTACGGTGCAATTGGGCGCGGAAGGGGTGCGTCCGCACCGCATCCGCGAGCAAATTAACGCCGTGCTAGACGCCCCGAACTTTGTGTCCGGCGAAGGCGTACAGGGAGGAATCCGGGCGGCGGGCACTAACTTGGCTGAGGCCGCGAATGTCATAGACGGCCAAGAGGATACTTTCTGGGAGCCGGATGTAGAAGCGCCTCTCCGCGATTGGTGGATCGAGGTCGATTTGGGCCGCTTGGTGTGGGCGCGCAAGATCGTGGTGAAATTCGCGCCGGAAGGCATGGGCGATCCTTTCTTGCAGTTCAAGGTACTCACGTCCAACGGCCTCCCGGCTTTCTCCCAGAGCAAGGCGATCCGCTTTGCGCAGGCCGGTCGCAGCGAAGGCTTGAACAAATCCCAGCGCGTCTTTGAGTTTGATCTGAAGCCCTCACAGGAAGCGGACGCGGACTTTGTCGGCGATATGTTCCAGTTCGTCCAGATCGTGGCCACGGCCAGCGCGCGCGGCCAAGGGCACGAAGTCAGCGAGACCCGCTGGAACAGCTTGCCAGAGGAAGAGCGCGGCGATGTGATCTACTTCTTGCGCGAGTCCTCGGGTGTTTTGCGGCAGATCGACCAAGATCAGCACGCAGCACTGAGCGAGTCGCGCGCTGGCCCGATTAAGTACTATCGACGGGAGCGGCCGCGGCTGGCCGAGGTGGAGGTGTGGACCGAGGGCGACAACATCAGCTTGGGCTCGCTGAACCGGGGCGGGTTGATCGGGGGCACGAGCAACACCGGGACGGAGCGCTTGGCCATTGACGGCGACTACAAGACTGTGTGGACCGAGCAAGTGGGCGTCAGCGGCGTCGAGCACATCGACGTGGAGTTCGACCGCGAACTCCTCTTCGACTTGGGGACTTGGTTCTGGATCAGCCGAGTGGTCATCGGCTTTGACCGCGAAAACATCGCCCACGGCTTTACCGGCGCGTTCCCCAACTACGTCATCAACCTCTCGAATGGCCAGCGCAACCCAGACGGCAGCTTGGCCTATGTTGCGCTGACCACGCGAGAAACCGCCGAAGTAGAGCCGGGCCGCTTCAGTGGGTTGTTCCCCCACATTTTTTATCAGGACAATGCCTTTCCGCTCACTAGGGCGCGCTACTTCAAGATGGATTACCGCGTGCTCATCGTCCCGAATTGGGCCAATTCCGGCATCCGCGAGCTCCAACTCTACGGCCGCGGTTTCTTGCCGCAGGTGACGCTGCAATCGGCTCCTATGGAGCTGGGCAGCGATCCCCGTATCCTGTCTTCCATTCACTGGGCAGCCGACACTCCCCCGGGCACCCAAGTGCAATTTCGCACGCGCACTGGCAACCAACTCGACGAGGAAATCCACTACTTCACCAACGCCGGGAAAGAGGTGACCGAGGCCAAATATCGCAAGCTACTCAGCTTTCAGCGCGGCGATTCGACCATCTCGGTGGTTCCCGGTGCCGACTGGAGCTCTTGGAGTCCATACTACACGGCCACGGGTGCGCCGATCTCCTCGCCAAGCCCGCGTCGCTACGCCATAGTGGAGGCCACTTTGCGCTCGGATGATCCCGGCCACGGGGCGTTGTTGCGCGGTATGCACATCGCATTGGATTGGCCTTTGGCCAGCCAAGTTATAGGCGAAGTGCAGCCGCGACAGACGCAGCAGCGCGGAGAGCGCACGACCTTCACGCTGTCTTTGCAGCCGCAGTTCCAAGCCGACAATCGCGGCTTCGACCAGGTGCTAGTGGTGTTGCCGTCGGGGGCGGCGGTTGATCTGGAGGAAGTGGTTGTGGGTGCAGAGCGCGTGCGCTACGGGCCGGAAGAAGTGACGCGGGTAGAGACTGGGACCGATTCGCTGTGGGTGCAGCTACCCGCGCCCGTGGCGGAGGGAGAGGGGTTCGTGGCGCTGCAATTTTCCGGTGTGCTCTACCTCGCGAGCAATGCGTTTGCCGTGCAGGTGGGGTTGGGCGAAGGGGACGAGCGGGTGTGGCAGCGGGTGGATGCTGGTGCTGGTCGCAGCTTGCAGGTGTTGACCCCATTTAGCGGCGGGCTGTTGGGTGAAGTGGCTGTGTCGTCGAATCCGTTTACGCCCAATGGGGACGGGATCAACGACGTGGTGGAATTGGTGTTTCCGGTGTTCGCTGTGCAGGGTGCCAAGGCGTTGATGCTAGAGGTGTATGGCTTAGACGGCCAGCGCGTACGGCAGGTGGTTCCAGTGGTGGCACACGCCGCTGGAGTGCAGCGCTTGACGTGGGACGGGCGGGATGATCAAGGTCGTCTAATGCCGCCGGGCCTGTATTTGTGCCGGGTCGGCATGGAGGTCGATGCCGAAGGCGAGCAAACGACGATTACCAAACTCGTCGCTAGCATTTACTGATTTGAACCATGGCCGGGGTAAACGGAATTGAAAAAACAGATTCCTCCAGCATACCGCGAATGGGTGAACCAGGAGGAAGGGCAGCAGGATACCGCCGGCATTCCCACGCGGGGCATCCTGCTCGGCGCGGTGCTCGCCTTGCTGCTCAATGGTTTAGACGCGTACGCGACGACTATTATCCGCGGCTCGTACCTGACCTTAAATTTTAGTACGCCGGCCGCTTTATTTTTCTTCTTTTTTTTAGTGCCCGCCAGCGGCCTTGTGTACTGTCTGCGCCGCTCCTTGGCCCTGACCCAATCCGAGCTGATTACCATCTACATCATGTTGGTAGTTGCCTGCTGCATTCCCGGGATGGGGTTTACTCAATTTATCATTCCTTGTCTGGTCGGTTCCACGTACTATGCGACGCCGGAGAATAACTGGGATTTTTTATACAACCAGTACATCCCCACGTGGATGATCCCGCGCGGCGAAAACGTGGCGCGCTACTTTTTTGAAGGGCTACCCGAAGGGGCCGCCATCCCTTGGGGAGCGTGGGTGCTGCCGCTGACCTATTGGTACGGCTTCTTCTTGGCGCTCAGCGCGGCGATGATTTGCACGATGGTCATCCTGCGCAAGCAATGGGTAGATCGGGAGAAGCTGGCGTATCCGTTGGTACAGGTGCCGATGGAGATGATAAAGCGCGAGGAGGGGAGGGCTATTGGGCGGGCGTTTTTTACCAATAAGGCGATGTGGCTGGGGTTTGCGTTTGCATTTGTCTTGCTCAGCATCAATGGATTACACGCTTATTTCCCGGAGGTGCCCGGGATTGCGCGGAATGCGTCGCTTCCTTTGTTCCGCGATACCGTGCGCTTAGACTTGTGGTTCAGCCCACCGTGGATCGGCTTCTTTTACTTTGTCAACTTGGATATTTCCGCGTCTATCTGGGTGTTCTACATGCTGACCACGATGCAACGAGGCGTCTTCAATGTCCTCGGGATGCAAAGCACGGAGCGGATGGATCTGTACTCGCGGGAGCCGTACCTAGCTCATCAGGGCATGGGGGCGATGATCGTCTTCGTGCTGATTGGGCTGTGGGTGTCGCGCGGGCACTTACAGGCTGTGTGGCGGAAAGCGTGGCGCGACGATCCAGATGTCGAAGATGCCGACGAAATCATGTCTTATCGGCAGGCCACCTTCGGCTTGTTGACATCGCTCGGCTTGGTGGGGTTGGGGCTGTGGATGGCTGGGCTGCCGCCGTTGGGCGTGGCGATGTTTATCTTTGGGGCCATGGTGCTGTTTTTGGGCCTGACGCGGGTGGTAGCTGAAGGAGGCATTCCGGCGATGCGCCCCCCCATTATGACCTCGACCTTTGTGATTTCCGGTGCCGGTGCTGCTAGTATAGGGGCCTCTGGTTTGGTGGCCTTGGGGTTTTCGTATGGCTGGCACTCGGAGATCCGCTCGTTTGTAATGTCGTCGGTCGCCAATGGCCTGAAGATGAGCGAGGTAATTAAGAGTGGGAAGCGGCGGCTGTTCTGGGCGGTGGTCATCGCCATTGTGGTGAGCTTGGTCGGCTCTTCGTACGTTACCATGGCGTTGGCGTACAAATACGGCGGTATCAACCTCAACGGCTTGTTTTTTGGCTGGGGAGCTGCCACATACGGCCCCAAGGACATGGCCCCGCGCATTGCGGCGGAATTGACTGGCCCAAGACTCGACGCGTGGTGTTTCATGGCGATTGGCGGCGGGGTGATGGCCGTACTGATGTGGGTGCGGCACCATTTGCTGTGGTGGCCCCTCAACCCGCTGGGTTACGCTATCAGCGCGAACTGGAAGACAGGCCACATTTTTGCCAGTGCGCTCATCGCTTGGCTGCTCAAGCTGGTGATCCTCAAGTATGGGGGACCGCGGCTATACCGGAGCTTGCGTCCGTTCTTTCTGGGGCTGATCCTTGGGGAAGTGGTTGCGGCCGGCGTCTGGCTGGTGGCTGATTACATTACCGGGCATACGGGCAGCTTTCTGACGCAGATTTGACGAGGAGATATACGCGTGAATAACACATGGTGTCGCATTGCGGTTTGCGTCTTTTTTTGCATGACTTCAAGTGCTTTCGCCGCTTCTGCACAGGAGATAGATCTTGTACGCGTGGCCTTGGAAGAGTTGCGCGATCGCATGGAGCGGGACGACAAGGGCACGTTGGATGAGTTCGTCGCGGACGTCAGCACGGCGTCTGGATTGTCGGCTGCTGTGAGTCGGGATTCTTTGGTCTCACTGTTGCGGGATCTAAAGACGCATTGCAAGAAATCTACGGCCCTCGGCGAACAGCTTTTTGCGCTGCACGGCGAGCATTTTTCTGAGCGCGAGGCTAAGGCGTACTTGGTGCGGGTCGTGGATATGGCTGGCGACCTGTTAAAGAAAGAAGAGAATGTTGGGTTGGAGCCGCTGATCGCGAGGGCGGCGAGCAAAAGTAAGTTGCTCAAGTTTCAAGCGTTGGATTATACAGCGGCTCTGATGGTTCCATTCGTGGGGTCGCCGGTGGTGGAAGAGCCGGGAGAGGAGGAGAGCGTGGTGAATGTTCCGACTGGAACCTTTAAGGTGTTAGTGAAGACGCGCAACAGTGGGGACTTGCAGGCCGTTCTCGATCAAGGTCTTATATTGTCTGGCCGATCTGGCCACCATCGAATAGATATAGACAGTGTGATAAACAATATGGTCTTTTCTAAGATATTTAAGGCCGCTTCGTCTCAGACTACAAAAAAGAAAATTCTCCTTGCAATGCATGAGTCCATTCGACCAGTCCTCTTGGACGAACTCAAACAGTTCGACCGCGTTCATTGGACCACGGATATCGCATCTGTCAAGGACGCCCGCTATACTTTGGATTACTTGGCAGACTGGTACTCATTCGGCAAGGATAATGATCAGCAACAATTCAAGCTACAGACCTCCGTGCAGTTGGTAATGAAAGATGTGCTTGAGGACAAAGAGTTACTGAATAAGTGGCTCGTCGTTAATGCGGACTTCGAGATGGACAAGGCACCTATTCCCGATGATTTTTACCAAGAGGTAGCTAGCACTGTGGCGCAAGAAGTGTTCGACTGTTTGCTTGAAAACGGTCATCTGCGTCGCTGAGTACGAAAGGAGATTGCCATGCAGTGGTCCACAACTGAAACCAAGAGAGTAGCTGTCTGCCTGTTCCTCTCAGTCCTTCTGCATCTGGCCGTGGTTTTGTTGACTCCTACCATGCCTGACTCGCAACCGGCCCTTCAGGTGGTTTTTCGTCCGCCGCCGCACACACTGGAAACGAGGGTCTTTGATCCCACGAAACCAGCTTTGCACGACCGGCAAATGCAGCGGTTGGTCGTCAAGGGTGCTCCACGACAGCTTGCTCAGGAACCCACCGAATCCGTTCCTCTTGACGAGATTGCAGAGCAATTGCCGCCCGAGATCCGCGCCGACATGGCTCACCTCGAAAAGAGGATACGGATAGAGCGGTCTGGCGATGTGAATATCGACTCCTTGCTTTTGGCGTTCGTGGCCGCCGAGGGGAACTATCGCGAGGACTACGTGCGCTTTCCCCTAGCCAAGATGGGTGCAGACCGCGACCGGGCCTTGGAGGTGGTAGAGCGGGCGATTGAAGCTATGGGTGGTAGGCAACGCCTACTTGATATACGAGCAATGAGCGCGATGGTGTGGTTAGAGGCCAACGTAAGAGAGTTGGAAAGGCCTTCTTGCCAAAGTGGTGTCTGCCTAAAGGAGACTCCGGTGACTCCCTATCTGTATCCGGTGGCGACTTGGCACTACGAAGGATGGGGGGATCGCGCTGTCGCCACAAAAGAAAAATACAAGGTAGAGGTTTCGTTCGACCCGGCAGTCTCCAATCCATCTTATGTGAGCAAAAATCCCGCCGAGCGGCAGCGAAGTGCATTCGAGGCGCTCTTTGAAGATCGCTGGGGGCGGTATAGAGACATCCTGCCTCCTGATCTGGCCGCAAAGCGCCACCGGGGTGAAGAGGTCCGCTGGCATTTCATCGACCGCTTTATGGGCGAGGGCGTGGCTTTGGATTATCTCGAGCAAGAGCGCCATAAGGACGGGACTTGCCATGATGTCTTGCTGGTAGATGACCGGAAGTTCGGGCACTATTTCGAGGCGCTCTTTGATTGTCGCACGGCGCTCTTGGCCGAGACCAGAGAAAAGCTAACGCCCCAAGAAGAGCAATGGTTCAAGCAAGCCAACCCCAACTTTCTACCGCCGACTTGGATCACTACTTACAATCGCTACCAAGAAGTGCAAGGCGTGTTGACGCCCCATTGCTGGGAACGGACACTGGATATGCCGGGGGGGCGTACCAACCAAAGTTTCTCGACCAGCCATATACACTTGCAATGGGCGTATAATGGCGCGGACCTGCCAACAGCCGAACCCACCCTCTGATCCTCAAAGCCCAAAAGGGAAATTAGAGCGATGAAAATACGCGATATTGATACCATTCTGATTGACTCGCCGGGCCGCAAATGGACGATTGTGCGGGTCTTTACGGACGAAGGTCTAGTGGGCTTGGGCGAGGCCACGTATTCCCAAAAGGAGCCGGTGGTCGTAGCTGCGGTCGAGCATCTCAAACAGGAGTTGATCGGCGAAGACCCCGCGCGCATTGAGTACTTGTGGCACAAGCTCTATTTGCGCTCCTCGCTGAGCGGCATCTGGCGCATGGCGGGTCCCGTGTGGATGAGCGCCATGAGCGGCATTGACCAAGCGCTGTGGGACATCAAGGGCAAGGTGGCGAATCTGCCGGTGGTCGAACTGTTGGGCGGCAAGTTCCGCGACCGAGTCGAGGTCTATACGCACTTTGGCGGTGTCACGCCCGAGGATTCGGCGAGAATGGCGCGGGAAAAGGTAGAAGAGGGGTACACTGCGCTCAAGGGCGGAGCGCGGTCGCGGAGTGGGGCCGACTTCGGTCAGTACGCGGACGACGGCCATCCGACAGAGACGGCAGAGCACTTCGCCGCAGTGCGAGAAGCAGTGGGGCCGGATGTCAAGCTGTTGATCGATTGCCACGGCCGCTTCACAGTGGCCCAGTGCATCCGCTTGGCTCGCGCCATAGAGTCGTCCGATCTCTACGTGTTTGAAGACCCCGTGCCGCCGGAAGATCTGAACGCCTATCCCAAGGTGCGGCGAGAAATCTCCATTCCGGTCATGGGCAGCGAGCGGCTCAACACCAAGAGCCACTACCGCCAATTGTTGGACCTAGACGGCATCGACGTGGCGCAACCCGACCTGATGTACGCCGGTGGGATTACCGAGGTGCGCAAAATCGCGGCCATTGCCGACACCTTTCACGTTCCCATCTCGCCGCACAACACCAAAGGCCCGGTCGGCATCATCGCGGCCGCGCATTTGATGGCTTCCATACCGAATGTGGCTCCCATGGAGTTTGTCACCGGCATTGCGTGGCGGGACGAGATCATCACCGAGCCGCTGCGGGTGGAGGACAGTTGCATTGTGCTGCCGGAAGGCCCGGGTTTTGGGATTGAACTGGACATGGATGGGGTGGAAAAACACCGCTGGCGCGTGGGCGATCCACACTGAAGCAGCCATGAAAAGCGTTGCGATTGTGAGCACGGCTTTGCTGACGGCATCGGCGGCGTGGTGTCAAGCGTACCAACTCGACGACAACGGGTTAAACGTCGCCCCAGAGCACTGGCCGGCGTGGAGCTTTCCGCCGGGCAGCTTGGACTTCAGCGACGCAGGCGTCCGGCCCGCATTTATCCGCGAGCAGGTCAACGCTGTCTTGGACGCTAGTGCGTTCACCTATGGGGATGGGGGGCAGGGTGGTATCCGCAATGCTGGAACCAACCTTGTGGGGGCCGCCAATATCCTAGATGGCCGGGAGGATACCTTCTGGGAACCGAACTTGGCGGACCCACTCGACAAGTGGTGGATCGAAATCGACTTGGGGCGGCTGGTGTGGGCGCAGAAGGTGGTGGTTAAGTTCGCCGTTGAAGGCCAAGGCGATCCATTCCTCCAGTTCAAGGTGCTCACTGCCAACGGCGATCCCGCCTTCCTGCAAAGCGAGTCCTTCAGCTACCTGCCCGCTGGCCACAGCGAGGGGTTAAATAAATTGCAGCGCGTCTATGAGTTCGAGTTACAGCCTACCCGCCAAGTGGACCCGGGGCTTACTGGTCGGTTGATTCAGTTTCTCCAGGTGGTGGCGACGGCCAGCGATTTGGGCCAGGCCGAGCAAATCAGTGCTGCGCGCTGGAACAGTCTGCCGGAGGAAGAGCGCGGCGATGTGCTCTACTTTCGCCGCGAGTCGAGCGGCGTTTTGCGGCCAATAGACCAAGCGACATACGAGGCGATTGAGGCGGAATGGCAAGGCCCGGTCGAATACTATCGCCGGGAAAGGCCGCGGCTGACCGAAGTCGAGGTGTGGACCATGGGCGACAACATTAGCCTTGGTGCCCTAGATCGCGGCGGGGAAATTATCGGCTATGGCAATTTGGGCGCGGAAAAGCTAACTGTAGATGGCGAGTGGGGCTCCTTCTGGAGTGTGGAAGTGGGCTTCAGCGGCAACGATCCAGCGGTTGTATTTCAGGACCCGCATCGCAATATCTATTTCGACTTGGGAACCTGGTACTGGGTCAATCGCGTCGCCATCGTCTTTGGCGATAGGTATAGCCGAGCGTTTCCCAATTACGGGATCGCGCTTTCCGACGGCAGCCGCGCACCGGACGGCAGCTTGAGCTACGTCGCATTGACGGCGCGCGGCTTGGAAGGCGGAGAAGGAACCGCGCATCGCGATATTCTCTTTCAGGACAATGTGTTTCCGCTGACCAAGGCGCGTTACTTCAGGATGAATTACACCTTGGTCAAGGGGTCGGCCCGCCCGGCCATCCGCGAGATACAGCTATACGGACGCGGCTTTCTCCCCGAGGTATCGCTCACGTCTGAGCCGATAGAATTGGGGCGCTCCGCTCGCATCCTGTCGTCGATGCACTGGACGGCCACCGCGCCGCTCGGCACCCAAGTGCGCGTCCGCACCCGCAGTGGGAATCAACTCGGCCAGAACATCCGCTACTTTTCGAACACGGGCCAAGAAGTGACCGAGGCCAAGTACCGCAAATTGCTCAGTTTTCAGCGCGGCGATTCGACCGTTACCATCATCCCCGGCTCGGATTGGAGCCCGTGGAGTCTGCCTTATTCGGTCTCGGGCGCGCCCATCACTTCGCCGAGTCCGCGCCGCTACGTGATGATCGAGGCAACCCTGCGCTCAGACGATCCAGACGCATCCGCGTTGCTGCGCTCCCTGCGCCTCGCGCTGGACGCGCCCCTCGCCAGTCAAATTCTCGGCGAGATCACCCCCAGCAGAACGTCTCAGCGCGGGCAGCCGCAGACGTTTACCTTGCTTTTGCGGCCCGCGTTCCAAGATGGCAACAGTGGGTTTGACCAAGTGCTGGTGGAGTTGCCGCCGGGTGCGGAGATGGACCTGATCGACGGGGCCGTGGGTGAAGAGCAGTACGGACGCGATCAGCTAGAGCGGGTGCCAACCGGCCCGGATTCGCTGTGGGTGCAGTTGCCTGCGGAGGTCGCGCAGGGGCAGGACGTCGTGTCGCTGCGCTTTGCTGGTGCACTCTACTTGGTTAGCAATGCCTTTGGGGTGCAAGTCGGGCGCGGCCAAGGGGACGACCAAGTGTGGCAGCGGGTGGATGGCGGAGTCAACGGGGGCCGCGGCCTGACTGTGTTTACGCCCTTTACCAAGGCCGTTTTGGGTGAAGTGGTCACGTCGACCAATCCATTTACGCCCAATGGGGACGGGATCAACGACGTGGTGGAATTGGTCTTTCCGGTGTTCCAAGTGCAGGGAGCCAAGGCGTTGATTCTGGAGGTCTATGGCTTGGATGGCCAGTCGGTGCAGCGCATCGAGCAGGCGGTTGCGACCGCTGCGGGAGTACAGCGGCTGACTTGGGATGGGCGGGACCGACTGGGTCGGCTGCTGCCGCCGGGACTGTATGTGTGTCGCGTCGGCGTGGAAGTAGATGCCGAGGGCGAGCAAACTACGAGCACCAAACTCGTCGCCAGCGTGTACTAGGTAGCTGTCTTATATGCCTTGTGGCCGTCCGATATCCTATCGACTGTTACAAGAGGTGCCTCTGCTCCTAAATGCTAGCGACTGAGATAGCTTCTAGTGTCTGCATTTTCCGCAAATATAATCGGCGGTCTCTGCGTCCTGTGGACGTGCTGCGCTGCAGCCGAGCCGCTTGCGCCCCTCGTCGATGTGGCCGCTGAACTCGGCCTGACCCGCGTCCACACGAGTGGCAGCTTAGAAAAGGGCTATATCCCCGAGGCCAAAGGCGGCGGCACGGCCGCGCTCGATTTTGACCGCGACGGCGATCAGGATCTGTACTGGGTCAATGGCAAAGGCGGCGGCCATGCGCTCTTCCGCAACGATGGCTCGACCGGCTTTGTCGATGTGGGCGAGGCGCTTGGGGCTGCGGGCCTCGGTTGGGGCATGGGCGCGACTAGCGCAGATTTTGACAACGATGGGGACCAAGACCTGTACGCGACCCAATTGCGGGAGAATTTGCTCTACCGCAACGACGGCGATCGCTTTGTCGATGTAGCCGCAGCGGCTGGCGTGGCCACGCCCCATTGGAGCACAGGTGCGGCTTGGGCCGACTACGACCGCGACGGCGACCTCGACCTGTACGTGGCGAGCTATGCGGTATTCGATTCGACTGAGGTCGAACGCTTGGGTGCTCAATGGAAGGGGGTAGAGGTCTTCGTCGGCCCGAGGGGATTGATGGGGGGCGCGGATGTGTTTTATCGCAACGACGGCGACGAGTTTGCCGACATCACTGCTTGGGCGCTCCTCAATCACCCTTCCCCGGGCTACGGGTTGGGCGTCCTGTTTGCGGACGCGGACGCCGACGGCTGGCCCGACTTATTCGTGGCCAATGACTCCAGCCCGAACTTTTTTTATCGCAATCGCGGCGATGGCCGCTTTACTGACCGCTCTCTTCCGGCCCGCTTGGCCTATGGCCGCGGCGGACAAATCCAAGCGAGCATGGGGATAGCTTGGGGCGACTACGACAACGACGGACGCCCCGATTTGCTCGCCACTCATTTTGCAGACGAGTACAATACCCTCTATCGCAACGAGGGCGACGGCACCTTTGCGGATGTCAGCGCGGAAGCTGCTTTGGGACCTGCGGGGTGGGCACATGTGGGCTTTGGCGCGGGATTTTTCGACTATGATAACGATGGCGACCTCGATCTGCTGGTGGCCAATGGCCACGTGTATCCGCAGATCGACCGCGCCGGCAGCGGCAGTGCGTACGCCCAGCCCAATCATCTTTTTGCCAATGTTGGCGACGGAACGTTTACTCAGGTCGCACTCGGCTCCGAGGTGCCTCGCGTCAGCCGAGGAGCCAACGTGCTCGACTTTGACAACGACGGCGACTTGGATGTTTTCGTGGCCAATCTCGACGATCGGCCCTCGCTGTTGCGGAACGATGTGGGCAATCGGCGGAATTGGCTGGGTCTGCGCTTGGTTGGTACGCGCGGCAACCGCGATGGCATTGGCGCTCGAGCGCGACTCGTCGCTGGCAAGCGGACGCAAATCCGCGACCTCATCTGCGGCAGCAGTTTCCTCTCCAGCGAGGACCGCCGCCTCCACTTCGGGCTGGGGAGCGTCAAGCGGGTCGATACGCTCGAAGTGCGCTGGCCCGATCAACACCGCGAAATTTTTACCGACCTGCCGGTCAATCGGTACTTGACGATAGAAGAGAGAAATAGCGATCCGTGATCCGTTTCCATTAACCACAGGGATAAAGAAACATGCGCTTCGCAAATGTTTGCCCATTAATCGCGGCACTGTTGATTATTAGCCCGGCGACCGCCGAGCTGTCGCTCCACCAGCTCAGCGACGCGGTGTACGTGTTGCAAGGCGGTGGTGGCAATGTGGGGGTTTGCGTCGGCGACGATGGCATTCTTTTGGTGGATGATAAATTGGCGTCGCAGGCCGATGCGGTGCGCGCTGCGCTAGCCCGCTTTGACGGCCAGCCCAAGTACATCTTCAACACGCATTTCCACGGCGATCACATCGGCGGCAACCGCGCCTTTGGCCAGCACGCGACGATTTTGGCCCACGCCAATGTCCGCAAGCGCTTGGCGACGGGTGGCGAATTTGGCAAGCGGCACATTGAGCCCGAGCCGGCGGTTGCCTTGCCAGAGATTGCGTTTGAGCAGTCGGCGTCCGTGTTCTTCAACGATGAGGAAATCCGCGCCGTTCACTTTCCTCGCGCCCATACCGACGGGGACATCGCCGTATTTTTTGTCAACGCCCAGATCGCCCATCTCGGCGACCTGTTCTTCAACGGCATCTTCCCCTTTGTCGATCTAGAGTACGGCGGCGACGTCGAGACCCTGACGCAACACATCGCCGCGCTCATTGACCAGCTTCCCGCAGACGCGAAAATCATCCCCGGCCACGGTCCGGTCGCCACGCTCGACGATTTGAAGGCTTACCATCGCATGTTGGTGGAAACTACGGATAGCGTGCGCACGCGCCGGAGCAAGGGCATGTCGCTCGACCAGATCAGCGCCGAGGGACTCGACGCTCAATGGGCGTCGTGGGAGTGGTCTTTCGTGCCAGCGCAGCGCTGGATCGAAACGGTCTATTGGAGCTTGGAAGCGGGGGGAGG
>JAJEIO010000042.1 GCA_022827835.1 Candidatus Latescibacterota bacterium
CAGGCTGGGTCTTCAACAGCACCGATGGCGACCAAGTCCGACAACAGATCCAACCCGGCAACGCCACCTTTCGCTTTTCAGGCGATGTGCTTGCGGTGAAGACGCCCTTGGGAGGGAATCTACTGATTCAGGTAGAGGCCATGCCAGCCGTCTTCACGCCCAATGGCGATGGCATCAACGACGAAGTGGTCTTTTCGTATAAGCTGCGGGAGGTGGCTACGGCGCGTCCGGTGTCGTTGCGGATTTACAATTTAGCCGGTCAGGTGGTGCACGTGTTGCCAACGGCTCATGCCAAAAGCGGCGCGTTTGAGTATGCTTGGGATGGTCGCAATGCCCAAGGACGAGCCTTGCCGCCGGGCACATACCTGTACGAATTGACCCTCGAAACCAAAAATCAGGAGCGTCAAGTCGGCTCCTTGGCCATAGCATACTAAAATCAATCCTCCGGTGGGGAATTGGCATCGCGGATGCAGTCCGGTCATCTGGTGATTGATTATTCAAAAGGAAGCTATTGCACATGAGAAACGGCAGTCAAACGCGGATTTGGTACTCTTGGATTTGTTGCGCCTTGCTCTTGGCGTGCGGTGGTGCCGAAGACCAAGCCAAACAAGAGCCAAGTGTGCGGCAAGTCCCCCGCGACCGGACGCTGATCCTCGGGCTGACCCAAATGCTCGACTACGACGCCTTTAACCCCTTTATCCCCGGCGTGGTGTCTTCAACAGGATCCAATTTTCTCTTCGAGCCGCTCTATTACTACAATGCCTATAGCGAAGAAAACAATCTCATCCCCTGGATCGCGGAGAGTCACCAATACAACGACGATTACACCGAAGTCACCATCAAAATCCGCGACGGGGTCCAGTGGAGCGACGGCATGCCGTGGACGGCGCGCGACCTAGTCTTCACCATCAACATGCTCAAAGCCAACGCGCCGGAACTGCTGCTTTCTACCGACATGGAAACTTGGGTCGCCGAGGCGGTGGTCGTGGACGAGTTGACAGCGCGCATCACCCTGCGGGCATCCAATCCAAGATTTCTGTTTTCGTACTTCACCGATTGCTTCGGCAATGGGGTCCGCATCGTCCCCGAGCACATCTGGCAAGACCAAGACGCCAAGACCTTCAAGAATCTCGACCTAGCCAAAGGCTGGCCGGTGGTCAGTGGACCTTACCGCCTAGTGATCACCGCGCCCGAACAGCGCGTTTGGGATCTGCGGCCGGACTGGTGGGCGGTTGAATTGGGATTCCAGCAACTGCCCAAGGTGGAGCGCATCATCTACCTGCCCTTCGGCAATGAAGCCAAGTGGTCCCAGCAACTGTTGGCCAACGAGATCGATTCGAGCGTGGACTTGCGCCCAGTCAATATCAAGACCGTTCTCGAGCAAAACCCCAATATCTCCACTTGGACGGGCAGGGAAGCACCCTACGGCTATCTGGATTGGTGGCCGCTGTCTTTGGGTTTCAACAATCTCGAAGAACCCTTCAGCGACCCAGAGATTCGCTGGGCCATCAACTACGCGATCAATCGCGCCCAAGTAGTTGATGTCGGTTGGCAGGGAGCGGGCAAGTTCACGCTCTATCCCTATCCCGAATTTCCCCCACTAATGCGCTATATCGACCAGATCCAAGATCTTCTCGCGCAATATCAGCTAAACACCTACGATCCGGCCCGCACAGCAGAGATCATGGAGCGCAAGGGATGGCACAAGGACGAAGATGGGTTTTGGAGCAAGGACGGGACGCGCCTTAAGATAGTGGTCGATGTCTTCCCCAACCTCTTCCAGGACTTCACGCCGGTGCTGATCGAACAATTGCGCCAAGCCGGTTTTGACGCCAGCTTCCGCGCCACCAACGACGCCTATACCCGCATGACCCAAGGCACGGCTCGGGCCTTTGTGATAGGACACGCAGCTTCGGTGCGAGATCCTTATTTCACCTTGCGCCTCTACCACAGTCGCTTCGTACAGCCGACGGGGACCGCAGCCGAGTACTTCTGGCGCTGGAAAAATGAGGAATTCGACGCCATAGTCGATCGCATGGCCGAGGTCGCGCCGGACGACCCGGAGCTAGTTGCACTCTTCCGCCGTGCAATGGACATCTGGTTCCGCGAGCTGCCTTCAATCCCGCTGATCCAGTGGTATCACCGAATTCCCCACAACGAGACCTACTGGAAAAACTGGCCCACGGCCGAAAATCCCTACGTCAACAGCGCCTACTGGCACCGCACTTGGCTGCTTGTCTTACTCAATTTAGAACCCTCTCAATAAGGCCCGCATGTTCAGAATTACGACCGTATGCGTTGCGTCGATTGCGCTAGGCACAATATCCTGTGGAAAAGAAAAAATGGCCGACGCGAAAAAAGGAGCGAACATGAGTGAAGTGCGAGCCGATGTCATCGCGACCCATTACGAGCCCGACGCAAACATCTTTCCCAACCCTGAGCGAGGATTTTACATATATACCAACTTGCACCAACTCGACCCCGCCATCGGCAGGCGGCGAGACGAGGGACATACGTTGGTCTGGGGACAGATCGCTATGCAAGACTATCGCGAGGTCCCGTCCTTGCCGGAGTCGTTTCTCGCCGCAGTGGAAAATGGGTTTGCCATCGCCCGGGACCAAGGGATGAAAGTCATCGTCCGGGGATCTTACGGTTTCAAAGGACCAAGCGGCGACTACACATCGTACGAGGACCCACCAAAGCCGAACATCAAAAACCATATCGCGCAGCTATCTCCCATTTTCGCCGCCAATGCGGATGTCATCGCCCTCTTTGAAGCGGGATTTATCGGTCCGTGGGGAGAGTGGCACACGACAGCGATCGCAAACGACTACGATCAGGGTCGGGAGATGCTGTTTCACATCCTCGACCATACTCCCGCCGACCGCTTAGTCTTGGTCCGCTATCCCCACCTAAAACAGCAGATTTTCAAAATATCTGGCGGCGGCTTCGCCACAGTGAATGCTGATAATGCCTATAGCAGCGAGCGCGTCGCCCGCGTCGGCCATCACAACGACTGTTTCCTCTCCTCGCCGATCGACGTCGGCACGTACGAACGAGGAGAGATGACACGCGAGGAGGAAGTGGCCTATCTCGCAAGCGAGACCCTCTACACCGCGTTCGGCGGAGAGACCTGCCAGCCGCATGCACTCAACGATTGCGAACGGACCATTGCCGAACTGGAAACCCTCAAAGGCAGTTACCTCAATAGCAGCTATCACCCCGAGGTACTCGACAAGTGGGCCGCACAGGGTTGTTTCGACGAGGTAAAGAGGAGGCTGGGAGCGCGATTTGTCTTGACTCAGAGCCGCATTGCGGCCACTGCCATCCCCGAAGGGCAACTCGCAGTGGAGATCGACCTAGACAATCGCGGTTTCGCCTCGCTTTACAATAGGCGAGATGTGGCAATCGTCTTGGAAAACGAGGCGAGCGGAGCGGTACAAGCCTTTGTCCTCGACATCGATCCGCGCACTTGGAAACCGGGGGCATCGCATGTAGTTTCCACCGTAGTTCCACTATCCTCCACTATGGCACCGGGCAAATACACTGCTTACTTGCACTTGCCCGATCCCAGCCCCAAGCTCGGCGACGACCCCCGCTACGCATATCGAGTCGCCAATCAGGGGGTTTGGGACGGAGAACGCGGCTATAACAAGCTGGCCCAAGGCATTGTCATCCACGCTTCAGAATAAGGAAAAAGGAATGAAAGCGATTCGACTAGGATTCACTGGCATGGGGCACATTCCCGTGCATGCCCATCTGCCGGCGTTGGCACCGCTGGTGGAATCGGGAGAGGTGGTACTGCAGGCATTCTGCGACATCAACGCGGAGGCAGCCCGGGAACAGGCCAAGGCATTTGGGGCGCAAGCGGTCTATGCGTCCCACGAGGAGATGCTCGAAAAGGAAGAATTAGACGCAGTATATGTGTGTCTGCCGCCGACATTGCACCAAGACGAGATCACCACCGCGGTCGATAAGGGGATCCACGTTTTCGTGGAGAAACCCGTGAGTCTGGACATGGGGCAGGCGGTGGAGTTTTCCCAAGCAATAGAGAAGGCCGGTGTCGTCTCGCAGGTGGGTTTTATGAGCCGCTATTACCCCTCTGCCGAAGTAGTGCAGGAATTGCTGGCGGCACGCCAGCCGCGACACGCCCAGATCCTCAAATTTTACAGCGGCAAGCACATCCGCTACTGGACGAGCCGCTACGAACTCTGCGGCGGCTCCTTTGTCGAAAACACGATCCATACCGTCGATCTCTTGCGGTATTTTCTCGGAGACATCACCAAAGCGTCAGCCTTC
The DNA here is from genome assembly GCA_022827835.1 of Candidatus Latescibacterota bacterium. Taxonomy (GTDB): domain Bacteria; phylum Latescibacterota; class UBA2968; order UBA8231; family UBA8231. Next base: position 4,300 of record JAJEIO010000042.1, read on the forward strand.
TACTTCGAACGTCAACCCGGCGCGGGGCCTGAACCAATTAACATGCCCTATGTGTACTGCGTGAATTACCGCTTTGCTTCGGGCGTGGTAGGCAATGCTACGACCTCGCGGGTGCTGACCAATGTTGAGGCGTCGCGGAGTGAAGTGCTGATCATAAGCGACGATTCCCTGATCGAATGGTCCACCAACGAGGTGTTAGAGAACGGCGAGAGCGTGTGGCAGGCGAAAGACGGGGCCTATCGGAGCGCCTTCAGTTTCCAAGCGCGGGCCTTTATCGACGCCGTGCGAGCGGAAGACCCACAGATGATGCGGTCCCCCTATGGCCCCAGTCTCAACAGCTTAGCGGCAGTATTGGGAGCCAACGCGTCCGCAGAAAACAGCGGCGTGGTGATCGACCTCCAAGACTTTACTTTCGGCAACTAGCCAACTGTAATATCTGCAGGATTGGGAAGAAAGCGTTGCTAGGGCTTCTCGACGGTTTCGGCGGTGCGGGGACCGCATGGGACAACCCCCTAGGTAAGTCCCAACTGGTTGCCGATCATGCCGGTGAAATGGTCTATGATCAACCAGATACCGGCAACGACAAATTGGCCGGCGATCAATCCCAAAAAGAAAGGCCGACTCTTTCTAAAGAGCCTAGGACCGCCATATTTCATAACGAATAGTTTGCAGAGCCAAGCTAGAAAGACGCTGCACCAGACGGTCAGCACTGGATAGCCAATTACGCTGATTGGGTACCCCAGTGGATGCAGAGGCCACCAAAGGAAGCGCCGCCCAGCGGCCATGAGTAAGCCCATGATGGATGCTCCTACCCCGGTGAAGATCCAGCCCCCAACATCGGTCTCGGCCGGCGTTCTTATCGCTCGGCTTACATACTCGAAGGGATAGCGCGCACCTGCGTCGAAACTCCAGCCTCCCTGTCCGACGAAGTTGATGCCTCCATGCAGGTAACTCTCGCGAGTGAGCACCCAGAAGGAGGCTCCCAGCGTCACCGCGATCGACAGCAGCATCGCCCAGAACAAAAGCCGCTTGCGCTTGCCGATCCCCACATCGGACGCCAGCTTCAGTCCATTGGCAGAAGAAGCCATGACGAAAGTGCTTATGTCGGCGGACCAAATATAGGTAAATGCCAAAGACACCAAATCCGCCGAACCGAGCGCAGTGCTGCCCACGCTGAGGATGACAAAGTCCGAGGCGATCATCGGAGACCGCGCCACAGCTACTCCACCCTGGACCACAATGCGCGTCAGGCCCAGGTAAATGACAAAGGTCCCAAACAGGAAGAGCACAATAATCCACCACGAGGAGAGACCAGACAACCAGAGCCAGAAGGCCATAACCACGAGCATCCCCAGCAGGCCCAACACCGCCCCTCGGTATGAGAGGATCTCTCCGCTGTCGTCCTCTCCGCCATCCTTGCCTAGCACTGTCCTCCAGACGCCTTGCAGGTGCTTGCGTCCCACCCACAAGCCGAACAATACGAGCACGATCATCGCGCCCATACCTTGATGGGCCAGATAGGGATAGTCGCCCACGCCGTATATGCTGCTCTGTTCGGTGCTGTGAAAGCCGATGATGTTGAAAAGCCCTTTTTCGAGGACTGCAAAGAGGCTGAAGAACCAGAGTCCGAAGGCGATGTCTAGGTTGATTAGATACGCAAAGCCGATAGTGGGGAAGCTGAGGAAAAAGGGGATGCTCATAGTGTTGCGAAAAATGGGCAGGTAATAGCTCAACTGAATACCCGGTAGGTAGGCATAGTAATTGTGGAGGGCATTCAGGGACTGGATTACAAAGGGGATGAGGAAGCCCACCCACATCAACTTGCTCTTGAAGAAGGAGTTGATGTAGCCGGGTGTGTCTTCCCCTTTGATGATATCCAGAGGCACTTGGACGATGGGATAGATCAATCGTTCGTTATCCATCCACTGTTTGCGGAGGATCACCATCATACAGATCATCGCGAAGTAAAGAGCGAGGAGAAACACACTCCAAGCTAGGAGCGGCAAGATCCACACCTGCCAAGGGATCGAGGCCCCCTTGGGCAGTCCTTCAAAAAACGCTTTGGCTGTGCTAGGGTCAGGGACCAGCCAAGATGGGATATGTGGCTGGATAATGGTCGCCCAGTCGTTTTCAGGGGTCGCGTAGTAGAAGGGCGCGGTCAGCAGGGGAGGTAGATAGCCCATCAACCCAACCGTCGGAATAGCACAGGCGACCATCATCATGACATAAATGGTAGCCAACTCCCCGCCCGTGAATGCGGAGGGACGGTGAAATATCCGCAATAGTGAATTGACGCCGCCGACAAAAAAGAAAAACAGAAAAAGCGCGGCTCCAGTGGTGAAATTCACGGAAATTAGCGAGCCGCCGACAACGTTGGCTCCATAACATGTCCCAGCGCCGATACAGGCCGACAGCAGTGCACCTACTAAAAAAGCTCGCAGGGTCAGGCCTGATGTACTTTCATTCAACTCACTCATGTCCCGCCCTTTATATCTGTAGTCGTGCAGACGCCCCAATATCGCAAGTTAATCTTACTCTATGACATTCGATGCACAAGGTTTTTGTAGCATATGCGGGCGGCGACATCAGCATACTAACGTTGATGGAGTTGCAGAGCAGCCTGCTGTCGTGCTGCACTTGGAAGGCTCTCGTAGAATGCGTATTCTTTGACCGACGCGATCGATGCCTTGCTAATCGCGTCCATTCTCTCAGGGAGGTACCGCGATGAAACCACACCGAATGCTTTCCATACTCACAGCGACGTGGGCGTTGATATGCACACCGCAAAATTCCGGAGCGGAGGCCATGCCTGAAGGCACAGGTTGGATTAATTATTTCGGCTATGCCGACTGCATTGAACTAGCAAACGAGAATGTCCGCGTTGTTTTGGGACTCCACGGTGGACGCGTGCTCGAGTACTCCTATAAGGGAGAAAACGCCATCTACCTCAACCCCGACCACGAAGGCTGGGTTTACGATCCAGCCAAGCCCCAGATAGATCCGAGTGGGGGACGTTTCGACATTGGTCCCGAGCTAGTACTGCCCCCACATCCGGACCTGTGGGTCGGCAAGTGGGAGGGTGAGATTCTCGGACCGCGTCGCGCCCGGATGATCAGCGTCAAAGACAAAGCCACGGGCACCCAACTCGTGCGCGAGTTCAAACTCGACGCGGAGTCGTCCCATCTGTCCTGTACCCAATTGATCAAAAACATCTCCGACGAAACCATCGAACGCAATCATTGGAGCCGGACCTTCGGCCAAGGCAAAGGGATCTGCCTAGTGCCCTTGGGAGATCACTTCAACCGCTTTCCTAGGAAGTACATCGTCTTCGGACCGGGTCCAATCATCAACTACGAGCCGGAGGATCCCAATATCCGCGTGCGGGACAATTTTCTCGAAATCGTCGATACCCCCATAGAACCCTGGATCGCCGTGGACTCGTACGCAGGCTGGTTCGGCTACCTGATGCGAAACGACCTTCTCTTCGTCAAGCGCTTTCCGACCTTCCCAGAAAGAATGTATCCCGACATCGGAGCCTATACGGTAGTATTGTGGTATTTTGAGGACGAAATGTGCGAACTTGAACCCTTCGGTCCGAAGGAAATTCTAGATCCGGGCGAAGCGGCGTCCTTCACCGAAGACTGGTGGCTCTTGCCCTACGATTTTCCCCATGACGGTGGCGATGTAGATCTAGTCAAAGTGCAGCAGATAGTAGATGAGTACGCCCGCTGATTTCAGCACCTCAGACCAACGAAAGGAATCCCATGAAGACATCTGATCCATTTGAACAAGGCCTCGCAGCCGGTGAGGCCGCGGCTGTGGCCGCCGGAGGCGCATCGCAAACATCGGCCAACGGCGGGCGCATGTACGTGCGCACCCAGAGTTTTGGGTCAACCGATGCCGAGTTGCGCTTTTTGCAGCGCTGTGGCGTGCGCCACAAGGCCGCCAACTTTCCCTTCCACCCCGACCGTGGCTGGGATCTCGACGAGTTGATCCGGGAAAGAGAACACCACGAGGCCTTCGGGCTGACGCTGGATATGAGCTTGCTACCCATATATCAGCACTTGCCCAACATCATCTATTTTGGCAAAAGTCCGGAGCGCGACCGGGAAATCGACCTCGTATGCGAAATGATCCGCACCGCTTCGCGCGCCGGTATCGATTCTCTGCGCTATAACACTTGCATCCTGCCCATCGACCGCACCGAACAAGAAGAAGGTCGCGGCGGCTACGTCCACACGGCCTTCCGCCTCGACAAGGTCCCGGCAGAAGAACAGGCCAAGCTGACCGAGGCCGGGCGCGTCACCGCAGACATGCACTGGGAACGAATTGAGTATCTGCTCGAACGCATGATTCCGGTTGCAGAAGAATTCAAGGTTCGCATGGGCAATTCCCAGGAAGACCCTGCCACACCTCCCGGTTATAAGGGCGTTGACAAAGTCCTCAATGACTTTGAGGGCATGAAGCGTTTCATCGAGATTCAGCGCAGTCCGTATCACGGCTGGAACTTCTGCGTCGGCTCCATCGCCGAAGGGCTCAAAGATTCGGCCAATGAAATCTACCCCATCATAGAATACTTTGGCAGCCGCAATACGATCTTCCTAGTTCACTATCGCAACCTCCTCGGGGGACTCTATAGCTTCCGCGAGGCTCTGCCCGATGAAGGCGATATGGACTTCCACCGGGTATTAAAGACCCTCAAGGACACAGGCTACTGCTACGGCATTGATCCCGACCACGTCCCGCGCACCGACGACGATCCAAAGGGCTACTATCAATCCTATGCGTACTGCTTCGGCTACATCAATGCCATGATTCAGGCGGTCTACGGTTAATCCATTTTGACCTCGGAATGCCCGGCGCGACCGACAATACCCTATGGGCACTCGTCGACAATTGGCCGGTAAGGGGCGGCGTGTTCCATTAGAAATGCGGACGCCGCGTTCTCGCCGAACTCGTCGAGGACCGCTTTTGCGGCATTGGGTAGCTCCGCCACAGCACGGCTCCAGTCGTCCAGTCGGATTTTCTTCTCACACGTAGGCGCGTTGACCCTGATAATCCTGTCTGCGCCAATCAGCAGTCTGGCCTGACCAAGAGCGTTGAGCGACTGAAGCCGCATCGCACCAAATATGATGTCCTTCCATGCCAACATACCACCTAGTAGCGTCTTCATTTTACTAACGGCATACTGGTCATCTCCACAGCCTAGGCTCAAAATGCGAATGCGCTCACGTGGGACTGAGAAGCAGGACAAGGCATCGACTAAGGCGATCATGGTTGGATTGTTTGCCCAGACTCCACCATCAACGAACGTGTAGCCACCGTCTTTGAATGGCTGAAAGAATGTCGGCGCGGCTGACGTGGCCGCTGCTACCTTTATCATTGGTTCCTTGGCGTCCTTGCGAAAGTCGGGATGGTGCGGGGTCTTGAAGATATACACCTCTCCGTGCCGACCATCGAATGAAGGAATGCACAGCCGCGTCTGTGCCTCACCGAATTTTCGGTCCCCGAAGGTCTCGCGTAGGATGCACATGAGAGCCTCACGGTCGTAGCGAAACTTGAAATACTGGTAGAGGCCCCAAAAGCAGCGTTTTGCCGACCCAATAACATCGCTGCGAATAGGGGGAAATATGTCACACCCACGCTCAATGTAGAGGTCGCGCAGTTCGGTGGCTGTAAGCCCCGAAGCGAGCCCAAGGGCAATGATACCCCCGGTTGAGGTTCCCGCGATGAGGTCAAAGTATTGGGCTACAGAAACCCCACCGAGATAGCGTTCCTCCAAGCCCGCTAAGAATGTGGCCGGGAAAATTCCACGAATGCCACCCCCATCAATCGCAAGAATGCGAAATTCCCGATCTTCTGGCCAAGGAAGTTGGACGCGGCGATGCTTGAGTGCGCCGGATGATCGTTTCGGGGGTACTTCCCCACTGTGGCTGGACATCTCGGCATCTACTCGCTTGTTGGATGCCGACCGCCGCCCGTCCATTCACCTGTTGCAAGCCAGCCCTCATAGCAAGCCAGCCAATCAATCGTCCAAGGAACAATGGTATGGGCGATTGATTGGCGAGGATGCCACTCGTGAGCGGCCGGGTCATAGAGGCAGAGGAAGGGGTATCTAGGACAAACCCGGTTGGGGTAGTGGTGTGGAATAGGCTCTTCTGGCGTTTCAACTCGTCGATGCAGAAGCGGGTCAGTCACTATCACATGCGGAGACAGTGAACATTGGGCACTGCGGCGTTTTTGTTCTAGGCAGAATGCGACTTGGACCGTGTACATTTGGCTCAGGGGTCGAAGCCGTCCCTCCCATCGCACCAAGCGACCCGTCTGGCTGAGTACCCGGAAATCCGGCCACCTTTGCCGCATGAGTTCGACCTGCCTACTAATCGTCAGATTCACTATCCGAGTCACTCGCCGCCGAAGAAAGTGTGCTTGGACGTTTTTAGCGCACCCGATGGGATGGTCGCGCCTGTCGCCGCTGTTGTCGGAATGATCCTACTGCCAGTATTCGGGCGATGCTGGCTTCGCCCGTCGCGGACCTCTTTGCCCAAACGCTCGTTGAAGGCCCGAAAGACCTCGGCCGTCGGCGCTTCGCCAAACAGATTCATCATGATTGCCTGCATCTCGCTAAGATCACATCCAGAGACCAACCTCTCGACCTTCGCAACAAGGTTTTCAAGGTCGTTGATAAAGATCGCTTGGTCTCGCAGCGATTCTGGCCAGCGATCTGTCAAAACATCCTGTTCGCAAACAGGATTAGTGACGTGAATGCAGCACCCCGCGTTGTGGAAACGCTGGAACTCGTGCAGCATATGCCGCGCCTGAAGCAGCAATTCCTCCGATAGCCGGTCCGTATGATTAGCGGCATCGGCCACCAGCTTGGCAATCAGGATTGACGGTGGCCGTCGTCCAGACCGCGTATCGTATTGCACATTGCGCCACCTCTTCAGGAGTTGGAGTACGATCACCGCCTTCGACTTCCGGAATGGCGGTTCCTGCAGGGGAACGGGTTCGTTCTCCGCAGCCTCCATCAACACCAGTTGCTCGTATTCGGCCGCACGTTTCTCAAAAATATCTGCAAAGTCCTGATCGGGCGGCGTATTGGCCTTGAACCATTCGGCGAAGCCATAGGGGTTGGCGATGAGTCTATAGCTCGGCTCCTGGGGATCTTCTGGCCGGTCATGGAAGAGCCAGCTCTCGCGCTCCGGAGTGCCCAATCGACGAATGACTGGCGTAACGTCGATGTGCATTTTGTCTTCGTAATCGACAGTGACACAACGAGTTCTTCGTTTTGTCTTTTTGTAGTACCGGGAGCCCGGCTCTCCCCTGATCGCCTCAAACAGCATGTCCAAAGGCTCGTGCGGCAGTACGTAGTCCGGCAGATCAAGCTGTGCAACCACATCAATATCGAATTCATCCGTCCTGAGCCTTGATGCGATAGTTGCACCGATCGCCATAGACCCCTGCGAGTAAAATAACTCTACAAGCTCCTTGAGAGGGCTGCCGTCGCGCTCAATCCAATCGTTGATCGTCTGATACCTGTCAACGGCCTTATTGTAGTCTGTCCGGCTGAGTTGGACGCGGATCGCTACGTCAGCCAGTAGAATATCGGTTGTTTCTGTCAGTTGCGGTGGAATCGTCCTAGGATTCATTTAAGACTCCTTGCTTGTGCCGCTGGTCCAAGAGCTTCGTCCATTTCCGGCGGTCGTAATTTATATATTGTAGGATGATCGATATTTTTGTAAATTGCAATGACGGCAGCCATTGAGAGCCGCCATAGCGAACATAGAAATTCCGTCCCATGATTTTCTCTCTGTTTCGAGAATATTGCTGTGATAGTCATCGTCGTATTCAGTGGCATCGCATGACAAAATCCAATTCTATCTGTTTACAATATACGCATATATAAATCATATTTGTAAACTGTCAAGGAGAGAATATCACCCATGATAGGACAAAGACTCAAGCTCGCTCGTTCTGCCGCCGGCCTGTCCCTTCGCGGCTTAGAGGAACGCATTGGAAATCGCGTAACGGCGCAGGCGATCGGCAAGTATGAGCGCGACGAATCCGTGCCAAGCTCGGGCGTCCTCATTGCGCTAGCCGATGCCCTCTCAGTCTCCGTGGACTACTTGGCCGGGGACCAAGAGATGGCGCTGGAGGGCGTCGAGTTTCGCAAGAAGAGTCTCACCAGCAAGCGCGAGGAGATGCAGGTCGAAGCCAAAGTCCTGCACTTGCTGGAACGCTACCTGATGATCGAGGAGTTTCTCGGCTTGCCAAGCCTCGACTGGGATAAGCCCCGCGAAGCTCCCTACCCCGTCGTCAACGATCCTTCGGAAGCTGACCGCGCTGCCTATAGTCTTCGCCGGCACTGGGGTTTGGGGCTCGACCCTATTCCCAATCTAGTCGAACTGCTGGAAGAGCGCGGCATCAAGGTGCTCTCTTGTGCCCTTGACAATATCGACGGCCTCATGGCGCGAGTGCGCCGCGCCGGCAAGAGCACAGTGCCCGTCCTAGTCGTCAATGACAGCCACTGGGGAGAGAGACAGCGTCTCACAATGGCTCATGAGTTGGGGCATATGGTCTTGGAGGTTGGCGCAAAGGTAGATAACGAGCAGGCTGCCTTCCGTTTCGCCGGGGCGTTTCTCATGCCTGCTGAGATGCTATGGGCTGCCATAGGCAAGCACCGCACGTCGATCGGATGGAGCGAACTTTTTGCCCTCAAGGAACTGTTCGGGGTAAGCGTTCAGGCGCTGACCTATCGATGCAAGGACCTCGGTATCTTCGGCCCAACCCTATTCCGGCGACTATTTAACGAATTTTCCCGTTTGGGCTGGCGCAGGCCGCCTTATAAAGAGCCTTACGCCATGCAGGGCGAGGTCCCCCGGCGTTTCGAGCGCCTGTGCTTCCGCGCCTTGGCCGAGGATGCGATATCCGAGGCCAAGGCCGCCGAGCTACTGGAAACCTCGGTCCACGAGTTGAACCAGCGCATGGAAGAGCCCCTAGAGTATGATGAAGTCTATGAAGGCGCTGGTTTCCGACACGTCCATTCTGATTGATCTTGAGCGCGGTTCGTTACTGGAAATCTGCTTCCGCCTTCCTTTTCAGTTTGTTGTCCCGGACCTTTTGTACGAAAGAGAACTAAAAAATCACGGGGGCGAGAATCTGCTCAGGCTCGGCCTACGAATCGAGGAACTGGATAGTACTGGCGTCGCTTGTGCCCTTCGCTACCGGCGCGAGCAACCGTTGATTTCGCTACCGGATAGCTTCGCTCTCGCCCTTGCGGCAATGAACACCTGGACCTTACTCACGGGTGATGGTGCACTGCGTGGGTTAGCCAATGAAGAGCGTGTCGATTGTCACGGTGTTTTGTGGCTGTTAGACCAGATGTCTGAGGTTTCCGCTGCCAGCGCAAATGAGCTACACGCGGGCCTTGAAGCAATCAGCGCTCACCCTCGGTGTAGGCTGCCCAAGGCGGAAATCCGCAAGCGTCTCGGGCGCTGGCGATAGGACTCTTACTGAAGGCTATATACACTATGAATCAACCCAACATCGTCTTCATCCTCAGCGACGACCAAGGCCCTTGGGCAGCCGGCTGCTATGGCAACGCGGAAATCCGCACTCCGGCAATCGACCGCATCGCCCAGACCGGCATGCGCTTTGACAATTTCTTCGTCGCCACGCCGGTCTGCTCGCCCAGCCGCGCGACCTTTTTGACTGGGCGGATTCCCTCGCAGCACGGGGTCCACGACTGGATCAGAGAGGGCAATGTCGGCGAGTCCGCAGCCGCTTATCTCGCAGGCGAGGTCGCTTATACCGACATCCTCGCGGAAAATGGCTGGGTCTGCGGCCTGAGCGGCAAGTGGCACCTCGGGCACAGCCAACTCGCGCAGCACGGCTTTTCGCATTGGTACGTGCATCAGCAGGGTGGCGGGCCGTACAACGACGCGCCCATGATCCGCGATGGCGAACTGATCACCGAGCCGGGCTACGTGACCACGGCGATCACTGACGACGCGCTGGCGTTTATCGATCGGCACGCCGACGGCGACGAGCCCTTTTACTTAGGTGTACACTACACCGCGCCGCACAGCCCGTGGACTGGTCACCCGCAGGAAATCGTCGATTCCTACGACAACTGCGCGTTCGACTCCTGTCCGCAGGAAGCGATCCATCCCTGGGCAGTGGGCCATTCGCTGAGCGAGAACTGTCTGGGCAACCGCGAGATGCTCAAGGGCTATTTCGCCGCGGTGACGGCCATGGACCGCGACATCGGGCGGATCCTCGATAAGCTAGAGGAGAAAGGGCTGCGCGAGAACACGCTAGTAGTATTCACCAGCGACAACGGCTTTAGCTGCGGCCATCACGGCTTCTGGGGCAAGGGCAACGGCACCTATCCGCCGAACATGTACGAAAATTCGATCAAAGTGCCCTTCGTCGTCAGCCACCCTGACCGCATCCCTGCGGAGAGCGTCCATGAGGGCATGGTCAGCGCCTACGACTTTATGCCGACCTTGCTCGACTATCTGGGGTTGCCACTACCCGAAGGCCCCAATTTGCCCGGACAAAGCGCGCTGCCACTGTTGTTGGGAGCGGACGACACCGGTCGGCAGGAAGTGGTCATTTACGACGAGTACGGGGCAACGCGGATGATGCGCACCGAGGAGTGGAAATACGTCCACCGCTATCCAGAAGGGCCGCACGAACTCTACGACCTAGCCAACGACCCGGACGAGCGCGCCAATCTGGCGGACGATCCCAGCCAAGCCGAGCGAATCGGCGACCTGAAGCAGCGACTAGAGGCGTGGTACGAACGCTACGTAGTGCCCGAACGCGACGGTCGCAATTTCGCGGTGACGGGCACGGGTCAACTCAGGCCGGTGGGCGGCCAGTGGGAAGACAGCACCACTCAGCGCCCCCAACCCTTCGCACGGGAATAGTCATCCGCTAAGTACACGACAATAGAGCAGTAGGGGATGCTCCGCTTCGCTCAGCATGACAGCATGGGCGTCATCACCCGTCATGCTGAGCGGAGCGGAGCAGAGTCGAAGCATCTCAGGTCGCCCATTCCTAACGTCCAGTGGATTACTGTCGTGTACTTAGGTCATCCGCATCGGCTCACTCCGGCAACACACTCCGCGCCGGCACAAATCCCAACTCCGCTTTAATCCGCGCAATATCATACACCGGATCCCGCTCGTGCCCCTCCCGCTCATAGTGCGTCATGTCGATCTTCTCCACATCCGCCCCATACCAAATCCGCATCAACTCCGGTACCGTACAGGCCACACAAGCCTGCGTCCCCACCGCGTTCAAAATCCGCACCCCCGCCTTGTGCGCACTCTCCGCCGCCAGCCGGAAACACCGCACCGCATCGCTCAAATACATGCACGAAATCGCCCCCATTCCCCACTGTCCCACCGACCCCGGCTGCCGTGGCGCAGGAACCCTATCCTCGGGCCAAATCGAAGCCAGCCTAATATTGATGAAATCTAGCTCCTCTCGCTGCCGCGCCAGATAGCGAGTCGTCTCCTCCATCATGTATTTGGAAAAACCGTAGCCTTCGCGGTCGAGACACGGATGCTCATCCGACATCGGCAGTTCGAGCGGCCGAAAATGCACCGACTGCATCCCGACCGCGGCAATCGACGAGGCCAATGCGAATTTGCTGCAACCCCGATCAATCAGATAGCGCAACAAGCCGTAGGTCCCCATGACATTAACTCGCATCAGATCCGCCTCAGCACCCGCACCCGTCACCGCCCCCAGATGGACTAGCGCGTCAAAGTCCCACCGATCCAACCGGTGCAAATCCTCCCCTCGCGTAAAATCCCCAACCACCACCGCCACCCCCGCGACCTCCGTCGGCTGGCGCGACAGACAGACCACCTCGTGCTCCGCCGCCATATCCGCAGCCAACGCCCGGCCAATAAAACCGCTAGTTCCCGTAATCAATACGCGCATCTCAACCTCCCGGCGGAGCGATCCGCTCCAGTACCAAGCCCTCGGGACGCACAAAGTCCTTGTAGCGGACCAGAATTTCCGCCCCGTTAATGCTGCGGACAAAACCCGCCCGCGCCTCCAGCTTCTTCACCTCAATCTCGACCCGATTGGCCCCGCGCCTTACTTCCTCTGGTGCCAAGCGAAAGCGAAACCAGTGCGCTGAAAAACCCAACGGGGCTTGCACCGCCATACCCCCGGCGAGTTGTACGGGAATAGTCAGCGCGCGCTCGTCGCTGATCTCGGCTTCGGCGCGCGACAAAACCCGGCCATTAAAGCGCATTTCAATCTCGTCCTCAATGCAAAAAAAGGAAAAGCGCAACGTCAAAATAGCCGGACGCATCTCGCCGTCACCGCGGGCGCTCTCCACATCGTCGGCCACCCAAACGTCGAGCGCGACCGTCTCGCCCTCCAAGAGCTGTTCCGGCACTTGGCGCTCTGGCGTAGAAGTCTCTTCCCCGATGACCCCCTCGCGCGGCTGCAACAAGTAGCGCTTGTCGCGCCGGGCGTGTACCTGCGGATAGGCCACCTCGCGCAGGATCTGGTACTCGCGCTCGGCCAAGGGCCAAGGCATATAGCCCAAGTACATCCCGGCGTAGCCCTGCCAAGCTAAGGTCTGGCTAAGTGCCCGGTACATCTCAATGCTCGGCAACCCCACCCGCTCGTCGTAGATTCGGCGCGGCGACCGATAATACGCGGCCGCACCCGCATTCTCGGCCACCTCAGCCAGCCACGGTGCCTGAATACCTACATCAACCAGCGCGTTCGCGTCCTGACCGACGATCCAGTCGAGGCTGCCGGCCCGCAGCCAAGCCTCCACATCCAGCCCCACCGCGAGATTGTCTTCCTCGTGCAGATGCACCCGCGCCATAAGCGGAATTTTGCGGCCCTGCCGCGCGCCGATTTCCTCGGCCAACGCCCGCACCTTGGCCACAAACTCGGTCATCAACGGCGCGTTTTCCTCGATCTCGTCCTGTTTGAAATAGAAATTGTCAAAGCAAAAATCCAGTTCCAACCCATCGGACTGGTAGCCTTCCAGCACTTCGCCGATGATGGCCAGCTTGTACTCCTGCACGGCCTCTTGCGCGTAGTCGTAACACCACTCGGCTCGGCCAGCGTCGCCAATGCACACTGCGGCTCCGTACTGTTCCTTGAGCCGCCCGAAGCGCTCGCTTCCCGGCCGGGCAGAGTCCTGGAGCTTGAGGCTGGGAAAGACCTTCATCCCCGTCTCCCGGCCGCGCTCAACGACGGCCCGCAGTTGGTCGGTGCCCAGTTCCTTAGCCACCTCGACCATCTGCATGATCCGCCAGTCGATGTAATTTTCCCACACCTCCTTGCCCTGCCCCACCACGCGACCGACCGCGCTCTGATGGAAGAAGACGTCGCTATAACCCAATCCCAAAACCAGCAAATCCACACCCGTGCCCAACACTTCATCTACCGGCCAGTTCAGGAGGTGGCGGCTGGCTGGTGGTTCGAGCCGCTTGGCGTGGAAGTGGTGCGCGTCGTTGTAGTGAATCAAACGGGGGCGATCCATGGTAAACTCCTATTTCGCGGCGCAGCGGCCTTTTAGTCCTTCTTTTGGGACAAAACCTGATCCATGTATTGTTCGCGGCCGTAGATCGGCTTTTTGTTGTACATCCGTCCAGGGCGGGGCACCATGCGCAGGCTGCGGTCGGCCAGCGGCAGCATCACGGGCACACACCCCTGCCGATGCGACTCGCGCACCGCGATGGCCATTTCGAGGACCTTGACGCCGTTCTCGCCGCTGCCGGGCGGATCTTCGCCCCGCTCCAGTGCGTCGACGATAGCCTTGCAACTAGCCCTGTTGCGGTCCCCAGGCCAGCGCCAGCCCTCGGCGTCGTACCCGCGCTCTCCGCCGTAGATCGGCCCTTCCGGCAAGACGCCCTCGATCTTTTCCAACTTCTCCCAACTCGCCCCGTCGCCTTCGACGTAACGGTACAAACCGGCGAGATTGTCGTCTGAGTAGAAGACTCCGTCCTCACAGACCACCTCGTAGCCGCGGCCGCGCGCATCCTTATCCCGGTAGATAAACGACTCAATTCCATTGGCGAAACGCACGTACCCAGCCCCACCTTGGTCGTGTTCACTCAGGGGATCGTCGCTGACCCAGCCCGATACCCACGCCACCTCGTCGCATTCAGCAAAGTGGCGCATCAGCGTAAATCGTTGACAGCCGCCCCCCGACATCTCAGTGCCCGACCCGCCGAGCAACGTGATGCGCTTGACCGCCCCCAACTCACCCGCACCAATGAACTCCAGAGCCCTTTGGTAGGCTGGCAGATTGACGTCCAAGTCGCCCGCGCCGAAGGGAATGCGTCGGCTCTTGCACTCGGCGACCATGCGGTCAGCCTCTTCTAGTGAGGCCGCGATCGGCTTTTCGCAGAGGATGGCCTTGACCCCGGCTTGCGCGCAGGCGATGACGACCTCCGGGTTGACGCCGACCGGCAAAATCGGCGCGGCAATATCGAGCGCCTCTTTTTCTAGCATCTGGCGATAATCGGCATAGCCGGGCACGCCCGTGCGCTTTTGAAACAGCGCCAAATTCTCCGGGTCTCCATCGGCCACGGCCACCAACTCCGTGCGTTCGTCGAGCATATAGGCGCGCGCGTGCTGCGTGCCTTTGCGCCCAGCCCCGATCAACCCCACGCGATATTTAGCCATCGTCGGAATCCCCCTTGGGTATAGAACTTACGAATCGTCTCGTTTCTACTATTCTGCGTCCATCTGCGTCCATCTGCGGATCTCGTCAGCCGCTCCGGCCCGCCCGCGCCCACAGCAACCCCAGCACCACCGCCACCGCCACCAAAAAGGGCACCGCCAAGTGATTGAGCCTATCCCAGCCCAGCATCCCCTCCAAAGGTGCCGCCCCAAAACTGGTCAACACCATCAGGCCAAAGACCAAAAAGTCATTGCACGATTGCACCCGCGCCTTTTCCTCGGGCCGATGCGTCATCGCCAATAGCGACGTTGACCCTACAAAAAGAAAATTCCACCCCACGCCCAATAGGGCCAACCCAATCGTGTAGTGATAAAGCCCAATACCGCTCAAATTGACCGCAATAGAGCACCCCAGCAACGCGATGCCAGCAAACATGATCCGGTGCTCGCCCCAGCGCGCGATTAGGTGTCCGGTAAAAAAAGACGGCACGTACATGCCCAGCACATGCCACTGAATCACCCAGGCTGTATCGGCAAAGGAATGCAAATGCCGCTTCATTGCCAGCGGCGTGGCATTCATCAACAGCGACATCAGCCCCCAAGCAGCCACCGCCCCAATCACCGCCAGCGCAAAATCCGCCTGCCGCGCGATCTCCCGGAGCGAACGTCCACCCGCCCGCTGCTCCTCGACACTAGGTGCGGGAAAAGAAACCAAACAGAGTACCGGCAAAACCAGCGCATGAACGACGGCAATCCCCAAAAAAGAGCCAGCGAACAAATAGTCGGGAAACCACTCCCGCGACCACGCCGCCAGATTGGATCCCGATACCGCGGCAATGACGCCCCCAGCCATCACCAGCGAAATGGCGCGACTACGAAAATCCTCGGCCACCACCTCGCCAGCGGCAAATCGATAATAGGTGGCAAAGCCATTGACCGCACCAATGCCCAACCCACCCAGACAGAGCAGTGCGAAATCGCCCTGGTACACGGCCAAGCACCCCACCGCACCTCCGAGGATGCCCAACGCCGCACCCAAAGCAAAACCTATCTTGCGGCCCCGCCGCTGCATTAGCTGCGCCGCGGGCACCGTCATTATCATCGTGGCCACCGGCGCTAGCGCCAACGGCAGGGTCGCCAGCGCGGGATTCGGCGTCAACCGCTGGCCGATGAGCGCCATGCTCGACAGCATGACGAGACTGGCGGTGCGCGAGAGGGCCTCGCACAAAAAGAGCAGCGAAAGATTTTTCAAATTAGCCCGGCCAGTCGGCCCCGCCGTTTACTATTTTTGTCGCCGCGTCTCCACCGCTGCGGCCAATTCCTCCAACACCTCAACCGTATCCTCCCACCCAATACAGGCATCGGTAATGCTCTGCCCGTAAACCAACTCACTACCCGCCTGCTGTTTCTGATTGCCCTCGATTAAGTGGCTTTCCAGCATGACCCCGAAAACATCCTGCGCTCCCTCCGCCACCTGTGCGGCGACCGCACGTGCAACCGCCGGCTGGCGCTTGTGATCCTTGGCGCTGTTGCCATGGCTGCAATCAATCATCACGCGATGCGGCAAGTCCGCTTCTTTCAGCCGAGCCGCGGCCGCTCCGACGCTGGCGTGATCGTAATTGGTCCCGTCGCTGCCGCCGCGCAAAATCAAATGACAGCTCGCATTACCCGAAGTCCCGACAATCGCCGCAATGCCCTGCTTGGTCACCGAGAGAAAGTGATGCGGATGCCGGGCAGCGCCGATGGCGTCGAGGGCGATCTGCACATTGCCCGCGGTCCCGTTCTTGAAGCCAACGGGCATCGACAGGCCCGAAGCCAATTCGCGATGAACCTGACTTTCAGTAGTGCGAGCACCAATGGCACCCCAAGCAATCAAGTCGGCGATAAACTGCGGCGTGATGGTATCGAGGAATTCAGAAGCGGCAGGCAAACCCATATCCCCCAACTGCACCAACAGGCCGCGCGCGGCTCGTAGGCCGTTGTTGATCTCGAAGCTGTCGTCCAAATGCGGGTCGTTGATCAGCCCCTTCCAGCCGACGGTCGTGCGCGGCTTCTCAAAATACACGCGCATCACCACGTACAACTCGTCGCTTAGGGCCTCAGCTTTTTCCTTGAGCCGGTCCGCGTATTCGAGCGCGGCTTGGGGATCGTGAATCGAACACGGCCCAACTATCACCACTATTCGGTCGTCCTCTCCGGCCAGTATGGCGTCCAATGTGCGCCGGGCCGCAGCCACCGTGTGGGAAGCCGCTTCTGAAATAGGCAATTCTTCCATCAGAATTGCCGGAGGGATCAAGGGTTTGAGTTGATCAATGCGCAGATCATCAGTTGATTCGAACAAGTCTTTTTACTCCTTACTATTAGCAGTTAAAATTTATCGTCTGAAAACTATTCACTCATCCCCCTAACCACCCGGAACCCAACCCAAAGCCGCAAAATTCCTGCCGGTGAGACTCCGCGTAAAGCGCGCCCGCTCGCGTGCTTCCTCTAGCTCCTCGCGCAGGTCTTCCGGCCGATGTGTCCGGCCCTGACGCACGGTCAATACCGGCTCGATTTTGCGATCGCCCTGCTCGCACCGACCGCGCACATCCCGGAACTCGAACGTCCCCTCCAGCACCTCAAACGCCGCCAAATCCGCCACAGTCCCCTCCCGCAGAGTACCCAACTCCTCGCCGCGCCCGATGGCGTCAGCCGCCGCGGCCGTGCTCTGCTGCACAACGCGTTCGAGCGGCACTCCTAGGTTGAGCAACTTCGACGCGGTCTCCGGCATACTCTCAATCGGACTTTCCCAGCTATGCGCGTGCAAATCCGTGCTGATCACATCGGCGACAAAGCCGTCGGCCAATGCCTGTATTGCGATCCCGTAGTCGAAACTGCCGCCGCCGTGTCCCACGTCAAAGAGCACGCCCCGCTCCCGCGCTTCCCACACCTGCGGCACCACCGTCCCCGCATCGTCAACCACGCAGTCTCCCGTGCCTTGATAACAATGGGTCACCACATCTCCGGGCCGCAGCAGGGCGAGCACATCCACAATCGGCACCCCCCGGGCGATGTGTACCATCACCGGCACCCCTGCCCATTCGCCCGCCTGCACCGCCAACTGCAAGGGTTTGGTCCCATTCTCGCCAACTTGGAACCCACCCTGTCGCACTTTGACGCCGACGCAGTGCTCCTGCCAGTGGTGGGCCACAAATGCCGTGCGCTCTGGATCGCCGTACTGCAAATCCACCATCTCCCCCACCGGCCCACAAGTCAAACCAATCGCCGAAATATGCACGTACGCCAAAACCTCGGTCCGCGCTGGCTCAATCACATAATCGACAAATCCCTGAAAATTGGCCCACCCCGCACTTCCAGCATCGACAATCGTCGTCACACCCGTGGCCAAGCACAGCGCATCGCCGCGAATGCCCCAAGTCGAGCATCCCGCATAGAGGTGCGCGTGGATATCGATCCAACCCGGCGTCAGGATTTTGCCGGACAGGTCGATCGTATCCGCCGCTGGAGCCGTTATCTCCTCGGCCACTGCGGCGATCTGCTCCCCGACGATCCCCACGTCGCGGATCCCGTCCACATCCTGCGCTGGGTCCATCACTCGCGCGCCTTTTAACAACAAATCGTAGGACATTCCCGTCCCTCCATTATCCTATGGAAAGCCGCTGCGGCTGCTTGACACGCCTAGTCCCAAACCCGTATATAATGCGCTTTTTTACCCCAACAGAGAGCCATCATGGGAAACACTCCACCTGTCGAAGGCATCCGCGTCCCAGCCGTTGCCTTGCGCCAACTCGCCGCCGACTTTTTCCAAAAAGCTGGCACCAACTCGGCAGACGCCCAGTTCCTCGCCGACCTTTTGACGGCCACCGACCTGCGCGGCGTCAATAGCCACGGTACCTGGCAACTCCCCGGGTACGTGCACATGATGCTCGAAGGGCGCGTCAATCCCCGCCCTAATATAAAGGTGACCAGTTCAACCACCACTGCCCGCGTCTATGACGGCGACGGCGGCATGGGGCACTTTCCCTGCCACCAAGCCATGACTTGGGTTGCTGAGACGGCTGCAGAGTACGGCACGGCCGCAGCAACCACCCGCAACCACTTCCACTTTGGCAGCGCCGGCAAATACTCGCGGATCGCCGCGGCGGCTGGCTGCGTAGGGATCGCCATCTCTTCGCACCGCTACGATCTGCCGCCGGAATCGCTAGTCAAAGGCGTCAACGCCACGTCGCCGATCAGCATCGCCTTCCCCAACGGGGAGCAACCGCCCCTCGTACTCGACATGGGCGCGCACATGCTGCCTTGGGGCGAGGAACTCTTCGCGCAGATCCCCTTCGCCTTCTTCAAGGAGCTGGGCATCGGCGCGGTAAATCGGGCGCTGGGCGGCGTGCTGGCCGGAATTTACCTGCCGCAATTTATCCCACCGACATCGCCGTGGGAATCCAACCAAGGATCCTTCCTCGCAGCTTTTGACGTGCGCGCTTTTATGCCTTTAGAGGAATTCCAAGCGCAGATGGACGCGTTCGTCGCCGCCGCCCGCAACATGCGGCCCTTCCCCGGCCTCGACCGCGCCGAGTTGCCCGGCAATCTGGAGTGGCAACGGGAGCGCGAATACGCCCGCGACGGCGTGCCCATCAGCCCCCAACATCAGGAGCACATTCAGAAACTAGCCGACGAGCTGGGAGTGACCACTCCTTTTGCCGACTACGAACACACCCGCTTTACAACCCAATAGAAGAGGAACAGATGACTCAACCCCGCATCCTGTCCAGCGTCGAGATCGAGTTTCAAGGCCAAAGCCAAGCCCGCGAACTTATTGAACGCGCCGGCTTCGCCATCGAAGTCCGGCACCCCCAACCCGGCTGGCCCGACGAGGAAACCCGCGCCAAGCTGGACGGCTTCGACGCCCTGCTGGCCGGCGGCGAAAACCTCAACGCCACCACCATGGATCAGACAGAACAGCTCAAGATCATCGCCCGCAACGGCGTCGGCTTCGACAAGGTTGACCTCGACTACTGCACCCAGCGCGGCATCGTCGTCACCAATACCCCCGGTGCCATGGCCGACGCAGTGGCCGACCTGACCTTCGCCCTGCTCCTCGGAATGGTGCGCTCGCTCAAGTTAGGCGACCATCGGGTCAAAACAGAAGACGCCTACGACGTTCCCGTCGGCGAAGACCTCTGCGCCATGACCTTGGGGCTGGTCGGCTGTGGCCGCATCGGTGCCGAGGTCGTGCGCCGCGCCCGCGGCTTCAAGATGCGGGTCCTCGTCCACGACCCCTATATCGACGACGCGCAAATCAGCGCCCTCGGTGCCGAGCCTGCCGACCGCGCCACCCTGCTGTCCCAAGCTGACGCCGTTACCTTACACTTGCCGCTGACTGAGGAAAACCACCACCTCGTCAATGCCGACTTCCTCGGCCTTATGAAAGAGGGAGCCTACCTGATCAACACCGCGCGCGGCGGCTTAGTTGACGAAGCCGCCCTGATCGCCGCGCTCGACAGCGGCCACTTAGGCGGCGCTGGCCTCGACTGCCAAGCAACCGAGCCGCCGCAAGGCCAATCCCTCGACCTAGTCCGCCGCGACAAGGTGCTGGCCCTACCCCACACCGGCTCTAGAACCCTAACCGCCCGCAAACGCATGTCCCTCGTCGCCGCGCAGAGCATCGTCGCGCTATTGCAGGGCAAAGTCCCCGATCACGTGGTCAATAAAGAAGTGCTGGATAAGTTGGATTTGGTGGGGTAGCGTGCTTAGAGGTAGGTGGAAAGTAGGGCGTCTATGAATGCATTGCGTCTTTGGTCTTTTGAGCACTTCTCTCCAACATTGCAACCCTATAGTGTCAGTTTGGAGGAAGAAGCCTCAAGCCCTCTAAACGGCCTTCTGATTGAGCTTTACTGAGGCAAAATCTCTCTGCTGTTTCGACGAATGACTCGACCAACTCACAGCTTCTAAACTCGGCCGCACTAAAATACCAGTTATCGAACATCGCCACGACATCCCCTGGAGTTGACCGGCCTCCTCCTTTAAATTTCCGCTTCGACCATACCTTGGTTATCTCTCTCGCATGATAATCAGGACTAATAGCTGTCAACTCCGCTAGAGGTGCTGTCCGGTATTGAGCACAAGCAGCAGATCGATATCGCTCAGCGCATTTAGAAGGGCTAGGTGCAACGGCAGATCAGAATCATCGAGAATATCTTCACCTAATTTAGCCTGCACGTAACCCTCATCTTTAAGGCGACACGCGATCTGCTGACGCTTCTTCAAGTCGCATGGCTGCGCTTCTCCCGGCCCTAGGACGACGATCCTCAGGTCCTCACGTCGCAGCAGGTTAGCGTACTGGTTGGTGTCCAACTTCGGAGTTGGCCTGCTCGGCCGCAGATGACTCAGTAAGCAACTTATCTCCATACTCGCTGAGCCTAAGTCGGGTAGGGCTCGCGTCGCACAGGTTGGCTCCGGCTAGAAGCACTACAGATCTGAGAATATCAGGAGACTCACCCTCAACTTCATCTAGCAGATTCTCCCACTTGATTGATGTCTTACGGTCTAAAGCGTCGAGTAACTGTCGAGCGGTCGGATTCATATACACCGCAGCTAGACGATCTCGGTTTTGTCGCTCCAGCTTCTGTAGTCCTACAGCCCACCTTGCGAAAGCCAAGAAGTCCTCTTGGCCAGAAGCAATAAGGGTTCCCGTGTTTTCGAATACGTCCCATCGAAACGACAAGTGAGAGTGAAAGGGTACCGTCAGATAATCGTTGTCGGATGAGGTCTTCTCTAGATCTGTCCCCAACCAAGGTGCCATCAGATAGCCGTAGCCGGATGAGGGCTTCCCTAGGCCTGTCCCCGACCAAGGCATCATCGGATAGCTGTAGCCGGATGGAGTCTTCCCTAGGCCTGTCTCCGACCACTCAGTATTGACAACTGAAGACTCGGCCATAGCTAATGTCCCTTTCTTGTTTTAAGGATCTTTGTTAAGACCCTTATGAAATCAAGGTATTCTTGTTCTAACGCTTGTGAGAGCCACTCTTTTGAGGGCACTTCGTTTCCCATATCTATGTGAACGTTCAGGTGCGCGAAGTAGTTTCGGCCTTCGTAACGATTTTCTCGGGGCTCGATGCGCAGATCGCACCGCCTATCTCGTACGACATACCAGAATCTTGCGGATGCACCTATAATGTCGTATCCGGTATCCCCAAGCGCATCTTCCTTCACGAGACGGCTTAGGAGTACCTTGCTTGGCAGTTCCTCGTCTTCAGATTCCACTTCAATATCAAAATTAAGACCAACTGCAGCGTAGCTTTGATTGCTCTGCTTTCCGATGTATTCGGCAATCCGGGCTGCGCGGTCGGGAAAGTCTGTACGCACGGGGATCTCATCGCTTCCATCGTCAAAATCCAACCTATTTGGCCTAATGGTGATAGTGCACTGGTTGCGCATACTTGACAGGATGAGCCCCTCAGAGGATTCACGCAACTCTGGAGCGTCAATGAATTTAGTTAAACCTGTTGGATCGGCTCCAAGTAGCAGTCCGATCTCCTGCCCAACCAACCTTCCTGTGGGCGCGCGTGCTACGTAAACTACTACTGTCTTTAGTTTCTTGACTGAATTCGGTGTGATCAATGGTTCACCCATAAACAGCTTGCGATCAATAATTGACGATATCTTCACCCACACCAGATAGAGGCTCAGTCTACTAGCGAGGGGCTTCAATATAAAGAATATAGGCTATTATAAACAATATCAATATCGGCCAGATAGGATGTGCCTAATCGGCTAACCCGACCTGTCGCCCTTCTTCACCCCCGGTGGCATAAAAAACTCGTACTGATCCGGCGTGCCGTAGCCATCCATCTCCGTCAGCCGCACTCCCGTGCTGTTGAGCGCCGCCTCGACGATCCGCTTGTTGAAGGCGCTGACGTTTTCATCGGCCAGATACTCGGCTACCGGCATCCACAGACACTCGGCGATCTCGTCCTCTTGGATGCTAATCTCGGTGCTCAGCGGACGCAGGCGGCAGACGAAGTAAATATCCGACTTGCCGAAGCGGTAGCCGTGCCAGTGGCGGAAGCAGACCAGCGCGTCGAACTCAGTCTCGACGCCGGTCTCTTCGACGACCTCACGCACCACGGCCTCGGCCAAGTGCTCACCCGCGTGTAGCGCGCCGCCGGGCAACTTGTAGCGCGGCGGACCGGGCGCGCGCCGATGGTACTTTTCGCTGACCACCAACAGTTCCCGCGCCTCGTTGAGCACCACCCCACCCGCGCCGATGTAGTGCGAAGCGTGCGCCGGCACATAAGCACCTTCTTCCAGTTGCAAGGTCATCATTAGATAGCCGTCGCCGCTGTGGTGGAACGTAAACCCGGCTTCTGCTGCCACGGGGACCAATGCCGCCTTGGCAATCGGGACCTCCAGCCAGACGACCCGGTAGCCTTCGTCCTGCCAAGCCGCCAGCGAAACGCGCAGCCGCTCGGCAAACGCCGCCGGATCTGGCTCAAGAGCCTCTGGTTTGGGAATGATGCCGCCAAATGGATTAGTAGTTGCCGCAATAGGTTCCATATACCGCCTCCCGTAATGGCCGCTAGTGATAGCAAACCCCACTGAGCCTGTCAACCCGTCCAGCTTGGCCCCCTGCCAAGCCGTACCCTATACTATCGCCCGACGCAAAAACACGGGGGATAACCCATGCAACGCTCCCTGCACAGAAAGCTCATCGGCCCCAAGGCCCATCGCCAACTCCTCGCCTTCCTCGGCGAGCACCTACCCCACTTCACACCCCCCACGTCGGCCACAGCTTGGCGCAAACAAATCCCAACCCTGCGCGCCCAAGTCCTCGACCTATTCTTCCGCGGCCATCCCAAGGGCCTACTCGCAGAACAGCCGCAAGTCCAATGGGGCGACCGCATCGAGACGGGTGCTGGCTACACCATCCGCAAGCTGCGCTACGAGGGCTATCCCGGCCTCTGGGTCCCGGCCCTGCTCTACGAGCCTGACCAACTCGGGGAAAAGGCCCCCGCCGTCCTCAACCCCAACGGCCACCACGCCGGCGGCAAGGCCATGGACTACAAACAGGCCCGCTGCATCAATCTCGCCAAGCGCGGGATGCTGGCGCTCAACACCGAATTTCTGGGAATGGGCGAACTGCGCACGGACGTCGAACACAACCGTATCGCCCACCTCGACCTGTGCGGCATCGCCGGCATCGGCGTGTTCTACCTCTTGATGAAGCGCGGCCTCGACGTACTGCTCGCCCACCCCAAGGCCGATCCCGAGCGCACGGCCATGACCGGCCTGTCGGGCGGCGGCTGGCAAACGGCCCTGCTAGCAGCCCTCGACGAGCGGGTCAAAGTCATCGTCCCAGTCGCCGGTCACTCAGCCGTCTGGCAGCGCCGGGGCTGCATCGAAGACATTGGCGACCAAGAGCAATGCCCGGCCGACCTCTGCACAATCGCCGACTACGACGCACTCTCCGCGCTCTTTGCACCGCGTCCGACCTTGCTCATCTACAACCGCCACGACGACTGCTGTTTCCAAACCCAGCGGGCGCGCAAATCCATCTACGAACCCATCCGACCCGTCTTCGCGCTCTTGGACGCCCGCGACAACGTCGCCCTCCACGACAACACCGACCCCGGCACCCACAACTACGAGCGCGACAACCGCCGCCAACTCTACAAATTTCTCAACCAACACTGGGGATTGGAAACGCCAGACGACGACCTGCCCTATCGCGACGAATTGCAAACCGAAGAAGCCCTCGCTGTTGGCCTGCCCCCCGACAACGCCACTTTGCTCTCCATCGCGCAGACAGCTCTTGGCAAGATCAGAAATCGCAAAAGAAAAGCGCGCACTCCAGCCGCCGCACGCCATGCACTCGCCTCATTACTCAAGCTGCCTCAGTGGAAGAATCGATCCCTGCAAGAAGTCGGCACCGCGCAAAAGCGCAAAGACGGCACCATCCAACACTACCTACTACACCTCGACGATACCTGGACCCTGCCGCTGACCGAATACACGCCGCCGCGCCCCCGAGGCATCGAACTGCTCATCGCCGACAGCGGTCGCAGCGCACTCGCCGCGCCACTAACCACCGCCCTCGCGCAAGGCCGCCGGGTACTCGTCGCCGACATCTTCGCTACCGGCGAACTCCGCACCGACCCGCGCCACCAAATGCTAGTCGCCACCGCTGGCCAGCGCCCGCTCGGCATCCAAGTAGGCCAAGTGCTCGCGCTGCTGGCGACAGCAAGCCAAAAGAGCCGTGTACTACACCTGACGGCTCACGGCCGCATCTGCCCGATTGTCGCGCTAATCGCCGCCGCGCTCAAACCCCAAGCCCTCGCCTCACTGACGACCAACGCCCTCATCGACTCCCTCGGTCGCCTCATCGACTGGCCGCTGGCCTACGACGGCACCCCATCTCTCTACTGCTTTGGCCTGCTGGCCGAATTCGACATCCCCGACCTGATCGCACTCTCAGCACCCGTGCCGCTCGCCGATCCCCATCGCGGACCATTGCGCCTCTGAAGTACAACCCCTATCCATACTTTTCCCGGAGCCACCGCGCCGCCGCCACCTCGTTTTTGAGCTTGCTATAAACCTCGTCGATATCGACTTTCGCCGCCGATCCAGGGGCGAATCCGCAGTCCGGGTTGAGCACCACCCGCTCGGGTGCCAAGTACTCCAACGCCTGTTCCACCCGCCCGACGATCGTCTCCGGCTCGTCAACCTCGCCCGGATGCACCCCCACACAGCCCAAGCCGATCTCCAAATCCTCGCGCAGCGCCTTAAACACCTCCGCATCTCCTGTGCCCGGACTGGTAAATTCCATAGTCAGATGGTGTACCTTCAGGCGATTGAGATAGGAGATGATCGGGCCATAGTCGCCGGTGTGACATGCCTCGCCGCGGACCCGGGCACCCGCGCGGCGGCACAAATGCACGGCCAAGCGCACCCCTGTGACTCCCTCCACCACCGCATTGGTCATCGCCACCGCAAAGTCGGCCTCGGCCTCGGGGTCGTCATATCCGGCTCGCACCTCGTCATCGACGAGCAGGCATAGATGCGGATCGTCAATCTGCACGATATCGGCACCAGCCTCGCACAATAGCGCCAACTCGCGGCGCAGAATCGGCACACAAGCCTCGACGAATTCATTGCGGGTTGGATAGGCTCCGCGCGACTGTTCCGCATCCCACATCCGCTCGCCCAAAAGCACTGGCGCCGGCAAGGTGGCCTTGATTTTGCGCGAGCTAACCTGCTTGAGAAATTCTATTTCCCGCGCAATAAACCCTTCGTCTTTCGGAGCTAACTCGCCCGTGACAATGGTCCACGGCCTGCCATCCGCATTCCGGCTCAACTCAAAGCCATGCGCCAATTCGGCGATCACGCCGATATACGAGGCGCGCCGCCATTCGCCATCGGTGATCACGTCCAACCCCGCCGCCGCCTGCAACGCCACCGCATAGGCCACGGCCGCATCCATCACCTGCCCCAGCCGTTCAGCGTCCATTGGCCGCTCCCCCATCACCGCCTCGCGCACGAAATCCGGTCGCGGCAGCGAGCCGACCACCGCCGCCGGAAAGAGCGTCCCGTAGTATTGACGTGTTGACATATAGCAACCCTAATCGTCTTGTGAATTATATCTGCGTTATATCTGCGTCCATCTGCGGATTGTCTTGTAAATGATGAGATTGCTAGCCGCCGTATTCGTCTGCCCAGCGCGCATTGGCTAGCGCGACGTCCTCTTCCGTGTCAATTTCCATGTACTCACCATCGGTAGTCACCATGTGCAAGGCCGATCCCGCGTCCAGCATTTCTTGGTAGAGATGAATCAGATACGCCTTTTCAAATGGCGTGCCGTCCTTCCAGTTCTGCCCAGCGTACTCCGCCTTCACCCGCTGATAATGCGCCCGCAAAAACCGCGCCCCCGCCACACTGAACCGCGCCACGCCGATATACTCGCCGCTGGCCGCGGACCCAGGCATAGCGCGGTTGATCGCCACGACCCGATCGCCCTCAGCCACGATCTTTTCAGCATCGTCTTCGGGGTGCTGGCTGCGATCTACATAGCGCGTACGCCAATCCGTATCAACGCAGAGCGCGATATCGCCCTCGTGCTCCAGCGCTCGACGCACGACCGCAGGGCGGTAGAGAATATCGGCATAGGAACAGACAAAACCATCGGCCATATACTCCTCGGCGCAAAAGAGCGAGGCCAAGATATTGTTGTGCTGCCAGTTGGCGTTATGACAATAAATCAGCTGCGGGTAGTCGGCCTGAATCTGCTCGATGCGATAACCGCCGACAAAGACCGGCGTTTCCAACCCGGCCGCAGCCAGCGTATCGAGTATCCAGTCGAGGATCCGCCGCCCGCCGACGCGTATATAGCATTTGGGCTGCCCGTCGGTCAGGGCGTTGAGCCGGCTGCCGCGGCCGGCACCGATGATAATGGGGCGCACTAGCTCTCCTTTCGTTTTCCGGTACGCACAAAACGGCCTGCTGATTTCCAGCAGGCCGCTACGCATTCTTACTTACAGCACTAGGCGAATAACGCCGCGACCGCGACCTCCCATCCCGGCACCACCTCCCCACCCTCCAACACATCGCCTTCTCGCAATACATCCACAGTGTCCGACGTCCGATGCACCGCCACCGTCCGCTGCCGAGGTTCCACCACCACCACCATCTGCGTCCCTGCCGCCAACCAATCGGCCACCTTTTCCGCAACCTCCCCGTAGCGGTCCCCCGGCGAGACCACCTCCACCACCAAATCGGGCGCGCCCGGCCAATAGCCCGCCACCGCGCCGACCGCATCCAACCGCGCCTGACACACGAAAGCCGCATCCGGTGCCCGCACCGTGTCCGGATCCGACGCCAGCCGGAACCCGGTTTCCGCCGCATAAACCGATCCAAGTCGATTGGCCAGCACATGCTGTACTAGCGATGCCGTCACCAACGCGGCGATCTTACCATGTTCATTACCCGCAGGCGTCATCTTGTGCACCTCCCCGCGCACTAATTCATAGCGAAATCCATCGTCCGGCAGCCGTTCCAAGTCCGCCGCCGTGGTAATATGTTCGACAATCGTCATGGGCTATCGTCCTCGCCCTCTTCGGCTTCAAATGTGAAATACTATACAGAATATACCTGCCGCCTTTTACCGCCACAACCTCAAGTGGAGAGTGTCGCCCTAGCACCTTATATTGAGACATTGCACACAGAAAGGATTAATATGTCCGCAAAACTGCCCCTCGCCATCGTCGGTTGCGGCGGCATGGGTCACCGCCATCTCTACGGTCTCGCCGAACTGCAAAGCGCCGGCCTGTCGCCCTTTGAACTGGTGGGTGCCTGCGACCCCAATCTCGACAACGCCCACTCGCTCGCCGACCAAGCCGAGGAGCGGCTGGGCACGCGGCCCCAACCCGTCAAAGACCTCGCCGAACTGGCTTCCGTCGCCCCGGTCCAAGCAGTCGATATCACCACCCTACCAGCCCATCACCACACCGTGGCCATCGAGGCCATGGAGCGCGGCTGGCACGCGCTGTGCGAAAAACCTATGGGACTTACCGCCCGCGCCTGCAAGCAAATGATCGCCAAGGCCCAAGAAACCGGCTGCGTCCTCTCGGTAGCTGAAAATTACCGCCGCGACCCAGTAAACCGCCTCGCCAAAGCCCTGCTCGACGCCGGCGTCATTGGGCGTCCGCGCCTGATGCAGCAAATTGCCATAGGCGGCGGCGACGGCATGCTCATTTCAGTGTGGCGGCACCAGAAAAACGCCAGCGGCGTCCTGCTCGACGTGGGCGTTCACTTTGCCGATATCATGGAGTACTTCCTCGGCGAGGCCGACACGGCCTACGCGCAAACGCGCCTGCACGAACCGATCCGCAAAAACCCCGTAGCTGGCCGTGCAGACGCCAGCAGCGGTTCGCCAGGGGGCGTCTATGAACGCTGGCAAAAAGACATGCCAGCCGAGTTTGAAGCCACCGCGGACGACGCGGCCTACGCCACCATCCTCTTCAAAAGCGGCGCGGTCGCCCAGTACATCGAAGATCACGCAGCTCACGGCCAAAACCAGCGGCAGCGCTCCATCCACGGCAGCCTCGGCTCACTGGACCTGCCCGGCGATCGCTCGGGCAATCGCCTCACACTCCACCTCAACGGCGCAGACCCCATCGACGACCAAGCCCTGCTCGACCTCGTGCCCGATCACCGCCTCGACGAAGTCACGGCCGCGCTCTTTGGCGGCGACCGGCTCTTCGAATACCACTGTCCCTTTCCCGAGACCGATCGCAAACTAATCGCCGTCGAATACCACGAACTCGGCACCTGCATCCAACAGGGGCAAAAGCCCGAAGTCGATGCCCAGCAAGGCGCGCGTTCCGTGGCCCTGTCCTATAGCCTGATGGAGTCGCAAGTCGCCGGCCGCGCACTTGCGGTCGATGCGGTCTGCGACGACCAGATCAACGCCTACCAAGCCGAGATCAACGAGCATCTGGGGCTATAGACAATGGCCGCCATCCTCTGCCCTCGCTGCCACAAAATCGTCAGTTCCGAAGCCGAAACCTGTCCCCATTGCGGCCAGCGCAAACCCGGGCTGTGGGGCGCGACGGCCACCATCCGCAAGCTCGGCCTACAGCTAAATTTCCCGCACTTAATCACCGTGTTCTGCGGCGTGCTCTACCTGCTCGCGTTGGCTCTGGATCCATCGGCGATTTTTCAAACGCAGGGCCTGATGCAGATTCTCTCGCCGAGCCTCGAAGCCAGCATCAAGCTCGGCGTTACCGGTACCCGACCGGTCACCTATGGCTGGTGGTGGACCCTCATTACCGCCATTTACCTACACGGCGGCCTGCTGCACATCTTCTTCAACATGATGTGGGTGCGCCAGCTTGGTCCGGTGGTAGAAGAACTCTTCGGTCCCTTCCGCCTCTTTGCGATCTTCACGATCGCTGGCATCACCGGCTTTATCGCCTCAACCCTAGCGGGTCACGCTTTCACGCTGGGTGCCTCCGGCTCGATCTTCGGCCTCTTGGCCGCAGCTATCGCCTACGGTCGGCGCGCCGGTTCTCAGCTCTTTACCCGGCAATTTCTCCAGTGGGCGGTATTGCTTTTCGTCATGGGCTTTATCATGCCCGGCGTCGATAACTGGGCGCACGGCGGCGGCTTCGTCGGCGGCTATGCGGCAGCGTATGTCTTCAGCCGCAGTTCCGAGCGCGAGGGCTTGGGAGCCTATCTAGCCGGTGGTTTGTGCCTGCTGGCCACGGTCGGCGCCTTCGTCTTGCAGTTTATCGCCGTGTTTCTCTAGCCCGCTTCATGCCCGACGAACTCATCGCGCTCTTTGATGGCCAAGGACAATCCATCGGTGCCAAGGAACGCACTGCCGCCTACCGCGACGGCGACCGCGTCGGCTTGGTGTTCGTCTGGGCGGCTTGGCGCACGTCCTCCGGCGTCGCCCGCACCCTACTCCAAACCCGCTCGCGTCCCGGCGACCCCTATCTCGGCAGCCTCGACGCCCCAGCCGGCGGCCACATCCGAGCCGGAGAAACACCCACAGCAGCGGCGCACCGCGAATTTACCGAAGAAGTTGGCATCGCGCTGACGCCCGCCGAATTGGTCTTCCTCGGCCAGCAACTCCTCCAAAACACCGGACGCTCCGCCATGCAGTTTTTCTACCTCTGCACGCGGCCTATCTCGCTGGGGAAAACTGTATTCAACGAAGAAGTGGGAGCTTTTGTCGAAGTCGCCCTCGACGATTTCGATGCCTTAGTCTGCGGACGAACTGTGTCGATCCAAGGTCAGGCTCGCTACAAGGAGACACCAAACGAAATAAGGCCACGGGAAATTACGCCCGCAGCCTTCGCCGCCTACTCCGAGCCGATCATGGACGCCATCAACCGCTCAGTCGGCGCAATCCGCACCTATTTGGATACCGGGCAGATCGACGCGACTATCTGGCCGCCTGCGACCGGCTGATATAGCGCTCTAGATGCGCCAGCGACCGGCCGCTATCCATCGCCTCTCGCGCCTCGGCCAACCCCTCTTCCGCACTCGCACTCAGGCCCAGATAGTAGTCGGTCAGGCCGGCGTTGAGCACTATGCGGTCGTAAACAGGTCCCTTCTCTCCCTTGAGTGCCGCCATGCCCAATGCCGCAAAAGCCCGCGCACTCACCTCCGCAGGACGCGGGCTTTGCTCGTAGCAAAAGCCGTATTCCTCCGGGTCCACGTCGCAGGCAACCGTCGTCAGTGCATCACCGACGCGGCGGAATCCCTGCACGTAGTTGATGGCCTTGCGCCGAGCGTCCGAGGGCTTCCCCAATCGCAATCCGTAATGGCTGCTCCCCTCTTCGCCCTTGATCACCAGCCCCGCGTCCAACCCGCGCGCCTCCATCAACCCCAATAGCTTGTCCTCGTAGCCAGCGTGGTAAAAGCCCGCAATCATGCCATTCCAAGCCGCGCCAGCAAACAACTGCTGCGCCTTCTCCGTAGTAGCCCAAGGCGGGCGCTTGGCAATGTGGGTACGCAAATGGCGCAACGCGTACGCGCGGGGAGCGTACTCGCGCTGACTCACGTATGCGAACCCAACGGTCGAGTCTTCAATGCAACGGGCCGCCTCCGCCAGCGACAAATCGACTCGCGCACCCAAGGCCGCTAGCACCCCTTCCTCGGTCACTCCGCGCTTGGGCGGCATTTCAGCGACGCCGTGTAGCACAGTCGCCCGTCCCAAGGCCGCACGCACAGCAGCGACGAAAAGTGTCGGGCGAAAATAGCGCGCTGCGCCGTCAAAAGGCTGGCCAAAATGCGTCAGCGCCTCCACTTGCAGCGCAGACACCTGCTCTGCGGGAAGCACGGCGTCGAGATGAGCGCGAACTTCTTCCTCATTTTCGATATTCATCCGCTGGCCGATCAAAAACGCGGCCATCAGCGAGGGACGCACCGCGCCCGCTAACATGGCTCCGAGCGCACCGCGCACTTCCTCGTAGCTCAAGTGCCCGCCCTGCAAAACCGAGCGCAGCGCTTCAACCACCTGCGCTTCGCCCACATCGCAACCAGCGAAATCAGGTGCCATTCCCAACAAGAAGCGCAGATCCTCGGGCATCTCGCCAAGCGCATCCCCATAGCGGTCAAACGCTTCGACCTCGGCTTCACTCCAACCAGTCTGCGCACCGAAGGTGCGGCGGATGGACATGGCCGCGAAAAACGCGCCCATCTGGGCTGGGGAAACCTGCTCTGCGCGGGGCAAGGTCCCCTTGAGCGAGACGAGAATCAGTTCGAGAACCCGCTTAGGATCGGGGTCGCCCTCTTTTTTGCCCAGCGGACGGCTCTGGTGCGGCCCGGTACAGACGCGTGCTTGCGCCTCCAGCACTTCCTCGTTGGGACCGGGATAGGGGTCGGCTTCAGACACGATTTTGCTTCCTTGATGAGCTGATATAGCAATCCTAAAAGACTTGAACGATCGAGAGCGGATCGTCTTGTTTCTACTATTCTGCGTCCTTCTGCGTCCATCTGCGGATTATCTTATAAACGTTGAAAAATATACGATCCCCCGCCAATGCGCGCCCGACCTTGACGCGAGGAATCCAACGGCACCGATTGCGCGAAACACAGGTTCAACGCAATTTCTGATACCCCCTTTTCCGCAAGGAGGAATCTCCCATGCGCTACTTGCCTTTTTTGTCTCTCATCGCGATCACAATCGCGGCCTGTGGTTCGTCCGACCCAGCCCCCTCGGCGCTGACCCACTACGTCGCGGCCCAAGAAGCCTTGGCTGCTGACGACCTAGACCAAGCGCGCCAAGCCCTGCAAGACTTAGTCCAAAGCGCCAGCCCAACGCTCAAGCCGCTGGCAGAAAAAGCCGCAAGCGCCGCCGATATTGCCGCAGTCCGCGTTGCGTTCAAACCCCTGTCCGAGGAAGTGCGGAAAGGCCAAATCCCCGAGGGCTACGCCGTGGCATACTGCCCAATGGCCGACGGCGACAAAGGGGCACATTGGGTCCAGAAGGGTCAGGACCAAATCGCCAACCCCTACTTCGGCGCTTCCATGCTCCGCTGCGGCGAATTCAAGGAGTAGCTACACCCGCACATGATCCGCGTAGAGTCCGTCACCCGCCGCTACGGCTTTTTAACCGCAGTTGACGAGGTCAGCTTTGCCGTTGACCAAGGCGAGATCGTCGGCTTCGTCGGCCCCAATGGCGCTGGCAAGAGCACCATGCTCAAGATGCTCTCCACCTTTATTCACCCCACGGCCGGCACTATCTCCATCGACGGGCTCGATGTGGTGGAACATCCGCTCGCCGTGCGCCGCCGCATTGGCTACCTGTCCGGCGACACTCCGCTCTACCAAGAGATGCGCGTCGATAAATTCCTCCGCTTCATCGCCCGAGCTCGCGGACTCGAAGGCGATGCCTTGCAGCAGGGCCTAACGCGCGCGGTCGAACTCTGCGGGATCGAAGACGTGCTCACCCAGCGCGTCAAAGAGTGCTCCACCGGGTTCCGCCAGCGCATCGGCCTAGCTACCGCCATGGTCCACGATCCGCCGGTCTTGCTCCTCGACGAACCAACCCACGGCTTCGATCCCTTGCAGGTCTTGGCCTTCCGCGACACCTTGCGCGCGCTCAGCTCAGACCGGGCGATCCTCTTTAGCACCCACATCATCGCCGACGTCGAAGCCATTGCCGACCGCGTGTTGATTATCCACCAAGGGCGCTTGCTCGGCGATGGCCGCGTCGAACAGTTGGCCGCCGACGCCGACATCCCTGGAGCCGGTCTCGAAGCGGTCTTCGCCCACCTAGTTCGCACCACGACTCGACTGAGCGATTCGGCTGAGCTCACCGTCGAAGCCTCGCCGAAGTCAACCCCTGCCCATGTCTGACGCACAACGCCTTTCTACTGCCGAGTGCCTGCGCGGCGCGCGCATTGTCTTTGACCGCGAGCTAGAGGCGTACTTCGACTCGCCCATTGCCTATGCGTACGCCGCGGTCTTCTTGGTGCTGTCTTGCACCACCTTTATGAACTCCT
This sequence comes from Candidatus Latescibacterota bacterium, assembly GCA_022827835.1. Taxonomy (GTDB): domain Bacteria; phylum Latescibacterota; class UBA2968; order UBA8231; family UBA8231. The sequence goes on from JAJEIO010000042.1 coordinate 37,983, forward strand.
TTTTTCTCGACGGAGTAGTAGATATGGGGCCGTACTTCACCGCCCTACCCTTCCTGCTGATCCCCTTCGTCCCCGCCATTACCATGCGGGCTTGGGCCGAAGAACATGCCCAGCACACCTTCGAGCTACTGATGACTCTGCCGCTGCACTCCTTGCAGGTCGTGCTGGGCAAGTATCTCGCGGCCCTCTGCTTCTACGCCATCGTCCTCGCCGGCAGCCTGCCCATCGTGCTGATGCTCCTCTTCCTCGGCGATCCCGATCTCGGACGCATCTGCGCGAGCTATCTCGGCGCACTGCTGTTGGGTGCTTTCTTCCTCTCCTTCGGCCTGTTTGCCTCCGGCCTGACCCGCGACCAGATCGTCGCCTTTGTGCTCGCCGCGCTCTTCGGCTTCTTCTTCGTGCTCAGCGGGCACGAGAAAGTAGTAGAGGTCCTCGACGGACTAGCGCCAGCCTATCAGCTAGGCACGTGGCTATACGAGACCATATCGGTGCTGCCTCACTACGAGGCTTTCGGCCACGGCGTAATCGCTCTTGCCGACCTGTTGTACTTCGCATTGATGAGCGGCTTTTTCGTCTCAATGAACTATCTCAGCCTCCAGAGATCCAAGTATTGAAGCGGCATTTCTTGCTCCAAATCGCGCTGGCTTTCGCACTGCTGTTGGGCATCGTCGCGTACGCCAGCCGCCTCCTGAACCTGACGGGAAGTTGGACCCTAGACCTAGCAGGGGACGACATCGCCACGCTCGCACCGGCGACCGAGCGCTACCTTCGCTCCTTAGAAACCCCACTCTCCATCACCTACTTTGCCACCGCCCGCGAAAACATGCCGGCGCACCTCAAAGAACTCGAGCCCCAAGTCCGCCGGCTCCTGTCAGCTTTGCGCGATCGAGCTCCCAACCGCATCGACTATCGAGTCATCGACCCGGATCAAAGCGGGCGCGCTGGCATCGGCTATGCGGCTAGCAAAAGGGCCTCCTCCTTCAGCGTGCGGCGGGTATTGCACGACGAGCATTCCGAGCAAAAAATCTGGTCCTCGCTGGTAATCGCGCGCGCCAACGCACCCGAAGTGCTCGTCCAAAGCATCGAGCCAGAGCACCTGCCTTATCTAGAGGAATACGTCATAGCCCAACTACAGGCCGGACGAGCGCCGCCGCAACCGACCTTTGGCGTCTCGGCACCGCCGCCCTTCCAACTTTTGGCGGCCTTTCTCAACGAGGCCGGGCCAGTCGTCGAACTAGATCTCAATAGCAATCCCACCATCCCCCCAGAAATCGACGTGCTGTTCTGGATCCAGCCCGAAGTCGTCACACCCGAGCACGTGCGGCAGTTGCTCGCCTTCTTAGAATCCGGCCGCAGTGCCGTGCTCGCCGGCAGCACCTACCAGATCGGCTACGCCCCACAGGAGGACGCGATTTCCTATTGGGTACACCACGCGCCGCCTGCTTGGGGCCAACTGCTCCAGCCCTTTGGCCTCCGACCGGTACCGGACCTGCTCGTCGATAAAAACACCGGGCCGGTCATCCTCGACATGGGCGAAATCGTCGCACCTTTTCACCTCCGGGTACTGCCCGCTTTTTACAACATGAAGAGCTTTGCCGCGCCAGGTCGCGGCGGGCTTAACTTCGTCGCCGCTAGCGCGCTCGAAGTCGATCCACAGGCCGTCCAAGCCAAGGGCTTCCACGCGGAAATCGTCGGCACCACCACCGAAAGCCCCCGCGTCCTGCCCCTGCCCACCGGCCCCTTTACCGCCGCCGATTTAACCGGCGGCCTACCAGTGCCCAAACAAAATTTGCTGGTCCTGCTCAAACCGGACGATCCTTGGCAGGGGCAGCTATTCGTCTTGGCCAGCGCGTCGCCCTTCCAAGACGGCATCATCAACCAGCCCGGCTACGCCCACCGCGTCTTCCTGCAAAACCTCATCCGCACCTACGGCCAACCAGAGCGCGTACTCCGAGGACGCGTGGAAAAGGGCGGGCCACAGCGACTGGTCCCACCCGACGCACTCGCCCGTTTCTTCTGGCGGTTCTTTGCGGTCTTCTTGGTACCCCTAGCATTTGTAGGCCTCGGCGTTAGGCACTACCTCCGCTACAGCCGCCCAAGCTGGTCAACCGGCCGTTGGGGCCGACCGCTTGGCGTCGCCTGCTTGGTGCTCCTCGTTGGTGCGCTCATCTGGCGCGGCCGCGGCCCCTATTTCGACCTGACGGCCGACCAGCTCAACACGCCCTCGCCGCTCTTGGGCCGCTTGTTGCAAGGCACGTCCCTATCCGCCGAACTGATCGCCACACACCGGGCCTCCATGCCCCGACAGCTCAAAGACGCCGAAGACCGCATCCGCACCTTGCTCGCCGACTGCAACATTCCCCTGCGCGTGATCCGACCCGACGCGCTGACTCCCGACCAACAGCAGACGTTCGCCGCCGAGGGGCTGACACCCTTCCCAGTCGAAAGAGTCCTCCACGACACGCTCGCCACCCAATACGTATGGAGCGGCCTGCGTCTAATTGACAACGCGCACACCATCGCCGTGCCGCGCCTCGACCAACACACCCTGCACCATCTCGAATTCCTCCTAGCCGCAGCCGCCCACAGCCTGCAGCAGGGGCGCAAAATGCGCGTGGCCGTCATCTCAGACTTGCCGCGCCTCTCGCCAGCCGAAGCCCTCGAAGACTACCAGAAAAAGGGTCTCATCGCCCCGGGCGGCACCGACGTGTACAGCGACTTAAAAGCCCTGCTCGCCGACTATCTCTACGACGTCCACTACATCAACCCCCGCACGCCGAGCATGCCTCAAGACATCGACGTTCTCGTGTGGATGCAACCGCGCCGCGACTCAGGTCCGATCCTACTGCTGCTGAGCCAGCACCTCGCGCAGGGAGGCAAGGCCATTGTCGCCATGCAGCACTTCAACATCCAGCAGCGCCAGTACCGCGGCTCGGGGTTTCAGACGGTGTACTGGCCCCAGCCCCAATTCCAAGACCTCGACCGCTACCTCCAACTCTTTGGCGTCGAACAGGTCCGCGAAGTACTCTTCGACCGCACCCAGTCCCATCTCGACTTAGAAACCCAAGTCAACCGCACAGCCGTGCGCGAGTACGATCCGCAAAAGGTCGCCTTGCCTTTCTTGATCCGCGCCGTCGGCCAGCACTACGACCTCACCTCGCCGATCACTCGACATCTCGGCGATCAGCTCTTTATCTGGGGAAATCGCTTTGCCCTAGACTCGGCAGAGCTAAGCAGTGCGGGAATAATGGCCCAAACCCTGATCTCCACCTCGCCCCAAGCCTGGGCGTACCCATGGCAGGGCGGTTGGCTGCCGCCCGAAGTCTTCGCCCCGCAGACGTATCTGCCCGGCCCCCAACCCCTAGCCGCGCTGCTTACCGGACCTTTTCCCGAGGTCGCCTTCGCTGAAGACGAGGACGGCCGCGCCATACTCCAGCGCGTGGGCGAACGCCCGCAACAAGCGGGGACCCTACTCTTGATCGGCTCTTCGGAAATGTTCAAAAACGAGCACTTGCTGACCCCAGGCTTTCAGCACGATCAGTTCTTGCTCAATGCCGTGGCGTACAACGCTTACGGCGAGGATCTAGCCGCCTTACAGGCTCGACAACCGACTCCGCGCGGCTTCCCCTTCCAAAGCACCGAGTCCAAGCGTCTGTGGCGGGTGTTCGTGGTAGGTGCGGGACCATTGCTATTTTTGGGCTATGCCCTCTATCGCCGCACGAGGCGCACGTGATTCGCTTGCTCTGCGCCCTAGGGGCCTTGCTGGTCCTGCTCGTCCTCGGAGAGAGCGCACTGCGCGAACACCAGCGCACGGTGCGCCGCACCGCCGGAGCCTTGCGCCTCTTGGCACCTGAATTGACCTCAGCAGTCGATCAGATTGAGGTTCACGCCGCCGGACGCCGTTGGCACTACGTCCGGCGCGGGGACACTTGGTATTTCCCAGCGTACCACCGCGCCTTTGTCCTCAACCGCCGCGTCGAACACCTGCTCCAGAGCCTGCTCGCCACCCCTGCGACCTTCGTCTCGACCGAGCCTGGGGACTTGGCCCGCTATGGCCTCGGTCCAGGTAGCGTCCGCATCCACCTGCTCGACCCACAGGGGCGTCCCTTGCTAGAAGTGCGCCAAGGGCGCGGTGCCCCCGGGGCTCGCGCTGGAGAATCCTATGTCCAGCGCGTTGGTGCCGACAGCATCTTCCACCTCCACGCCCACCCCGTCCACGCCCTCGACACCGCGCCGCCCGCTCCCATGCTCGACCGCCGTGTCCTGCCCCAAGCCCTACAGCGCAAGGGCCTCCGGCAAATCACCTTCGCCGGCGACCCTTCCTACCCGGTGCAATCCCTCAGCCGTCAGCTAAAAGCCATGACGGCACCGGGTCCTATGATGCCAACCTATGAGTGGATCGCCTCATCTGCGACCGATGTGGAGACCTGCCTCTCCGCGAATGCAGAAGCCTACACCGACTTCCTCAAGCGCCTGACGTGGTCGGCATTGCACGATCCGGGCCGCACCGATGCCTTTGCCCAAGCCCGCTATCTCTATCTCGAAGACGAAGAGGGGACCATAGACACCCTCGCCATCGGCGCAGCCGACGACCGAGGCCACTACCTCCGCCTCCGCACCACCGGCCACATCTACTCCATAACGCCCGCAAGAGCCGCTCTCCTCTTCCCCACTCGCTCCGCCCTCCTCGACACGCTCTCCCAACCCTCGCCCTACCGCCAAGCCGAGCCGTTCTAAGCCCACTAGCCGCTCTACCGCAATCTGCTACGTCACCAATGGGCGGTTTCGTGCTCAACTACGGCCAATTCATGTTCGGTTGGGAGAGTCTTTATTTTGACGGCCATCTGGCCCGGCCGGTCCTGCACGGGTCCTACCTAGACTCTGGCTTCCTGATTGACTACCTGACGCCCGTGGAATACATCCACTTCGCCGTCGAGGAAACGTAAAAGGTTCAGTCGCGCGAAGCCTTACCCGAAATTGAAAAGATCGCCAAAGCTCAGCGGCGGATTGACCGTGATGGAGAAGATCAAAAAGGCCCCAGCCCCGCCCTCGTCAGTCACTATGTAGGTGACTTCAACCGCGCCATCGGTCGCTGCTGAAGGCGTACCCGAAATCGTCCGCGTGGACGCGTCAAATGCCAAGCCCGCTGGCAGACCAACAAGTCTGTACGTCAGGGTCCCCGTGCCGCCCGAAGCCTCCGGCAGCACGAGCGGAGTGATCGCCGTCTCAGCCGTGTACGCTTGTTCTTCAACCTCCTCGGCGAAACCAAAGTCCTTATCGCCGTCGCCCTCACCATCGTCCTCACCGTCATCCCCACCATCATCCTCGCTGTCGGCTACCTCACTATCGTCCACCTCGCCATCCTCCTCACTATCATCCTCGTCCTCCATCTCGTCGTCGACAATCTTGATATTGATCAGAGCTCGGTGTCCACTCGACGAAGTAGCCTGCACAGCGAAGGCCTTATCACTATCCGCCGTCGTGTTGTCCTTAGGCGTCAGGGTAAGCTGTGCCGTCCCCGTTCTTTGGCCCTTTGCAATGGTGAGGGTGTCCTCCAGTGTCGCGTCGAAATCCTCATCGTGCTTGGCCGCCTTGCCTTGTGTTGGAGTGACAATCGCAAGTGTGATTTTCTCGTCAATCGCAGCGGTTTTGTCCAACGTCACCGTCAGCGTAATAACCGTCGCCTGCTCGTCGTTTTCGCGGACCGAAGTATGACTTGAGGATATGCCATCGAGTTCAACCGTGGGCGTTGACTTCTCCTCGGTCTGGTCGTCGATCACGGCGTCGTCATCGAAGGCTTGGGACGAATCTTCCGGCTCTTCCGGCTCCTCCGGCTCTTCCGACTCTTCCGGCTCTTCAAGCACCTCTGCTACTCCTTCAATAATTGTAATGGCGAAGGTCTGCCTGTCTGTGGTGCCATCAGCGTCAGTCACCCTATAGGTGACTGCAACCGCACCGTCGGTCGCGGCCGAAGGTGTACCCGAAAGCGTCCGCGTGGTCGCGTCAAACTCCAAGCCCGCCGGCAAAGACAAAAGGCTGTACGTCAGCGGTGCGGTACCACCCGAAGCCTTCGGCAGCACGAGAGCGGTAATCGCCGTCCCAACGATGTATGTCTGGTCGTCAATGGGAGCGTCCGCAAAAAAAGAAAGCGCGCTGCCCGAGCTGCTCGCGTCAGCATCTTTCAGCGTTATATTCCTATTGCCGACTGTATTGGCATACGCCCCTCTCAGCCTGATTGTCTTGTCGCCTCCCGCCCTCTTGTCGTTATAGGGGGTGATAGTGATCGTCGTCGTCCCCGACACTGAGCCAGCCCGAATCGTCAGTGGACTCAATATTGCCGTGTAGTCCACATCGCGCCGCGCCGCTTTATCAATATTTTCCTCATTATCAAAGGTCAAGAACACGGTCACGTCCTCATCGAACACCTCCCCTTCCAACGTTCCGGTCACTACAACATTGGTTGGACCAGCATCTTCGCTTATCACGCTCGGATTCACCGTCAGCGAGACAGTCGCATCGCCGACGCCGTTCACTACCGTAATGGTGAAGGTCCGCGTGATCGTGGCACCGCTCTCGTCAGTCACCCTATAGGTAACTGCAACCGCACCGTCGGTTGCAGTCGTAGGCGTGCCCGAAAGCGTCCGCGTGGACGCGTCAAACTCCAAACCCGCCGGCAAAGACAAGAGGCTGTACGTCAGATTGCCAATGCCGCCCAAAGCCTCCGGCAACCACTCGGTAATCGCCCTCCCAACGATGTATATCTGGTCGTAGATGGCAGCGTCCCCATCAAAAGAAAGTACGCTGCTCGCGCCAGCGTCTTTCAGCGTTATATCTACAGTGCCAACCGTGTTGTCAGCATACCATCCTGTCAGCCTGATTGTCTTGTCGCCCCTAGCTCTCTTGTCGTTATAGGGGGTGATGGTGACCGTCGTCGTCCCCGACGCCGACCCGGCCGAAATCGTCAGATTACTCAGTATTGCCGTATAATCCACATCGCGCCGCGCCACATTGCCATCAATATCTTCATCAGTGACCAAGAACACGACCACGTCATCGTTAAACACCTCCCCTTCCAACGTGGCGGTCACCACAACATCGGTCGCTCCAGCATCCTCGTTTATCACGGTCGGATTCGCCGCCAGCGAGATACTCACGTCCTGCGCCGCAACCTTCCCGCTCCACCCCAACACCAAACCAACTACCAACAGCCAAGACATACAGGCCAAACGCCGCATCAACAACTTTGTATATAGCATCACTCAATCTCCCGCATCCCTAATTTATGAATTCGGATTAAGCGGCCTTCTAACTGGAATCGTGCTTCCGCTTAGTAGCATACATTTATAATGTAGTCGTTTACATTGTATTATACGACCATTCCCTGTGTCAAGACATGTTAATTTTGAGCTTGGCGATCAACTGGAAATCAAAGCGCGTGCTCAATATTGAACCCGAAAAACCAGCCAGTCGAGCATATCTAAAAAAATAGGGCCTCAAATAGAAGTTTGAGGCCCTATTTCACGAACTCGCTGTGTCGCGGCTGCTACTTCAGCAGCAGCATCTTCTTGACTTTGAGAAACTCTCCGCCCGCCTGCAAGCGGTAGAAATACATCCCCGACGACAAGCTGTGTCCACTGTCGTTGGTCGCATCCCACTCCACTGCGTAGCGACCCGCGCTCTGATATTCGGCAACCAGCGTCCGCACCGGCTGACCAACGACATTATACACGGTCAACTCCACGTCCGCCGCCTGCGGCAGTGCATACCTGATCGTCGTCGTCGGATTGAACGGGTTGGGGAAATTGTCCGCCAAGGCAAACGCTTCCGGCCGCGTTTGAACTGCTGCCTTCGCCGCCTCTGACGCTCCCGGGTCGCTCAGCGTGATTTCTACCTCGCCCCCCTCCAGCCCATCAATCGTCCCGACCAGCCTGATGATCTCGTCGCCTTCCGCCAAATTGTCGGCGACTGGATCGACATAAAAACTCATCGTCCCTGTTAGCGAGCCGGCCGGAATCTCAATTATAGGCGTAAATAGCGCGTCGTAGTCCACATCGCGCGTCGCCGTGGACTCATCATCAATGGCTAAACGCACGGTCGCGTCCTCTTCCAACGCTTTCCCGTCCAACGTGGCGGTCACCGTAACAATGGTCAAAGCGTCATTCTCGTTCAACATGCTCGGATCCGCCGACAGCTCGATGGACGTACTCGGCGTTTCGTCATCTTTGAGCTCGATGTCCGTCGATAGGGACTCATTTGTCGATATGAGCGTAGCCCGCACACCCAAAGCCTTCAGGCCCTCTTCATCTTCGTCGTTGATGGGAGTAAGGGTCAGCGTCGTCGTCCCCTCGGTAGCGCCAACCGGAATGATGATAATCGCATTTAGTTTCGCCGTATAGTCCACGTCGCGCACCGCCGCCGTCCCCTCGCTTGGATCCACAATAGCAAACCGCACGACCTCGACAGACGTGGCAGCAGCCCCCAAGGTAAACGTCAGCGAGACTTCCGTCGTCGCAGCGTCCTCGCGGATCACCGCCGGTTCCACCGTTAACCCAGCGGGCGCAACCCTAGGCGCAGGATTGACTGTGATGGCGAAAGTCAGCGTGGCCGTGGCGCTGTTATCGTCAGTTGCGGTGTAGGTGACTGCAACCGCACCGTCGGTCGCTTCCCTAGGCGTGCCCCCAAGCGTCCGCGTCGCCGCGTCAAACGCCAAACCCGCCGGCAAAGCCGAAACGCTATACGTCAACTCGCCATCGCCGCCCGATGCCTCCGGCAGCACCCAATCGGCAATCGTCGTACCAACTGTGTATGTCTGGTCGTTGATCGAAGCATCTGCTGCGAAGACTGGCACCGTTCCTTCCCCGGGGATCTCAATGGTGAAGGTCTGCGTGGCTGTGTCGTCATCATCGTCAGTTGCGGTGTAGGTGACTGCAACCGCACCGTCGGTCGCTTCTGTAGGCGTACCCCCAAGCGTCCGCGTCGCCGCGTCAAACACCAAACCCGCGGGCAAAGCCGAAATGCTATACGTCAACTCGCCGTCGCCCCCCGATGCCTCCGGCAGCACCCAATCGGCAATCGCCCTCCCAACCACGTACGTCTGGGCATCGATGGCAGCGTCCGCAGCAAAGGAAGGCACGCCGCCCGCGCCGGTGTCTTTCAGCGTTATGTCCGCGGTGCCGACCGTCAATTCGACTGCGGCCCCGTCAGCATATTGGGCGGTGATTTGATTGTTGTCGTACGGCACGGTCACTCTGATTATCTCGTCGGCCTCCGCGCTCTTATCGTCAACAGGGGTAATGGTGATCGTCGTCGTCCCCGACACCGAGCCGGCCGGAATCGTCAGCGGACGCATTCTTGCCAAGTAGTCTATGTCGCGCGTCGCCTCAACAACATCCACGACATTGCCGTTATCGTCCGTATCCTTGGGATCGGAGTCAATGGTCAAGATCATGACTACATTAGCGTCGAATACCTTCCCATCCAACGTTCCAGTCACCACAACATCGGTCGCACTGGCACCTTCGCTTATCGTGACCGGATCCACCGTCAGCGCAATGTTCATGCTCTTCGCGTCGTCGTCGGCGATCACTATCGTTCTAGTCGCCAATACAGCGCCGACTGTAACCTGTATGTATATCGCCCCTCGCTGAACTACATCGGTGTCGTTATAGGGGGTAATGGTGAACGTCGTCGTCCCCGACACCGAGCCGGCCGGAATGATAAACGGTGGGCCAAAGACCAGCTTGTAGTCCGCATCGCGTGTTGGAGTGTTCGTCACAGTATCTCCAGACGGCAAAACAGCACCGGCCGACAAAACAGTGAGCCTCACCGTCTCGTCCTCAACCAAGGCTTCCGTCAAGGTGACTTTCAGCTCGATCTCCGTCTCACCGGCGTCCTCGCGGATACTCTCTTGGCTGAGCGTAATGGCATCGGCCGTGGCAGCGATCTCCTTCTTTATTTTTATATCTACAGGACTGAGCGTTAGCCCATCGTCTTCAATCTGTATTCCTAGGGCGTCCGTATCATTATCAGGAGACGCCACCCGGATCGTGCCAGGCAATCTGCTTCGAGGAGTGATGGTAATAGTCGCCGTCCCCGACACTGAATTGCTCGGAATCGTCAGCCTCGTCAGCGTCACCGTGTAGTCTAAGTCGCGCTCTGCCTCGCGATTGTCCTTCGTCGCATCGGCATCGTCGATATCGCCATCGCCATCGGTATCGGTGTTGGGATCGTCTGTCAAATCGGGATGATCGCCAATGGTCAAGGCGAAACTCGTCTCCTCGTTTAAAACCTTTCCATCCAAGGTCGCCGTCACCGTGATTTCGGTTGCACCATCGAACCGGTTTAGCTCGGCAATATCCGCCGACAGGTTGATGTTTCTGCTTTCCTTGTCGTCGTCAATCAGCGTAATCGTCACCGATTCAACCGTCTTACGGCCAGCATTGCCGCTGATCACAATGGGAAGATCTTCGTCCGCGATATCGTCATTAATGGGGATGAAGGTGAGGGTCTCCGTGGCCTTTTTCTCGCCAGCCAGAATCATGAGAGTGGTTAGTCCTATGAAGAAGCGAGTATTAAGCCCCTCAGAGGAAAGGCTCAAGAGCACATACGTATCCGCCTCCACCGCTGTATCATCAGCAACTTCGACGGTTACAACGATTTCGGTTTCACCGGCGTCCTCGCGTATCCTCGCAGGATTTACCGACAGCAGATAGTCCGCCTGCACCGTTTGCTGGGCGCTAATCTCCAGTTCCTCGTCGGAATCCTCCGTTACCGCTGGACCGGACACAAGCGCCACCAGCCCGCTCGATAAGGCTCGGCTGTCTGCCGTGCATACTGCGCTTGCCGCCGCGCAATCGACTGTCGGCGGCAGAGAGATGGATACATCTACCTCCGAATCCGGCTCGATGGCGATCTCCCAGCCTATGTTGCTGCCCTGCTGCAAGCGCCGCGCCTGCGTCACCGTGCCGCCGGTCACGTCGAACACGTCTTCCCGCATGTTCACGAAGCTCATCTCGACTTCCTCGCTGAAATGCACCTCGAACGTGAACTCGCTGCCGTCGTGCGACTCAGGCATCGACTCAAAGCGCGCCGTCAGCGTCTGCGCCGCGGCCTCTCCGACCCACCCCAACGCCAAACCAGCAGCCAACAGCCAAGGCACACAGGCTAAGCGCTGCATCGACAACTTTGTATGTCTCATTACTCTATCTCCCCAAGAGAACGTCTTCTATGTAAAATAATTGCCTGTCGATTTAAATATATAAAAAGGGGGTCTCAAATTGTAGTTTGAGACCCCCTTTTACCAACAAACAGTGTAGTGGTTGCTACTTGAGCAACAGCATCTTCTTGACTTCGTGGAACTCGCCTCCCGCCTGCAAGCGGTAGAAATACATCCCCGCCGACAAGCTGTGACCGCTTTCGTTCGTCGCGTCCCACTCCACCGCGTAGCGACCTGCGCTCTGATGCTCGGCAACCAGCGTCCGCACCGGCTGACCGAGGACATTATACACGGTCAGCTCCACATCCGCCGCCTGCGGCAACGCATACTGGATCGTCGTCGCCGGGTTGAACGGGTTCGGGAAATTGTCCGCCAGGGAAAATGCGGCCGGCAGCGTCTGCAACGATAGCGACGTGCTCGCGCCATTGGCGTCCGTAACCGTGTACGTATATGCAGTTTCGCCTTCCGCTCTCGGCGTACCCGCAATCGTCCGCGTGGCCGCGTCAAACGCGAGGCCCGCTGGCAGGGCCGGCGAGAGGGTGTACGTCAGCGGTGCGGTGCCACCCGAAGCCTCTGGCAGCGCGAAGTCCTCCACGCGCTGGCCAACGACGAATTCGCGAATTTTAGCCAAATCGTGCGAAGCCGTCGGAACGATCTTGCCGAACCCTAAACCGCCAAAACTCAGCCCCGGATTGACCGTGATGTTGAAGGTCAAAAAGTCGATGGACCCGCCCCCGTCGGTCACTATGTAGGAGACTTCAACTGCACCGCCAGTGGCAGCCGTAGGCGTGCCCGCAATCGTCCGCGTGGCCGCGTCAAACGACAAGCCCGCCGGCAGACCCACGAGTCTGTACGTCAGGGCACCCGTGCCGCCCGAAGCAGCCGGTAGCACGAGCGGGGCAATCGCCGTCCCAGCCGTGTACCTCTGGTCGGGAATCACGGTGTCAGCGGCGAAGCCAAAGGACGTACTCATCCCGGTGTTAACCGTAATGGAGAAGATCAACACCGCGGCTTTTCCGCCCTCGTCAACCACTATGTAGGTGACTGAGACCGCACCGTCGGTGGCGGCCGTAGGCGTGCCCGAAAGCAGCCGCGTAGCCGCGTCAAACGACAAGCCCGCCGGCAGACCCACGAGGCTGTACGTCAGGGTACCCGTGCCGCCCGAAGCAGCCGGCAGCATGAGCGCGTCTATCGCCGTACCAGCCGTGTACGTCTGGTCGTCGACCTCAGCAGCGAAGGCAAGGGACCCATCCCCCGGCGTCTCCGGCGCATCCGGTGGTGCCACGGCTTGATCGTTATCGCTCAGCAAGAGCTCTGCTTCGTCTCCTACCAGCCCGGCAATCGTCCCGGCCAGCTTGATGATCTCGTCGCCCTCCACGATATCGTCGTCGATTGGACGGAGCGTTAACAGCGTCACTCCTATTGTCGAGCCAGCCGGAATCTGGATCAGCGGAGTAAATTCCACAGAATAGTCCACATCGCGCTGAGCCGTGGACGAGTTAGCAATGGACAAGCTCACGGTCGCGTCCGCTGCCAACGCCTGCCCGTCTAACGTGGCGGTGACCGAAACATCGGTCGTACCCGCGTCCTCGCTTACCGAGTGCGGATTCACCGACAGCGCGATAGACGTACTAGACGTTTCGTCGTCGGAGATCTCGATGTCCGTCGATATCGTCGCACCGGATGAGAACGTAGCTTGCACACCTAGCGCTCTCAGGCCATCCACCCTGGTGTTGTTCATAGGAGTGAGGGTGAGGGTTGACGACCCAACAGTAGCACCGGCCGGAATGGTGACGACTGCCCCCAGTGTTGCATCGTAATCGACATCGCGCACGGCCGGCTTGCCTTCCGTGCCTTGGCTTGGAGCTACAATCGTGAATGTTACTCTCTCGTCCGCGTCTTTGGCTTCCGCCAACGACACAGTCAACGAGACTTGCGTCTGCCCAGCGTCCTCGCGGATCAACGAAGGAGTCGCCATTATTTCAGCGTCGGCAGTCGGGGGTGCCACCTCAGCCGCGTTGACCGTGATGGAGAAGGTCAACGGAACGCCAGCGTCCCCGTTGCTGTCAAGTACCGTATAGAGGACGGAGACTGGGCCGTCGGTCGCTGCCGTGGGTGTGCCCGAAAGCGTCCGCGTGGCCGGGTCAAACGACAAGCCCGTCGGCATACCCAACGAGAAGACATTGTACAGAAACGGCGTATCGTCGCCCCTAGCTTCTGGCAGTTGGAGAGGATCTATCGCCGTCCCAACAGTGTACACTTGGTCGGCGATCTCAGCGTCGTCGGCAAAGGACGGGCGCGTCGGATCCGCTGGCGCTGGCTGCGACGGATCATCTCCGTCGTCCGCGGCAGCGGCGGTATCTTTCAGCGTTATATCCACGGGATTGACCGTCAGCTCTACGTCCTCCCCATCTTCATCTGTGGCTTTGGGTTTCCCCAAACCCGTCAAGCGGATCTTCTCGTCGCCTTCCTTCGCGTTGGCGTCTTGGGCGGGGGTGATGGTAATCGTCGTCGTCCCTTCTGTCGAGCCGCCCGGAATCCTCAACGGGCTAAGAACGGCTACGTAGTCGAGATCGCGCGTCGCCTCAACAACATCCACCTCACTGCCATCAGTAGCCGTATCCTTGGGATTGGTGTCAATGATCAAGGGTACGACTATGTCATCGGCGAACGCCTTGCCGTGCAAGATGCCCTTCACCGTAACTTGGGTCAGACCCGCGCTCTCGCTTATCTCGACCGGACTCGCTTCTAGCGTGATTGACTCGCTCGTCGAATCGTCGTCGGTAATCAGGATTCCTGCTGGCAATTCGTCACCACCAATCTCCGCAACCACGGTGAAAGTCCGGGCCTTATTTTCCTCATTGTCGTTGGCGACGGTGACGGTCATCGTCGTCGTCCCTTTGGTTTCGCCCTTCGGGATGGTGAGCGGCTGTACTCTCACATGGTAATGGTTATCGCGTTCCGCTTCAGTCACATCCTGACCCTCGAAATCCCCACTTATCTCGTCATCAAAACTGAAACGCACCGTCTCGTCAGTCGCTAAGGCGTTCTTTAGGGTAACTTCCAGCTTGACATCCTTCGACCCAGCGTCCTCGCGTATCGAGAAAGGCGTCGCTGTCAGCCCCGTAAGCTCTCTACTAGGATCGCCCGTTATACCGATTAACGCACCATTAATCGTTATATTACGTTCATTGGTGGTACCTCTACCAATTGTCACTTGACCACCAGAAGCAATCACCCGAAGAGAGCGAGTGCCCGTTATTTCATCTAGGTTCAAAGGGTCAATGTTGATCGTCGCTCTCCCCGATATCCTATTCCTTCGAATAGTTATCGTGGCCATCCTCGCCGTGTAATGTTTGTCGCGCTCCGCCGCGATGGCCTCATTAGCATTTTCATAACCCTTATCAATAGTCAAGACAAAACTCACGGTTTCGTCTAGCGGCTTTCCATCGAGGGTGGCCGTCACTACGATATCGGTGGCAGGATCCCTTTTGTTTAGCTCGGCAGAAGAAAACGAAAGATTGATGAAGTTGCTGCCCTTGTCGGCGTCAACCAGCCGAATATCTGTTGCCCCCTCAACTTTGCCGCCGCCGACTTGCGTCACGAGCCTGACAAGAATATCGTCATCCGGGGTTGTGGTACTCTCGACGGGGGTGAATCGGATCGTTCCCGTTGCCTCTTTCTTACCCTTCGGAATCGTGAGCGTAGGGGGGGCCATGCGGAAACGAGTATTGTTCCCCTTCTGATTGTTGCCGAACCGCAAAGGAACATTCGTATCCGTTGTTTCATCCGCTGCGTCAACTGTGACTTTCACCGTGATATTGGTCGGATCGGCGTCCTCGCGCACGCTAGTAGGACTCACCGACAGCGTATAGTCCGGCTTCACCGCGATCTGCTTAGTGAAATACTGAGCCTCCGTAGTACCGTCAACTACTACTGCCATCCTTACCCAATAGAATCCCAGTCCCGCGGTCTCAAGGTCGGCCACAAGGGTGTCGCCGTGGACACCAACGGTACCGCTTGCACGCGGTGTTCCACTAACAGTAGGAGCACCAGGGTTATCAGCAATATCAGCAGCAATCTCTCCCGGGTACAAATTCACCGTGTAGCTTGTGGCGTCAGTCCCATTTCCCGAGGCGAAATTCTTTGCATAAGACTTACTCCAATACACAAAAACCGAATCATCGGCTGTACCTGCCGCTGCCGGACCTATCTTAGGAACTACGCGCAGATAGGGATCAGTGGCATGCGTATGATCCGCTGGCAACGCAGTATTACTATGAGCTCCTTGACCACCATCCGCCACAGCCTCCCCACTCCACCCCAGCACCAATCCAACCGTTAGCAACCAAGGCACACAGGCCCAGCGTCGCAGCAATAACTTTCTGTGTAGCATTACTCTACCTCCCCAGGTTGTGAGTAATTACAGCTTGATTTAGAATGTGGGAGCTAGGGCCTCGCGTCGAATTGGAGACCCTAGCTCACGAATTCGCTGCGTGCTTACTTGAGCAGCAGCATCTTCTTGGTTTCGAGGAATGGTTTCGAGAAACTCACCGCTCGCCTCCAAGCGGTAGAAATACATCCCGACGATACGCTATGTCCACTGTCGTTGGCCGCGTACTCCGCCGCGTACTGACCGCCGACATTATAGACAGTCAACTTCACGTCCGTCGCAGCAATAACTTTCTGTGTAGCATTACTCTACCTCCCCAAGTTAAGAGTAATTCTAGTAGGTTAGTTCAAATATAGCACATAGGGCCTCAAATTTCAATCTGAGGCCCTATTTTTATGAACGCGCTGTACAGTGATGCTACTCGACGAGGCTCACAATTCCTCACTGACGTTACGAATGGGCATCAAGATAATCCGATTGACGCCCTTAGAGTCGGTTTCGGCTCTCACCCGAAAAAAACCGTTCTGAATTCCTCAAAACTCGACGCCTGTATGGCCGTGCGATGCAACTGATTGAGCCGTGGCACCTCGTCGATGGCTCGAATGGGGGCGACCAACGACTCGGCGGCGTCAGCACCAAAGCGAAGCTCCACCACCTCGAGGAGTGCTTCAATGGCGTGCTTTCTTTCACCTTGCTCAATGCCTTGCTCAATGCCTTGCTCAATGCCTTGCTCAATGCCCTCCTCGCGGGCTTGTTGGGTCAGGTATTGAGCAAACGGGGATTCGCGCATGAGGTCCATGAGATACTCCTTGGCAACAATGGCCGTGATCGTCTGAGGATTATACACTAAGTCGCTCAACAGCGTCAACCCGGTGAGAACATCGGCCTTGACCGGCCGCTCTAGCGGCATGTCCCAAGCCTTGGCCACACATTGCTCCAGCCACGCGGCCTCAGCCTGTCCGGCCAGTGGATGCTACTTAAGTACTACTTGAGCAGCAGCATCTTCTTGGTTTCGAGGAACTCACCGCCCGCCTGCAAGCGGTAGAAATACATCCCCGAAGACAAGCTGTGACCACTGTCGTTGGTCGCGTCCCACTCTACGACGTAGCGACCCGCATTCTGATGCTCGGCAACCAGCGTCCGCACCGGCTGACCTATTACATTATATACGGTCAGCTCCACGTCCGAAGCCTGCGGCAACGCATACTTGATCGTCGTCGCCGGGTTGAACGGGTTCGGATAGTTGTTGGCCAACGCGAATGCCTCAGGCCGCGTCTGCAACTGCACCGGAGCCGGCAACGCCAAACGGTTGAAGCCAAACTCGCTGTCATACGTCTGGTTGTCGATGATCTCAATGACCGTGTCCTCGATCTCCGTCGTCGGACGGAAGACCAAGCTCAGCGCCACCTCGCCGTCGGAGACGATGTCCCCGTGGGCGGCCACAGTCAAAACACCGGCTTGGTTAGCCAGCACCTGCGGCGTAGCAAACTCGCTGCCACCCAGCGGCTGATCAGTCAGCACCCGGACAAACTCTAGCTGGCTGGCATCATACTGCACCTGCAAGCCGTAGCCCTTGACCGCGACAAAGTCGGCCAAATTCACGTCGAGCACGAAATCCTCACCCACGCTGGGCATCCCCGTCCGCGCATCCAGATACATCCGCGCATCGGCGTTGAGGCCGGCGAGCATGGGCACGCGCTTGCCAGCGGCAGCCGTGCTGCGACCAAAGTTGTCGGCAAAGACAAAGAAGTCGTCGAAGTCGATCATCGCGCTTGGCGCGAGGTCGAACGCCGGATCAAACCCAGCGTCTTCCTCCGTCAAACCGAAGAGATCCGCTAGAATGAAGAAGTCGTCGAAGCCTACGCGATTGTCAGCACCGAACAAACCTAAGATCGCGCGACCCTCGCTATCGACCACGACGTTGCGCACGGCCATTGCCGTCTGCTCGATATCGGAACCCGTTTCGTTGTCCAAGTCGTAGGGCCGCACCTGATAGGTGTAGCGCACGCCGTTGAGCGCCGTTTCATCAACAAAGGACGTAATACCAGCGTCCACCTGCGCGATCATAGCGAACTCGCCTTCAGCACCCGTCTTGCGATAGATGCTGTAGCCATGGACGCCAGCAACGGATTCAGCCGCGGTCGGACCGATGGCCCCGATGGCCTCGGCAACGACGCCCTGCAAGAGCCGATCAGACGGCGAGAGCGTCCACGTCAGCGCGATGCGGCTGCCCTCGTCGTTGGGCGCGTCCAAGACGATCAGGGACGGCACGGCCAACGGCGCAATATTGTCGATCGCGCGAACCGGCTCTTCGGTAAGGGTGATCGCCGAACGAGCCAAGACCCCTTCGACGATATTCAGCCTCGGAGCCACGCCTTGGGCGTAAGCGAGCGCTTCCGGCAGTAGCGAGGCAAATACCGGTGCGTCACCGGCTTGTGCCGCTTCCCTGCTAGCCATCAGCGTCTCTGCCATCAGCGCGTAGGGCTGGTTCAGGTCTGTGGCTTGGACGAACGCGGCCTTAGCGTCAGCGCGCGTAGCCGTGCTGCTTCGACCGTCGGCCTCGGCGGCAATGCCCCATATAGCAGAGGCATTATCAAGCGTAGCGACGATGGCGCGACCAATCTGTTCTTCCGGCACGGCATCGACCATGGCCCAAGGAATCATCTCAGCGCGCGGCTCATCCAGTGTGACCAGCCCCCCATCTTCGCCTATCCCCGTCGTTACTTGGACTTCGCGGAAGATGCGATAACCGTCCAACGAGGCGTGATCGTCCGACAGATCCCAAGTCAGCATTATGAAGCCACCTTGGTCTCCGGCACCGTCAGCACCCTTGTAGTCTTCAGCAATCAGCCTGTCCGGCGCGTCGATAGGCGGCGGTATCACTTCGATGTTGATCGGAGCCGGCCACGACCCACTGCTACCGTTAACATCGGTCACGGTATAGATGTAGTCTGTGGCAGCCGAAGCCGCTGTCGGCGTGCCCGAAAGCGTCCGCGTGGCCGAGTCAAACGTCAAACCAGCAGGCAACTCCGGCGAAAGAGAGTACGTCAACGGAGGAGTACCTAAACCTATCGGAGCAGCCGGGAACACCACCGGCTCAATCGCCTTGCCAACCTGATACAAGTGAGCGGCGACCAGTTCGATAGGCGGCGGTGCCTGCACTGCGATGCTGATCGGAGTCGGCCACGGCGCACTGCTACCGTTAACATCGGTCACGGTATAGGTGTAGTCTGTGGCCGCCGCAGCCGCCGTCGGCGTGCCCGAAAGCGTCCGCGTGGCCGAGTCAAACGTCAAACCAGCGGGCAACAAAGGCGAGAGAGAGTACGTCAACGGAGGAGTACCTAAGCCTGCCGGAGCAGCCGGGAACAACACCGGCTCAATCGCCTTGCCAACCTCATACACGTACGCGTCGGCCAGTACGATAGGCGCCGGTACCTGCACTTCGATGGTTTGTGGTGGCAGTGGAAAACTCGCGCCAGCGTCGTCCGTGATCGTGACCGTTACTTCGGCCGTACCTGCTTCGGAGGGCGTACCCGAAATCGTCCGCGTAGCCTCGTCATACGATACACCAGCGGGAAGCCCTGACACAGTGAGAGTATAAGGCGGGGTTCCCCCTCCAGACTGCAACGTAGAGTCATCCCACAATATAATCGGCTCTATCGGCTTGCCCACCTCATACGTCTGCCCCATGAGATCCTGTGCATCGGCCGAGGTGATATGAACGCCGGGAAAGAAACTGCTTGCTCCCAAAAAAGCTAGCAGGGCAACGGTCAACAACATTCGCTGCATGATTATCTCCTTTCAAGGTGATTTAGCGGACTTGCTCGCCAAAGAATACCAGTAAGCGACTGGCTCCTGACGACTGCCGCAGGATGCCTTCTCTTTCTTAATTAGCACAAAGATATAGTAACAAACTCTTTTTTGCAAAAGAATAATTGTTTCGCAATCTGGCAGCCGCATGATAATCGACATCCACAGCCATGCTTGGCAGTATCCCGAGCATTTTACCGACCAATTCCGCCAACAAGCGGCGCAAGTGACCAAAGCAGACGACCCCCTCGACCTAACCGCGACCTATGAGGGGCTGGACGGATTGAACAAAATGCTCGATGGCACGGCTCTGCCGCGCTTGGACGAGCGCGAAATCGACGCTTTAATCCACCGCGACAGCCTCGACATTTTAGGGCTTTAAAACTTGCGTCAGCCCGCTTTTTCTCTTACATCCTATTCTATCTTCCCACACACCCCACCTTTCCCCAAAGGAGTCGCTCTATGAAGCGCTTACTTGTTAGTGCGTTGTCCCTCGTCCTCGTCGGCGCACCGGTGGTGGCTGATGACGAAGCGGATGAAGCGAATGTCTATGAAATGGGAGAAGTGATCATCACCGGCTCCAAGCTGCCACAGACGCCGGGGAATGTGACCCAGAAAATCTCCATTATCACCGCCGATGAGATGGGCTCCTTAGTCCTTGGCAATGGCAACCTAGCGGAGATGCTTTCCTACACCCCGGGCAACTTCGCCAACGTCCTCTCCCGCAACGACGCCAACTGGGGGTCGTCTGGCGGCTTGGCGCACACCTACAAGGGGTACATGCTCGACGGCCTGCCGATTGACGCTTTCGTCGATCTCCAGAGCCTCGACCCGTGGGCCTTCCAACGGGTCGAAGACCAGCGCGGCTCGGCCTCGGTCCTCTATCCGACCTACTTGGCCATGGACTTCGCCGGCAATCAGTCTCCGCTGGCGGGGACGGCCAACTTCATCCTCAAGGAGCGCGTCGGGAGCACCCGCACCAGTGCCTCGGCTTATTACGGATCCTACAACACCCTCGGCGGCCGCTTCTTCCACCAGCGCGCCGCCGGCAATCTGCACCTCTTCTTCGGGGGGCACCACGAGGACTCGGACTACACCGACTACGGCACCGAAGGCTCGTGGCTACAGATGGATGACGACCCCGAGTACGAGAAAACCAAGATGTACATGCGGGGCACTTACTTCCTCGACGACCACGGCCAGCGGGCCTCCATCTACGCCCACCGCACTTGGCACACCGGCGACGCCGGCCGCATCAACCGGGACTTCGGCCACACCTACACCACCCTGAACGCCGGGTACACCAACCCGTTCGCCGACAAGGCCACCCTCCAAGCCAAGATCGGCTACCGCGACTACGTGCGCCGCTGGGAGGAGGATGGCATCTGGGAGGATCCCAAAAGCCGCGAACTGCGCTCGGAGGATGGGGTTGACCAGTCCGTCATGCCAGCCGATGTCTCCCTCTCCATTATCACCCGGGAGTCGGATGTGCTCACCGTGGGTGCCGATTACCAGCTCGCCTCGTACGCGACCTCGCGCGAGACTGGCGAGATAAGCCCCGGCAACGACGCCACGGCCACGGCCATCGGCTTCTACGCCCAAGAGGAGTTGCGGATGAATCAACTAATTCTCCGCGCCGGGGGACGCTACAACATCATTTCCCACGACATCGACCTGTTCCAGGGCGCTCCTCCCGGCGACGACAGCAACTCTTGGAACAAGGTCCTGTTCAGCGGCGGGGCGCGCTACAACCACAGCGACGAGCTCGCGGTGTACGCCAACCTAGGCACCAGTTTCAAGGCCCCTTCCCTCAAATCGGTGGGTGGCACCATCCCCTTGGCAAGCAAGGGGGACAGCACGGTCAGCGGCCATGTCCCGAACCCGGACATCAAACCAGAGTCCGGGACCAGCTTCGACGTAGGGGTGAACCTCCGGCCGAGCGATGGCTTACAGGTCGGCCTGCGCGGCTTCAACATCCTGCTCGCGGACCAGATCGCGCAGCGGGCCGTACCCGATGCACCCCAGTCCGAGGACATCAACGCCGGCAACACCACGACGCGCGGTGCGGAAGTCGAGATCACCCACCGCCTCAACGAGCAAGTGGAGTGGTTTGCCAACTACACCTATACCAGTGCCGAAGTAACCGAGAACACCGAAGATCCGAGCAAGGTCGGCGCTAAGATCAACTTCGTGCCAGAAAGCGCGATTGGCGTCGGGGTGCATCTCACCTTTCCACAGGGCTTGCGGGCGACGGTCACGGCGCAGTCCTACAGCGGCATCTACCAAGACATCAGCAAAGACGCCGAGGCCCTCGACGGCTACATCCTAGTGAACGCCCGCCTCGAGCAGCGCGTCCGCACCCAAGACGGATACGACCTGAGTCTCTATCTCGAACCGTACAATATCACCAACCAGACCTTTGAGATGCCGTGGGGTTTTCAGGATCCCGGCTTCTCAGCCAACGGCGGCCTAATGGTCTCGTTCTAGCGCCATCGTAGGGGCGGTTCGCGAACCGCCCCTACACCGATGGGGCGCGGTCCCAACTGATGGCTATATTATTTTTTCTCCTCCTTGCCGCCACTCCGACTCTCGCCGAAGGCGTCGCGGTCACCGACTTTCGCGGTCGCCTCATCGAACTAGACAAGCCGGCCGAGCGCATCGTCTGCCTGCTCGAAAGCGCCCTCAGCGGCCTGTACATGCTCGGAGCTGAATCGCGTCTCGTCGGCATTTCGACCAATATCTACCAAGAGAGCGTCTTCCCGTACTACGCGGCTATGGACGAACGCATCCGCGAGCGCACCCTGCCGACGCCGGGCAACTGGGACTTCGTCAACATCGAGAGCATGGTGGCGCTACAGCCAGACCTAGTCATCCTCTGGTCGGGTCAAGAGGAATCCATCGCCGCCCTCGAAGAAAAAGGGATCCCGGTCTTCGGAGTCTATATCGAGCGCTTTGCGGATATTCACCGCGAGATCACTGCCCTCGGCGAACTGACCGGCACCCAAGAGCGCGCTGCCGAGCTCCTCGCCATTGCCCAGGATGAGCTGGAAGCGGTGCGGCGCAAAACCGCCCTCGGCGAAGGAGAAGCCAAGCCACGCGTGTACTTCATGTGGGACCAAGGCCCCCTGGAGACGGCCGGCCGCAACAGCACCGTGCAGGAACTAATTGATCTGGCCGGGGGAACCAACGTGGCGGCCGACAGCGAGCTAGAGCACCTCGTCGTCAATCTCGAAAACGTCCTCGTCTGGAACCCAGAGTTGATCGTCATGTGGTGCAACGACCGGCTCGATGTCGAGGACATCGGCGAGTTGTCCGGCTGGCGCTCGCTCTCAGCCGTGCGCAACGGGCGGGTGCGCGAACTACCCGATCCCTTCTCGTGCGACTTCTGGACCCTCAAATACATCTTCACCGTCGATCTCGTCGCCCGCTGGTGCCATCCAGACCGCTTTTCTGCAAAAGACTTAGAAGAACTGCGGGCCGACCTGCTGAACAAGCTGTACGGGGGACGGCTCGGAGAGTTGCCGTCCCTCTCATACGGGGCAGGAGACGGCCCGTGAGTAGCGCGTTTCGCCGCCGCCTTATTTACGCCCTGCCGCTGCCGATCCTCTTCGGCTCCCTCCTGCTCGGCCCTTCGGCCAGCGCCGAGGCAGGGCAGATTCTCGTCTGGCTCTACGGCTTGCTCTTTCGCGGACCCGCCGCCGGAACCGAAGAGTCGCTGGTGGGGACGATCGTGTGGGAGGTGCGCCTGCCGCGCATCCTCCTCACCTTTTTAGTGGGGGGTGCCTTGGCCGCAGCAGGCAACGCCTTGCAGGCGCTGTTTCGCAATCCCCTCGTGGCTCCCTACATCCTCGGGCTTTCCTCCGGTGCCGCCTTTGGCGCAGCCATAGCCCTAGTCCTGCCGTTCCTGCCGCTCCAGCCGACGGCCTTCGGCTTTGGCCTGCTCGCCGTGGGCTTGGCTTACTTCTTAGCCCGCACCCGCAAGACTGTGTCGGTCGTCTCCCTCATTCTCTCGGGAGTGATCGTCACTGGGATCTTCACCGCTCTGCTGACCATCGTCCAGTTCCTCACCGACCCGTACAAGCTGCAAACCATCGTCCATTGGACTATGGGCAACCTGCACAATTCGAGTTGGGCCAAGCTGAACTCCGCAGCCCCGGGGATAGGCATCGGCGTGATCTGGCTCTTCCTCTTTCGCTGGCGCATGAATGTGCTGGCCCAAGGCGATGAAGAGGCCCGCGCGGTCGGCCTGAATCCAGAGCGGGAGCGAGTGCTGATCCTCATTCCGGCAACCTTGGCCGCTTCGGCGGCGATTGCCGTGGCCGGCGTCATCGGCATGATTGGCCTCGCCGTGCCGCACATGGTGCGCATGATGCTAGGGCCGGACAACCGCCATACCCTGCCGGCCTCCTTTGCTTTTGGCGGAGCCTTTCTGCTGCTGGTCGATACCTGCTCGCGCACGTTGGCTTCCTTTGAAATCCCGGTCGGGGTCTTCACCACCCTGCTCGGCGGGCCGTTCTTCATCTTCCTCCTCAAAAAGGCGCAGATCGGATGGGAGACTTAGCACCAGCCATCCAAGTAGAGAAGCTCTCCTTTGCCTACGAGGAGAGGCCGATTCTCAACGAGATCTCGCTGGAGATACCGGCGGGGCAATTCACCGTCCTGCTCGGCAAAAACGGCAGCGGCAAGTCAACGCTCATGCGCATTTTAGGCGGTTTTCTCGACTTTGAGCGCGGCAACGTGCATATCATGGGAGAGGAGCTCCGCTCCTTCTCATCCCGGCGGCGGGCCCGCGTCCTCGGCTACCTGCCCCAACACCACCGGCCAGTTTTCCCCTTTTCCGTGCAGGACGTAGTCCTGACTGGCCGCGCCAGCTACGTCACCTATGTCCCCAAGCAGGAGGATGTGGAGATCGGCATCGCCGCGCTGGAACGGGTCGGCATCATCCACCTCAAGGAACGTCCCTATACCGAACTATCAGGGGGGGAACAACAACTCGTCCGCATCGCCCGAGTTCTAGCCCAACAGCCTCGTCTCATCCTCCTCGACGAGCCGAGTTCACACCTCGACTTTCTCAACCAAGCGCACCTGCTGCGCCTAATCCGCGAGTTGGTCGATGCCGACCTCACGGTCCTCGCCGTCCTGCACGACCCCAACAGCGCCTTCCTGTATGGGGATCACTTCATTTTCCTCAAGGATGGTGCAGTGGAGCGGCTGTCAGCGGCCGAGCGACCATGGGACCGCGACTTCCTGGAGCGGATCTACGACACTAAAATGGACTCAATCCCCTACGGCGACCGCGCCTTCGTGGTGACAAAGGGGTGAGCGGCCTCAGCCGCTGTGCAGAACTATATCGCGGTCATCGCCGCGCAGCGGCAACTCGACCCAAGCACCGCCAGCGCGGTGGGAGGCGTGAAAGGCAATGATCGCCTCTAGGGTACGCACGGCTTCCCTCACATCGTAGGAGAAGGGTCCCTCCCCGTCGAGCCAATTGACGATCTCGTCAACGGCCCGATCCATGCCGCTGTCAGGAGAGTCGTCGGGCAAGAACTCGCGGTCGTCGCCGCGCACGATCTCAATGTCGCGGTTGCGGCAGATGGCGTAGCCCTCTGTGCCGTGGAAGCGGTGGCGCGGTGGCGCAGTGCCGTAGTCAGCGGCGTCAACCATGCAGATCAAGTCGCCCTGCGGCGCGCCATCGGCCGCGGGCAAATCGCGTCCGAGGCGCAACAAGCCCCAGCCACCGGGATCGGTGAAAGCTCCGCCACGGCAGTCGGGTTTCCCCGACAGATCGAGAGTACCGGAGACAGCAGTCACCGGCAGGCCAGTGACCATCTGCACGGCATCGATCATATGCGTGCCGACGTTGCCGAGGCGGCCAGAGGTCCACTGGAGCGAGGCCGAGGTCAACGTGCCGAGCGCACCAGAAGCGATGCGGTCGCGCAGCCCCCGATAGCCGGGATGGAAGCGCAGATTGTGGTTGATGACGAGCAGAGCATCGGCCTCGTTGCAGACGGACAGCATGCCCTCGGCTTCGGCAACTGTTGCCGCAATGGGTTTTTCGCAGTAGATGGCGCGGGCACCGGCTTCTACCGCCGCTTGAGTGATCTCAGCGTGAACGGGGGTGTACGTGGCGATCGAGACGATGTCGAGGGGCGCGGCTGCGCGGAACATCTCGCGCCAGTCGGCAAACGCGGGCACGCCATAGCGCGCGTGGAAGCGCTCGCGCCGCCCGTCGTCTCGACTGCTACCGGCGACTAGATCGACCCGGTCGTGATTGCCCAATGCCCCCACGTGCGTGCCGTCGAGGTCCTCGACGAGTTGGCCGAGGGCGTCGCCCGAGACCTGGTCCGCACCCCCGATAAAGCCCAATCCCACGATCGCTGCACGGTATCTCGTTTCTCCGGCCATAGTATTTCTCCTTAGACGTTGCTCCAAATCATCAGGCCCCAAGGCCGAGTACGCGTACGTAAGTACCGAAAATTCCTAATTCCTAATTCTCAACCCAAGCACGCGCGCACAGGTACCACCCATAATCGCCGCCAGATCCTCGGCCGAGAGAAACTCGCAGTAGTCCTCAATCCAGCGGCGCGACTGGCGATAGGTGCAAAACCGGTTCTGGAAGGGCATGTCCGTGCCCCACAGCAGCCGGTCGGCACCAATGCGCTCGACCATCTGCTCAAGCGTCGGCCACAGTTCGCGGTACGGATAGTCGAACAAGTCGCCGAGGCGCACCGGGAAGCACGCCTCTATGCTCAAATTCGGATTGTCAAAGGGAGCCCATATCTCGTCGGGTAGTTCAATTCGACTCGGAGAGCCGGAAGGATCGTCGTCGAGGAAAAGACGCCACGGGAAGCCATGCGTGAGGCTGCACAGCACATCCGGGTAGCGCTCCATCCAGCGCACCAAGATGCCGAGCTCTGCTAGGTAGCCACGCCGCCGACTCTCCACCGTCTGCAATACCGACGCTTCGCCCGGCCCGGTGCCGAGCGTAAAAAACACGGGCACGCCGAGCGCGGCCACTGCCTCCCAGAACGGACGCAGGTGCTCCCCATCCCACGGATCGGAGCGGTAGTAGTAAGCGTGGGGCGGGTTGAACTTGATGGCGTGCAGGCCGTGCTGCTCAACGGCAGCGACGGTCTCGGCGATGACGGCATCAAGTTCGCCAGCCAAGCGCCACTCATCGACGGGAGCCATCGAATAAATGCGCTCTGGATCGACGGCGACCGACTCCGCCTGAAACGCGGGATCGCGGCCCAACATGGCATCGACGTGCAACAGGACCTTATCGACGCCGGCGTAGTCCATCTCGGCCAGCAGATTGTGAGGCGTGTACTCCAAATGGGGCAAATCGGGCGGATAGAACTGCTTGGTGAAATCCTCGCCGTCAATCGTCCACACCACCCGGCCCTTGTCGTGGTCAACGCGGAAGTTAACATCGGGCAAGTTGTCGAAGTCCATGGCCCCACCGGGAGCTGCCAGCACATCGGAAGAAGCCGGTGCGCGGTCGCGGATGCGCCAAGCGGGCTGGTGGTGAGAGGCCTGACCGCCCTGGACCCAGCGCAAGTGATCGGCGGCAGTGGGATGCCCGGCGGGAGAGTCGGCGGGGGGGAAGCAGTAGGCGTGAGAGTCAATGATCATGGGCAGCACCTTGGCAGTCGCAGTCGGAGGTCACGAAAGCTCTCGCGCGAATTCGTAGGTCCAGTCAACGACCCGGAAACCGTAGTTGGTATAGAACAAGAAGGCGCGGTCGTTGTCAAAAGCGGTGCTGATGGCACCGTGGCGATAGCCGCGCTCGCGCGCCAAGTACATGGCGTGTGCCAGCAGGAAGCGTCCGAGGCCGCGGCCCTGGTGCTTCTCGTTCACGCCGAGCCAGTCGCAGAACGCGAAGTCGTGGGCCTCGTCGGCAGCGGAGGATTCGGCACCGCTGACCAACTCGCACGCGCCGATGCCGTCGCCGTCCTGAATGGCTCGGACCCGCAATCCCGGTCGGGAACCGGCCCCCGGGCGATCCTCGACGCAAAGCTCGTAATCGAGGCCGCTAGCATCGCTAGCCGGCTTTGGCTGCATGTCCAGCCAGTCGAGAAACACCTCGCCGCCGGTCTTAGTATAGCCGCGAAAGCGCACTAGAGCCTGCACATGATCGAGATGATCGGACAAGTAGGCGTGAGGAAAGGCGTAAAACGGGTAACGCCAAGGTTGCGGCATGACGAGGCTGCGCCGCAGATCCCGTTCGCGCATCCAAGATTCGGCCGCCGCCAACAGCGCATCGCCCACGGCGCGCTCGCCGCGGCAGTAGGCGAGAAAGCGGATCACGCCGATCTCGTCCTTCTGCCACTTGTTCGTCGCTTGGCGGCCGACGTGGACGAATCCGTCGCCACCTGAGCCTGCCACGAGGACAGCCTGCTCGAGAAGCTGCGTTTCCTCGCGCTCGATTTCACCTGCCTGCAGCGTTTCATCCAGCGAGGATGGTGCCACCGGCCAGCAGTGAGGAACGCGCCCGACGAGCAGTGCGTTGTAAAGGTCACAGATAGCGGACAGATCGTCCGGGAGGTAGGGGCGGACCGCAATTGTCATGGAAGGAAGAGTATGTCTCTTAAAGAATGATGTCAACGAAAGGGATCTAGCGCGCCGAATTCAAGGATCGAACGCTGCTTGACCCACCATCAGAAACGCCGTTTATTCGGTCCTATCCACTGTCGCCTCCAACCTTGCGCAACCACGGCTGCCATAACTTCCGAGTGCACTTGTGCAGAGTGCCGAAGGAGTAACCTCTGGCCGCTACCGTGGAGAAAAACCATGTCCATAGAACGAGTAATGCAGCGAATACTGCTAGCACTAGTAGCGATGGCGATTGCAGCTTCAGCTTGGGGATATGAGATCGGCGAAGTGGGACGGCTACCCGTCGGGACAGTAGCTGCTGAGGGGGAAACAGACGCCCTCAGCGATATGCTCCGCTCTGAAGAACTGAGCCTCGGTCTAATCGTGGGGGCATTGGCGCTGGCCCTTTTTCTCGGCGCGGCCCACGGACTAGAGCCAGGACACGGCAAGACCATAGTCGCCGCCTATCTCGTCGGCGCGCGCGGCACCGTGAGCAATGCCCTTTTTCTCGGAGGCGTCGTCGCCCTCACGCATACCTCTAGCGTCATTTTGTTGGGCCTAGTAGCGCTCTTTGCCTCCCAGTACATCCTGCCGGAACAGATCTTCCCTTGGCTCGGCACGGCTTCAGGTCTCCTGATCATGGGGCTAGGCACATGGCTTTTGGTCAATCATCTCAGAGGCCGCAGCCTTGTTCCCAGCCACGCTCATGGAGAGCATCATCACGAACATTCCCATGAAGAAGAGCATTTCCACGAGCACGTCCACAGCCACGCCCATGGAGAGTATCTCCACGGACATACCCACGAAGAAGAGCACCTCCACGAGCATGTCCACAGCCACGCCCATGAAGAAGAGCATCTTCACGAGCACGTCCACAGCCACGCCCATGGAGAGCATCATCACGGACACACCCATAACCACAAAGAGGAACATCACCACGGACATGGCCATACCCATGAAGAAGAGCACCACGGCCACCACAATCACCCTCATGGGGAACATCATCACGGCCACGGCCATAGTCATGAAATACCTAACAAAGTGACCCTCGGCAGTTTGCTAACGCTGGGAATTTCCGGCGGTATCGTCCCTTGTACAGGGGCCTTGGTGATCTTGTTGCTAGCAGTGGCCTTGCATCGCATTGCCTTTGGTTTGCTGCTTCTGGTGACTTTCAGCGTCGGGCTAGCCGCAGTCCTCATCGCCATCGGCGTGCTCATCGTTAAGGCGCGCCCGCTCGTGGAGCGCTTTTCGGGCGACGGCCGCTGGATTCAGCGGCTGCCCATTGCGAGTGCAGTGGTCATCATCGTCGTCGGCTGCGCCATAACCTTCAAAACGCTGATGCACTCGGGGATTATGTAGGTGAAGCGCCCATTGCACTTGGCGCTGATCCTCGCTCGAGGTTGCCATCGCCTCAGACAAAAAAAGGGGAACCTCTCAAAGAGGTCCCCCTTTTTCGTCCAACCAGCCGCCGCTCAGGGTAGCTGCGTGCTGCCCATCAGATAGCGGTCCACCTCGCGGGCCGCACCCCTGCCCTCGTTGATCGCCCACACGACCAAACTCTGGCCGCGCCGCATGTCGCCAGCCGCAAAAACGCCTTCGACGCTAGTGGCGTATTTCTCATGCTCAGCGCGGGCGTTGGAGCGCTCATCGCGCTCGACGCCTAGCTGGTCAATCATTGCGTCCTCTGGTCCCCGAAACCCCATCGCCAACAGCACCAAATCGGCCGGCCAAACCTTCTCGGTGCCCTCAATTGGCACGGGCGTAAAGCGGCCGTTTTCATCCTTGTCCCACTCGATATTGACCGTGTGTAGCTCCTTGACGTGGCCCTCGTCGTCGCCGACGAACCGCTGAGTCATAATCAGATACGTGCGCGGATCGTCGCCGAAGCGGGCTTTGGCCTCCTCCTGCCCGTAGTCGAGCTTATAGACATTGGGCCACTGCGGCCAAGGGTTGTTGGGCGCGCGCTCGTCCGGCGGCCGCGGCATGATCTCAAATTGCGAAAGCGTCTTGCATTCGTGGCGCATCGACGTACCGACGCAGTCAGTGCCGGTGTCGCCGCCGCCGATGACGATCACGTGCTTGTCCTTGGCCGAGATGTAGTTGCCGTCCGCGTGATTGGAGTCGAGCAGGCTCTTGGTATTGGCGTGCAAAAAGTTCATCGCAAAGTAGATGCCTTGCAGATCTCGCCCCTCAATCGGCAGATCGTTGGGCTTGGTGGCCCCACCGCAGAGCACCAGCGCGTCGTTTTCTCCCACTAGCTGCGTCGCCGGAAGATCCACGCCGATCTCGGTGCGAGTGACGAACTTGACGCCCTCAGCCTCCATGAGGTCGATCCGGCGCTGCACCACCTTTTTCTTGTCGAGCTTCATGTTGGGTATCCCGTACATCAGCAGGCCACCGATGCGATCGGCCCGCTCGTACACGGTCACCCAGTGGCCGGCGCGATTGAGCTGGGCGGCACAGGCCAAGCCCGCGGGGCCTGAGCCGACAACGGCGACCTTCTTGCCGGTGCGCTTGTCGGGCGGCTCGGGCACAACCCAACCCATCTCAAAGCCCTTATCGACAATCGCGCACTCGACGCTCTTGATCGTCACCGGCGGGGCGTTGATCCCCACCACGCAGGCCCCCTCGCAGGGTGCCGGGCAGACCCGGCCAGTAAACTCCGGGAAGTTGTTAGTCTTGTGCAGCCGCTCTAGCGCTTCCTGCCACAATCCGCGATAGACCAAATCGTTCCATTCGGGGATCAGGTTGTTGATCGGGCAGCCAGAGCCTTTGTCGCCCTGACTGACGATGTCGCCCAAGTGGCAAAAGGGGATGCCGCAGTCCATGCAGCGCGCGCCTTGATCGCGCAGACGCTCGTCGGGAAAGTGCTCGTGGAACTCGTCCCAGTCCGCGACGCGCTCTAACGGGTCGCGGTCTTGCGGCAATTCGCGTGCAAATTCGATGAATCCAGTGGGTTTACCCATTGATTTTTTCCCTATTTAGGACGCTTCGGCCATGGCCTCGCGGAAGGCGACCAGCGCGGCCTCGTCGCCGGTCAACCCGCGTTCCTCAACGCGCTTGAAGGCGTTGAGCATCTTGCGGTAATCGCGCGGCATGACCTTGACGAACCGAGGCAGCACCGCGTCCCATTGGTCCAAGACCCGCTGACCAAGTGCGCTGTTGGTGTGCTGCACGTGGCGCTCAACCATGGTCCGCAGCTCGGCGATATCCTCGGCGTCCTCTACCGGCCCCATATCGGCCATCTCGTCGTTGAAGCGAATCGCAAAGTCACCCTCTTCGTCGAGCACGTAGGCAATGCCGCCCGACATTCCAGCGCCGAAATTGCGGCCCGTGCGGCCCAGCACCACGACCCGCCCGCCGGTCATGTACTCGCAACCGTGGTCGCCGACGCCCTCTACTACGGCGTGGACCCCGCTGTTGCGCACGCAGAAGCGCTCGCCAGCAATACCGTGGATATAGGCTTCGCCGGAAGTAGCGCCATAGAAGGCGACGTTGCCGCAAATGATGTTCTCCCACGGCACGAAGGTAGAGCCTTTGGGCGGATAGAGCGCCAGCTTGGCACCCGACAGCCCTTTGCCAAAGTAGTCGTTGGCGTCGCCTTCGACTTCCATGGTCAAGCCCTTAGGAGTAAAGGCGGCAAAGCTCTGGCCAGCGGCACCTGTAAACTTGAGGCGAATGGTGTCCTCGGGCAGGCCCTCGGGGCCGTAGCGCCGCGTCACTTCGCTGCCGAGGATGGTGCCCACGACTCGGTTGGTATTCTCGATTGGCAACGCCTCCTCGACCGGCTCTCCGCTTTCAAGAGCCGGTTTGCACAGCTCCAGCAAGGTGGTATTGTCGAGCGCCTCGTCTAGCCCGTGATCCTGTGGGATCTGGCAGTAGCGCCCAACTTCGGGGCCGACCTCGGGCTGGTGCAAGATCGGCGTCAGATCGATGCCGGCCGCCTTCCACAACGCAATGGCCTTCTTGGGCTCGAGCCGGTCAGTGCGGCCGATCATCTCATTGACCGTGCGGAAGCCGAGCGCAGCCATGATCTCGCGCATGTCCTCGGCGACAAAGCGCAGGAAGTTGACCACGTGATCGGGAGTGCCGGTGAATTTGTCGCGCAACTCCGGGTTTTGGGTCGCCACGCCCACCGGACAGGTGTCGAGATGGCAAACCCGCATCATAATGCAGCCCATCGCCACCAGCGCCGTAGTGGCGAAACCGAATTCCTCGGCACCTAACAACGCGGCGACGACCACGTCGCGCCCGGTCTTGAGCTGGCCGTCGGTCTCGACGACGATGCGGCTGCGCAGGTCGTTGAGCACCAGCGTCTGATGCGTCTCGGCCAGCCCTAATTCCCAAGGTAGACCAGCGTGCTTGATCGAGGTCTGCGGCGAGGCACCGGTGCCACCGTCGTGGCCCGAAATCAGCACCACGTCCGAGTGACCCTTGGCCACCCCAGCGGCGACCGTGCCGACCCCGAACTCGGAGACCAGCTTGACGTTGATCCGCGCATCGATATTTGAATTTTTGAGATCGTGGATTAGCTGCGCCAAGTCCTCAATCGAGTAGATGTCGTGGTGCGGCGGCGGCGAGATCAGTTCGACGCCCGGGGTCGAGTGGCGCACCTTGGCGATCCAAGGATAGACCTTGGGGCCGGGCAACTCGCCGCCCTCGCCCGGCTTAGCCCCCTGAGCCATCTTGATTTGCAGTTCTTTGGCCTGAGTCAAATAGTGACTCGTCACGCCAAAGCGCCCAGAAGCCACCTGCTTAATGGCGCTATTTTTGGAGTCTCCGTTAGGCTCAATTACATAGCGGGCCGGGTCTTCGCCGCCCTCGCCGGTATTGCTCTTGCCGCCGAGGCGGTTCATGGCGATGGCCAAATCTTCGTGTGCCTCTTTACTGATCGAGCCGTAGGACATCGCCCCGCTCTTGAAGCGCCGGGTGATCTCTTCGACCGGCTCGACTTCCTCAATGGGTACCGGCTCGGCATCGCCCTTGAACTCCAACAGGCTCCGCAAGGTCGCCAAGCGCTCGGACTGGTCGTTGATCAACTCGGCGTACTGCTTGTACACTTCGTAATCGTTGGCGCGCGACGCCCGCTGCAGCAGGTGAATCGTCTTGGGATTGAAGAGGTGATGCTCGCCGCCCTTGCGCCATTGGTAGTGACCACCCACGTCGAGGGTGCGACCGTTGGTCGGGATCTGAGGGAAGGCCGCCTCGTGGCGCGCTAGGGCCTCGCGGGCAATATCCTCAATGCCCATGCCCTTCACTTGGGTCGTGGTCCAAGTGAAGTACTGATCTACCACTTCTTGGTTTAGCCCCACGGTCTCGAAAATCTGCGCTCCCCGATACGACTTGATCGTCGAAATACCCATTTTGGCCATCACCTTGACCGTCCCCTTGATCGCCGCGTAGATGTAGCGCTCCTCGGCCTCCTCGTAGGTATAGCCTTCGAGCATGTTTTCGCGGATCATGTCGTTGAGGCTCTCAAAGGCCATGTAGGGGTTGATCGCCTGCGCGCCGTACCCCAAGAGCAGACAGAAGTGATGCACCTCGCGCGGCTCGCCCGACTCGAGCGCCAAGCCAACGCGAGTGCGAGTCTCCAGCCGCACCAAGTGGTGATGCACCCCGGACACGGCCAACAGCGCCGGGATCGGCACGTTGTCGGCATCTGCTTCCCGGTCTGAGAGGATGATCAGATTGCACCCCCCGGCAATAGCTGCATCGACCTTGGCGCACAGCGCGTCCATAGCCTTGGCGAGACCGGCCTCGCCATCCTCGCGCTTGAACAGAATCGGAATCGTCTCCGCCTTGTGGCCAGAGAAATCGACCTGCCGCAGCTTTTCCAATTCGTCGTTTTTGAGAATCGGCCGCTGCAAGGTGATCTGGCGGCAACTCGCCGGCTCGGGCACCAGCAGATTCCGCTCGGGGCCGATCTTGGTCTCGGCCGAGGTAATCAATTCCTCGCGCAACGGATCGAGCGGGGGATTGGTAACCTGGGCGAAGTGCTGCTTGAAGTAGTTGTAGAGAAGCTGAGGTCGCTCCGACAGCGCCGCCAGCGCCGCGTCGTTGCCCATAGAGCCGACCGGATCCTTGAGCACCTGGACCATCGGCTTGAGGAAGACGCGCAAATCCTCAAACGTATAGCCAAAAGCCTGCTGCCAGTGAAGCACTTCCTCGTGGCTGTCCAACAGGGGCGCGCCCTCAACCTCCGGCAGGTCCTCAAGCGCGACTAGATTCTCGTCGAGCCACGCCCGATAGGGATGCTCCGTAGCGATCTGGTGCTTGATCTCCTCGTCGCTGATGATCCGGCCCTCCTCCGTATCGATCAAGAGCATTCGGCCCGGTTGCAGCCGACCCTTGAAGACCACGTCCTCCGGCGGAATACTCAGCACGCCCGTTTCCGAAGAGAGCACCAGCGTATCGTCTTTGGCAATGTAGTAGCGCGAGGGCCTAAAGCCGTTGCGGTCGAGCATACCGCCGACGACGACACCGTCGGTAAAAGCCACCGAGGCCGGCCCGTCCCACGGCTCCATCAGACAGCTATGGTACTCGTAAAAGGCCCGCTTCTCGTCGCTCATGGTCTCGTGGTTTTCCCACGGCTCGGGAATCATCATCATCACCCCGTGCGCCAAGGAGCGCCCTCCCAAGGTCAGCAGTTCGAGCGCATTGTCGAACTTGGCCGAGTCAGAGCCGTCTTCGTGGATGATGGGGAAGAGCTTGTCGATATCATCGCCAAAGTACTCGGACGCCAGCATCCCCTCGCGTGCGCGCATCCAATTGCCGTTGCCGCGCACGGTGTTTATCTCGCCGTTGTGGATGACGTAGCGATAGGGATGCGCCCGCTCCCAGCTCGGGAAGGTGTTGGTGCTAAAACGCGAATGCACCAACGCAATGGCCGCCTCAAAGCGCTCGTCGCTCAAGTCGGGGAAATAGTCCACGACTTGGTCGGAGATCAGCATGCCCTTATAGACGATTGTGCGGGAAGAGAGGCTGGCCGGATAGAAAAAGTCCCCATCTTCTACTTCACCGCTGTAGCGAATTGCGTTTTCAGCGCGCTTGCAGATAACGTAGAGCTTGCGCTCAAAGGCTAGCGCGTCGTCGCCTTGCACCTCGCCGCGACCGATAAAGACCTGGCGCTGAAACGGCTCGCGCAGCTTAGCTGTGTGACCCAAGGCAGCGTTGTAGGTGGGCACGTCCCGCCAGCCGAGGATGTGCTGGCCCTCTTCCTCGACGATGCGGGCGAAGAGTTCCTCGCATACTTGGCGCTGAGCGGGATCGGGCGGCAAAAACAACATCCCCACTCCGTACTCGCCCGGCGCAGGCAACTCAAAGTCGCAGATGGCACTAAAGAACTTGTGGGGCAACTGCACCAACATACCGGAACCGTCGCCCGTGTTGGCCTCACAACCGCAGGCACCTCGGTGCTTGAGATGTTCTAAGACCTCCAAGGACTGGCGCACCACTTTGTGCGATTTGTGGCCCTTGATGTTTACGACAAAGCCAATCCCGCAGGCGTCGCTTTCGCGAGCTGGATCGTAAAGACCCTGTTTTTGCGGGTATCCGGGTATCCGGGTCATTTTAATTTTCCCTTGCTCGATCTTCTGAAAAAGAAGGTTTAATATATGAACTACGGCTATGTTGTCAAACGCCCTTACGCCAATTTCCACAACTTTCTTGAAACATCCCTTGACAGCACTACCGTATATGGCCTAAATTGCGCCAACTTTCACTTTTTAATGGACAATTCAGGCCATGAGACGTTTTGACGAACAAGAGCGGCAGATCGTCCGCACCCTCATCCGCAATCCCCGCTGCTCGGACAACCGCATCAGCACCTTGACCGGCGTGCCGGTGCGCACCGTCAGCCGCAAGCGCGCCCGCCTCGAACAGGAAGACCTCCTCTTCTACTACGCCGCGGTCGATATGCAGGCCCAAGGCACGGGCCGCTTCACTACCCAGCACATGCTCACCATCAAGTTCAAATTGGGCATCACCCGCAGCCAGATCGTGCAGGAAATCCGCTCCGAACCCAATGTCGCCAATGTATTCAGCGAGCTAATCCGCGACAGCTATATCGCCGAAGTAGATGGCCACACCGCGCTGGTGATGATCGTCGAAGGCGAGTCCGACAGCGATGTGGCCGAAAGTGTCCAAGGCAAGATCATCCCCTCGCTGCAGAAAAACCACGGCGAGGACTCGATCCAAGAGATGCAAACCATCCGCCTGTTGGACCCCATCAGGCGGCTGCACAACTATTTGCCCATGGTAAATACGCAGGCGGGTTTCATCGTGGAATCTTGGCCCGACGACGCCATTTTCGTCGAGTAATGGCCCTATCCGCTCTCCTTTACCGCGGCCACCAAATCCAACACCGCCTCCTTGGCGCTGCCGAAAAACATCAGTGCATTTTCCGCGGCAAAAAGCGGGTTGGGCAGCCCGGCAAACCCCGGGCTCAGGCTCCGCTTAATCACCACCACCGTGCGCGCATGATCCACGTCGAGGATCGGCATCCCGGCAATCGGCCCGGAGTCCGCGTCACGGGCGAGGGGGTTGACCACGTCGTTGGCGCCGATAATGAGCGCCACATCGGTCTGCTGGAAGGTCGGGTTGATCCGGTCCATCTCCACTAACTTGTCGTAGGGCACTTCGGCCTCAGCCAACAGCACGTTCATGTGGCCCGGCATCCGACCCGCCACCGGATGGATGGCGTATTCGACCGCGACGCCGCGCTCTTCGAGCAAATTGGCCAAATCCCGCACGGCGTGTTGCGCTTGGGCCACGGCCATGCCATAGCCGGGGACTACCACCACGCGCCGGGCCGTGTCAAACAGCAGCGCGACTTCCTCAGCCGAAGTTGACTTGATCTTGCCGGCATAGACCTCGTCGTCACTGGTTCCGCTTGCGACCTCGGCACCGACGCCGCCGAAGAACACATTGCCCAGCGAGCGGTTCATGGCCCGGCACATGATTTGCGTCAAAATCAGCCCCGAGGCCCCCACCAGCGACCCGGCAATAATCAGCACATTGTTGTCGAGTACAAAGCCGGTAGCCGCGGCCGCCAGACCCGAGCACGAATTGAGCAGGGCAATCACCACTGGCATATCGGCTCCGCCGATGGGCAATACGAGCAACAGGCCCAACAGCGAGGCCACGCCGACCATGGCCCAGAAGGCGTCCGGCTCACCCAGCACCAACCAAGCACCCAAACCCACACTGCCGAGGACCAGCACCCCGTTGAAAAACTGCTGGCCGGGGAACCGCACCAAGCCCTTGAGTACTTCCATCAGCTTGAGGAAGGCCACGATACTACCCCAGAAAGTAACCGCGCCGATGATCCCAGAGGCGGCCGTCGCAGCCGTGAATTGGTGGGAAGGAGCCTGCGCCTCAATCAGCGCCGCGCCAGCTACCAACGCAGAGGCACCGCCGCCCAAGCCGTTAAAAACCGCCACCAACTCGGGCATGGAGGTCAGGGGAATTTTTATCGCGAGGACCATGCCAACCAGCGCGCCTACTACGGCACCGAGTAAAATGTATTCGCCGGACAGAATCCGCTGATCCAGCAGGGTGACGACGACGGCCAACAACATCCCCAAGGCCCCCAGCAAATTGCCGCGCACAGCCGTTCGCGGATGCGTCAATCCCTTGAGGCCGAGAATGAAAAGGACCGAAGCGACCAGATAGGCGAGATTAATCAGGGTCGCGCTCATGCGCTAGTCTCGCCTCCTGAACATCCCCAACATGCGGTGCGTCACCATGAACCCACCCACTACGTTGATGGTGGCGAAGATAACGGCCGCCAATCCCAAATAGGTCGCCAAGGCCGAATGCTCGGAACCAGCCGAGAGCAGTGCGCCGATCAGGGTGATGCCAGAGATGGCATTGGACCCGGACATCAGCGGCGTGTGCAGGGTCGGCGGGATCTTGGTGATGATTTCAAAGCCGACGAAGACAGCAAGGGCAAACACCGTCAGCGCGGCTACTAGGACGTCCACTATGAGATTCCTTTGCGAATGCGCGGATGGACGATCTCACCGTCGCGCAACACCAAGGTCTCGCGCGTGATTTCGTCCTCCATGTCGAATTGCAATGCTCCTTCACCCACTAAATGCCGGAAGAAGGTCGCTATATTGTGCGAGTACATTTGGCTGGCGTGGTGCGGCACGGTCGCCGGCAGATTGAGCGGCCCCATGATCTGCACTCCATCCTCGACGATCGTCTCCCCAGGGCGCGTCAACTCGCAATTGCCGCCGCGCTCAGAGGCCAAATCGACGATGACCGATCCCGGTCCCATGCTCTGCACGGCGTCAGCCGTAATCAACAAAGGTGCTGGTTGCCCCGGGATGGCGGCCGTGGTGATGATCACATCGCTCTGGCCGGCGACCTTGGCCAACTCCTCGCGCTGGCGGCGGTAGAATACCTCGTCCTGCGCCCGGGCGTACCCACCCGCGTCCTCGGAGTCACCAGCATCGATGTCCAACTCCACGAACTCGGCCCCAAGGCTCTCGACCTGTTCTTTGACCGCTGGCCGCACGTCGTACGCCCGGATAACCGCTCCTAGGCGACGGGCCGTGGCAATGGCCTGGAGACCGGCGACTCCAGCGCCGATGACCAGCACCCGAGACGGGGTCAACGTGCCAGCGGCTGTCATTAAGAGCGGGAACATGCGCGGCAGAGCCGCAGCAGCTAAGAGCACCGCTTTGTAGCCGGCGATCGTGGCCATGGACGAGAGCACATCCATGCTCTGGGCGCGGGTAATGCGCGGCATCAATTCCATGGCAAACAAAGTCGCGCCGACATCCGCCAGCGCAGCTAGCTCCGAGCCAGCGGTCAGCGGGTCCGAGGCCCCGATGAGGACTTGCCCAGATCGGATCCGAGCCAAGTCGGCGCGACCGGCCTCTGGGTTCGCGCCGAGCGTGCGCACCTGAAGCACCACCTCGGCGCGGGCGAACACCTCGGCGCGATCGGCGGCGATCTCTGCTCCACGCTCAGCATAGGCCGCATCGGCATAGCCAGCGGCAGCACCCGCGCCCGGCTCAACTAGGATATCCGCGTTGCAGGCCGCCAACCCGGACACAGCCTCCGGGACCAGGGCGACCCGCTGCTCACCAGGGAAGGTCTCTCGTGCGATACCAACGATCATTTATCAGTGGTGGGACACCAGCTTATCGTGGTGTTT
Organism: Candidatus Latescibacterota bacterium; assembly: GCA_022827835.1. Taxonomy (GTDB): domain Bacteria; phylum Latescibacterota; class UBA2968; order UBA8231; family UBA8231. The sequence continues at coordinate 77,163 of JAJEIO010000042.1, forward strand.
TTTGAGCTGGCTTTCGATCTTGGATTCTGCTTCGGCGAGGGCCTTGTAAAGATTGTCCGCCGCCCCGGTGGCCGCAAACGTGCGCTGCGGCACCTTGACGATAATTTCCACTTTGTTGCCGTGCTTTTCCTTGTCGAGGACGACTTCGCAATCCACGATGCGGTCGAAGTAGTGTTCGAGTTTAGTACAAGAATCGGCAATGTGCGCTTTGGTTTCTGCTGAGATTTTGCCGTGGCGCATACTGATTCTGGGCTGCATCTCCTAATCCTTTCTGTTGACAAAATTTAATCGCTGGCCCGCGTTTAGGGCCGCTCGGCGAGCGGCTGATAGATCCGCTGTACCGAGCCGGTGTAAACCTGGCGTGGGCGGCTGATTTTGGTGGCCTTGCTCTCCTCGTACCAATGCGCAATCCAGCCCGGCATGCGGCCGATGGCGAAGATCACAGTGAACATCTCCTTGGGAATGCCGAGCGCACGGAGAATGACGCCGCTGTAAAAATCCACGTTGGGATAGAGCTTGCGTTGAATGAAATACTCGTCCTCCAGCGCCACGGCCTCCAGTTCTTTAGCTATATCGAGCAGGGGGTCGTTGATGTGGAGCTTGGCCAAGACTTTCTCGCAGCTCTTTTTGATGATCTTGGCGCGCGGGTCAAAGTTCTTGTACACCCGATGCCCGAACCCCATCAGGCGGATCCCGGCTTTTTTGTCCTTGACCTGTGCGACGTAGTCGCCGACCGAGATGTTTTCTTCGCGGATTGTCTCTAGCATGTTCACCACCGCCACATTCGCCCCACCGTGCAGCGGCCCCCACAGGGCGGAGACGCCCGCCGCTACCGAGGCGAAGAGATTGGCCTCGCTGCTGCCGACCATCCGCACCGTAGAGGTGCTGCAATTCTGCTCGTGGTCGGCGTGGAGGAGGAAGATCAAATCCAGCGCATCGACCAGCGCCGGGTCCGCATCAAACTCGTTGTGCGGCTGGCTGAACATCATGTGCAGAAAATTCTCCGCGTACCGCTTCCTCGGGTGCGGGTACTCGATGTGGTGGCCCAACTGTTGGCGGTAGGAATAGGCGGCAATGGTGCGGACCTTGGACATGATGCGCGCGGCCGCTTCGATGAAAGTCTCCTCGTCCTGAATTTCCAACAACTCGGGATAGTAGCAGCTCAAGGCGTTGAGCACCGAGGACAACACGGCCATCGGCGGCGAGTTGGGTGGAAAGAGGCTGAAGTGTTGCTTTACTTCCTCGCGCAGCATCTGGTGCTTGGTCAGCAGCGCACTGAACTCGTCTAGCTGTGCGGCGTTGGGCAACTCGCCCCAGATCAGCAAATGGGCGACCTCGATGAAGCGGCTGTACTCGGCCAAATCCTCGATCGCGTAGCCCCGATAGCGCAGGATGCCTGCATCGCCGTCGATAAAGGTGATATCACTCTGGCAAGAGCCCGTATTGCCGTAACCAGGATCTAGGGCGATATACCCAGTCTCAGCGCGCAATTTGGCAATATCGAGCGCCTTTTCGCCTTCGCTGCCGACGACGACGGGCAGCTCGACGATCTGATCATCGGCCTGCAAGCGGGCGGTTTCCGCCATGTCTTGTTCTCCTTAATTAATGTAACTCGGTCGCCGAGGGCGCTGAGTCGCGCCCCAAGCGAGATAGGTATGCTGTTTTTATTCAGATAGTAGGCCCTAAAATTTGCACTGTCAATTGTCGCCGATGCTTGCTGCAGGTGCTTGATACCCGTGAAAATTGGGTGGCGATAACCGCTATCTACTAGCGCGGAATCACCGGCAAGAGTACGTGAGACGGATACGTCCTAGAGTGTTGCACCGTCTGTTGCGCGCTGCGCATTTCAGTATCCGTGCCGAGGTCGTTGCCGGTGTTGTGGTTTCTGTCGAAGCGCGGGAAATTGGACGAGGACACTTCGACTCTGATCCTGTGCCCCTTCTTGAAGACATTGCCGGTAACGGCGAGATCAATCTCGTACTGGTACGTTTGCTCGGGCTGGAGCAACTTGGGCGCGGCAAAACCCTCGCGATAGCGCGCCCGGACGATGCCATCGCAGAGATTCTTGGCGTACCCACTGGCTGACACATCTACCAGTTTAGCAGTCCAGTCAGTATCTAGCCCGTCTGTAGCCGCATATAGAATGACCTTGATCGGCCCCGTCACCTCGAGGTCAGCTTCCAAAGGCTCGCTGGTGTAACAGAGCACGTCGGACCTCATCTCCACATCGCGCTGGTCGTACGGCCCCCAAGGCACAATGTGGGGCGAGCAACAGTTGTTGCCGCCCGCAGTCTGCACGGGAAAGTCGGGATCGTACACAAAGTGATCTGCCGGCTCGTCGCCCGGCTCCTCCGGCGCTAGACGGCCGTCGCCCAACAGCGTGTTGGCGTTGCCAGCAGAGTGCAGATACCACTTTTGCCAGTCGGTCCTAGCCAGCGGCCATTCGCTCTCGTCTCTCCATTCATTGACGCCCATTATGAAGAGCCGCAGCGGGGCCTCGCCGACGATGCCATTGTCAATGCCCTTCAGCCAGTAATCAAACCAACGCAACTCTAAATCCTCTAAGTCGTACAGCGAATTCGCGCCGAAGTCGATGTCACCCGTCTTGGTAGAAACGCTGAGCGCGTGTGGCCAAGGACCGACTATGAGCTGACTTTGTCTCGCTTCGGGCGTCCGCCCATGAAGCCTTAGACCGTTGAAGTTGATAAAGGTATTGTGAGAATAGAGATCGTACCATCCTCCCATTATCAGCGCGGGGGCCGCGATTTCGCCCCACTTGTTTTCGACGTTGACCTCGTCCCAGTAGGAATCGTATTCGCTGTGCGTTACCCAATCCCGCCAAAACTGTAGGGTTCGACCCGCTTGTTGATCCATGTCGATAAGTGGGGTCGAGCGGAAGGCCTCCGTCCAGTTGTGGTAATCGATGCTCTGAGCGGTGCGGCCATTGGTCCGCATCCCCCACGTGAGGGCGACGTTGAGTTGGAACGCCCCGCCAGGGTGAATCAGGCCCGAGTACAGATCGCCGCACATCACCCTTGGCGCTATGCACGTCAGGTACTGGCTGCGGTGCGGCGCGCTCTGCCACTGCACCCAGCCGAGGTAGGAGCCTCCGGCCATGCCAATCTTGCCGTCGCTCCACTCCTGCTGGCCAATCCATTCCTGCGTATCAAAACCGTCTGGGCCGTGGCCGAACAGCGCGTAGTGAACGCCGTCGGAGTCCCAGCGCCCTCGCACGTCTTGGATGACGCAGGCATAACCGCTATTGGCCAGCCGCATGGCTTTCTCGATCAGGAGCGACGTGTTGTTGTCGTACGGCGTGCGCATCAGCACAGTCGGAAACTTACCCGCTGCCTTCGGCAGATAGATGTCGGAAGAAAGATCGACGCCGTCCCGCATAGGCGTTCGGATGTTCAACCTCATATCGACTGCGTAATTTGGCTGCATAGTTGGCCCCGGTGGATTGAGGAGTAGCCGCGCGCTACTGGTTGCGAATCGCCTCGATTTTGGCGTCGCGCTCGGCAAAAAGCTCGTTGCGGACTTTGCTCATTTGCTCCTGCACTTGGCGGCGCGCTTCGGCGAGGGCCTGCGGGTCTGCACCCGTGGCCTGCTCTAGCTGCCCCTTGAGCGCGATTTCTTGCTCGGCCCACTTGGCCTCGTACTGCTTGCGCACCTCGTCGATAGCCTCTTTCTGTTCGTCTGTCAGCTTAATCCCCTCTGCGCCCCCGACTGCGGCGTCGGCCTTTTCCATGGCCAGTTCAAGTGCCGATTTCATGGCAAACTCTCCTAGGTTGACATCGCCTGACAACGGCCTTAACATCGCAAAAAAGATAGAGGCTGGCCGCAATCGCGACAAATTGCGTCGTCCACCCTCTACCATCCAACTCACCACACCAAAAGGAACCCCATGTCCAAACAGTGGAAAGTCTATCTATCCGGCGAGATTCACAGCGACTGGCGCGAGTGCATCATCCAAGCGGCCAGCGACCTGCCAGTCGAATTCTCCGCTCCGGTCACCGATCACGCGGCCAGCGACAACTGCGGCACCGACATTCTCGGGCCGGAAGAAAGCAGCTTTTGGAAGGACCACAAAGGCGCGCAACTCAACGCCATCCGCACCCGTACCCTAATCCGCGACGCCGACGTGGTGGTAGTGCGCTTTGGCGACCAGTACCGCCAGTGGAACGCGGCTTTTGACGCGGGATTTGCCGCCGCCGGCAACAAGCCGCTGATCGTCCTCCACCCACCCGAGTTACAACACGCGCTCAAGGAAGTGGATGCGGCCGCGCTCGCCGTGGCCCATGAACCCGAGCAAGTCGCGGCCATCCTGCGCTACGTCATCGAAAAGTAGAATGTAGGGGCGACCCTTGTGGTCGCCCTTATTTAACAGACGCAAGGGCTGATCCTATGGAGCCGATGGCATGTATGAGATGGTTTCTAGTCAGCGCAGCAAAATCATCTTGTGCTGCGCGCGGTAGGAATCGGCTTTGAGCGCGTAAAAGTAGAGGCCGCTCCGGTAGCCGGACGCGTCCCACTCCACCTCGTGTCGCCCCGGCGGCATCCGTCTCTCCACCAGCCGCTCAACCTCCTGCCCCAAGACATTGTACACCGTTAGCCGCACCAAGCCGGAAGTGGGCAAATCAAAGCGAATTTTGGTCGTCGGGTTGAACGGATTGGGCGCGTTGGGGTGCAGGGCGTAGCGCTCGGGACGCGGCTGCGTCCCCTTTTGCGCTTCGACGTGCTGGTCAGCGCTCAGTTCTAGCGTCCCTTCTCCCGCTAGCTCCAATACGATCAGGTCGCCTTCTACGGCCGTGCCCCACCATGCGCCGCCGAGGAAACGAGCCGCAGTCCACTCGTTCCCCAAATGGGGCATTCTTAACTGATAGCCCGCGTCAGGGCCGCGCACAAAACCCGCATAGTCGTCTCGCTCCAAGCTCACGTCTATCACTTCGCTGGCGCGGAACACCGTCTCTCCGTCGGCCAAAAGGTAGGTCGCGTCTTGCGCTACAAAGCGGGTGAGTTGCCCATCGACATAGCGGACATAGCCAAAGCGGGCGTCGCTGACCAAGTGCGCATCCGGCCCGGATACCGCGGCCTCGGACGCATTGCCGCTGCGGAGCCAGGCCAAATCCCGCACCCCGGCCAACGCCACCAAAGCCGCCTCGGCTCCTCGCGCGAATACAGTCTCAAACGCCGGCTCGGCCTCCCTAATCGCCCGAAGATACAGCACCGCTAGGAACCTCCCATCGACGCCTTCTTGCTGCACCCGCAACACCGCGTGGGTCTGCTCTTGGCGATAGTCAAAGGAGTGAATCGCCTCGCTCTCAAGCGCAACCCGACCGGGCTGCTCCGGCAAAAACGCCAGCAACTCGGCCTTGTCTCGCGTCCAACGCGCCAAATTGCCCACACGGGCATACGCACCCCCGCTGGTGCCGCCGCCATTGCCGTGCAGCCGCCACTCATAGGCGTGAAGTCGGCCCGGATCGTCAATTTCGTCGGCCACGATGAAGTACCTGTGGTCGGCAAAAAAGACCCGCCGCCTCAATTCGACCCCCCGGTAGGCAGCGCGGACTTCCGCGTAATCGCCAGCAGCACTAGTGAAGAATCCCTCGATAAAAGCGTCGTTGCGGTCGCCGATGGTCCCTATCACGGGCAAAATCCGGCGCGGCGGCCCCTTGCCATCGACCAGCACCACGTTGTGATTGCTTCCTTTGTTGACCTTGTCGTGGTTGTCAAAATTGATGTAACCCGCATCTAGGGCCAGCATCTCGCCACCGGCGTAAATCACAAAGCTGGTCCCGTCGGGGTGCTCGTGCGCGAACCCGTGCTCGCGGGCCGTGCCATTTTCGCCGCGCAAGAGCATGTAGGTAGCCGCAGCCGACCAGTCGCTGCGGAAGACGGCGTCGCCAGCCCCCGGCATAAAAACTGACGGGCCATGCGTCGGCTCTTGCGCGGGCACACTGTCGTCGTACAGAGCGATGGCATCCATCTCGGAAAACTGGCGCACGTACAGGCCGCGCTCGTTGTTTTCCCAGTCCCAGCGATGGACTCCGCCGTTGGTTTGCACGGCTGCTAGGTAATGCCCGTAGAAATCGTCTAAGTGGCCGTCGTCGATGTTGGGCCGCCGGCCATTGGGCAGCCGCAGGTTCAGGGACCACTCGTGCATCTTCTCGATCTTGGGATCGGCAAACAAGTCCAAGCCGGTGCGGTTCTTGAGCGCGAACAAGTAGGGCAAATAGACATCCGCGGCATAGCGGCTGTAGAACGGCCCCTCCGCGTATCCCCCGTCCCTTCCTTCAATCTGAAAATCGAGGCTGCTGGTGACCATCTCCAAGGCGCGATCAGCCCACTCCTGCGGCGTGCCCTCGCCGCTGGTGTACTCGCTCAAGGCCATGGCCGCCAGCCCGAGGCCGCCGTACGCGCGGATGTGCCAGTTGTCGAGATGTGGGGTCTCGTGCAAGCGAATTTTGACCGGGAACAGCCCAAACCCCACCTCGCCAATCACGATGCCCTTCCACAAGCGGTCGGCTTCCTCGCCGAGGATTGACCGCATCTCCTGCAGGGCCTGGAGGTCATTGGCCGCAGCATAGGAGTGCAGGATGTCGTACGCCACGGCGTACTGGGCTACGACCTCGCCCTCGTTGTGCGGCTCTCCCAAATCGCCGCCCCGCGGCGGGAACGCCACCCCCTGCATCACCACCAACGCGCGCTCGGCAAACGCAGCATTGTCGGTCATCAGCCAAGCGAAGGCGAGGGACTTGGCGTAGCGAACTTCAGCGCGCTCGTCAACAAAGGTCGCCGGAGCGTTCCGCGCTCGCTGCAACACGGTCCGCCACCACGTGGCATACGGTTCGCGCTGGATGCGCTCTTTGAGCAGAGGAATGTCTGCGGCAGAAAAAAGCAGGCCCGGATGCTCTTCAGCAGACAGCGTCTGCGCGGCAGCACCCACAGGCGCGAGGGCCAAGGCGGCGCAAAGGGCCAAGGCGATCATACGCCCCCTAAAAGACGCGGCGCAAATCAAAGCCCCACAGCAGCCCCAAGGTGACGTAGCCCTTGCCGACTAGAATCTTGAAGCTGCCGACAGTGCGGCCTGGCGCATCGAAAAAGATCCCCAAGGTGCCATACGCCGTCGCTGGGTCTAGATGGCGATAGCCCGCCCCGGCGAACAGCTTGCCCGGTCGGCCGGCGATCCACACCTCGTCGAGGACAATATAGGCCAGATCCGCACTGAGCGAGCGCAGCCAATCCGTGCCGCCCGAGCAGCGGTAGTCCGCCACGCGGTATCCAGTCCGCGTATCAAAGCAGTAGGTACGGGTGGGATAGGGCCGGAAGTAACGCGGGTCGTAGTCGTCGCCTTCGTGAAAGCTCACATCGAGCACATTGGCCGAGCCGATGAGGCGCAAGCGGTTGAAGACTGCCCTAAACCCCAAGGGGACGCGCACGCCCGAGCCGCGATGATCCAAGTTGATGAAACCCAAGCCTACCGCAGCATAGTACCCGTCGCGCTGCCGCTTGGGCACCTCTTCGGGCACGACATCTTGGATGCGCACGGCCTCGGCCCCGCTCGCCAATAGCAAACCGATCCAGATGAGATGTATATATGCGCGCTGTATCACCCGTTTGTCCTCTACCTATACTTATACAATCTAAAAGTCCCAGCAAAAATGCCAATGCCGGGGAGATTAAATCCCATGTTCCTATCTTCAATATCCGAGGAATAGTCAACTGAATAGAGTATTACGAGGTTTGAAAAATATCTAATTGCAGGTTGTACAACTTGCACATTTGAGCTAAGAATCGCGTCTGTCCACCATAGCTAGGGTGCCGTACCTGAAAGACTCTATGCCGATACCTTAAGCGCTGTGCTGTTCGTGCCGCATCATTCCCAATCGCAACTAGTCGATGCGGCTTTAGAAGAAGGATGAGTTGAGAGAGAAATTCCTCTCCGGTCCTGCGCTCAAGAGAATTATGGGGTCGATTACTGAAAGGATTACCGGGTTCGTGAGGGTGCAATGGGAAAACATTCCACAAAAAGACGGATACTTCGATTTGTGCGAGAACGTCCCAGATAACAGCGGCTGTCCTCTCAGCAACTACGTCGCCTTTGGTCGGCCTCTGAATAGATAACCCCCACCTTGCGGCGTATTCGTGAACATGCACATCGTCTGTGAAGGCAAGCCCTGTGCGCCGACCGCCGCGATAGCCAAGATCGCGCCCAATCCATATAGAATCAATATCCTGTTTTGTTGCCGTTTCAAGTACAGTCAATAATGTTTGTAAACGACGTTGCGGTGCATCATCTAGGTCGTGGACGACACAGCGATTTGAATAAGGGTTAAAGGAATTCTCAAATTTCAGCTTACTCAATGCTTCCACAAATTGCACTGGGTCCATGCTCTATTCTCTATCAAAAGCAAGCCATCCCCCACCTTGCCCCCTCTACTACGCCCCGTATTTTACCCTACATGATCCGCAAAGTACAGTCCACTGCCATCGCCCTGCTCTTGGCGACCAATGCTAGTTGTCTAGCCCCATCTGACGACGGCGCTGAACCCGCTGCCCTCCAGCCGCAACAACCCGCTGAAATCCCCACGTATTCCTACCGAGTCGTCCACTCCTTCCCCCACGACCCCACAGCCTATACCCAAGGGCTACTCTACGACAACGGCTTTCTCTACGAAAGCACCGGCCAGTACGGCCAGTCGTCCCTGCGCAAAGTCGAGCTCGAAACAGGAACCGTCGTGCAGCTTCATCAGCTAGACGACCGCTTCTTCGCCGAAGGACTCGCCCTCTTCGGCAATCGCCTCCTCCAGCTAACTTGGCGTGCCAACAAGGGCTTTGCCTATCGCCTCGACTCTTTTGAGCAGCTAGCGGAATTCGCCTATCCCACCGAGGGCTGGGGGCTGACGTACGACGGCGAACTACTCGTTATGAGCGATGGCAGCGCGACCCTGTACTTTCGCGACCCATTTACCTTTGCCGAGGTCAGCCGAGTCGCCGTTGTAGCCCAAGGCCGACCCGTATCTCAGCTCAACGAACTGGAATGGATCGCCGGCGAGGTCTTTGCCAATATCTGGCAGACCGACACCATTGCCCGCATCGACCCGGCGACCGGCCAAGTCGTAGGATGGATCGACCTGACCGGGCTGTTGAGCAATGCAGACCGCCGTGGCTCGAACGCCGAAGTGCTCAATGGCATTGCCTACGACCCCGAGGGCGAGCGGCTGTTCGTCACCGGCAAGTGGTGGCCCAAGCTCTACCAAATCGAACTCGTATCCCCCTCACCGAAAGGTACACCATGACCCAAAATCGCGTCCCCGTGTGCATCGCCGTGCTCACGGTCTCCGACACCCGCGACGAAGCAACCGACAAGTCCGGCAAGCTGCTAGTCGAACGCCTCGAAGCGGCTGGCCACATCCTGCACGAAAAGCAAATCCTGCCCGACGACATCTATCAGCTCCGCGCCCAAGTCTCGCAGTGGGTCGCCGAGCCCCGCGTCCAAGCCATCGTCACCACCGGCGGCACCGGCCTCACGGGCCGCGACGGCACGCCCGAGGCCGTCAGCGTGCTCTTCGACAAGGAAATAGAGGGCTTTGGCGAGGTCTTTCGCGTGCTCTCCTACGAGGAAATCGGCACCGCGACCTTGCAATCGCGCTGCGTAGCCGGCGTCGCCAACAGCACCTACATCTTCTGCCTGCCTGGCTCCTCGGGGGCCTGCGCCACTGGCTGGGACAAGCTCATCGGGCCGCAGCTAGATTCCACCAACCAGCCCTGTAACCTCGTCGATCTGATGCCGAGATTGTCCGAAATTTGACGAGAGGAACTGTGCGCCTAGCTCAGTTCAAAAAGTCCTTTAGGAATTGCCCAGTGTACGACTCGCTCACCTCGGCGAGTTCCTCCGGAGTGCCCTGCCCGACGATCTGGCCGCCGTTGTGGCCGCCCTCGGGTCCCAAGTCGATGATGTAGTCCGCGGTCTTGATGACGTCGAGGTGGTGCTCGATGACCAAGACCGTATGGCCGGCCTCGACCAGACGGTTGAGGCTGTCGAGCAGGCGCTGAATATCTGCTAGGTGCAGCCCAGTGGTAGGCTCGTCGAGCAGGTAGAGGTTGCTCTTGCCGCGCTTGAGCTTGCCTAACTCGTCGGCCAGCTTGACGCGTTGGGCCTCGCCGCCCGACAGTAGAGGGGCTGGGTGACCAATTTGCAAATAGCCCAGCCCCAAATCGTTGAGCACGCCCAACTTGTGGGCGATGAGCCGCTGGTCGGCGAAGAAATCTACCCCGTCCTCTATGGTCATCGCCAAGACCTCGGCGATGTTCTTGTCCCGATAGGTAATATCGAGCGTGTCCTGATTGTAGCGCGCGCCCTTGCAGGTAGGGCAGGGCACTTCCACATCGGCCATCAGATGCAGCTTGGTGGTGACCGTGCCCTCGCCGCCGCACTCCTCGCAGCGGCCTCCCTTTACGTTGAAGCTAAAGCGCGAGGCCGTATAGCGGCGCTTCTTGGCCTCGGGTGTCTCGGCAAAGAGGCGGCGGATGTTGTCGTAGAAACCAATGTACGTGGCCGGGTTGGAGCGGGGCGAGCGGCCGATGGGGGATTGGTCGATATTGATCACATCGCTTACGTGCTCGATCCCTTCGAGGCGGTCGTGCGCGCCCGACAGCACGCGGCTGTCGTGGAAGATGGAGTAGAGCTTCTTGTAGAGAATGTCGTGGACGAGCGTGCTCTTGCCCGACCCAGAGGCTCCACTGACGCAGACGAAGACCCCCAAGGGGATTTTGACATCGAGGTCGTCGAGGTTGTTGGCGCGGGCACCGCGGACATGCAGGTTGCAGCCATTGAGCGGGCGGCGCTCAACCGGCACGTCAATGCGCTGACGCCCCGTGAGAAACTGGCCGGTTAGGGAGTCTGAATTCTTCAATATCTGGCGAATGGTGCCCTCAGCCGCGATGCGGCCGCCGTGTACGCCCGGGCCGGGGCCGAGCTCGATGACGTGATCGGCCGCCCGAATGGTCTCCTCGTCGTGCTCCACCACAATGACCGTGTTGCCCACATCGCGCAGGCGGCGCAGCGTCTCGATCATCTTGACGTTGTCTTTGGGATGGAGGCCAATGGAAGGCTCGTCGAGCACGTAGAGCATGCCCATCAGGCCAGAGCCGATCTGCGTGGACAGGCGAATGCGCTGGGCCTCGCCGCCGGAGAGGGTCCCCGCCCTGCGCGTGAGGCTGAGATAATCCAAGCCAATGCCCATGATGAGGTCGAGCCGCAGCACCAACTCGCGCACGATCTGCTCGCCGGCCTGCTTCCTCTGCACGGGCATGGGAACGTCCTTAAAAAAATCGCGCAACTCTTGCAGGTGCATCTCGCACAGGTCGTGGATGGTGCGACCGGCCACAGTGACGAGCATGCGCGTGGCTTTGAGGCGCGTGCCGCCGCAGTCCGGGCAGTCGTACTCGACCATGACCTTGCGCAGATAGTCCTCCATCCCCGAATGCGCCACCCCTTGGCGGCGATAGCGGCGATAGCGGCGCTCGATTTGGTTGATGACCCCATCGAAAGCAACCTTGCGCCCTTTGTAGCGGCGGCCCTCGGTCGCGCCCGGCGGCAGGACAATAGTGAAGCGCTTGCCCTTGGTGCCGTAGAACAGCACATCGACGATGCGGTCGGACAACTCGGCAAAGGGCGTGTCCAAGTCAAAGCCGTAGTGCTGAGCCAAACTGTAGAAGATGCGGCCGCCCCATCCATTGCGGTCGCAGTTAATCGCCTCGCGCACAAAAGCGCCGTCGAGAATGCTCCGACTCTTGTCGGGCACCAACAGATCGGGATGGACCTGTAAATAGGTGCCCAAGCCCGAACAGGTGACGCAGGCCGAGAGCGGCTCGTTGAAGGTGAAGTAACCCTGGGTCAGCTCGGCCATGCTGAGGCGGTGCTCGGGGCAGCCAAAGCCTTCGTAGAAGGCCGCGACCTCTTGGGAGGAAGCGATTTCAGGGTTTAGCAAGTGGAAGCTGAGAAAGTTCTCGCCCACTACTAACCCGTGCTCAATGGAAGCAAGAAGTTGCTTTTGCAGGTCGCCGCGGATGACGAAGCGGTCGATGACCGCCTCGATGTGGAAATCCTCGTTCTCATCGAGCTCGAGCTCCTCGCTCAAGTCGCATAGTTCGCCGTCGATGCGCACCCGCCGATACCCCTTGGTGCGAATGTCGTCAAAGAGAAATGCGTAGTCCTCGCCGTAGATCTTAAACACCGGAGCGCGGATTTCCACCTCGGCTCCATCTGGCAGGGACAGCAAGTGCTCGGCCATCTGGTAGGGCGTGCGGTAGGCAATGGGGCGGCGGCAATAGGGGCAGTGGGCCTGGCCCACCGTGGAGAAGAGCATCCGCAGATATTCGTACAGGTCGGTCATGGTACCGACGGTCGAGCGCGGATTGTTGAAGATGGTCTTCTGCTCAATGGAAATGACCGGCGAGAGCCCAGTGACGAAATCGACATCCGGCTTCTTCATCTGCTCGACAAAGCGCTTGGCATAGGTGGACATGGACTCCATAAAGCGCCGCTGGCCCTCGGCGTACACCGTGTCAAAGGCCAGCGAAGATTTGCCCGAGCCACTAATGCCGGTAATGACTACCAGTTTATCGCGCGGAATGCTGACGTCGATGTTTTGCAGGTTGTTCTCGCGTGCGCCCTTGATGGCGATTGAGTCTCGTATAGCCATAGTGTGTCCTGTTGTGCTAGTGCAGTCTTCTAATTCCTAATTCACGCTAATGCAGCCCCCAATCGGCCCCATCGTCGTCGTAGTAATAGGCCGCTTCCTGCATTTCTACGCGGCTCTTTTCGGTGAGGCGCAGCGGCGCTGACATCTTTTGCAGTAGGCCCTTTTCAACCAACCACTCGCAGGCGAAGTCCGCGCCTTCCATCTTGAAGTGCTCTTCTATTTCCGACACCGTGCGCATGGACTCGGCCTCCTCCAAATAGTCGAGTAGGGGACGGAACAGGTCCCAGAGGTGGTCGTCGAGGTAGGTCTCTACGCGCTGGAGGGCCGCCTTGAGGGTACGGGCGTTTTTGGGAGCGGCGATGAGATCCGTGTAGATGGCGTTGAAGAACTCGGGATTGAAGGCGATAGCTTGGTGAATGACCTCGCGGCCGGGGGCTTGACCGTTGAGGATGCACTCGACGCTGGCGAGTTGGTCGGCCACGTTGAGTAGCCACAGGAAGCTGTAGTCGTAGTCCTTCTTCACTTGGTACCACTTCTGGGCTTTGGCCAAAGTGGCCAACAGCGGCAGGGCGCGCCGCAGCAACTGGTAGTCGCGGTCGCGCGCACCAATGCGCTCGGCGTCTTTGTACCACGCGGCAATGGACTCGTCCTTGGAGAACAGCAGGGTGCTGTGAGCGAAGGTAAAATCGAGCCAACCGCCCTGGCGCGAGCCTTCTATGTTCAACTGGAAGCGCTTGCGCGGGATGAGATTGGCGTGGATGATGACGCCTTCTTCAGTGAGGCAGTGGTCTTCGTAGCGCCGCACTTTGGGGTCGTCGGCCATGACGATCCACAAGTCAATGTCCGACTTCTCCCAAACTTGATCGTACGCATAGGAGCCATAGACGATGGCGGCCAAAACCGTGCGGTCTTGCTGGAGCTTTTGGGTCAAGGCGTCGAGCGCCCGGCGATAGCGCTCTTGGACGCCCTGTTGCGACCGAGACATGGCAGTTCCTGACGAGGAGATCTAACGTACGAGCGGCTCAAAATATACTGAACATACGTGTAGTTGTCAAGGTATCGTACGGCCCAACTGTGTGGCGTCTTCCGAAGGCGTCCGTGAGCCGCTATATATCGCCATATTATTAAGATATGAAGGATAGGGAAGCTGTTTCTCTGAGAGCCGTCCGCTTTCGAGAGCAAGGCTATTTTTTTGACAGCGGGAAGAGCCTCTATACCTTTTACGCTTCCATTAAGCAGATACCTGCCACATCGGATTATCTGTTGAATACAATAGCCTTTACTTGGTACGTACCCACCCAAAGTCTTCCACAGCGGAATCAGTTCAAACAATTAAGGAGAGAAGTTCCTGTTATGAACAGAATGATCTTTGCAGCGTTATTGCCGCTATTTTTAGCCACTCAATCTGAAGGTGCTAAGTCAAGGTTGGAAAGCTGGTACACTTATTGGGGCATAGGTGCAGTCAGTCCGTCTCATCCTAAAGAATTGGCAGATGTCCTTGATTTTCTTGAGGCCCTTCCAGGTATCACAAGAACTGCTATTTCCTTGGATATTCTTGGGTTTTACTGGCCGATCAAAGATCGGTATCTCTTGGGCGGCGTGATCAACGGCTTTAATGACCGTCTCGAAGTAGATTCAGAAGGGCTTAATATAATCGGCATAACATATGGATTAAGCCTTTACTATTTTCCACAACGACATATCGGACAAGGCTTTTTCATTCGTTCCGACGTTGGACCTGCTTTTATGGCTGTCACCTCAGATGATGATACCGTTGACGAGACAAGCGATTTGGGATTGGGAGGGTTAGTGGGTGCAGGTTGGTCTCAGCCAATTACCAGCGGTACCCGCTTGACCTTCCAAGTCAACGGCAGCTTGCGGCAAGTAGAAGGCGATTCTTGGAGAGCCCTTAGCTTCACTTTGGGAGGATTGTTTTAGGTCTGTGTGAGCAACAACGCAAGATCACTTCAACAGTTCCCAGTCCTCTTCACCTACTGGCTCCGTCGGATCCAGATATTCAATGACCTTGCCGCGTAGCGGCGACGGCGTCACGGGATGGGAGCCGGTTCCGTACGACAATATAATTACTTCTACCTTGTCCCCTTCTTTGAAAGGAAGGGCGCTCAGCTTTAGTTCCCCATTTGCGGCGATCTGTTTCTCGACGCGGTAGGCTTTCATCATTCACCTCGCTAATTCCTCGCGGATCACTCTGCGCAAGGTTTCCTCTAGCACAGCATCCTGAACTTGGATATATTGACGCAATGCTTCGTTAATCAAGGTCTGGTAATTGCCACCGCCAGCCTCGTGTACCTGGTTCCTAAACCAGTTCAACACATCGTTGTCCAAGCGTATCGTGATGCGCGTCTTATTGGGAGCAGCCGGAACGAGTGCTCCTTGTTTGGCCTGAGTAAAATCAAATTCTTCCTTGCTCATAGTGTCTCCTTTCACGCGGCGTGGCTGGTCGGGCCGAGATCAAGCGGATATCGTCGTCCCGATACGTGGACACTACCACTACGATGCGGCTCAAAAAATCCATACCCAAGGTCGCAAAACGGAACTCTCCTTCAATCTCCTCCTCCTTGCAGATAAAGGCCCATTCATCTTCAAAGACCCCAATGGCATCGGCAAAGTCGATTCCGTGCTTTCGTAGATTGGATCGGGCCTTGGCGACGTCCCATTGATAATCCATTTCTCCAATATATGCACAAATGATGCACAATCAAAGTGTTCACCCTGCAACCTTGGTCCGTAAGACCCCTGCCTTCCGGCTCGGCGGCAATAGCACCTGTTGCGCTGCCGCCGAGCCGCTCACTTCGCATCGACGTGCAAGACATCGCATTTCTTTGCACGGGTTGGCCCTGTCGCCTATCTTGTCGGCTGTAGGCCCTATACTTCAGTTGGCCGGGATGTGGAGTAAGACCCATGCTAAAGAAGGACCCCCAAGCGGGACAGACGGCCAAGCGTAAACTGCCCATCGGCATTCAGACCTTTCGCAAAATCCGCGAGGATCACTGCTACTACGTCGATAAGACCGCCTACATCGGGCAATTGGTTGCCGAGAGCACCCATTACTTCCTGTCGCGCCCGCGCCGGTTTGGCAAGAGCCTGTTTCTCGATACGCTCAAGGAACTATTCGAGGGCAACGAGCCAATTTTTAAGGACCTGGCCATTCACGACCAGTGGGACTGGTCGGTGCGCCATCCCGTGCTGCGGCTGAGCTTTGGCAGCGGCAACTTCAAGGAGCCGGGCAACCTGCACAAGGAGACGATGGCCCAATTGGGCACCATAGAGAAAGTTGATGGCTGCGACACCGCACCGGCTTACTTCCGTCATTTGCTGCGGACGCTGCATCAACGGACCGGCCAGCCAGTGGCGGTGCTAGTTGACGAGTACGACAAGCCGATTCTCGACGCACTGGAGGAACCAGAGATCGCCCGAGCCAACTGCGACTACTTGCGCGGCTTGTACGCGACGATCAAAGACAGCGACGCGCACATCGCGTTCAGCTTCCTCACCGGGGTAAGCAAGTTCTCCAAGGTTAGCCTGTTCTCCGGCCTCAACAATCTCATCGACATCACCCTAGACCCACGCTATTCTGCCATTTGCGGCTATACCGAGGCGGACTTGGACGAGGTGTTCGCCCCAGAACTGCCCGGCTTAGACCGAGAAGAAATCCGGCGATGGTACAACGGCTACAACTGGCTGGGCGACGAGGCTGTGTACAACCCCTTCGATGTCCTCCTGCTATTCGACCGTCGCCAGTTCGGGGCCTACTGGTTCGAGACGGGTACGCCGACGTTTCTGCTTGATATGTTGTTGGAGCGCGGGGTCAGTTCCCTAGCCTTGGACGACATGCTCGGCAGCGACGAGTTGTTATCCACTTTTGACGTGGATCACATTGCGACCGAGGCTCTGCTGTTCCAGACCGGCTACCTGACCATTCGCCGCACCGAGTCGCGCGGCGGGGAGCTATACTACCGGCTGGGCTACCCCAACCGGGAGGTCCAGCAGAGCCTGAACAAGAGCCTGCTGAACCACCTGACGGGCAACACCGCACGCCAAGTTGAGCACAACGCCCGGCTATACGACCTGCTGCTGGTCAACGACTTCGACAGCCTGAAAACGCTGTTCGAGGCGTTCTTTGCCAGCATTCCCTACCAGTGGCATACGAACAATGAGATTGCGAACTACGAGGGCTATTACGCCAGCGTGTTCTACTCGTACTTCGCGTCGTTGGGGCTGGATATTACGGTGGAGGACAGTAGCAGTAAAGGGCGTCTCGACATGGCGGTCCTGTTCAATGGGAATGTGTACCTTTTCACGTTCAAGGTATTCGAGTTCAAAGTGGTGAGACGGGTGTTGGCGGGAGCGGCGATCTGGCAGTTGAAGGAGAGGGACTACGCGGCCAAGTATCGCGGTCGCGGCGAACCGATTTACCTGATTGGAGTGGAGTTCAGTCGGCAGACCCGCACCTTGGCGGCTTTCGAGGCCGAGTGTATATGAACACCCGTTGCGCTGCCACCGCTAAGCCCTTATCGTAGCCAACCATGTCCAGCACACCTTCCATCCAAACCACGACCGTCGGCTCCTATCCCATCCCGGATTGGCTCCAAGCCCTCCCCTCCGAGCAGGCCCTCGTCGATGCCACCCGCGTAGTGTTCGACACCCAGCGCCAAGCCGGCATCGATCTACCCACCGACGGCGAGCTATACCGCTTCGACATCAACCACCCAGACACCAACGGCATGATCGAGTACTTCGTCCGGCCCATGGGCGGCACCCGCGCGGAATTTGGCCGCCGCGAGGCCGAGGAGTTCGCCGCCAAACAAAGCATGGGCTTCCGGGCCAAGCCCGCGGCCGTGGTGGAAACCGACCTCGGCGCAGGCAGCCTCGACCTGCTCGCTGACTGCGCCCGCGCCGCCGCCGTGGCTGGCGGCCCCTTCAAGTTCACCCTGACCAGCCCCTACATGCTGGCCCGCACCCTCCTCGATCACCACTACGGCGACTTTGCCGCGCTCTTGATGGCCGTTGCCCACGTCCTCGCCGACCAAGTCCGCGGCCTGCCCTGCGCCTGCGTCCAAATCGACGAGGCCAACATTCCCGGCAACCCAGCCGACGGCCCCCTCGCAGCCCGCGCCATCAACGCCGTACTCGACAGCATCGACACAGGTACCCAAAAGGCCGTTCACTTTTGCTTTGGCAACTACGGCGGCCAGACCATCCAGCAGGGCGAGTGGCGCGCCCTGATCGACTTTCTCAACGAATTGCGCGCCGATCACTTGGTGCTCGAACTCGCCCACCGCCCGGCGAGCGACTTGGATGCCCTGCAACAAATCGACCCGCGCATCGGCCTCGGCATCGGCGTGATCGACATCAAGGTCAACCACATCGAGACAGCCGAAGAGGTCGCCCGCCGCATAGAAGCCGCGGTCGCCGCCGCCGGACCCGACCGCATTCGCTTCATCCACCCAGACTGCGGCTTTTGGATGCTCAAACGCTCCATCGCCGACCGCAAAATTGCGGCACTGGCCGAAGGACGAGATCTGTATTTAGGAATATAGGCGCGGTATTTAAGGACTAGTCCGACGCATGATGCTGAGGATCTGGCCGGTCATGCCGCTGGCCGGAGATTGTGCTGCGAGGAAAAGCGCCGAAGCAACGACCTGTTCTGGTTCCTTCCACGGGTCGCTTGCCGCGCGAAAGCTGCTGGCCTGTTGCCAAGAAGGTTTTGACAGCTCCGTCCTGACCGGGCCAGGTATGAGCACATTGGCGATAATGCCCTCGTTCCACACTTCTTCTGCAATGGCTTGGGTCAACGCGTGCAAGGCCGCTTTGGACGCGCAATAGACGCTCTGATCCGCGTGGCCAACCTGGCCCATGCCAGAGCCGACGTTGATGATATTCCCACTGCCCTGTCGCTGCATAATGGGCAATACCGCGCGGCAACAGCGGACGACTCCCATGACGTTAATTTGCCACGCCTGCTCCCACTCTTCATCTGTCGCGTCTAAAAACAGCCCGCGCGGATTGACACCGGCATTGTTGACGAGAATATCGATCCGCCCGAACCGCTCTACTGTTTTCTGCACGAGGCATTCCACCTCTGCGCTCACTCGCAAATCAGTCGGCACAGCGAGAACTTCTCCGCCCTGCACGGCAATCGCCTCGGCGACTTCGTCGAGCTGCTCTGTGCTACGCGCGGCAATGGCAACCTGCGCACCCTCGGCAGCGTAGCCCATAGCAATAGCGCGACCGATGCCGCGACCCCCGCCCGTGACGAGGGCGACTTTGTCTTTGAGTTGCATGGTTGAGTTAGTCGCGCAAGTACCCGGCGACCTCTTTGGCGAAATAAGTCAAGATCATATCCGCGCCAGCCCGCTTGATCCCGGTCAACACTTCCATAATGGCCTGCTCGCGCTGGACCCATCCCCGCTCCACAGCCGCCATAATCATCCCGTACTCGCCGGAGACATTGTACGCGGCAATCGGCACGTCAAAGGCTTGGCGGGCGGCGGCGATCACGTCGAGATAGGCCAACGCCGGCTTGACCATCACCACATCGGCCCCTTCCTCAATGTCGAGCGCGATCTCCACGAGCGCCTCGCGGCCATTGGCCGGATCCATCTGATAGGTCTTCTTGTCGCCCTTCTTGGGTGCCGACTGGAGCGCGTCGCGGAAAGGGCCGTAAAAGCACGAGGCGTATTTAGCCGAATACGCCAAGATGCCGACGTTTTTATAGCCAGCCGCGTCGAGTGCCCGGCGGATGCCGCCGACCCGGCCATCCATCATGTCTGAGGGCGCGACCCAATCGACGCCCGCTTCGGCGTGCGACAGGGCCATCTTGCACAGCACTTCTATAGTTTCGTCGTTGACTACTTCGCCATCGACGACCAAGCCGTCGTGGCCGTGGTGGGTATAGGGATCGAGGGCCACATCGGTCTGCACGCAGAGTTCTGGCACCGCGGCTTTGAGGCTGCGGATGGCTCGTTGGATCAAGCCCTGCGGGTCGTAGGACTGGGTAGCCTGATCGTCTTTTTCGGTCGAGTAACCGAAGAGATTAACCGCCAGAATGCCCAACTCCCACAACTCGCGGCACTCCTCGACCAGTTCGTCAACTGAGAAGCGATATTGGCCGGGCATGTCGTCGATGGGCGCGCGCGTTTTTTCGCCTTCGGTGACAAACAGCGGATGGATCAAATCATTGACGCGCAAATTGGTCTCGCGCACCAAGCTGCGCACCGCTTCCGAGCGCCTGAGTCGTCGGGGCCTCTTGGTTAATTCCACAGCAGTCTCCTAGTCAAATTTTTCTTTAGTCAGGCGGGGCAGATCGAGGTTATCACACAGATCATAATGTTAAAAAATCACCTAGCGGATGGAAAATCCATCGCCAACCGACCGCGCTCACAAACAAAATTTCAAAAACTCGTCCTCTGTCTCTTCGCACCATGCTCGCAGGCGACGGCGATGGTCGTCGAGTTCGTCCTTGAACCGCGCGTTGACGGCGAGGTTGACCATTTCGCCCGGATCTGTTTGCAGGTCGACGAGCTGTTCGCGGTAGCGGCCCATGGGATAGGCGCTGTATTTGTAGCGGTCGGTGAGCACAGCGCGCGAAGCACCGCCACCGCCTGGCCCCGCGCCAATGTCCATGATGGTTTCAACGACGAGCTCCCTACGCCACTCATCGGGCGCGTCGCCCTCGGCAAGCGGTCGCAAACTCAGCCCTTCAAGGCCATCGGGAACGCTCGCGCCGCCGACGTCGCACAACGTCGGCAGCAGATCGAGGCCGAGGGAGACCAGATGAGTGTTGTCAACGCCACCGGCTCGCGTGACCCCTTTGTGACTGATGATAAACGGAACGTTGATGACTTCCTCGTAGAGGCTGGTTTTTTGATTCCACTGGTGCGCGCCGTGCCCATCACCGTGATCTGAGGTAAATAAGATATAGGTCTCTTCTTCAAGGCCGAGATCGCGCAGGCCATTGAGCAGCACGCCGATTTCAGCATCGACTTTTTCGCACAGGCGATAGTAGTAAAATCGGAGCCGTCGCCAGTCGTCTTCCGTGTATTCGATGGTGGGATAGACGCGGCGATTGGCCTGTCGCAGCATCTGCAGAATGTCGGGTGCATAGGGCGGGATCGCGAAGTTTGCGGGCAAATTCGGGCATTCTTCTACGGTAGCCGGTTCCGGCACGGGACCTTGCGGCAAAGGCTGATTGCGGGCGACTTGGCAGATGTCGTGGGGATTGAGGAATGACGCGAAGAGGAAGAAGGGATTGTCGCGGTCGCGCTGCATGAATTCGATGGCGCGCAGCGGCACCTCGTCGTCGCGACTGCCGCAGATGACTTCGAGGCCGCTTTCTTCGGGCGTGGTGCCAGGGACGTGCCATTTTCCTGAGAGGGCGCAGTCATACCCCGCGTCGGCGAGGAGGTTGCCGAGCGTCCGGCCCTTGTATTCGGGCTTGATTGGTGTGTTGTTGCTGATCGCGCCATTTTGATGGGGGAAAAGACCGGTCATAAAGCTGGCGCGCTGGGGGCCACAAAGAGGAAATGTGCAATAGGCGCGGGTGAATCGCACCCCCGTTGCGGCGAGGCTGTCCATATTGGGAGTGTACACGTCGGGGTTGCCGGCACAGGACATGACCCCGGCGTATTGCTGATCAGTGATGATGAAGAGAATATTGGGACGACGCTCTGGCATACTTGATCTTTGCTCCTATCTAGTCTTCAGGCGGAAGGCGAAAATACGAATCAGCAGATGGAACGTCCAACGCCGAAGTAACAAATCCCTCTCGACATCGTTCTATAAGCGTGTGCACACGAGAATTGTTCAACACCTGACATCACGGAGATGCAATGCACGCAGAACAGGCGATTGAAAGATACGGTCCGCTGGTCATGAGTCTGATCTGGCGGATCAACGGCAACCACGACGAGACAGCCGACCTCTACCAAGAAGTATTCGTGAAGTTCCACGTGACCACGAGCGAGCGCGGCCCGCTGCAACAGCCCAAGGCGTGGTTGTGCCGCACGGCGATCAATGCCGCCCTCGACTTCAACCGTCGGCGAGCGCGATTTGTCCCTTGGAGCGAATCGGCGGAGCAACCTCACAACTGGGAGGCAAACGATGTGGATGTAGTCGAAAATGGTCTGATGGTCGAAAAAATTCGCCAACTCACGGTGGATTTGCCCGAGCGCCGCAGAGAAGTCTTCGTCCTCCGCTACTTCCAAGGCTGTTCCTTCGATCAGATCGCCCAGTTGCTAAATTGCTCTGCGGGAGCAGCGCGTGCCGCAGCGTTCCAAGCCGCAAAACAGATTCGCGCGTGGCTCACCTGCGACTGTCCATCCGCAACAACATCAACCAAGGAAGCAAACCGATGATTACGACTGAGCAGTTTGAACACAAACTCATCGAATACCTCGACGGCGAACTGTCCGACGCCGAGAAGCGGGAAGTCGAGAAGTACCTACAAGCCCATCCCGAAGCCATTGACCTCAAAGGCGATTTCTCCCTGCTGTGCGCGGCCGGGAAATCAATCCGCGAGTCCACCTTCCCCGCAGATTTGCTCTTGGAGGCCAATCGCAAGCTCGCCGCTCGTCTGGACGATTCGCGTCAAGAGCATGTGGCTCCCATCCCCGTCGCGTCCAGCAACGGATCGCCAGAGATCACCCCCAGTCGGCCCTTGCTGTCGAACTGGCGACGGCGGTTCCGGCCGCCCGTACTCGCCGCACTCGCCGCTCTAGCGATCCTCCTAGTAGGTGCTGTCACTCAGAGGGCAGCCCTTGCCGACATTGCCAACAGCCTACTACAGCGAATCGCGGTGACCTTCAACGACGAACCCCTGTCCGATAGCCAACAGCAGACGTTCGACGAACTCGTTGAAATCACGGAAACCGTGCATGATAATGGCGATCAGGCCGTCACCATCAACTTCGGCGGTGCGACCGAGGCCACCGTCGATCAAATTCTCCAAGAACTCGGAGACGAAGACGGTGTCCTGAGCGTGGTAATCAGCGGCGACTCAAGCGCAGTATTCTCCGATTTAGATTCAGACTCTATTGTAGTCAACCTCATTTCGAGCCGCGCCGCGCTTGATTTGTTTTCCGCCGCGTCTCCGGACGACATCACCGAGGAAGACGGTGTCCTGATCCTGAAAGTAGATCCCGATTCACTACCTCCCGCCGCGAAGATCGGCTCCCAGTCTCCGGGCGTCACCGAGGGTAAGAGCTGGGGCGACATCAAGAAAGCCGCCGGTTCCAGCACAGATCACACTCACTGAGCAAGCGGATTGCTCGGCTTCAAGCCGAGCCTCCAAAGAGAACGGGCCCTAGGTCGTCGTCGACCGGGGCCCGTTCGTCATCCTGTTTCCTGTACGTCGATTCAGCGGACCAAGCGCCCAAGGCGATCCCAGCGGATGAAATATCCATCGCCGACCGACAAGTACACGATCCCCACCTTGGCATGCAGGGCTGAGCGCGGGATCGGTCCATGGTTGCGACTGTCAAAACTATTGTCGCGGTTGTCGCCTAGGACGAAGTAGTGGCCCTGCGGGATTTCCACCGGCTCGATATTCATCGAGGAATGTCGAGGCCCTCGATAGACGCCTGGATCGTCGCGCAATGGCGCACCGTTGATATAGAGTACGCTGTCGCGCAACGATATGCGCTCTCCGGGTAGGCCCATGACTCGCTTTATGAGCAGTCGTCCCTCTTCCTTCGGCGACTCATAAATGACGATGTCTCCTCTACGAGGCTCAGAAGTGCGAGCCCACCGCGTGTCGGCTGTGATGTAGTCACCCCGCAGCAGGGTCGGCTCCATGGAGGTTGAAGGAAGATAGAAACTCCGTAGGTACTTCCTGATGTGGTGTTGCAGTTTCTCGACAGCAACGCTCTCGACCCCAACCGTGCAGATCAAGGCCGCCACAGCGATGAGTAGCTCGCGTCGCAACGGCGGTCTGATACGAATGACGTAAGTTCCACTACTCAGGTCGTGGAGACCTCTCTTTCCCTGTGTAAACGGAATCAACAGAAAAGACAATCCAATCAGTAAGCAGTCGATAATAGTGCGGAGCAAACTGCGGCGGAAAGAAACAGGCTGGAACCGCTGATCCACGACCACCAAACCGAACAGGCGCTTGCCCAGCGACTGGCGTCCGCGAGCATTCAGAAACGCCAGAATGGATACGCTGGCGACTAAGCTCCCCGGAAACCAGACAAACAGGAAGAGCTGTAGCAGCGCTTCTGTACTCAAACTTTCGCTGAAATGCAGAAACAGGAAAAGGAGTGCGCTGGTTACGAAGGCAAATCCCAATGAATCGACTACGGCACTGGCAATGCGCACCCAGAAACCTGGGAATTTCTGCGCGTCTAGGGTCTCGGTCCGGCTTGTCATGGCCGCGAGGTACTAGTTCGCATCTCCAGATTCGTCACCCTGCTGCGGATCGAGAGCGTCGGTCGTCGTCGAAGCGTCTGATGGGATGCACGAGAATCCCCGTTCAGCGAAGTGCTCATCAAAGGCAAACACTTCTCGCAGACCTGCACGAGACATAAAGGCAAAGCTAACGCAGTCAACGAGACTCAAGCGTCTGCGACCGGCGGCAAGCATGGAGGCCATCCCGGTGGCATGCAAATCCTCGTCAATCCACTCAATTCTCAAGACGGGTCGAATGTCCTGATCGAGCGCGCGAACTGCATCCATCCCAAGGCGGTGCTGAACGAGAGCCGTCGTCTCCACGAGGACATAGCTGGTCGTCACGAGGGGAAACGCGCCGCGCACGAGGCGATGCCATTCAGTAACGGCCCGCGAATGCTCATCGTCGTCAGCGTCGAGAACTGCGTACAGCGCGGAGGCATCGACGAAGACGCTCACCTGCGGTAGGCCTCCTGCAGGTGGAGGTCGTGTTGCGCGGCTCCATCGCCGCCGCCGGACCGGAATTGGCCGGCGACCGAGATCGCGCGTTCAATGCGCTCGTCATCGGTCGCGGCTGTCTCCGCCGACTGCAGCAGGAGATCGACCCCTTGTCGAATCACCGTCGCCATCGAAACCTGCCGCTCGGCAGCGATCCGCTTGACGTGCCGCGCTTGTTCGTCAGTCAACTGAATCTGTGTGCGAACCATTCGACTAGCTCCATGTTATCATATTATACCATAATGATAACAAATTGCACGTCAGAATCAATCCGACGTGGCAGCGACGCTAGCCCTTGGAAATCAGCCTTCCTTGAATTCACCCGTATGACCCCGAGGCTCATTGATGGACAATTGACCCTATCTGCACTAGATAGTCTTACGGATGGTACAGATTCTTAATTTTCACATTTACAGTGGTATTTGCTTTTCCTTGACGGGGTTGCAACCTTCCTCTAACCTCTGGAAAGATACAGACGAGGACCAATGGAGACTGAAATTCAACTTCTTTGCTGCTCTGCACACGACATCCGCAGCCTCGCGAAGGCGTCAGTCGACTTGATTGTTACATCACCACCATATCCCATGATCGTTATGTGGGATGAGGTATTTAGCAACCAAGACGAGCGCATCCGTGCCCACTTGGCAGCAGGGGAGGGGCATGATGCGTTCGACTTAATGCATAAGTTGCTCGATAAGACGTGGGCGGAATGTGATCGAGTACTAAAACCCGGAGGAATTGTTTGCATTAACATAGGTGATGCTACTCGGACCATAGATGGTGACTTCCAACTCTATTCGAATCATTCGCGGATTCTGAGGGCATTCTTGGATCGAGAGTATGCTGCACTTCCCGATATTCTTTGGCGCAAACAGACGAACGCGCCCAATAAGTTCATGGGCTCTGGTATGCTGCCCGTAGGAGCGTACGTGACCTATGAGCACGAGTATGTCCTTGTCCTCCGCAAGGCCCGTCGGCGCCAGTTCAGAAACGAGTCTGAGAAAACGCTTCGTCGTCAAAGTGCCTTCTTCTGGGAGGAGAGAAATATCTGGTTTTCTGATGTCTGGTATGATATTAAGGGCACCCCGCAAAATCTTGTTAATAAGAGCGCACGAGACCGCAGCGCTGCCTTCCCGTTCGAGCTTGCGTATCGACTCATCTCTATGTTCTCAATCAAGAAGGATGTGGTTCTGGACCCATTTGTTGGTACTGGGACCACCTTAGCTGCGGCCTTGACTGCGGGGCGTAGTGCTGTCGGTGTTGAAGTGGACCGGTCTTTGGTAGGTGTTGCCTGGGATTTGCTTGCCTCTGTGCCAGAGTTCGCCAACCACTACACGCGTGCGAGGCTAATCAGACATATGCAGTTTGCCGCAGAGCGCACACAGGAAGGAAAACCACTGAAGTACATAAATCGGCATTATCAATTCCCCGTGATGACATTGCAGGAGACCGAGCTACTAATCAGCGACGTTGTTGAATTCATGCCTGCTGGAACCGATACTTTACGAGTAGAACATGCCGATGTCCCGCAAGCAGACATGGTGGGGGTGTGGGACAGACCCCCTTCGCAGACGCGAAGTGTTGAAAAAAGATGCAAAAAGATTGATCTTCAGATGCCGTTACGTAAAACAGGGGTTGAGCAATGCCAACTTGAGTTAGACATACAGAAAAAAGAAGAATGAAGCAGTTTTGTCTTTTTATCCCAGCACTGCATAAGGTCCTTTTTCAAGAGTGCGAAGTCGTTCCACCTCTTTTTTGATCAAGCTTTCTGTCTTTGACCCCACCGATCCTTTGACAAGATCAATCGTGAAAACGTGTCCTCCGAAATCGCTATGGAATTTTTCGTGTCCGCGTCTCTGTCCAGAGCGTGCCTTCCCGGCATACGTGGCAACGCTTGCGCTGTTGAAGGTAGACGGTTTCACCTGTAGCCCAATTCTGTGACCATTGACTGATCCCCATAGGTCAACCCAGTAGGGGGAACCTTCAATCTCGCTGGGTGCCTCGAAGAACCGCACGCCCGCCAACTCAATGTGGCTGATTGACACGCTCATCGGCCCTGTTCCTTGCAATAACCATTGTAAGTCCTATCGATCACAACTGAATTCAGATATTTGATGCAGTCTTCTTCATTGATGCTAGCGAGGAGATCGGGATGGAAACGGACTTCCCCAGGTAGGTTTTCAGTAATCCGAACGTAGAGCTTGCGACCAAGAGAGTCGATATGATGCTTTGTTCTGACGTTTGCGTAGTAGTAATCGCGCCACTCATCAATAGAATTGGGTCGGCATTCTCGGATGGAGTCCGAGGTTGGTCCAACATTCCTTTTAAAGTTGAGTTGCCATCGATTCATCGCGTAGTTGAGGACGAATTCTTTTTCCGCGCGTGGGCTCATGTCGCTTTCTCCATTTGTTGTTTCGGTCTCCTGCAGATTCACATCGTGCCCTATTGAACGTATTGCAAGCCACCTGATGTGCTATCACGAGTTCGCGTTCAGTTGATGCTCCCGTGTTACCTTGCGATTGAGGATGAGCGTCTTTAAGATATCCAAGTCAGATGACCTCACAACGACAGCCACCCTACAAAAATCCACTGAACACCAATGAGCCACTCCGTCCGACGTCATCTGCGCCTTGAAATTGAGGCGTACGATAAGACCATCCGCGCTTTCATTCCCGCGTACGAGGAAATGCTGGCGCGAGCCGCAGATGCCGTTGCCGAAACCAAGCCAAAAAAAGTGATCGACCTCGGCGCTGGCACGGGCGCATTAGCGCAAGCCATATTGCAGCGATGCAAGGGAGCCACGGTCGAACTAATCGACGCCGACGCCGAGATGCTCGACCAAGCCCGCGAGCGGCTCGCACCCTTTGCTTCCAGAGTGCAGTACACCGTGCGAGCGTTCCAAGGCCCGCTACCCGCCTGCGACGCGGCGGTCGCCTCCCTCGCACTGCACCACGTTCCCACCCTAGCCGAAAAACGGACGATCTTCAGCGCGATTCACGCCGCGTTGCCCCCAGGCGGCGTGTTCGTCAACGCAGATGCAACCATGCCCGCCGACCCATCCACTCGCCAAGCCGAATACGCGACTTGGGCAGCTCACCTCGTCTCCTGCGGCATCGCCGAGGAACGCGCCTATAGCCATTTCGCAGAATGGGCCGACGAAGACACTTACTTTCCAATGGAAGACGAACTCGCCGCGCTGACCGACGCCGGTTTTGCCGCGACCTGCCTGTGGCGCGTCGTACCCGTCACAGTCATAAAAGCAGCTAAACCCACAGCACCTAGTGCGTGACAAGTCGCAGCAAGGCTACATCAGCTTGGGCAGCAGTAAGGCGAGAGCGACGCTGACGAGGAGACCGGCGAGAATCTTCGCCAAATCGGAAAGCACCAGCCGGGACACTTCCTGACGGCTGCGGTGCTTCTCGTTCCAAGCGATGGCGATCTCGCGTCCAGCTAGCAGACCGACGAATACCCAAGTCGTGCTCATCGGGATGTGGCTGACCTCCTTGAACACAAACAGCACGATCCCGTAGATCAGGTCCACAAACGTCGCCGAGCGGATGTCGGTAGTGTTCGTCTTCGTCAGCACTACCTTCTGGATGGCACCGCCGTGGTTGTAAAAGATGAAGGCGAGCAAGCCCAGTATGATGGCGATGCTGACTATGAACCATCCAACAGCTAGGTCTGGCGTCCGACTGACCGGGTCTCGCGGCAGGAAAACATAGATATTGGCCAAGTCCTGTATCAGCCACTGGCTCCAGAGGAAACCGGTCGAACACCACTGGGCCACAACCCACCAAGGACTCATCAGCCCTTCCGTCCGGTTGAAACGAGACTCGAGACTCCGAGTGACCAACTTGTACACGACGATGGCGACCACGAAGGCTGTCGCATACCCCAGCAACGACTTGAGCAACATACTCTCCAGCGCCTTCGGCGCGAAGATCGTCAGGGTCAGGAAGGTGGTGCTGACCGGGACACCCCAGCGGGTCAGCAAGAGCAGGACGAAGGGAGGGACACAGTAAACCCAGCTAAAGTGGTCCGGCACCGGGATCGCCTCCAGCCTGCCATAAGAAACATCCCCACTATGTGCCACCCACCCATACACGAGGACCACCGTTATGATGCCGCCGGCAAAGAGCCAGAGTACCCACCACGGACGGTGGGAATTGGAACTGAGAAAGGTCCCCAAAGTCTGAATTGCATCGTTGCCGACAATCGAATACGAGCCGAGCACGAACCCGAACGAGCCGAGCACGAACCCGACGATCATTAGTGCTTCCTGACTCACTTTCAATACTCCCTTAGAGTTT
This sequence comes from Candidatus Latescibacterota bacterium, assembly GCA_022827835.1. GTDB lineage: Bacteria > Latescibacterota > UBA2968 > UBA8231 > UBA8231. Next base: position 106,084 of record JAJEIO010000042.1, read on the forward strand.
TCGACAATACTCAGAAGTGAAGATCGACCATTTCGCCGAGCAAAGGTATTTACTTAGCCGCAGCCGAGCAATGGTCAGGCTGCACGGCCAAGCAATTTGGCCTCAGCCCGTTGCGCCATTATTTTTTAGACCACCATTCACCACAGCCTTGAGACTTTATGACCGCTAAAATCCTCGCCGTCCTCCTTCTCTTCGCCTTACCCATTCAAGCCAAAACTCGGATCGAAGCGGCCTATGAAGCCGGCGAACTCGACTTAGAGACAGCCCTGATCTACCAAGTCCTCAGCGTGCGCGCGCCCGACCAACTGCCAGCCATCTACCGAGAATCTGGCGGACTAGCGGTTTGCGGGACCCCGCACCTAGTCCAAGCCATGAGCGCGGCTCCCAACCTGAGCGCCGACTTCCAAGCGCGCTTGGGCAAGCTGGTGAAAGACCGACCAGACGCCCAGCACAATCTCCTCTCGCCATCGGGACACTTTCGCGTCCACTACGATACCGAAGGAGTCAACGCTGTTTCTCCTAGAGACGACGACGCCAACAACATCCCGGACTACATCGACCTCGCTCTCGCCGTGCTCGACAGCACTTGGGTGCTCGAAATCGAGCAACTCGGCTACAATCCGCCTCTTTCGGACAATGGCCTAGGCGGTGGCGACGAATACGACGTTTATATTGTCGAGCTAGGGGTCGGCAGGAGTTTTTACGGATTCGCCTATCCAGGGACATCCGGTGCAACCACCTACAGCCATCTCGAAATCGACAACAACTTCACTGACCCAGGCTACAAGCAAACCCGTGGACTGGACGCCCTGCGCGTGACTATCGCCCATGAGTTCCACCACGCCATCCAGTTTGGCTACTACGCGACATTCGATGGCAGTTGGTGGCAGGAGTCAACCTCGACGTGGATGGAGGAAGTGGCCTATCCGCAGATTGACGATTACCTCCAGTACTTGACCTACTTCCTCAGCCAACCCCAACGCGCCCTCAACTCCGGCCCTTATCAAAGCCTCCACACTTATGGCAGTGCGATCTTCTCTCACTTCCTCGATCAGCGCTACAGCCGCGAGCTCAATCGCTTGATCTGGGAAGAAGTAGGCCAGCGCAAGAGCGTCAATCTCGATCATTTCGACCGCGTCATCCGCCAAGTCGAGCCGGGAGGGCTAGGCGTCGTCATGGGCGAATTTGCCGTGTGGAACTATTTCACCAACAACCGCTACCGCGACCCATATTATGCCGAGGGAAACTTATACCCCACCGTCCCCACCCGCGACATCGCCGTTGACGCCGAAGCAGTCGTCCGCGACACCAGCCTAGTCGATGCCACCGGCAGCGTCTATCTGCGTCTGGAGCCGCAACTGCGCGCGGGCGGGATCGATCTGTTTTTTGACGCCAACCAAGGGGCATGGCGTCGCCACTTGCTCTTAGTCGGTCCCGACACCACCTCCGCGCAACTCGTTTCCGAGCCGACGGTCCGCATCACGGGTTGGGACCAGTTCGACGAAATCGTCCTCGTCGCCACCTCGGCCGAGCGCACCGGCTTGGCCTACCAGCACCTGTTTACCGCGCAATTTGATCCAAGTCTGACCGACCCCGACCGGCCCGCCGCTCTCGCCACCCTGCTCAAACCCAACTACCCCAACCCGTTCCGTCCCAACCAACACCCGCACACTCGGCTGGCGTTCGACCTAGCCTTCCCCAGTAGGAAAACCCGCCTCGCGCTCTTTGCCGCCAACGGCACGCTCGTCTGGGAGCAGGACTTAGGCGAACGCGCGGCGCGAGCAGACCACGCCGTGCTGTGGGACGGCCGCAATGCCGCCGGCAATCTCGTAGCCAGCGGCATCTATCACCTGCTCCTCGAAGCCGACGGCACCGCGGCTAAGCGCACGCTAGCGGTGGTGCGCGATTGATCGCTTCACCTCCGCGCCGCGTCTCCCTCCGCGCCATTGCCATCGGGGCCATCGGCTGTCTCGCCATCGCCGTGGGCGAGCCTTTTAGCGTCTTGGTGATGCGCAGCTCGCCCATGGCCGCCGACTACTCGACCGGCGCGGCCCTGTTCTTGTTTTTTCTCGTCACCTTGCTCATCAATCCGCTTGCCAAATTGCTCACCGGCACCAGCCTACACACCGGCGAGCTAGCCACCGTGTACATCATGATGATCGTGGGGGCCGCCATCCCCTCTTGGGGCCTGACCATGAACCTAATCCCGCTCCTCGGCGGGTTCTTTTACTACGCCACCCCGGAAAACGACTGGGCCAATACCATCCAGCCTTATATATCACAACTCTTCGTGCCGGAAGACAGCGCGGCCATCCAAAAGCTGTTCGAAGGCAATGCCCAAGGCGAACGCATCCCTTGGGGGGCTTGGGCAACGCCGCTGATGGCGTGGAGCCTGTTTGTCGTCAACATGTACTTCACTACGCTGTGCGTGCTCGTCGTGCTGCGCAAGCAGTGGGTCGAGCGCGAGCGGCTCAACTTCCCGCTGGCCACCTTGCCCATAGAAATGAGCGCCCGCGCCAAGGACCAAGCCATCGCGCCTTTTTACCGCAATTATCTGACTTGGATCGGCTTTGCCATTCCCGCGCTCATCAGCTCGGTCAACGCCCTGCACCGCTATTTCAACTTCGTCCCCTGGATTGACCTCAACCTCTGGGTGCCCTTTTTGCGCAACTCCATCTGGGTCAACTTTCGCCCGCACTTCGAGGTCGTCGGCCTCTCCTACTTGCTCAACCTCGACATCTCCATGGGCATATGGGTCTTTGCCCTGCTCAATATGTTGGCCATCGGCTTGTGCCGCATGACGGGGTGGAACATCGGCCCGGAGCAACCCTATTCTTCGCCCTCCCCGCCCAGCATCGCCCACATTGCCCTCGGCGCGTTGTTCTTTTTAGTGCTGTCCAGCTTGTGGAGCGGGCGTCAGCACTTGCGCCAAGTCTGGCGCAAGGCCCTGCGCGGCGATGACTCCATCGACGACAGCGGAGAATTGCTCCCGTACCGCGTCGCGGTCTTTGGCTTTATCGCGAGCTTTTCTCTCGGCCTGTTCGCGCTCTACGCCACCAACATGAACCTGCCGACCGCCTTTGTCTTTCAGCTATCGGCCCTCGTGATCTTCGTCGGCCTAGCCCGCATCATCTCGCAGGCCGGGCTGGCCTATTGCCGCGCGCCAGTGGCTCCGGCCGTGTTCACCGTCAACACGCTCGGGTCGTCGTCAGTGGGTGCCCCGGGCCTAACGGCGCTGGCGCTCAACTTCCCCTGGTCTGCCGACATCCGCACCTTCGTCATGGCCTCAGCCGCCACGGGCCTCAAACTAGCGGAAGTGACGCGCCTAGAGTATCGGCGCGTATTCTGGGCCATTGCCGCGGCCATCGTCGTCACCCTCGCCGGCTCAATCACCGCAGTCATCTATCTTGCGTACACCTATGGGGGCATCAACCTGAGCAGTTGGCAATTCGGCTATATGACGACCTATACTGGCAACTGGATTACCAACAACCTCAACAACATGCAGCCCACCTACGGCTGGCATTTGTCCTTTGCCGGCCTCGGCGCGTTCTTGATGGGTCTGTTGACCTTTATCAAAAACCGCTTCGTCGGCTTTCCCATTCATCCCATTGGCTTGGCCATCGGGCTGCCGCACCCCGTGCAGCTAATCTGGCCGTCGGTCTTCTTCGCTTGGTTGCTCAAGGCGCTCATTCTCAAATACGGCGGTCCCCGGCTCTACACGCGCTTGCGCCCGTTCTTTTTGGGGCTGGTGCTAGGCGCATTTGGCTCAGCCGGGTTGTGGCTCATCATCGACACCTTCACCGGCATGACGGGCAACCGGCTGATTAACATCGGCTAGCTAGGCCAGCTCGTGGTCGATGCCGAGCTTGATCGAACGCTCGGGGTGCTGATTGATCTCCATGTAGGCGTCAGCGGCCGCGGCAAAGGGCGCGATCGGATCAATCAGATCGTCGGCTTGCAAGCGGCCTTCGACCAACAGAGCCAGTGACTCCGCGCGGATGCGGACAAAATCCCAACTCGCCTGCGGCAACGGTTCGCTGTTGGCCCGGCTGGAGATGACCTGAATGCGGTTGCGGTGCCACTCGCCGGCCAAGCGCAAGCCCTGCTCTCCGTGGTAATACGCGGTCGAGACCAAGGTGCCGGCGTAGCAAGTGGCGCGCATGGCGTCTTCAAAGGCGCGGTAGGAACCGCTCGTCTCAAAGGCGATGTCCGCGCCGATTTTATCGGTGTGTTGCTTGATCTCCAAGCCAGCGTCCATGGCCACCGGGTCCAGCGCCAAGTCGGCGTCGTGGCGCAGGGCCGCGACGCGGCGGCGCTCAATGGGATCGACGACTGCCACCCAGCGCGCACCGCACAAACGCGCAGCCTGCGCGACCATCAGCCCAATAGCACCGAGTCCAAACACGGCGACGCGATCTCCCAAGCGCACTGCGCCATCGCGCACCGCGCCGACGGCAAAGTCGGCCGGGTCCCAATACATGATGGCTTGTGGCGAGATTCCGTCCGGGGCCTTTTGCACGCGCGCCGCTGCTACAGTGTGCGTCTCGCGGATAGGCAAATGCGCGAAAACCCGGTCGCCTTCTCGCAGCGTTGTCACCTCAGCACCCACTTCGACGACCGCGCCCAAGCACATGTTGCCGAGGCGGCGGGGGAAGCCATCGGCTGCGGATTCGCCGCGTCGGTGCAGGCGCAATTCGCCGTCCCAGCGGTCAGAGGCATCGGGCGTGTCGGCGCGGAAACCGCGCAGTTCCGTGCCGTGCTTGACCGAGCTAAAGAGGCTTTGGACGCGGATTTCATCCGGGGCTAAGGGCGGTTCTTGGTACGAGCTGAGGACCGCGTGACCGGGACGGTCGGCAATCAATTCGAGCGGCATGAGGTAAGCTCCTGAGAAAGGTTAAGTCGCGTTGACATAGACAGGCGTTTGCAAGCATGGCACACTTCGACAAGCTCAGTGTGCGCTAGGTTCAGTGTGCGCTGAGCTTGTCGAAGCGCATGCAGGGGCGTCCCTACGGATGCACTAGGAAACGAATTCGTTGACACCGATGACGTTTGCAACCCACCCCTACAAATGCGTATCCTGATTATAGCAATGAACGCATACCAACGCTTCGTCCGCCCCTTCCTGTTCCGCTGTGATCCAGAGCGCATCCACGAGCAAACCCTCGCGCTTGCCGAGCGGGTCGGTTCTTCCGCGCTTGGCCGCCATCTGCTTGCCAGTCTCTTCTCCTATGCAGACGCTCGGCTTTCTACCCAAGTGGGCGGCCTGCACTTTGCCAATCCGCTGGGCATGGCCGCGGGGTTCGACAAAAACGGCCGAGTGATCCAAGCGCTGGCGGCCATGGGCTTTGGGTTCGTGGAGGTGGGGTCGGTATCGGCGCATCCTTCGGCTGGAAATCCGCGACCGCGCTTGTTCCGCCTGCCGTTGGACGAGGCCATTGTGGTCAACTATGGGGTGCCCAATGACGGAGCTGCGGTGGTGGCGGACCGCGTATCCCAGCGGCCAATCGCCGTGCCCTTGGGGATCAACCTAGTCGAAACCAATACCGGACGGGCCATTGAGCCAGATGCAGTCGTAGCAGAACTAGCCGCGGCCCTAGTCCCCTTTGTCGGACAGGCCTCCTACATCGCATTCAACCTCAATTGCCCGAACACGACCGGCGGCGTCAGCCCATTCACCAGCGGGGAACACTTGCGCGACTTGCTGCGGGAATGCGCTGCCATCAACGGCCTGCCCCCGGTCTTTCTCAAGCTCACGGCTCACACCGATCCGGCGCGGCTGGCCTGGATGCTGGAAGCGGTCGATCCTTTTGCTTTCGTCAAGGGCTTCATCTTCAACCTGCCGCCGGGAACGAACTATCCTCTTAGGTCGCCAGCCCATCTCCTAGCTTCCCTGCCCGGAACCTTGTGCGGCCGGCCCGTTCAGGCCCTAATCGACGAAACCGTGCGCTTCTGGTACGGGCGCATTGACCGCCAGCGGCACGCGATCATCGGTGTGGGAGGGATTTCATCGGCCCGCGACGCCTACCGCAAAATCCGCCTCGGGGCTTCGCTGGTGCAGCTATACTCAGCACTGGTTTTCAGGGGACCGGGAGTAGTGCGGCAAATCAACGCGGGGTTGGCACACCTGTTGGAGCGCGATGGATTTGCCGGGGTGACAGACGCCGTCGGCATCGACAATCAAGCCAAAGCAGCGGTATAGCCATACTACCGAATGCGGGGATTGATCTGCAAATCCCACGCGCGCCAGTAGTATTTGAGCGGATCATCCGCGTCCCACTTGGCGTAAATGTTCTCCCAATCCGTAAAGTGCATGTGCGGCTCCAGCGAGTCTTCGCGCACCGGGTGGCTCATGGGCTGGTAGCGATAGTCGAGCGAGATGCGCAGGCGGTCGCCGCTTTGGTTGTCTTGGCCCTGATGCGCCGTGAGACTGTGGCATATAAGCACATCGCCAGCGACAAAGTCTCCACCTGCCCACAGCGTGTCTTCGGGCAACTCGACGGCGTGGCCGCCCGCGCCGGTCGCCTGATGCACGTCTAGCTTGCCTAACTTGTGGCTGCCCGGTGCCACCGCCAAGCTGCCCAGCGCAGCCGGACAGTCGCCGGCCGGGATCCACGCGGTCCACGTCTCGTCGGTGCCGCCGATGTAGAAATTGTCTTGGTGCGGCGGGGTGGTGTGCGTTAGAGCGTTGGGGAAAATTACTCGGCAGATATTGCGGCTGTGGGGCAGGGCATCTTCGCCAAAGAGCGTGACGAACATCGCCATGATTGCCGGATGCAGCGCCAAGGAGTTGAAGGCGCGCAACCGCTGGACATCGATGTAAAAGGCGATCCACTCGGGCGAATTGCCTTCGACGAAAAGCTCCCCGTCGCGCGCGACTCCGTCCATCAAAGGCGCGTCGTCGTCGAGCCAGCCGTGCTGCTGACAAACTTCGAGGATCTGGCGGCGCAGGTCGAGCACCGACTCTGAATCTAACAGCGAGCGGAAGAACAAATAACCCTGCTCAGCAGCGCGCCCGCGCAAGGCGTCAGGCGCGTCGAGCAGGGGGGTGGAATCGACGAAAGGTTCGAGGTTAACCATGGTTTGCTGGGCCATTAACTCACTCCTCTTCTTTGTCCCAAAAAGCGTGTAAGATAGCAATGTACTCGTCGGAAAGTCCGTGCTCAATCGCCCCCTGGATGACGGCGTTGAGGTATTCCTCCGAAGGCGGGTAGTGATGTCCGGCGTCGAGGCGGGAGAGATACGTCCAAACTTTGCCAAGCCCGGGTATGGTTATTTCCTCCCGTCGGTACTTGGTGCCCTCGCTTTCGTAGTGGTCGAGGCGTCTAAAGTCGTCCTCGGTCATTGCATAGACAACGCCTTCGACGTACGCGTCTTCGTTGGGCCGGATGCTGGCCACGCCCATGCCGCTGCGCGTAAAGGAGATCATCGGGAAGCACAGCTCATAGCCTTCCAAGCGCACCACAGAGTGGACGCGGGCACCTGGGCAGCGGGCCTGCATCTGGCTCTGGAGCAAGTTGGACCCGTAGGTGAAGTAGAGCATTTCGGCCATTACCCGATCTCCTGTGAATTTTGACAAAGAGTGCGGATATAGTACCATTCAGACTTGCCGCACGCAAACCTTCATCTTCTCTGAGGAATCATGGGCTTTGAACAAGCAGTAGCCAAAGTGCTGGACCACGAAGGCGGCTTTGTAGATGACCCCGCCGACCGGGGCGGCATGACCTTTATGGGCATTTCGCGCCGGTGGTTCCCCGACGAACCCCTTTGGGAGAAGATCAACGCCCTGCTGGACGAAGGTCGCAATCCCAATGAGGCGATGGACGAGCTACGCCCCGACGTGAAGGACTTTTATCGACGTGAGTTTTGGGACAAGCACGGTTGCGAAACCTTGCCCGAAAGCATCAAGGAGCGCCACTTTGATTTTACCATCAATGCCGGCGCGGGATCATCTACCAAGATCATCCAGATCCTTGGGAATGTCTTTTGCCAAGAGGAACTGGGGGGCGTCATCGACGAGGATGGCCTTACCGGTCCTGCCACCCGTCGCGCCATCGAGGCACTGGGCAATCTCGGCGAGGACATGCAAGAAGTCCTACCGATTGCGTACCGCTCCTTACAGGGCGTTCACTTCCTCGACATCTACAAGTCCAATCGCAGTCAAATCCGATTCATTCGCGGCTGGCTACTCAATCGAGCCAGCTAGCGCCCACCCTTCGGCTGAGCTCAGGTCGAAGCCTGCTGCGGACCTCGCAAAACGCAAAGTTGTTCCCGTAATCTCTTGCAAGACAAAGAGAACTATGGCATACTTTTTGGACTAGTACCCGATCTATAGAGCAAAGAGTCCATGAGCAAACGCTTACTCCCCATCGGCATTCAGACCTTCCGCAAAATTCGCGAAGACAACTGCTACTACGTCGATAAAACCACCTATATTCGGCGGCTGCTCGACGAGGGTACGCACTACTTCCTGTCGCGCCCACGGCGCTTCGGTAAGAGCCTGTTCCTAGACACGCTCAAGGAGCTGTTCGCGGGTAACGAGCCGCTGTTCAAGGGGCTGGACATTCACGACCGTTGGGACTGGTCGGTGTGCCATCCGGTGGTGAGCTTGAGCTTCGGCAGCGGCAACTTGAGCGAGCCGGGGGTTTTGCCCAAGGAGGTGATGGCGCAACTGGACGCCCTTGAGGAAGAAACGGGCGTCGAAAGCCGTTACGACACCGCGTCGGTGCGCTTCCGCCATTTGATACAGAGGCTGCATCGGCAGAGCGGCCAACGCGTGGCAGTACTGGTTGACGAATACGACAAGCCGATTCTCGACGCACTCGATACCCCAGAGGCCGCCCGCGCCAACCGCGACTTCCTGCGCGGCCTCTACGCGGTCATCAAGGACTGCGACGCGCACGTCCGCTTCACATTCCTCACCGGCGTGAGCAAGTTTTCCAAGGTCAGCCTGTTTTCTGGTCTCAACAATCTCAAGGACATCACCTTAGACCCGCGCTACTCGGCGATCTGTGGCTACACCGAGGCCGATCTGGATACGGTGTTCGCGCCAGAGCTTCCCGGCCTAGACCGGGATCAGATCCGCGACTGGTACAACGGCTACAGTTGGCGCGGAGACGAGAAGGTGTACAACCCCTTTGATCTCTTGTTGTTGTTCGACAGCCGCGAGTTCAAAGCCCATTGGTTCGAAACCGGGTCGCCTTCCTTCCTCATCGAGACGCTGTTCGAGCGGCGGCTGAGTTCACTAGCCCTTGAAGACATGATCGGCACCGACGACCTGCTATCAAAATTTGATGTGGGCGACATCGCCACCGAGGCATTGCTTTTTCAAACCGGCTATCTGACCATTGCCGAGGAGAGGAAGCTAGGGGGTAAGACGCTGTACCGGCTAGGCTATCCGAACCAAGAGGTAAAGCAGAGTTTGAACGAGCACCTGCTGCGCGCCATGGGGCCTGATCCGTCCCGGCAAGGGCTACACGACATCCAGCTATACGAGTTGCTTTCGGCGCACGATTTCGCCGAGTTGGAGACGCTATTTCGGGCCTTCTTCGCCAGCATTCCTTACGAGTGGCACATCAACAACGACATCGCCAACTACGAAGGCTACTACGCCAGTGTGTTCTATTCCTGGTTTGCCGCTTTGGGACTCGACACTAGGCTCGAAGACAGCAGTAGCCACGGTCGGCTGGACATGGCGGTTCTATTCAACAACAACGTCTATTTGTTCGAGTTCAAGGTGGTAGAGCTGTCGTCAGCGGGCGCGGCCATGGCGCAGTTGAAGGAGCGGCGGTATGCGGACAAGTATCGCGCCCTAGGGCAACCGATCTACTTGATCGCCGTCGAGTTCAGCAAGGAGGCTCGCAACCTCGCCGCGTTTGAGGTAGAATGCGCCTGAGCCGACAAGCAACCACATGCCAATCGCGGCCACCCAGCAAGGGATTGGGCCGCTTGTTTGAGCCGACTCTGGGTCGCAAATTGGTAATGGCCTGTCCTAGAGGGAATTAGTCGAATGCTCTTGCGCGGGCCAGCGCGGTTTTGCCCAGCCGGTGCCTGTCAAAATGGCCTGAGTCGCAAAAGGGGCTGAAACGGGCTGTCGCCCAATAAATTAGAAAGGGGGGTATCAGAACACTTGACCCGATTGCTAGGGGATTGAAATTGGACTGCTTGAGCTTCGGCAGCGGCAACTTGATTCAGACCGCAGTGTTAACCTAACCAAGAGCTACACGGCAAAGTAAAACAGGTATCGTGTAGATAGGTGCCTCACACAATTTGAGAAGGAAGACAATGGATTATCGACATATCATCACCATTGAACCCGGCAAGCGCAGCGGTAAGCCGTGTATCCGCGGCATGAGGATTACCGTTTATGATGTGCTTGACTATCTCGCCTCGGATATGTCTGTTGAAGAGATTTTGCGCGACTTTCCCGATCTTACGCACGAAGACATTCGCGCTTGTTTGGCTTTTGCTGCGGATCGAGAACGTCGACTTATGTCTATCTCTTCAGCATGAAATTCCTCTACGACCAAAATCTTTCCTACCGATTGGTCGCAGAGTTGCAGGATCTGTACCCGGATTCTCTACATGTCCGCGACATAGGCATGAAGGAATCGGATGACTCGGATATTTGGGATTATGCCGCCCAAAACGGCTATATCATCGTCTCCAAAGATGCGGACTTTCACCAGCAAAGCTTTATGCACGGTCATCCGCCCAAAGTCATTTGGGTTCGCGTGGGCAATTGCTCAGTGGATACAATTATATCTCTTCTTCGTACGCATCACGCTGCGATTTTGAGATTTGAACGAAGCGAAACCGCATCTTTTTTCGCGCTGGAATAAAAGGAAAACACCCGTGAAAGCTTGGCGTTTCTATGCCTTCGGCGACATGCGACTCGACGACATTGAGCTAGCGGCCTGCCCACCCGACCACGTGCTAGTCGAGCCGCTGGTAGTCCAGCCCAGCGCGACCGAAGCCCAGCTCGCCTTTGGAATTCCAACCCTGGCCTACGACAATGTCAAAAGCCGACTGGAGACAGACGCGCCGCTCCAGCTCTTCGGCCACGAATTTTGCGCCCGAATAGTAGAAGTCGGCTCAGCGGTCACCGGCTACGCACCCGGCGACCGCGTAGCAGCCCGCGCCAAGCTGCCCTGCGGCGACTGCGTCATGTGCCACTCCCAGCGCAGCGACGACTGCCGCCGCGGCCCGATCATCGGCTTCCAACTCCCCGGCTGCTTTGCCGAGCGCGCCCTGCTCCCGGCCATCGCACTGGTCAAGGTCGATGACCGCATCTCCGACAGCGAGGCCGCCACCCTGCAATCGCTGAGCGACAGCATCGCCGGAGTCGAGACCGCGCAGATCCGACCGGGCGATTCCGTCGCCGTCTTTGGCCAAGGCAGCATGGGCATCGAGAGTATGCAGGCCGCGCGCGCCTGCGGCGCGGGCCAGCTCATCACCGTGGATGTGCGGCCCGAGGCGTGTGAGATCTCGCTCGCGCTGGGGGCCGATCACGCCATCAACGCCAGCGAGGACGATCCAGTCGAAGCCATCCGCGACCTGACCGGCGGCGAGGGTGCCGACGTGGTATTCGAGTGCGCCGGCGGCAGCGTCAAGCTGGGACTAGCCGGCGACCGGGCGCTCAAACAGGCCATGCACGCAGTGCGCTCCGGCGGCAAGTTGGTGGGCGTCTCCTGGTTTGGGGCACCCCTAGAACTGGACGTGGACCTGATGCGAGAGCGCAGCCTGCGCTACCTCTTCCCAGACATCAGCTCACAGGCCCATCTAGAGTACACAGTGCGGCTGGTAGCCTCGGGGCGCATCAGCATGAAACCCACCATCCGGCACGTATTAGAGGGGATTGATAAGGTGCCGGAGGCATTTGAAATCACCGCGCACAAAGCCCAGTACCAAGCCATCAATCCCGCACAAGTCGTGATCGCCACCTAGGGAATGTCTGGATAGTTCAACGGCATCCCCGTCTTGCCCAAATCGTATTGCGCGATGTGCCAACGCCCCAAGTTGGCGCTGAGAAAGAGCGACCGCTCCGGGCCGCAGAAGGCGATGTTGGTCGGGGCCGCCATGGCAGTGCCCTCGTAATCGTCGGCCAAAACGTCGAGTTGGCCGTCGGCATACTGATAGATGCGATCCGGGCGATAGCAAGAGCAGTACAGAGTGCCCTCGTCATCAAAGGCAAGACCATCGGGAACGGTCTGCGGAAGTTCGAACACGGTCTCGGCAGCACCGGCGCGGCCGTCGGCCTCGATTTTGATGCGGGCCACGCGGGGATTGATGCTCATGGCCACATAGAGATATTCGCCCGCCGCATCCAGCGCCGTGCCATTGGGAAAATCTGCCAAAGCGCGGCTCCACACCTCGCCTTGGCCTCCCGGGGCGATCTTACAAATCCAGCCATCGTTTTTGTGCCAGCCTCCAGAATTAGACACATACAGGTTGCCAGCCGTGTCAAAGACCGGGTAGTTAGCCACAGTCAGCGGCACCTCGCCCGCGCGGTCGCAATACGTGCTGACCGCACCATCCGGCTCGACGCGCTTGACGTCGCCATTACAGACGTACAGGCGGTGCTGAGCATCCTGACAAATGCCGCCGACAAAGCCGTCAACTCGGGCGAACTCTTCGAACTCACGTCGGGCCAAGTCGATGCGGTAGATCTGGCCCGCTTCGCCGCCGGCATAGGCATAGCCATCGCAGCCCCAAGCAATGCACTCGGGGTGGTCGAGGCCGCTGCCAAAGTCGCCGATAATCGCTGAAATTTGGGTGTGGGTATCGAGAAGAGCCATAACGTTCCTTTCGCAATAGAGGTGTCAGGTCGGCACCGACGGTAACTCAAAGTCGCCGCGCCGACAAGCCCCTTATTGACAGCCACCCACGGGTGCGCTATGGTCTGCTCTCCCAACATCCACCCCACGAGGCCCCGTGCAAGCCACTAGAATCGAATGCTTGGAGCCGATCCTCTGGGACCGCTGGCTCCTCCTGAAAATCCACTGCGAAGACGGCACCGTCGGCATCGGCGAGGGCGGCGTCCACGGCTGGCAGCGGCCCACCAAGACCATGCTTGAAACCATGGCCTCGGCCCTCGTTGGCAAAGATCCCGCCCGCATCGAGCATCACTACCAGTGGCTGTACCGCTCGTCGCACTTTATGGGGTCGGTCGTCCAAGGGGCACTCTCGGCTATTGACATCGCCCACTGGGACATCAAGGGCAAGCGCCTCGACGTGCCCATCTACGACCTGATGGGCGGCAAGACCCGCGACAAAGTCCGCTGTTACATGCACGTCGGCGGCGATTCGCTCGACGCACTCGTCGCCGATGGCTTGGCCAAGGTACAGCAGGGCTTCACCGCCCTCCGCTTCTCGCCCTTCGCGCCCAACTATTACTTGCACAAGTCCTACGCCGAGTGGGCCGACGAAGCCGTGCGCCGCGTCGGTGCGTTGCGCGAGGCCGTGGGCAATGGCATCGACCTCTGCGTTGAGATCCACCGCCAGATGAATCCCGCCGAGTCGATTTGGCTCGGCCGCCGCCTTGAACAATTTCACCCGTACTTCTACGAAGACCCCATGCTGCCCGACAGCCCGGCGATCATGGGCGAAGTCCAAGCCCAGTGCAATATCCCCATCGCTACTGGCGAGCGCTTTTCCAGCATCTTCGAGTACCAACAACTCCTCGATGCTAAGGCCACGTCCTACATCCGGCCGGACGTCTGCCTGTGCAGCGGCCTGACCGGCTCCAAGAAGGTCGCAGCCATGGCCGAAGCCCGCCACGTCAAAGTCATTCCGCACAATCCCCTCAGCCCGGTCAGCACAGCCGCCTGCATCCAGCTCGACGCCTGTATCCCCAACTTTGCATTACAGGAGTACACCGGCGAAGCCGAGCCGCCCAAAAGCGAGCTGTTGGTCGAGCCGCTCAAGTTAGAAGAGGGCTACTTGATCGTGCCCGAGAGGCCCGGCCTCGGGATCGCGCTCAACGAGGATGCCTTGCGCCGCCATCCCGTCCAAGACAAGGTCCTCGACACGCCTATCGGGTACGACGGGTCAGTGCAAGACCGCTAAGGATATATCATGGATTTTGCAAAATTAGCAGACGAGCAACGCGAATTCTTCGACGCCAACGGCTATCTCATCGTCCCCGACGCGCTCGATCAGGAAACCATTGCACAAGTCGCCGCAGCCGCCGACCGCCTGATGGACGACTTCGCCTACGAGGGCTATTACCAGCACCGCCGCGACGGGCTAGTTCAAGACCCCACCCTCGCCAAACTGGCCACCGATTCAGCGATCATCCCACTCGTCATCCAACTTCTCGGCACCCATATCCACATCACCAACACGGCCCTGATCTACAAACACCCCCAGCCCGGCGACGATCCCGGCGACTGCACTTGGCACCGCGACGTCGGCGTCCACCTCGACTTGGGCCACGTCCATCTCCCGCGTGTGGGCCTCAAGGTCGGCTATTGCCTCACCGACATGGACGGGTCCCACACCGGTGCCACGCTCTTCGCGCCCGGCAGCAATCGCCTCGCCGAACCTATCGTCATTCCCAAAGACCAGATCCACCCCGCAGAGTACCTCGAACCCCGCCTCAAAGCCGGCGACGCCTTTCTCTTTGAAAGCCGCATCTATCACGGCGCGGAGATCAACAGCCAAGACCACGTCTCCAAGGTCGCGATGTTCGGCTATCACTATAGCTGGATCCGCCCCGACTACTACCTGCGCTACTACGCCGACGAGGTCCAGCCGAGCACGGCCGTGGTCGCCAATCTCGACGACGTCGGCCGCCAGCTCCTAGGAGCCACCTCCGACGCCCAAGGGCGCGAAGACCCCAACGGCATCCACTGGTCCATTGCCGAATGGGCCGCAGAGCACGGCCTGTCTTTGGAAAGAGCACCGCAGCGAATCGACGCGGTGTGAGGTTAGAAACGCACATCGCGAAGGAAGAAATCTCCGCGTTGATGGAATAGGACTAACGCTCGCTCTCGTCCCCTGCAAAATCTAGATTAGCCACCCTAACGCCCCGCTGGTATTCATACGCCTCATCTACCGGCGCAATGACCCAAGCATTTTCCGGCTGCAAATCGCCGACCAACTCGAAGAATCCCCGCGACGGCCTCGGCGCTTTTGAGAACTTGCACTCAAAGACCGCCGTCCTGTCCCCTCGCTCCATTACTATATCTATCTCCGCTCCGTTACCCGTGCGGATAAACGACGGTCGCCAGCGGGGCAGCGCAGCAACTAGCTGCTCCAGCACCAAACCCTCCCATGAAGCACCGACGATCGGATGTCCGAGCAGTTGGTCGTAACTCTCGATTTCGAGCAACGCATGCAAAATGCCGCTGTCCCTTACATACACTTTGTGAGAACTGACCAAGCGTTTCTTCAGATTCGCCTCGCAGGGAGACAATAGGCGAATCATATACGTTTGCTCGAGAATGGCTAGATACTTCTTTAGAGTCGGCACCGACACATCAACCGCTCCGGCCAGCTTGCTATAGTTGATCGTCTGGCCGTGGTAATGCGCCAGCATCTGCCATAGCCGCCGCACCACGGATACCGGCAGACTCAGGCCGAGCGCGGGAATATCCCGCTCCAAAAAGGTCTGAATAAAATCCTGCCGCCAAGCAAAGCTATCCTCGGCATCCCCGGCGAGCAGGCTATCGGGAAACCCTCCGCGCACCCACAGCGTTTGCCAATCGGCGACGTGCCTTGTCTCAGACCGCAAAAATGGCGTCAACTGCAAATAGGCGATCCGGCCAGCCAGCGGTTCGCTCGACTGCTGGATTAACTCCCGCGATGCCGATCCGAGAATCAAAAAGCGCCCCGGACGCCGGTCGTGATCAATCTCGGAGCGCAACACGGCGAAGAATTCCGGCAGACGTTGAATCTCATCCAGACACACCAGTTCCTGGCGATGTTGTTCGAGAAAAAGTTCGGGTTCGGCGAGTCTGTTGAGATCAATGCGGTTCTGCAAATCCAAAAAGGCCACTGACTGGCCTTTCAAATATTCGCGGGCCAGTGTTGATTTACCGCATTGACGAGGCCCAAGGATTGCAACGGCGGGGGAACGTCCCAAGGCTCGTCTTAACTCAGATTCTGCTTTTCTCGGCAAATATCCATGCAAATTGCTAACATCCTTTATCATTTTACATGGATAATAGCCAAATTGAGACGAATTTTCAAATAGGGCCGTTGTAAATTCTCTAGGTCGCTTGTCGTCCTTGTATATTTAGCTACATCTTTTTTGCAAGGTTCAAGTCCCTCCATGAAAAGCCTCCTCTTCAACGATAGACATCTTTCGCGTTGCATCCTAGTCACCCTCATCACCATTATAACCTCCATGACCCACGCCCAAGCCGACTCCGACCGCATCCAGCCCTACGCCACCAATCCGCGCTACTGGCAGTACAACGGCCAGCCCGTGCTCCTGCTAGGCGGCACGATCAAAGACTGCCTCTTCCAAATACCCGATCTCGAAGCCCATCTCGACCTGCTGCAATCGGTCGGCGGCAACTACGTGCGCAATACCATGAGCGACCGCCGCATCTACGGCTATGAGGTCCCAGCCTTCCACCAAAATGCCGACGGCCTATACGATCTCAACCGCTGGAACCCGGTTTATTGGCAGCGCTTTGCCGACCTTTTGCGCTGGACTGCCGAACGCGACATCATCGTCCAGATAGAAATGTGGGATCGCTTTGACCACAGCCAAAGACATTGGGAAGAAAGTCCCCTCAATCCAGCCAACAATATCAACTACACCGTCGAGGAATCGGGCCTAGAAACAGACTATCCCGCCCATCCGGGCGGTAACTGGCAGCCCTTTTTCTACACCGTCCCCACCTTGCGCAACAACCAAGTCGTGCTGCCCTATCAACAAGTCTTTGTCGATCAAGTCCTCAAGCATTCCCTCGCCTACGACCACGTGCTCTACTGCATGGACAACGAGACCAGCGGCGATCCAGCGTGGGGTGCCTACTGGAACGACTACATCAAGGAGCGAGCGCAGCAAGCGGGCAAGACCGTTGAAACCACTGAAATGTGGGACGAATGGGACGTGCGGGGGGAAACCCATCGCGCCACCTTCGACCACCCAGAGCAGTACTCTTTCATCGACATCTCGCAGAATAGTTGGCAGCGCGAGCAGACCAACTGGGATCGCGCCCAGTGGGTGTGGCAGTACATTGCCGCACAGCCCCGACCGATCAATTCGACCAAGATCTACGGTGCCCAGACGCATAAAAACCAAAGTCGCGGCATCGACGACCGCCACGCCACCGAGTGCTTTTGGCGCAACCTCATCGGCGGCTTTGCCTCCAGCCGCTTTCACCGGCCACCGTCCGGCATCGGACTAACCCCCCAAGCTCAAGCTCACATTCGCAGCGGTCGCATGCTGTCCGAGGTCTTCGACTTTTTCAACGCCGAGCCAGATTCCGATAGCGCCTTGCTGCGCGACCACGCCGCCAACGAGGCTTATCTCAGCCGCGTCCCCGGCCACCAGTACGCGCTCTACTTTACCGACGGCGGTGCCGTGGGTCTCAACCTGATCGGGGCAGAAGGCACCTTCCAAGTCCAATGGCTCGACATTGCCGCCAGCACTTGGGTATCCGCCGACGATTTGGACGGTGGTACCATAGCGCAACTAGCCCCTCCCCGAGGCGGCCCTTGGGTCGCCCTACTGACGAGGCAATAGCATTATGACCACTAGCAACCGCACCTTCTTCGGCCAGACCGATCTTCAGGTCTCGCGCTTGTGCCAAGGCACTGCCTTCCGCCACCTGCCCCGCGCCGACAGCCCCCAATCCCTAGCCGTACTCCACCACTGCTTGGACCAAGGCGTCAACTTCTTCGACACAGCGCAGGCCTACGGTTGGGGTGGTGCCGAGGAGGTGCTGGGACGGGCGATCGCCGGTCGCCGCGACGAAGTCGTCATCTGCACCAAGGTTCCCGCCTCGCTGGCCCCTACAAGCGACGGCGACCCCGGCGAGCGCGTCCGCTACACCCGCGCCCATCTCACCGACCGCCTCGAAGAAAGCCTCCACCGCCTGCACACCGACTATGTTGACCTCTACCTTTTGCACCACCGCGACGAGGGCACGCCGCCGGAGGCCATCGCCGAGGTCATGGAGGATCTAGTGCAGGCCGGCAAAACTCGCTACTGGGGCGTCTCCAACCATAGAGCCGCCGAAGTAGAAGCCTTTCTCGACCTAGCCCCCATCGCTGGCGTTGAGGACTACTACAACATCGCCGGTAGCCACTGCGACGAAACGGGGCACTCGCGAGTGGAAATTTACGAGGAAGAAATGCTGCCCCTGCTGCGGCGCACTGGACTAGGCTGCCTAGCCTTCAGCCCAATGGACACCGGCCTGCTAGCCCGGCCCAACGAACCAGCTCTCTCCGCCTTAGTCACCGCCATCGACCAAGTCGCCGCCGACTTGGGCACCTCCCGCGCAGCCGTCTGCGTCGCTTGGGTCTTGCATCAGGGCATTACCTGCGTACTCGCTGGTGCCGAAAGCGCCGCGCACGTCGATGCCAATCTCCAAGGCACCCGCCTCCAACTTCCCGCAGACGGGCTCGCCGCCCTCGACCAAGCGCGCCGGACCTATCGCGCCAGCCAACAGGAGCAACGCCCGTGAACATCGTCGACGCCCATATCCACGTCTGGTCCTCCGACTTCGACCGGTTCCCATTGGCCCCCGGCTTTACGCCCGCCGACCTGTGGCTGCCCTCTTTTACCCCCGACGATCACTTTGCCTATAGCCGCAAGGTCGGCAAAGTCCGCCTCAACCTAGTGCAGATGACCTGGTACGGCCTCGACCACAGCTACATCCTAGACCTAATCGCCTCTGATCCCGAGACTTATACTGGCACCGGCATCGTCCCCGGAGTCTCCGACGTATCGCTGGCCGACCCAGGCAAGACCATGCTCGCCTTGGCCGAAGGGGGCATTCGCGCCTTCCGCGTGCGCGGCGGCAGTACCGGTCGCCCAACCGCGTTTGGCCGTCAGGACCGCTGGCTCGACTACCCCGGCTACGAATCCATGTTCCGCACCGGAGCCGAGCACAATCTGGCCCTCAGCTTCCTCATGGGACTCGCAGACCTGCCCGGCCTAATCCACCTCTGCCGCCGCTTCCCCGAAACTCCCGTGATTCTCGACCACATCTGCGGAGTGCGCATCCGCGACGGCGTCTGGCCCGAAGGCGATATCCGCACCCTCTGCAACATGGCCCGCTACCCGCGCGTCATGGTCAAGCTCGGCCCGTTCCAAGCCCTCGGCAACGGCGAGGCCCCTTATCTTGATCTCCTGCCCCTCATCGAGCGTATCGTCGATGCCTTTGGCCCCGAGCGCGTCATGTGGGAAAGCGACAGCGGCGGTCCCGTCCGCATGAAAAATCCCGCCAATGACTTTGCCGCAGCAATCGCCCTAATCCGCGACCACGCCGATTTCCTCAGCCAAAGCGACAAGGAGCAAATCCTAGGCAAGACAGCCGAGGACTTCTTCTTTAACCGCTAGGAAAGGACTGCCATGGAACTCACCGACGCCCATCTCGACGAATTAGACCAACGAGGTTTTATCATCCTGCCCGGCTTCCGCCACGGCGAGGACCTAAAAGCAATGCAGCAAGCCCAGCGCCGCGTCCTGCCATCGTGGGATGAAGTAAAGGACGACCCGCCCCCCGGCCGCGCCACCCTCACCGAATTCCCGCCCCCCGAAATGGCGCTGCTGCGCGGCATCGTCCATCATCAAGCCTGGGCCTTCGCCAAGAAGTGGTTTGGCAGCGAGCATATCCACTTCCGCGCCGGCTGCATGATCGCCCGCTATCCAGGTTTCACAGGCGGCGGTACCGGCTCGGACGCCTCCGCGCTGCATCTCGACAATGGCAACAACTCCCTGCTGCCGCCCTCCGACTCAGCCCGCGCCTTCGGCCAGCTCGTTTTCTGGCACCACCTCGAAGCAGTCGGTGAGGACCAGGCACCGCTGCGATTGATCCCCAAAGAACATGGCCGCGATATGAGCAAAGCCGTACCGCTCGTCTGCGAAGCCGGCACCCTCTGCGTCTTCACCAATTACACCATGCACTCCGCCAGCGACTATCTGCGCGCCGACGGCCAGCGCTACACCTGGGGCTTTGGCCTCGGCCGCGCCGACCACTACTGGGAGGGTTTCCGCCATTACACCGACAAGGGCCAAAACCCGATCTTCCGCGAATTCATCAGCACCCTCACCGCCGCCGAAAGGGAAGTCTTCCGCTTCCCGCCCACCGGCCACGCTTATTACACACCGCAAACCCTCGCTGCCCTCGAAGAACAGTACCCCGGCTGGAATGCCCGCAATGAGTACTAACGTGGACCGCCAGCAAACCCATCTTTCGTTCTAAACGCTACATGCTGGTCGGTCTATTGCTGGCAGTAGGCGATGGTTCGGTTAGAGGGCCTGCCTTGATGCGCCCTCCCCCATTCCGTACACTCCCCCACAACTAGCCCATCCCACCATCCCCAAAGGAGTCCCCATCGTGAAAATCGGTCTCTACGCCTCCATGTTCGGCAAAGACGATCCGCCCACCCTGCAAAGCATCGAAAGTTACATCGACCACGCCTACGAACTCCGCCTCGACTTAATCGACTTCCGCCGCGACCGAGGCTTTAGCTCTGAAGACGCCTCCTACCTCATCAAGACCAAACTCGCCTGCATCGAAAAGGGCCTTGCCATCGGCTATTTAGCTTCCGGTGGGCACTTTGTCGGCAGCGACGAGGACCTGCGCGACAAGGTCGCCACCGCCAAGGCCGATATGGACATCGCGCTGATTTTGGGCGCGCCCATGATCCGCCTGTTTTGCGGCCAGCCCCTCACCGACCCAGAGGAGCGCGCCCGCGAAATCCGCTGCTTCCAAGAGGTCGCCGACTACGGCCTCGAAGTAGGTATCGCCATCGGCCTGCAGAATCACCCCTCCACCGGCGACGACGTCATACGCATCATCGAGGAAACCGACCGGCCCAACTTTAGCTTTCTGCTCGACACCGGCCAGTGGTGCGGCTCGCCCGCCCGCAACCGAGGCATTCCCGACCCAGACCACGACATCTACGCCTACATGCAGCAAACCGCCCATCTGGCCACCCACGTCCGCGCCAAATTCTACAAGATCGACAGTGGCAAGGAGGAGTGGATCGACTACGAGCGCATCGTCCCCATCCTCGCCGAAGCCGGGTACAACGGGCCGCTCTCCGTCGTCTTTGAGGGCAAGGATATCAACGATTGCGACGACAAAGAGGTCATGCGCTTGGCGGCCGCACAACTGCGGGATTTGGCCTCCCGACTCTAAAGGCCGAATGAAAACTACGCCATGCGCGTCAACCGGGATCAATTTGTAGAGGTCGTATGAAATGCAACCCCCACCGAACCGCTCCGTCCCAAAGCGCACGCAACAACAGTTCGGGGATACCGACCGGACTGTTTGCGGCGCTGGTGATCGCGCTGCTGGCGCTTTTCGGCATTGGTACTAGGTATTATTTCTACGGGAATCTCAACGTCATTCATTGTCTGTTGAGTTTGTTTTTCTCGACCAATCTGCTGATTTGCTATTGGGAGGCATGTCTATTCTTCAAACGGGACTATATCGAGATGCGCGCCGACTATTGGCGCAGACGGCAACGTGAAACCGGGCGAACACCGGCCATCGAATTCCTGTCCACCAAAGTGCCGCTGAGGCGGATACTATCCCCGACGGTCTGGGCCGATGTCTGGGCTACGTATTCCCTGTTCGATGGATCTTTTTCGGATCGCCGTACGTTCGGTTTCAATGGTGATATCGCCAACGGTTTCGTGACGCCGGTTCCGACCCTGATCCTGTACGCGGCCTATACCGTCGATTTCCTGCCAGCGGTCGTTGCTGGCATGCTCGGACTCATGCTGTCTTGGCAGTGGACCTACGTGACGTCGGTTTACTGGGTCAGTTTCTTCGTGGTCAGGAGGCAGCGCCATATCACCAGGGGCGAGCTGTACACCTACATCGGTGCCACGAATGCCCCCTGGGTGTTATTCGCGCTGTTGGGATTGTACGTGTCCGTTCGCCTCATCTTGGACGACAACTACGGCGTTCTGGGTTAATTGACACCTTGCCTCACAGCCACAGCAGCTCTCGCCAATAGAGGTCGAGGAGCCGCCAGGGAGTCGAACGATCCCAGCGATAATCGAGGCGACGCCCGCAAGACCCGTGGCCAACAGCCACTTCCCCGTGGTAGGTTCCCCCGCGTAAATATGACTTATAACACCTGAGCACGGCAATGGTGTCACCCCTATCGGCGGGCTCACTAGGAGCCGTCCCACTCCTTGCCCCAAAACCGGGAGCGGCCTACTTTCCTTGGGTATCCGGCCAGACTCCTCCGCTGTGAAGCCGAGCGGGAATTGAACTTTTTTGACGCCTTAGGTCCGACATTTTCTCTGTTGGCACCGACCCCGTTCCACTGCAAATCAGTCAAATAATATCGCCTTCTTATCTTCCTAGGCAGGATGCGTGGCCGCAACACCCATCTTTACACGCGGAGAAATCTCATGAAGATAGCACGCCTGCTAGGGGTAGGTTGGACCTCGCTCGTCCTACTCGCCTGCAACGGCCAAGAAGTCAACAGCACCCCAGCCAAAGTGGAGACCGAAGAAGAAAAGATCCTCTACGCCTTGGGCCTAGCCATAGCGCAAAACTCCCTAGAGCCGTTCCGGGGTCAGTTCAGCGACGCGGAAATAGCCGTGGTCATGCAGGGCTTTGCCGATGCCGTCAAGGGCGGCGAGCCCATCGTCTCCCTGCAGGAATTCGGCCCCAAGATCAACCCTATGTTGCAGGAGCGCATGCAAAAAGTTCAGGCCCAAGCCGCAGCAGAGGGCGAGGCATTCAGGGAAAAGGCCGCCCAAGAAGCAGGTGCCGTGCAGACTGCTTCCGGCCTCATCTTCAAAGAGCTGACGGCTGGCACTGGGGCCTCGCCCAAAGCCACCGACCGGGTCAAAGTCCACTACCACGGCTCGCTGATTGACGGCACTGTCTTCGACAGTTCAGTGGAGCGCGGCGAGCCCATCACCTTTGCTCTCGACCAAGTAGTCAAAGGCTGGACTGAGGGGCTGCAAATGATGAAAGTGGGCGGCAAGGCCAAGCTGACCATCCCGCCCGAGCTAGCCTACGGCCCGGGGGGGCGCGCAGGGATTCCGGCCAACGCCACCCTGATTTTTGAAGTCGAACTGCTGGGCATTGAGTAAGGTTCACGTCTCCCACTCTGCGTAAATATCCGCGATCACCTCGTCAATCGGCGCTCGGTGCGTCTCTGCGTCGAGCACCGATGCCTGCGCCGAGGCTTCGGCGAGCAGGGCCGGCAATTTAACCTGTTCCGCGTCAAAAACGTATTCGTGCCAGCCGGCCTCCGTTGTCAGGAGTTCGGCTCGACTCAGGTCCGGTGCCTCCTCCCCACTCGTCTGCAAGCGCAACCGCCGTCTGTCCCCGAAGTGATTGCGCAACTCGTCAAAGGGACCGTCAAAGGCGATTCGTCCCCGGTCTATCATCACAATCCGACCAGCTAGCTGTTCCAACTCGTCCATGTCGTGGCTGGTGATCATCACCGTTACCCCCTTCTCGCGGTTCAGATCCTTGATAAAGTCGAGGATATGACGTCTGGCCAGCACATCGACGCCAATTGTCGGCTCGTCCAAAAAAAGGATCTCCGGCTCGTGCATGAGCATCAGCCCGAGGTCTGCCCGCATCTTCTGCCCTAGGCTCAACTGCCGCGCCAGACTATCCATGAACTCGTCGAGGCCCAGCAGTTCGCGCACAAAGCCGAGCATCCGCTCGTAGCGCGCCTGCGGAATATCCCACACGACCCGCTTCCATTCAAAACTCGCCGACACGGGTTGGTCCCACCACAGTTCGGTGCGCTGGCCAAAGACCACGCCAATGCGGCTGACATAGGCCACCCGGTCCCGCATCGGGTCCATTCCCAGGGCTTGCACGCTCCCCGCCGTCGGTGCCAGCACGCTCGACAGCAGCTTGACCGTCGTCGATTTGCCCGCGCCATTGGGGCCTGCGTAGGCGACGATCTCGCCCCGTCGCACCACCAGATCCACATCCTGCAAAGCGCGAATCTCGCGCACCCGTGGCCGAAAGAGATTCTTGAACACATCGCGCACATGCGCCGAGCGCTGGCGCTGGTAGAAGGTCTTGTTGACCCCCCTCAACTCAACTGCGATGTCCCCAGCGCAAGTAGCGCTGCGATCCAGTGTGTCCATAGTGATTCATCCCTTTCTTCATAGCTATCAGCGCCACAAAGCTCAGGGCGCAGGCGAATATCGGCGTAGTCCACATCGATCCGGCCCCTTGGTCAATCCCGAGCAAAACCCGACACGGATACCATGCGACAAAACCCACCGGCAGCACGCTCAACAGGCCGTTGACCAAAAATGGATGCAGCCCATCGAGGGGAAACGACTTCAACTGCCAAGCAAAACCGATCGCGCGGGAGCTAATCTCCTCGGCACCCACCGGCGACCAAAACGCCAGTGCGCTCCACAAATAGGAAAAGGCCAAAACCACCACGCAGGAAGACAGCAGGTGGACTCCATAGCACAGCCACCAGCCGGGTTCCACAGCCATATCCAACTGCCCCCAAGACCAAGCGCTAATCCCCAACCCGACGATGGCTCCCCAGCAGCCGGAGAAGGGTATAAAGCCTTCCGTGAGCAGGGCCATCCACAAGGGCTGCGGCTGCACTAAGGTGTGGTCGAGCTGGCCGCGGCCGATGCGGCGGCTGATGGCCAGCACGTTGTAGCGGAAGAACATTTCGAGCAGTCCCTGTACTAAGGCGGCGTAGCCGAGCATGAAGAGAATCTGGTCCCGGCTCCACGCCCCAATCCCAGCGAAGCGCTCGGCCAGCAAGAACACCGCCATCACCCCTGAGAGGCTGAGGACGATGTCGGAGACCACGTTGATGAGAAAAAACTTTAAGTCCCGAGTCATCCACATAAAGTCGAGATAAGCCTGCACCCGCCAGCGCCTGATAACTTGGACTACGGGGTTGCGCTTAGCCGCCATGGGACACCAGCCTTTCGCGATTGTGGCACCAGAGTGCGTGCGCACCAACCCACAGCACTACAGCCCAGATTACCTGCAAAGGGATGAGATCCTGTGGATCGCCCGTGCCGGTGTAGAGTCGCAGTGGTGCCGACGCCAGCGACGCGAAGGGCAGCCACTCCAGATAGTCCCCGAGGCCCCACGGCAAAAGCGCCAGCGGCACCAGCCGACCCGACAACAGCACCGTCAATGTGGTGCGGATCCGTTGCAGCGCGTACACGCTGTGCTCCAAGAATACCATGCACGCGGCAAAGAACAGATCCAGCGCCGTGCCCACCGCCACACCCAGCGCCAAGCTAAGCAGGAACCACAGCCCGGCCGTCCACATCGCCGGGGAGGGGTCAACTCCCAGCAGCGGCGCAATGAGCAACAGCGGCAGCGCAAAAAACAGCAAACCGGGGATCCAGCCGCCGACCATCTCGGCCAGCATCTGCCCGTAGATCCCCATCGGCCGCAAGAAGCGGTTGGCTATATTGCCGCTCCACAGATCGTCGTCGATCCGGGTGCGGCCCGATAGCTGGTCGGCAAAAATTGCCGCGACCATGGTATAGGTCAGCACCGCCTCCAAGCTCATCCCCGCAACGACACCTTGGCCTGCCATCACCGTGCGCCAGAGCGAGAGCAAAATCGCCACGTGAAATAGCCGCAACGCAAAATCGCCCATCAGGCCCCAAAGCGCGTCGTTGAGCGACTGCGTCGCGACGATGGCGATGGTTTTCCCGTATTTGTGCAGTAGTGTTATCATCGGTTATCTCCAAAAAAAGACCGCAGACAATAAGCCCGCGGTCTCTGAAAGTCACAAAAAAGCCGGAAACGAGGTTCCCGGCTAAATTATATAAATAGTTGTTTATAAATATCTTAGCTTGGCCTCTTCAGAGCGGCGTAGGCACACCTATCCTATGCGAGGCCCCAGTGGAGCCTCTCATGCGGCTCAATTCGATACCTACGCGCAAGGCAATGGATAAGAGGTGACAGTTGTTCGCTTGCATGGCAGGCCAATTTATGAAGGAGGGTTTATCATGTCAAAACAGTCTCATCCCAACCCCGTCGGCAAGGGGTGGTATTTCACCTCGACTTCCACATCTGCGACTCTCAGCGGACTCACCAAATCGTCCGGTCGCTCCACCAGCGCAATCTCCAAGCGGTTCACCCCCTGCTGCGGCCGCACCTCCTGCAAATCAAAAATCAGCCATATACCCTGATACGGAACGACCTTATAGCCGAACTCGCGGCGGCAGATCTCCCCTTGCAGCGACTGGCCGTTGAGCGCGATCTCCAAGCGGTCGTCCGAGACCAGATCGACGATCCTGATCCGCAACAGCACCTGATTGACGCGGCCTTCCTGCGCGTCGTCAGCCAAGTAAAAGGGGATGGTATGCTGCGCCCGGTCGTCGGCTGCAATCTCCACCGGCAGCGCCACTGGGTATTGGTTTTCCTCATCCGCCGACCGCCGCGCCAGCACGTAGTGCTTGTCCTTCTCCTGCATCAGATTCCGACTGCCCAGTTCGCTCAGCGCGCTGCGCTCTTGGTCTCCTAAAGGCCAGGGCATAAACCACGCGTACAGCCCGTCACAGCCCCGATCCAACAGATTCATCGCCGCCGCCCGCAGTTGGGCCGGAGTGGGACAAATCCGCTCGGCCCCAACCGACTCATCAGATACGTAGGGCTGCAAGGTGCCATAGACCGCTGCATCGGCCGCGTGCGCGGCTTCGACCAGCCAATCTATCGGCATGTCTCCGTCGAGGATCATATAGCCGTAGCGGATCGGCACCAAGAAATCCACCAACCCGCGCTCTAACCAAGTCCGCACGTCCAAACCCTGCGCTCGGTTCATCTCCTCAGTGGGCAAAACCCGCGCTCCGACCGCGCCCGACCGCTGCCCGCGCACCCGCTCGGCGAGCTGCTCTACGTAATCAGTCAAAACGGGCGTCGTCGCCTCCACATCCTCCTCCCGCAAAATGCGCGGTGCTCCACCCGGCAGGGCAAAGTCCAACTCAACGCCATCGGTTTCGTACTCGGTCGCCAGTTCCTCAACCACTTGCAAGATGTGCGCCCGCACCTCCGCGTGCGCCAGCCCGCCACCGCCGTCGGCCAGCCTGTAGGCCGGATCCATATTCCCGTAGGCGGCCATCCGCAAGCTGGCCCAAAAGTCCATGCTGTGGTCGTGTGCTCGGTCGATGAGCACCGTCAGCGGATCGAGCCCGCGCTCGATCAGGCTCTGCATGTTGTGCCAAGTGCGCCAATAGGCCGCCTGCTCAAAGGGCTGAATATCCGCTCCGAACATCATTCCCACCCGCGATGGATAAAAAAGCCCGTCGCCGCGCTCGACCCCGTAGGCAAAAGTATCCACCCCCGTACCTGCGACCTCATCCACTGGCACCCAAGCGTCTTCGAGCGCCATCGGCGGCTCAAAGGCAAAAAGATAGTAGTGCCGGGCGTCGTTAAAGTAGATGGTGCGCTGCTGTCGCATGTCGTATCCTCCTTGTTCTAAAGGGAGTTATATACCTGAGTGCCCAAAAACCATGTTCGCGGCTAATAAGCATTAATTATTAACTATTAACAATTGTGAAGAGTAAAAATAAAAACTTGACGATGTAAAGGGGCTGTACGTTAATGAGAATAATGAAAGGATAGTTCTAAAAGGTGATGGAAGTCCAACAAATCTTGATAAAGCCATTTGAGAGCGAGGATCAAGACACTGTCCAGAGTCTAATTTTAGCTGGACTTGCCGAACATTGGGGAGAAGTTGATCCAACATTAAATCTGGATTTGAACGACATCGGTGCCAGCTACAATGACGCCACATTTCTGGTGGCTTGGCTCGATGGCAGAATTATTGGCTCGGGTGCACTGATCCCCAGGTCAGACCAAGTAGCAGAGATAGTTAGAATGTCCGTGGCACCGGAGTTGCGGAAACGAGGAATCGGCGGAAAAATACTGGCAAGGCTCTGTCAAGAGGCTAAAGAGTTGGGATTTCAACGCATTATCCTGGAAACGACTTCTACTTGGTCTGACGTTATCGAGTTCTACAAGCGATTCGGTTTTCGCGTCACACACCGTCAGGAGGGGCCCTTTGGCGGTGAGGTTCACTTTGCTCTTGACCTGACTTCATCCTGATTGACGATTGAGGGCATCCCACATCATATATCACGACCGTGCCCGGCTGCGGGCTGAGCCCTTCGCACAACCGCAGGTCTGTGTCTAAACGAGGTGTTCAGATGGACCGAAGACAGGAGAAAATAGTATTGAGACGGGCGATTTTGGAGGATGTCAGGAGCATCGAACCACTTGACGACTTGGAAGCGGAACATCAGCGCGATGCCATCGAATGGATTGAGAGTGGAGCAGAGCTATGCCGCCAAGTGAAGCCAGCAACACCCCCCAAGCATCTCGTATCCTATTTTGTGCTTA
>JAJEIO010000058.1 GCA_022827835.1 Candidatus Latescibacterota bacterium
ACTTCAGGAGGAAGAGCCCATGAGCGACTTGAAAAAGTACGTCGCAAGACGCAAAGCAAGAGAACCCGAATTTGCCGAGAATTACGAAGCCGGTTACTTGGAATTCAAGATCGGCGTTCTCCTCAGACAGGCTCGGGAAGAGGCTGGCCTGACCCAAGAAGAGGTGGCGCACAGACTAGATACCCAGAAATCTGCTATTTCAAGAATAGAAAACCACGCCGAGGATATTAGGCTGTCAACGCTAGAAAAGTATGCCAGAGCGATCGGCAAGAGACTACATCTTGCGGTGAGATAATTGCGCTAGGACCGCGTTTGGTGTCCGCGTCCTCACCCCGAGTCAGTTATTGGAGGAACTAAGATGAGTGCCTTAAACTTGCGTTTACCAGATTCGATTCATCGGCACATCAAAGAGATCGCTAAACGCGAAGGGGTCTCTATCAACCTCTACCGGATCGCTCCGACTCGTACGGTGAGCATGTAGTGTCCCGGCCTCCAGACGCTACTCGTTTCTCAATGCCTCGACCGGATTGGCCCCGGCCGCCTTCAAGGTCCGGTGCCCAACCGTCACCAAGGCGGCGACCATTACTCCGACGCCGCCCATCAAAAAAGGCACGGCATCGAGATCAATCCGGTGCGCATAATCCGACAGCCATCTATCCATCAAGACATAGGCAATAGGCCAGCCAATCAGACAGGCAATCAGCACCGGCTGCATGAAACCGCGCGTCAGCAGCGCAAAGAGGTTTCCGCTAGTTGCCCCGGCCACTTTCCGAATCGCAATCTCCTTAGTCCGCTGTTCCGCTGTGAATGAGGCCAGTGAGAACAAGCCGAGACAGGCGAGAAGCATGGCGAGCACGACGAAGCTCGTCGCAACGTTGCTCAGACGGATCTCCTCTCGGTGGAGATACTCAACGGCATCGTCCAGAAACCGATACTGAAACGGCTTGTCGGGTGAAAACGACCGCCATGTCGCCGCGAGAAAGTCTATCGTCTCGCCAATGCGCTCGGGGCGGATCTTGACCAGCAGACTGAATTCTCTCTCGCGCTGGATCGCGAGGAAGGCCGGCTCGGTCGGGTCTCGCAGCGTCCCGATGTGGAAGTCTTTAACAACACCCACGATGTAACCCTGCCGCTTCAGATCGGGCCAGTAGAATGCCTTGCCGAGGGCGTCTCTCTCCGGGTCGGTACCACCGACCTCCCAACCTAGATGCCGGACTGCGGTTTCGTTGAGCAAGAATGCCTCGCTAGCATCGCTGGGCCGATCCCGCGAGAAGTTCCGGCCCGCGATCAGCTCGATTCCCATCAGATCGACGAAATCTTCGTCCGCGTGGACATCCAGCATCGTCCACGCATCAACAGACCCTTCTGGAATCACCTTTACCGGCCACTTATATACCGGGAGAATCGACGAAAACGCGGACCCGAGCACATTCGGGTTTTGCCTGAAAGCACGCCGGATCTCATCCTTGCGGCCAGCAAGCGTTGGATTTTTATCGATGATCGGTATCCACAGGACGTGGCTGCGATCGATCCCAGTGTCCTTGGACAGCAAGTAGTGCACTTGGTCGCGCAGAACAAGCGCTGACGTGATCAGCGCCACCGAGATCGCAAACTGGAAGGTGACTAGGAATCTCCTGAGCCAAGGAGCGCCTCCCGCAGCCCTTGCGCCGAACAGAGCGTGCGTCGGCCGCAGCCGCGTCATTACAACCGCTGGGTAGAGGCCAGCGAGCACACCAACCGCTAGGATCAGGAATCCGTACGTCAGCCACAGCGACACGTCGCCGTCGAGCATGAGACGCCTAGCTACGTAGCTGCTAAAAGCCGGTAACGCCAGCCATGCGACCAGCACAGAGAGCAGCCCAGCCCCGAGCGTTAGCAGAATCGACTCGCTCAAGAACTGAGAGACCAGCAGCAAGCGCCCAGCCCCGACCACTTTCCGGACGCCGACTTCTTTGGCCCGCTGCACAAACTGCGCGGTCGTCAGATTCACGAAGTTGACGCAGGCAATCAGCAGGACGAACAGCGCAATGCCGGACAGCACGTACACCGTCTGAATGTTGCCGAACGCCTCAATGCCGGGATAGTCTTGCTGACCGTACAGATGAATCCGCTTCAGCGGCTGCAGTGCGTATCCCGCCTTCCCCTCCCATTCTTCCCCGTTCACTTGAACGTTCAGTGCGCCCAGCATGAAGGGCAGGCGCTCGACGTTGGCACCTTCCCGGAGCAAGACAAACGTCTGGATGGGCCGCCAAGGTCCACTCATGAGCACGCGGTCCCACGCCACGGCTGGTGGGCGCTGGGCCGTGATCAGATTGAAGTTGAGAGCGTAAACGGTCCAGCGTGGGTCTTTGGCGATTCCCGTCACCGTGTACTCCCCGCGAACCTGCCGATGATCCACCGTCAGGGTCTGCCCCAGCGGATCCCGATCGCCGAAAATTACCTTTGCCGCGCGTTCAGCGAGAATGACGCCATTCGGAGCCGACAGCGCAGTGCGGCGGTCGCCGGCAATCAGTTCCACATCAAAGGTCTCGAGAAAAGACGTATCCACGATCGCAATTTGATGGTCTCCGGTCACTGTGTCCCCCCACCGCACGCGCACAGGCCAATGTGCCTGAGAGCGCACGAACCCTTCGACCTCTGGAAACCGCTCCAACATGGCGGGACCGACTAGGCCGTCTGATCCGCGATTGTACCGACGCTCGTTGTCGTTGTTGAGCGTCCACGAGATCACGCGGTAGATGCGGTCCGTCTTGGGATACGCGGTTCCCCTTGAAAACTCCAAGCGCACGAAGAGCAGGACGAGTAGGCAACCCGAGATGCCGACTGTCAGCCCAACGACGTTCAGCAAGGCATACGCCTTGTGCCGGACGAGATTGCGTCCAGCCGTGATGATTAGGTTTCTTAGCATCCCATTCCCTTTCGGCTTGGGGTCTGCTTCTACACGTTCCCTTTCCTCTACTCGTATCGCAACGCATCCGCTGGATTGGTCCGCGCCGCCAGCCAGGTCTGGCCGCTGACAGTGGCCAGCGCGACGGCGAGAACGCCCACGCCCGCCAGTACAAACCAACCCAAGCCAATGTCAATGCGGTAGGCGTAGAACGCGAGCCATCGGTTCAACACGAAATAGGCCACAGGCCAAGCAACGACATTGGCCGCCACCACCAGCCAGCCGAATTCGCGTGCCATCAATAGCAGCACGCTGCCGGTCGTAGCCCCCAATACCTTGCGGATGCCAATCTCCTTGGTGCGCCGCACCACCGCTAGGGCGACCAAGCCCAAAAGCCCCATGCAGGAGATTGCAATGGCGACAGCACTCATCCACCCCATGACAAGGCCGACGCGTCGCTCGGTCTCGTATTTCTCGGCAAAGACTTCGTCGAGGAAGCGCACGCCCCACAATTCGTATTCCGGCAGAACCCGCTTCCACAGCGCCTTTACCTCTTCGACCGCCGCGGGCAGGTCGGCGCGGTCGAGCCGGAACAGGGTGCGCCTGAACCGATCTCCCAGCATAGGTATCGTCAGAAAAGCCGGCCCTATGGTATGGCGCATATCCACGAAGTGGAAATCCTCGACTATGCCGATCACCGTCATTGGCTCGCCATCATCTTGGATAGACGTCAAGGTGCGGCCGATTAGGTTTTCAGAGCCTAAGAGGCGTGCGGCGGTCTCGTTGAGCAGGACGCCGTGCGGCAGATTGGGATCGAAGCCCTGCCCGAAGAGGACCTCGATACCCATGACGCTCAGGAAGTTTGGACTTACGTAGAAGGGCTTGGCGTGGAGCTCGTTCTCATCGGATTGGATTAGTCTGGGGCCCGGACCGCCAAAGCCGGGTGCTGCCGAGGCACCGGTAACTCCTTGTATAAGTCCCGGTCGGGAATTGATCTCGTCGGTGAGACGCTCAATCTGCAAAGCATTGAGATCGCCTTTAAATTGGATAGCCAGCAAGACTTGGTCGCCGTCGAAGCCCAAATCCTTAGTCCGCATAAAATCGAGCTGTCGTGCCATAGTGATCGTCACGACGACGAGGACAGCCGACAGCGCAAACTGCACGACAATCAGACCGCGACCGAGCAGGCCATGACCAGACTGAGGCGTCTTCTGGGACAGTGCCCGGACGGGATGGAGCCGCGCGACGACCTGGGCTGGATACAAGCCTGAGAGCACGCCGACCACCAAGGCAAGAGTTAAGGCACCTATCCCCGTCTCGACCGACAGCCACTCAATCCCTAGCTGCCGATGCACAACCGCGTTAAACGTCGGCAAGGCGACTTCGGCAAGGCCCATGCCAACGACGATGGAGATTAGGCTCACCACGATTGCTTCGGCGAGGAATTGGTTGGAAAGCTGGCGGCGCGACGCGCCGATCACCTTGCGCACCCCAACTTCCAAGATCCGCGTCATGGCGCGGCTCATGGCGAGGTTGACGAAGTTGATGGCAGCAATCAGCAGCACGAGCGCGGCTAGCCCTGCCAACAGATAGATATGCTCGACCGAGCCATAACCGAGGGGGAAGGGTCCCGTTATCCTAGGTCCTAAGTGAGCGCCCGCAAAAGGTTGCAATTTCAATCGGTGCCGCGAGCTCGGGGATGCCAGCCGCGTTTCCACTTCGGCAGGCTCTACGCCTTCTTTGAGTTCGACAAAAAGTCCGTCTAGGCCCCTAAAGTGCAGAGTCTCAGCCGTTGCCACAGGCACGAGTACCTTTAGAGGCAGAATAGAAGGCCCCGGCAGGGGTGCCAGTACGCCCGTAATGGTACACTCCACCTCGATGGGCGTCTCCTTCAGCGGCGATGTCGAGTAGTCCCACTCGACGGTGTGCAGCCGGATGCGCTTGCCCAGCAGGGCGTGGGCTGGCACATCGGGGCCGAAGTACTTCCGTGCCGTCTCATGGGCAAGGACGACGCTCTGAGAATCGTCGAGGGCCGTCGCCGCATCGCCCGCCGCCAGCGGCAAGGTGAACATAGTCAGGAAGGCCGGATCGACAGCGAGGAAGGACTGGTCAAACGTCGCATCACCATACGAGACTTTGCCGTATCCGAACTTCATGTAAACCGATTCGCGGATACCGGCGACGTTAGCGCCCACCCCCTCGCGCAGACGGTAACCTTTTATCGTGGAACGGTTAAAGGAGGCACCAGGTTCTGGCTCTAGTCGCTCATGATAGATAGCGAAGATTCGGTCCCCTTTTTCGTGCCAAGTGTCAAAGGAGGTCTCGTGGCGCACGAACAGCAGACACAGGACCGCCACGGCAAAGGCCACGGACAGGCCGACGATGTTAATCAGCGAGATGGTTTTGTTGCGCCCCAATACGCGCAGGGCAATGATCAGGTTGCTCTTCCACATATCATCCAGCTTTTCTTGGGCCGTCCATGTTACTCCGTGGCACCAGCCGCTTCGAGAAGGTCTATTATCCTTTGACGAGGATTGTTTTTGGCAAGGCGCAAGGCCGTCCAGCCGTCGTTATTTTGGGTGTTAATGTCGGCCCCGTTTTCAACCAAAAGACGCACCATTTCTACACCGCCCTCCCCACCGGAGTACCCATAATCAATGGCGAACATCAAGGCCGTCCAGCCGTCGTTATTTTGGGTGTTAATGTCGGCCCCGTTTTCAACCAAAAGACGCGCCACCGCCACATCGCCCCCCCGAGCCGCATACATCAAAACCGTCCTGCCGGAGACATCTCGAGCGTGAAGGTCAGTGCCGTTGTCGAGCAAAAGCCGCACTACCTCCACATCACCCCCAAAAGCCCCCCACATCAAGACCGTAATGTCGTAGGCATTTTGGGCGTGGGGATCGGCCCCGTTTTCAACCAAAAGCCGCACCACTTCCACATCACCCCCAAAAGCCGCATCCATCAAGACTGTCCGGCCGGAGACATCTCGGGCGTGAAGGTCAGTGCCATTTTCAACCAAAAGACGCACTACCTCCACATCGCCCCCCCAAGCGGCATGCATCAAGACCGTCCGGCTAGAAGTATCTTGGGCGTGGGGATCGGCCCCGTTTTCCAGCAAGAAGCGCACTACCTCCACATCGCCCCCCCAAGCAGCATACATCAAGACCGTCCGACCGGAGGCATCTTGGGCGTGGGGATCGGCCCCGTTTTCCAGCAAGAAGCGCACCACCTCCACATCGCCCCCCCGAGCCGCCCACATCAAGACCGTCCTGCCGTTGGCATCTTGGGCCTCCGGGCCTGCTTCCGCTACCCACTGTTCTACTAAGATGCGTATGACCGCGACATGGCCCTTATCAGCGGCGAACATCAAGACCGTCTTGCTATTGTAGAAATTTTGGGCGTGAGGGTCGGCCCCGTTTTCCAGCAAAAGACGCACCACCTCCACATCGCCCCGATCAGCGGCCTCCATCAAGGCCGTCGTGCCGTAGTCATTTTTTTCATTTATGTTGGCCCCGTTTTCCAGCAAAAGCCGCACTACCTCCATGTGGCCGCCCGAAGCAGCATACATCAAGGCCGTAAAGCCTTTTTCTTGTTCGGCGTGAATGTCGGCCCCGTTTTCCAGCAAGAGCCGCACCACCTCCATGTGGCCGCCCGAAGCAGCCTTCATCAAGGCCGTAGAGTCGAAGACATCTTGGGTGTTTATGTTGGCCCCGTTTTCGAGCAAAAGCCGCACCACTTCCACATCGCCCCGATCAGCGCCCGCCCCCAAGGCCGTCCCGCCGTGGTCATCTTGGGCGTGGACGTCGGTGCCGTTTTCCAGCAAGAGCCGCACCACCTCTGCATCGCCCCCCCGAGCCGCATACATTAAGACCGTCATGCCGTTATTATTTCGGGCGTGGATGTCGGTGCCGTTTTCGAGCAAAAGACGCACCACCTCCGCATCGCCCCCCCGAGCCGCATACATCAAGACCGTCATGCCGGAGACATCTTGGGTGTTTAAGTTGGCCCCGTTTTCCAGCAAGAAGCGCACCATCTCCACATCGCCCCCTCGAGCTGCCCACATCAAGACCGTCGTGCCATCGGCATCTTGGGCCTGTGCGCCTGCTGCCGCTACCCACTGTTCTACTAAGATGCGTACGACCTCGACATGGCCCGCAGCAGCGGCGAACATCAAGGCCGTCTGGCCGTTGTCGCGTCGGGCGTGGATGTCGGTGCCGTTTTCGAGCAAAAGACGCACCACCTCCACATGGCCGTACCAAGCGGCGAACATCAAGGCCGTCATACCGTCAGCATCTCGGGCGTGGACGTCCATTCCAGCCGCAATAAACAGCCGTACCGCAGATACATCCCCCGCGCGGATGCGCTCCAAAAAGGATACCGGCGTATAGGCGATCCCCTGCTCATCTAGCGCACTACGAGCTGCCTCAGGAGTCTGGGCTTCAAAATCGGATAAGGCTTGGCCAATCCCCGCGGGCAATGTGGGGTCCAACGGATTGACACTATACGTCCCTATCAGATAGGCATCGGCAAAGTCGATGTCGCCATCGGCGTCCACATCGCCGAGAGCAATGTTGGGGATATGAGCCGCCAAAGTCGAAGAATCGACGCTGTACATGGCCACGAATAGCGCATCGACAATATCGACGCGACCATCGCCGTTGACATCCCCTAAGAGACTACTTGCGGCCACCTTCCGCCGCCCCGACAGACCGCGCGCTTCCACAACGAGGTCCACCGGAGCCATCCCGTCTCGAACCTGGAAGGCAGGGTCAATGTAGGCGACCATATCCGAACCCCAAACGGCCAAGCCATACGCCTGATCTTGGACCGCCGGTGCCAACTTAGATGGCCTACTCGACACGCCGCTGCTGACTCCAGCCTGCCCGTCAATCAGCACCATCCGTCGACTCACCTCCATCCCACCGCTGCTGAGCCGGTAGATATACACTCCCGCTCCTACCGCACGCCCGGCCGCATCCGTGCCATCCCACCGCGCCGTGTGCACACCCGCCAACTGTTCACCCTCGACTAACCGGATCAAGCGCTGTCCCAGCATATTGAACACTTCCAACTGCACAGGGCCAGCCACCGGCAGTTGGTAGGGGATGAGGGTGGAAGGATTGAACGGATTGGGGTAATTCTGCCCCAAGGCAAAGTCTGAGGGCAAAGCTGCATTCCTTGCCCCAGACAGCGTTTGCAGCGAAAGCGCAAAATAGCCGGTCGCATCCGTCGTCGTGCCGATCGACTGGCGCAGGTCGCTCAAATCGAACAGCCGCACTTGCACTCCGGCTGCTGGCAACCCAGACGATAGGCGTATTCGGCCCTCTACCAGCGGCTCCGCGCTGACACCAACGCTTAACACGAGTCCGGCGATGAAAGGCAGCATGAGGTCAACTCCTTTATTGGATGTTGGATTAGAGGAAACCGACTGGCGACCGGGCAAAGGCAAAGGCGACGGCGCGTTCACAGTGAGCTTAGTCATAAGGCAGTACTCCCGGTGTCGAGTGAGATAGGGCCAGTCTAGTTACTCCGTAGCACCAGCCGCTTTGAGAAAGTCTATCACCTCTTGGCGACCACCTTTTTTGGCAAAGCTCAAGGCCGTATCGCCGTTGTTATTTTGGACGTGGAGGTCGGCCCCTTTTCCGAGCAAAAGACGCACCATATCCAAGTTGCTCCTCCGAGCGGCGAACATCAGGGCCGTCCAGCCGTTGTTATTTTGGGCGTGGAGGTCGGCCCCGTTGTCGAGCAAAAGACGCACCACCTCCACAACACTCTCCCGAGCAGCATACATCAAGACCGTCGTGCCAGAGGAATCTTGGGCGTGGAGGTCGGCCCCGTTGTCGAGCAAAAGACGCACCACTTCGACACCGACCTCCCTATCGGAGAACCCAAAACCAACGGCATACATCAAGACCGTAATACCGTAGTCATTTTGTTTATTTATGTCGGCCCCGTTGTCGAGCAAGAGCCGCACCACCTCCACAGCACTCTCCCGAGCAGCATACATCAAGACCGTCGTGCCAGAGGAATCTTGGGCTTGGCGATCAGCCCCGTTGTCGAGCAAGAAACGCACCACCTCCACATCGCCCCCCAAAGCAGCCCACATCAAAACCGTAGTACCGTTGTCATCTTGAGCTTCCGGGCCTGCTTCCGCTACCCAGTGTTCTACTATGATGCG
This sequence comes from Candidatus Latescibacterota bacterium, assembly GCA_022827835.1. Lineage (GTDB taxonomy): Bacteria > Latescibacterota > UBA2968 > UBA8231 > UBA8231. The sequence continues at coordinate 9,069 of JAJEIO010000058.1, forward strand.
TATGACCTCGACATGACCCTCATCAGCAGCGAACATCAAAGCCGTCCTACCAGAGTGGAACTCTTTGGCGTGAATGTCAGGCCCGTTTTCGAGCAAAAGCCGCACCACCTCGACGTGGCCCTCCTGAGCGGCCCTCATCAAGGCCGTCGTGCCGTAGTCATTTTTTTTATTTATGTTGGCTCCGGCGCCGTTTTCGAGCAAAAGCCGCACTACCTCGACGTGGCCTCCCTGAGCGGCCCACACTAAGACCGTCCTGCCGTGGTCATCTCGGACGTGGATGTCAGCGCCGTTTTCGAGCAAAAGCCGCACTACCTCGACGTGGCCTCCCTGAGCGGCCCTCGCTAAGGCCGTAATGCCGACGTCACCTTTTTTATGGATGTCAGCGCCGTTGTCGAGCAAAAGCCGCACCACCTCCATATCGCCCCCCAAAGCCGCCCACATAAAGGCCGTATCGCCGGTGTTATTCCGGGCGTGGATATCGGCCCCGTTTTCGAGCAAAAGCCGCACCACCTCGACGTGGCCTCTCAAAGCGGCCCTCATCAAGGCCGGCCGGCCGTAGTCATCTCGGGCGTGGATATCGGCCCCGTTTTCGAGCAAAAGCCGCACCACCTCCACATCACCCCCCAAAGCCGCCCATACTAAGACCGTCCTGCCGCGGTCATCTTGGGCGTGGAGGTCAGCGCCGTTGTCGAGCAAAAAACGCACCACCTCCACATCGCCCCCAAAAGCAGCCCACATCAAAACCGTCGTGCCGTCGACATTTTGGGCGTGAATGTCGGCATCGTTTTCGACCAAGAGCCGCACCACCTTCACATCGCCTCCCCGAGCGGCATACATCAAAACCGTCGTGCCAGCGTTATTTTGTGCGTGAATGTCGGCACCATTTTCGAGCAAGAACCGCACGAACTCGACATCGCCTCCCCAAGCGGCATACATCAAAACCGTCGTGCCGTCGGCATCTCGGGCCTGCGCGTCTGCTTCCGCTACCCATTGTTCCACTAAGATGCGTACGACCTCGACATGGCCCACAAAAGCGGCCGCGTTCAAGGCCGTCGTGCCGAATTCATTTCGGACATGGAGGTCCATCCCAGCCGCAATAAACAGCCGTACCGCAGATACATCCCCCGCGCGGATGCGTTCAAAAAAGGATGCTGGCGTATACGCAATCCCCTGCTCATCTAGCGCACTACGAGCTTCATCAGGAGTCAGAGAGTCAGAATCGGATAAGGCTTGGCCAATCCCTGCGGGCAACGTCGGATCCAACGGATTGACGCTATATGTCCCAATCAGATAGGCATCGGTAAAGTCGAGGTCGCCATCAGCGTCCACATCGCCGAGAGCAATGTTGGGGATATGAGCCGCCAGAGTTGAAGGATCGACGCTGTACATCGCCACAAACAGCGCATCGACAATATCGACGCGACCATCGCCGTTGACATCCCCTAAGAGGCTACCTGCAACGACCTTCCGCCGCCCAGACAGATTGCGCTCCTCCACGACGATATCTACCGGAGCCATCCCGTCTCCGACCTGGAAAGCGGGATCCACATAGGCGACCATGTCCGAACCCCAAACAGCCAACCCATACGCCTGATCTTGGGTAGCCGGTGCCGTATAGGGCCTACTCGACACGCCGCTGCTGACCCCAGCCTGTCCATCAATCAGCACCATCCGCCGACTCACCTCCATCCCCCCACTGCTCAGCCGGTAGATATACACTCCTGCTCCTACCGCACGCCCGGCCGCATCCGTGCCGTCCCACCGCGCCGTGTGCGCACCCGCCAACTGTTCGCCATCGACTAACCGGATCAAGCGCTGCCCCAGCATATTGAACACTTCCAGCCGCACGGGGCCAGCCACCGGCAGTTGGTAGGGGATGAGAGTAGAAGGATTGAACGGATTGGGGTAATTCTGCCCCAAGGCAAAGTCTGAGGGCAAAGCTGCATTCCTTGCCCCAGACAGCGTTTGCAGCGAAAGCGCAAAATAGCCGGTCGCATCCGTCGTCGTGCCGATCGACTGGCGCAGATCGCTCAAATCGAATAGCTGCACCTGCACCCCGGCGGCTGGCAATCCAGACGATAGACTTATCCGGCCCTCTACTAGCGGCTCCGCGCCGACACCAACGCTTAACACGAGTCCGATAAGACAGGCGATCAAAAACGGCATGAGGTCAACTCCTTTATCTATTTGATGGATGTTGGATGTTGGGTCAGCCCAACGACGTTCAGCAGCGCATACGCCTCGTGCCAGACGAGATTGTGTCCAGCCGTGATGATTAGGTTTTTTAGCATCCCATTCCCTTTCGGCTTGGGGTCTGCTTCTACACGTTCCCTCTTCCTCTACTCATAGCGCAGCGCTTATACCGGATCGGCCTTAGCCGCCTTGTACGCCTGATGGCCGGAACTGATCGAAACCGCGACGAGCGCGAACTTGACATATGCTTCCGCGAAGGCCATTATCGCAACGCACAATGTCAAAGGCTTCAAAAATGCGACCGCGTTTGGTGTCCGCGTCCTCACCCCGAGCCAATTATTGGAGGAACTAAGATGAGTGCCTTAAACTTGCGTTTACCAGACTCGATTCATCGGCACATCAAAGAGATCGCCAAGCGCGAAGGGGTATCTATCAACCAATTCATATCTACGGCGGTTTCTGAGAAAGTCTCGGCCATTTTGACTGAAGAGTATTTGTTGGGTAGAGCGCGTAGAGCAAAGAAAGGGGCCCTAAAAAGCATACTGGATAACGTCCCTGACCGGGCTCCTCTGCCAGAAGATACCCTCTGACCGCAGATTGCAGCGAAATGTGCATCATCCTAAATCTCCTTAGTCTATAGCCTTCCTATTCGTAGCGCAGCGCTTCTACCGGATCGGCCTTAGCGGCTTTATACGCCTGATGGCCAGAACTGATCAAAACCGCGACGAGCGCAATCGCAGCACCAGCGGCAAAATGCCACGCCGCCAAGTCAATGCGGAAGGCGAAACCATTCAGCCAATCGCGCATCCACCACCACGACAGCGGCCACGCCACCAGCGCGCCAATCAGGGCAAGGCAGGCAAACTCGCGGGTTATCAGCGTGGTGAGGCCAAAGACGCTAGCACCGAGGGCCTTGCGGATGCCGATCTCCTTGGTGCGGCGACCTGCGGCGAGAGCAGTGAGCGCAAAGGCACCGAGAGCGGAGATGAACACTGCGCCGACCGCAGCCCATGTGATGAGCCGACGCCAGCGCAACTCGTCGCGGTAGGCCGCTTCTATATCCTGCTGTAGGAACGAGAAATTGAAGTCCGCATGATCGACGATGCTGTCCCATGACTCTTGCATATGCTGGACGACCTCCTGCATATCTCCCGGCTTTACGCGGACGAGCATGAGATCAACACTGTAGTGGCTTGGCCACCCCAAGTAGGGGTTTAGCAACAGCAGACCCGGAGGGGCGTCCTCGTACCCTGACTCGAAGGTGAAGTCCTTGACGATGCCGATGATGAGCGCCCCACCTCCGCGCGCTCCACTTACTGGCCTGAATCCCCTCGATCGCGACATCCGCCCCACTTCGATGGTCTCGCCAATAGGGTCGGCGAGTCCCAGACGCGCCGCCGCACTCTCAGAGATCAATGCGAGGTTCTTCTTGTCGCCCTGAGCCAGCGAGAAGTCCCGTCCACCTATCAGTTCCAACTTCATGGTCTCCACGAAGTTGTGATCTACCGTGTAAGGACGGACTGTCGTCTCTCGACCGCTCTCGGTCTTAGCTTGGTAGTCGGACCAATGAGGGTCTTGCAGGAAGTCCTCGTCCACCATGGTAACCGAGGCGACCCGACTATGGCGGAGGAAAGCCTCCACGAGGAAGGGATGATGGGGCTTCAAGTCGTACAGAGCCTTCGTATGTACCGCTATGACGCGCTCTTGGTCGATCCCCATGTCGCGGGCCATGACGTGCTCTAGTTGGTGATACATGACCAGTGTACAAGTGATCAATCCCACGGAAATGGCCAACTGCACACCCACGAGCACGCGGCTAAATCGAGCGATCCCGGCCATAGACACGTTGCGCCGAATCGCGCTCAAAGGATCCAGACGGGAGAGCACGAGTGCCGGATACCAACCCGCTCCCAAGCTGACGAACAACAACAACGCCCCCAATGCCCCCAGCATACTCGGCTCGCTCAAACCGAGCGACAACTCTTGCGAGAAGGTCGCATTGAACGCCGGCAGTAGCAGCGCCGCCAACGCACAACCAGCACTCAGCCCGACCACAGACAGCACCACTACCTCGCCAATGAACTGACGCATCAACTGCCCGCGTCCAGCACCCGCCGCCTTGCGCACACCAACCTCGGCCGCTCGCAGCGAGGCCCGACCAATCGCCAGATTGACGAAGTTGATACATCCCATCAACAAGACTGCCAAGGCCATGCTGACGAGTACATACGAGATAAACGGATCCCTTGGCTCCACCACGCCGTGTCCGTCCTTAAATGACATCAAGCTGGTATCCGAGCGCAGGTCGGTCAGCGGCTGCAACCGAAACAAAGAGAAATCCTCTGGAGAGCCTTCTGGGATCTCCCATCCATCCCTTTGAGCCATATCCCGCGTGAGTTGCACAAAGGCCGGCGCTATGTCAGCCGGATCTGCATCGGGCGCGAGCAGGACGTATGCGTTGCACGTGCCTTCCCACTCATTGGCGGAACGGTGGTAGAGTAACTCCGTGTTATCGAACGGCAGCAGCATGTTGAACTGAATCGACGATGTGCGCGGAACCGGAGCGGCCACGCCGGTGATGGTAAAATCCTCGACATCGAGTGTAGCCAGCGAGGCTAACCTCAGACTCTGGCCCAGCGGATCGACGTCCCCGAACAGGCGTTGAGCCATCTCGTAGCTCAAGACGACGGAATTGCGCTCGGCTAGCGCCGTGGCCGCGTCTCCTAGCAGAAGCGGGAAGTCGAAGACCTCAAAAAATGCGGGATCGACGAGCAGGAATTCTTCATCGCGCGAACTACCCTCGAAGGTCGTGCGCACGACGCGGTCATCTATGTCGTTCCCTCTCGCCGCGCTGAGGCGCACCGTGCGCTCTACGTGCGGGGAAAGGGCCTCCAACTCGGGGGCGAAAGCAAAATCAATCACGTCGGCGTAGCGCAGTAACCCCTCCTCTGGGTCCATGAACTCGACATAAACTCGGTATATCTGATCCGCTTTGCTGTGGAAGCGATCAAACGACCACTCCTGCGAGGCAAAGCGCCAAGCGAGCAGACAAAACGCCATGCCCAAGCCCAGCCCGGCGAGGTTGATGACCGTGTGCAGGCGATGACGCATCAAATTGCGCCAGGCGATGATCAGATTATTGCGAAGCATGGTTATTCTCCTTCTCGCGCTAAATCGGTGCGAAATTCCCTACTCGCTGCGCAGCGAGTCCACTGGATTCGCCGTCGCCGCTCGAACCGCGTGGTATCCCGACACCAGCCAAGTCAGCCCCAAGGCGATCAGGCCGCCAGCCGAGTAGCTGAGCAGGTCGAGCTCAATGCGCTCCACCTCACTGCGGAGTAAAAACTCCGAGAGTTGGTAGGTCAGGGGTATGGCGATGACCACGGCAATCAGCACGAGCCGCGTGGACTGCGACGACAACAGCACGGCCACGCTCGCCGTCGAGGCACCGAGGACCTTACGCAAGGCCACCTCCTTCGTGCGCTGGCTGACGGCGAGGGAGGCCATGCCGAAGACGCCGAGACAGGCGATTAGCACAAGGAACCCGGTCACCCAGCGCAGCAGGCTAATGGTCATGGCTTCATAAAGGAAGCGCTCGGCGATATGGTCTTCGAGAAAGCGATAGCTAAAGGGCACCCCGGGTGCCAGCCGTTCCCAAGCCTCGCGCAGCTCGGTGAGCGTCTCGGGCACCTCCTCGGGTCGCACCCGCACCAGCACCGTCCCAATGCGATACTCCGGTCGGACGCTGAGCACGAGTTCCGGCACGAACCCCCTAGCGCCAGGATTATCGTGCTGAAAATCGGATACCACGCCAATAATCCGCGGCCGGTGTCTGCCTTCGAGGTAGGAGCCGACGACCGGTCCCTCCAGCGTGGCCGCTAGCTGCTGGTTGACGAGCGCTACGCGACGGCTGGCCAGCAGGTCTGGGGGGAAGTCCTCACCTTCGACTAGTTCCAAACCGAGGGTGCGTAGGAAGTACGGATCTACCTCCATCAGCGAAGCCTCCGGTCGTTCCCGGTCGTCGAAGCGAAAGTCACTGACTCTATCGGGGAAGCTCCTAGAGCCGGACACGGCGAACACGCCCGAAAGCGGAAGGACCTCCCGGCGGAAGATCTCGAGGAAGCGTTGCGACTCGTCCACGCCTTCCCCTTTCGAGTAGCCCGCAAACGTCGGAATGCAGACCACGAGCTGCGGGTCGTAGCCCTGATCTAAGGACTCCCAATGATCGACCTGCCGATCCATGACGAGGGCCGTAGTCAGGAACACCGTGGAGGCCACGAACTGAACGACTACTAAGATGCGGCTGGCACGGTTTCGCACTTGGAGCCTGTCCTGCATAATCTCGACCGGCTGCATCCGCGACTGCACTAGCGCCGGGTACGCGCCCGCCACGAGCCCCATGACCACGCCGAACCCGGCTAGGGCCATCACCGTCCACGGCGTGTACTGCAAGTCGAGGCGCGATTCGAACCATCCAACCGTCCGCAGACTATTCAGGCCCGGCAGCAAGATCTCCGTCAGCAGCACGGCCAGTGCCAAGGCGGCGAAGCAGAGCAGCATAGACTCGGCAAAGTACTGGCGCATTAGCTGTCCCCTTCCGGCACCGACCACCTTGCGCACGCCCACTTCGTGCGCCCTAGTCAGCGACATGCCCGCGGCCAAGTTGGCGTAGTTGATACACGCCAGCAGCAGCACGAGGCAGGCAACGAATCCGTTGCGGTAGAGCACCCTCTTCATCCCCCTCCCTCCGCTGAGCTGGGGGTGTAGCCGCTTGTCGAACAGCGGCACGATGACGAGTTCAGAACCCTCCCAGTACCGATCCGAGTCGAAGGCCAAGGCCGACTCCACGCCTGCGGCATCGGCGATCTGTAAGTAGGTCTCACCTGCGCCGCGCCCCCCAGTCTGGATTTCCCGCTGGACGAAGGGGGTCACCCAGTCGAACTGCAGACTGGACTCGTACGGCGCGTCAGCGGCGATCCCGGTGACGACGAAGTCGCCGCTGATACCGCGGTCCCCTAGCTGCAGGGTCTGGCCCATGGGATCGTCGGAGCCGAATAGCCGCTGCGCCAGCCGTTTCGACAACACGATCGAGTTCGGCCCGTCGAGGGCCGTGCCCGGATCGCCCGCGATCAGCGGGAAGCTAAACAGATCAAAGAAGTTAGGGTCGGCGAACCGTCCCCTCGCCTCGGTCACTTGATCCCCGTAGCTCAACAGCCCGGACGTATCGTCCGTACGCACCGAGCGCAGCACAGCGGGGAGTGTAGCCACCATCTCCGGGCCGAGGTCTCCCGGCATCGACGTACGGGCTCCCCCTTTCCCGGCCGGATGTGTCATGCAGACCTGATAGATCTGCTCGCCATTGGCGTGGAAGCGGTCCCACGTCAACGCACTATACATGTGCAGGCCGACGAAGATGGCCACCGCGAAGGCCACGGCCAGCCCACCCACGTTGATCGCAGTGTACATCCGATAGCGGCGCAGATTGCGCCAAGCAACGATCAGGTTATTGCGCAACATGGTTAGTACCTCCCTCTTGGTTAGTACCTTCCCTCTTGCTCTATCTTGCCGTCCAACAGGTGCACCACCCGGCTGCCGTATCCGGCGTTCTTCTCCGAGTGCGTCACCTGCACAATCGTCGTGCCCTCGTCGTTTAGCTCCCGCAGCATGTCCATCACCTCTTCCCCCTGCTTGGAGTTGAGGTTGCCCGTAGGCTCGTCGGCGAGAATCAGCGTCGGCTGACCAATCAGGGCGCGGGCCACGCCGACGCGCTGCTGCTCGCCGCCGGAAAGCTGGTGCGGGAACAGGTCTTTTTTGGCTACCATCTGAAAGCGGTCGAGCAACTCGCTCACCCGCGCCTTGCGCTCGGCTCCCTTTACCTTTTGGTAGAGCAGCGGCATCTCCAAGTTTTCGTACACTGTCTGCTCGTCGATCAGGTGATAGGCTTGGAAGACAAAACCAATGTGCTGCCGATGGATCTCGGTGCGTTCCTTCTCCCCCATTCCGCCCACCTCTGCGCCGAGAAACCGATACGACCCAGCCGTCGGCTCATCGAGCATCCCCATGATGTGCAGCAGCGTCGATTTGCCCGCGCCGCTCGGCCCCATAATCGACACGAACTCGCCCTCGGCGACGTTCAGGTGGACGTAGCGCAACACGTAGGTCTTGCGGGGACCGGATTGGTGGTACTTTTCGATGTCGTGCATTTCGATCATGATATGTCTCCGCGTCTTGGTTACTCAGTGCGCTGCTCACGACGCTTCCTGGTCCCGCTCGATGTTCTCGCTCACGATCCTGCCGTCGAACAGATGGATGATCCGGTGCGCAAAGTCGGCGTAGGCCGGCGAGTGCGTCACCATCACCACGGTCGTGCCGTTGCGGTTCATCTCGGTGAGCATCTCCATGACCTCGTCGCCGTGGCGCGAGTCGAGGTTGCCGGTCGGCTCATCCGCCAGCACCAGCTTCGGCTCCGCGACCAAGGCCCGCGCCACGGCCACGCGCTGCTGCTGGCCGCCGGAAAGCTGGAGCGGGAAGTGCTTCTCGCGGTGGGTGATCTGCATGTGGTCGAGGATCGCCCGCACCCGCTGCTTGCGCTCCGCAGCCGGCATACCCATGTAGAGCAGAGGCAGCTCGACGTTCTCGTGGACGGTCAATTCGTTGATCAGATTGAACGACTGAAAGACAAAGCCGATCGTCCCCTTGCGCAGATTTGCCCGCAGGCGCTCCGAGTAGGTCGCTACCTCCTCGTCCAGCAGCCAGTATTCCCCCTCAGTCGGGTTGTCGAGCAAGCCGAGCAAATTGAGCAGCGTTGACTTGCCGCAGCCCGACGGCCCCATAATGGCGGCAAATTCGCCTTCGGCGATTTCGAGGTTCACGTTGTCCAAGGCGGTCGTCTCCACCTCCTCGGTCGTGTACAGCTTGCGCAGCCCGACGGTGCGGATCACGGGCGCGCGGCCGTCTTCAGCGTTCGCTGTCTGCTCAGTCATGATTTTTTCTCCTTGTTTAGGGCGTTGCTAGCGCAACACCAACACGTCCATGTCTTCGCCAAAAGTCTCATAGCTCGAAGTAATCACCTGCTCCCCCGGCTCAAGCCCCTCCAGCACTTCGTACACCCGGGGATTCTGGCGTCCCAGGGCGATAGAGCGCCGCGTGGCCCGGTCGCCAGCAGCGTCGAGCACATAGGCCCAGTGGCCCCCGGTCGCCTGATAGAACCCGCCCCGCGCCACTTGCACTGCTTCATCTAGATCGCCCAACTCTAGGCGGATGTGCAGGGTCTGGCCGCGCCGGATGCCCTCGGGCTCTTCTCCCTCAAACACCAGATCGACCTGAAAGCGGCCCTCCTTTACCTCTGGATAGACCTTGCGGATCACCAAGCTGTATGACTCGTCGTCGCTGTCGAACTGGCCGCGCTGCCCCCGGCCCACGCGACCGATGTAGTGCTCGTCAATGGCGGCGCGCACCTTGAAGCCGTCGATCATGTCGATCTGGCCCAGATTCACACCCGTCCCCTTGCTCTCGCCGACCTCCGCTTTCAGCGTAGTTAGCTGCCCGGGCACAGGGGCTCGCACCGTCAGATTGTCGAGCCGGCCGCGGACGATTTCGAGGTTGCGTTCCATGCGCTCCACGGCCGAGACGAGCTGTACCACCTTGCTCGCCGCCAGCAGCGAGTCCTGGGTCTGGGTCTCCCGCGTCAGGGCCATGCGGCGGACGCTGTACTGGTACTCGTCGCGCAGCCGCTCGTACTCCTGTCTCGACAGGATGGCCGTCAAATCTTCCGCCGACAGGCTCTCGTAGCGCTCGAAGTTGCGCTTATCGACGGCTAGCCGGTACTCGATCTCCATCAAATCTTTCCGCGAGCGCAGCAGCTCCTGCTCCATAGTCAACCGGCCATTGCGCAACGCCTCCCGGCTGCGCTCCAGCTCGGCTTCCTGTCGCAGGACGGTCAGTTCCAGATCGGGATTGGCAAGCCGCAGCAGTGGATCGCCCTCGGCCACAGAGGCACCCTCTTCGACAAACACCTGCTCCACTTGGCCGCTCTCTAGGGCGTCGAGGTACACGGTGTGCAGCGGCAACACTGTGCCGCGCACTGGGATGTACTCTTGAAACGGGCCGAACTCGACCGTCGAAATCGTCAGCCGCTCGCGATCAACATTCAGCTTGCGCACCCCGAAATCCGCGAGCAGGGCGTATCCAAATAGCCCGACCAACAGCAAAACAGCCACGCCTACCCCGATGCGCTTGGGCGTGAACCGAGGTTTCTCGATTTTGCGGTCCATGCCAGCGCCGCCGCCGAGGCGGGTGCCTTCGGGGCGCTCAGGGTGCTCTTTGGAAAAGACTTGGATATTTGCGGGCATAGCTAATAGCGTCCTTGTCTCGTCGTAATTCGCAACTCACATCTCCAAAATAGCAAGATGTATGCCATATTTATAGACCCTGTAAAAACAATGAGATAAGTTGTACTACCCTTCTGAATGGCCCAGTTTTACTGTCCGCTAGTGATACACTTGGTGTCCGCTGGCGTACACTTGAGAGAGGCGCGGGCCACGTCCACCCAATCCAGCCCACAACCGCGTCCTCTAGGCTCTGTAGGGTGCGTACATCAGCACTCTGAACAGGAGACAAGACTCTGCTAGATGATTATTGACTTTAGGATACGGACTAGTTAGTAAGTCTAGTCAGAATGAACTACAAACGCTTGGAGAACGTATGAGCAAAACATGGCAGGTACAGGAAGCGAAGGCGCGGTTCAGCGCACTCCTTGAAACGAGCCTTGCCGCAGGGCCGCAAATCGTGACTAAACGGGGAGTGGCCGCGGCGGTTCTAGTCCCAATTGATCAGTGGCGGCGATTAGAGCAGATGACCAAGCCCAATCTCAAGGAGCTGCTACTCGCGCCAGAAGCGCGGACCGATGCCCTGACGCCGCCGCGTGAGAAACGCCGTCACACCGCAGGTCGCTGAACTCAAGGAATAGCTCCCATGCCTGCTGAAGCCGCCCGCATCCTCGTCGTGGACGACAATCAAGACGTGCTCGTCGCCGCCCGCTTGCTCCTCAAGCAGCAGGGCTACCAAGTCCGCACCGAGACCGATCCCCAAGCCATTCCCAGCGCCCTCAAACAGGAGTCGCCAGCCGTCGTCCTCCTCGACATGAACTTCACACAGGACGCAACCAGCGGCCGGGAGGGCTTCTACTGGCTCCAGCAAATCGGCGAGCTGGACCCGACCGCGGTCGTCTTGCTGATCACCGCGTACGGCGATGTCGAAATGGCCGTGCGCGCCGTCAAGGAGGGAGCCGTCGATTTTGTGCTCAAACCCTGGCAGAACGAGAAGCTGCTCGCCACCGTGTCCGCGGCCGTAGAGTTGCATCGCTCGCGCCGGGAAACCCACCGCCTCCGCTCCCGCCAGCAGCGGCTGTCCGCAGACCTCGACCAACCCTTTGGCGACCTCATCGGCGAGGCCCCGGTCTTACAAGAGGTTTTCCAGACCATGGCCAAGGTGGCCGCCACCGACGCCAGCGTCCTCATCCTCGGCGAGAACGGGACGGGCAAGGAGCTAGTGGCGCGCGAGATTCACCGCCGCTCGGCGCGCGCCGACGAAGTCTTCATCTCCGTCGATATGGGATCCCTGAGCGAGACCCTGTTCGAGAGCGAGCTTTTCGGCCACGTCAAAGGCGCCTTCACCGACGCCCGCAGCGACCGCGCCGGCCGCTTTGAAATCGCCTCCGGGGGCACCCTGTTCCTCGACGAGATCGGCAACCTGCCCCTGTCCTTGCAGGTCAAGCTGCTCGCGGCGCTGCAAAATCAGCAGGTCGTCCGCGTCGGTGCCAACCAGCCCGTGTCCGTAGATGTGCGCCTTATATGCGCCACCAACCAGCCCATCCACGAAATGGCCACGGCCGGCACCTTCCGCCAGGACCTGCTCTACCGCATCAACACCGTGGAAATCGATCTACCTCCCCTGCGCGAGCGCCCCGAGGACATCGCGCTATTGGCCCGCCATTTCCTCGACCTGTACCGGACCAAGTACCGCAAGGCATTGACCGGCCTGACCGCCGAGGCGCTCGCCCACTTGCGCACGTACGCTTGGCCGGGTAATGTGCGGGAATTGCAGCACGCCGTGGAGCGCGCCGTCATTATGAGCGAGGGGGATCGACTAACCGCAGACGATTTCCCCTTGACCGCGGCATCGTCGCCTGAAGAATCCGTCGCCTTTGACAGCTACAACCTCGAAGACGTCGAGCGCGAGGTCATCGCCCGAGTGCTGCGCAAGCACCAAGGCAACGTCAGCCAAACCGCGCGGGAACTCGGCTTGACCCGCACGGCTCTCTACCGCCGCATGGAGAAATATGGACTTTAAGGGCGTTCTGCATCGCTTGGCGCAAGGAGCACGCGCCTTCCGCACGCGGATCGTGCTGCGCGTCGCCCTTTTCGGTGCGACTTTGTGGCTGCTGTTCTACATCATAGCAAACGGAACCTATCATCTTGCCGTCCCCATCGTCGTCGGCCTCGTCCTGCTCTACCAGCTCTACGCCCTCGTCCACTACGTCGAGCGCGCCAACCGCGATCTAGCGCGCTTTCTAAACGCCATCCGCTACGCCGATTTCTCGCAGACCTTTGTCACCGGCGGCCTCGGCTCCTCTTTCGACGAACTCAAGACCGCGTTCAACGAAGTCCTCGACGCCTTTCGCCAAGCGCGAGCCGAAAAGGAGGAACAAGCGCGCTACCTGCAAACCGTGGTGCAGCACATTGGCGTCGGCTTGATCGTCTTCGACAACGCTGGCGAGGTGTCGCTGATCAACAACGCGGCCAAGCGCCTGTTGGGGGTGCCCCGCTTGGGCCACATCGCCGATCTCGACCGCGTCAATCCCATCCTAACTACCACCCTGCAAAGCCTCGGTCCTGGGGGCCGAGACCTAGTGAGCTTGGAAGAGATCCGACTCGCCCTGCACGCATCGGTATTCCAGATAGGCGACCGCAAGCACACCCTAGTGGCCCTCCACGACATTGGCCCCGACCTCGACGAAAAGGAAATGGAGGCCTGGCAAAACCTGATCCGCGTACTCACCCACGAGATCATGAACTCCATCACCCCCATTGCTTCGCTGGCTGCCACTGCGGACGGAATGCTAAAAGACGACGCCCTCGATGCCGAGACCACCGAAGACATCCGCACTGCGGTGAGTACCATCCAGCGCCGCAGCGAGGGTCTGCTGCACTTTGTCGAAGCCTATCGCGACCTCACCCGCGTCCCAGCGCCGTCCTTTGAGATTGTCCCGGTGGCCGGTCTGTTCGCCCGCGTGGAGCAGCTAATGCGGTCCCAGTTCGCCGAGTCCGCGGTCGAGTTGCACACCGAGGTCAATCCCCCCAGCCTCGAATTGACCGCCGACCCCGAGCAAGTCGAGCAGATCCTCATCAACCTACTGAGCAATGCCCGCGAAGCCACGGCCGGCCGCGCCGGGTCCCGCGTTGACTTGACCGCTCATCTGGCGCACGACAAGGTCGTCGTCGAGGTCGCGGACAATGGGCCGGGCATCGTCGAAGAAGCCCTCGGCAAGGTCTTCATTCCCTTTTTCACGACCAAGCCGGACGGCTCTGGCATCGGACTGAGCCTGTGCCGCCAAATCATGCGGCTCCACCGAGGGTCCATCTCCGCCCGCTCGGAACCGGGGGTGCGGACGGTGTTTGCGTTGCGGTTTTGAGGAGGAGATTTGACCTTTCAGACCACTATATTGACGGACAGCCAGCGATTCATTAGATTACATATATTAATTAAATTTTATATAAAAATAATATAAACCGGCGACCCTGCTGCGTCTCCATTCTCCCACGGAGGTATCCCATGAAGCCAATGGTCATGCTTTTTTCCTTGTTGTTTCTCGCCCATTCACCTTTGTCTGCCGCCCAATTAAAAGGCACCGTGCGCGATGCCGAAACCGGCGAATCACTGCCGGGTGCCAACGTATATATAGAAGGCGTAGAAGGCGTCGAGCGCGGAGCTACGACAGATCTCGACGGACAATTTGCCATCGCCAATGTCGGGGCCGGTAGCCACACGCTCGTCGTAAGTTTTATCGGCTACAAAGAACATCGCAGCCCCGTTGTTGTAGAAGCAGATGCGGTCGAGCTGTTTGTCGAACTTGTGCCCGAGGTATTTCGCGGCAAAGAAATCATCATCGTCGCCGATCGGGCCAAAATGCGCGAAACACCCGTCGCCTTCTCCGACGTGCCCAAAGCCGACATGCAGCGCAAACTCGGCTCGCGCGATCTGCCGCTGATTTTAAATGATACGCCGGGCGTTTATGCGACCGAGCAAGGCGGGGGGGCCGGCGACTCTCGCATCAATGTGCGCGGCTTTGACCAGCGCAATGTCGCCGTTATGATCAACGGCGTACCCGTCAACGACATGGAAAACGGCTGGGTCTATTGGTCCAACTGGGATGGGCTGAGCGACGTCACGTCGTCGATCCAAGTGCAGCGCGGCTTGGGGGCTTCCAATCTGGCGATTGCCTCGGTGGGTGGCACGATGAACATCATCACCGATATTGCCAGCCAACGGCGCGGATTCAAACTCAAACAGGAGGCTGGGAACAACGCCTTTTACAAAACCACGCTCAATTTTTCATCGGGCTTGATCGATAAAAAAACAGCTTTCACTCTCGGCATGACGCGCAAGAGCAGCGAGGGGCTACCCGCTCAGGCGTGGTCATCGGCGTGGGCCTACTTTGGTGCGTTGAGCTTTTTGGCATCCGACACGCACAAAATTGA
>JAJEIO010000047.1 GCA_022827835.1 Candidatus Latescibacterota bacterium
TGGAACGTCCGCTGGAAATAGGGCGTCTTTCTTGCTCCATCCGAACCTTCCATAAGACCGATGCGGACCAACAGATCACCGTTCGGCAGGTGTTCGCATTGGGCGTATTCGTCCTGATCGGTCGCTTGGATTTCGGCCTCGCGGGTAATCCACGCGTAGTATTTGCTGACGAATTTAGGCAATGCATCTCGTCTCGATTTGAGGGCCTTGGTAAGCGCTTCCCCAACGGGCTTGTAATACGGCCGTGGGAGCCTCCGCACGGCATCCTCAATGACCGGGTCTGGGAGGTCTCTGCGGAACGCCGTTACCACCGAATCCCATGCCGTCTTATTGAGTTCGACTAGAAACTCGCGATCCATCTCCCACCCAGTAGTCGATAAACCCACCAGACTCGGATAGGTGTCGTTGAATTCGATTTGCCTAGGGAGCCCTCTACGCGCCACGGCCATGGCAAACCCGTCGAAGTCGATAAAAGCTTGGTCGCGATCCTCCGGTATTGGAACCCAGATATAACAATCGCCAGCGGGGAACCGCGCCCATCGCCACTGGCCGTAATGGCGATCCTTGTCGCCAATGAGGAAGTCCATCAGTTTAGCCTTCAGGTAGGCACGGGCATCGACGCGGTTGCAGGGCGTTTTCTCCAAGCGCTTCCACAACTTCTCCGTGCCGCTGATCTTGCGGGAACCAGCAAAGCCGGGGGTATCGTCTGGCCCTTCGGAAGGATGTTCCTGCAGCATTCCTATAAGGCCGGCAAATTCCTCTCGGTACTCCCCCAGCCTAAGATCGTCTGGAATGACTACGAGCGTGTGCTTGGAATGGAGGATACCGGTGGCCTCCATCAGCGGATCGACGACGAGCCCCGCTGTTGGTAGAAGCGCACTGATCATGTCCTGCAGGACATCGTCCACGACCGTATTCTTGAGTTCGTCCCAGATTCTCTTGGTAGGATCTTTATCTAGGGAACGAACCGTATATCGGCGGCCATCTTCTCCCGTAAAGTGAAGAGAAATGGACTGTCCGAATCCGCCAGTACGCAACGGTGTCAAGCCACCGCCTACGCGGTTGAGATCGAGGACCGCAACCTCGATGGGGGTGGTCCATAGATCCCGGTAATCGCTGCCGTAGAACCAGCGTTTGAACCCGCCGGCGCGGAACCGTTCCCCTGGAACCACCACGTGGGTCTTGGCACCCGGCGGAGGAATAGATCGGTGAATTTTGTGTCCTGGAGCAGGTAGATTCTCCTGAGGGGTCGATTCTGTCGAAACCAAAAGAGCGAGTACCAACGAAAGTAAAACAGCGTTGCGCTTGGGAAATATCATTCAGAGACCTCCGGTAACGTCGTCTTCGGTTTGAGCACACCAGATTTTGTCGTGCTCCGCAACCTGAATATGGCCGATGAGTACGCCGATTCAAATACAGACCACATCAAGGGTTTTCAGACAGCTTCTTAGGGGCCTTTCTCTCTTTTAATAGAAAACTCGCCAGCACGGGTAAAAGCATCAGATCGGTTATTAGAGCCATGCCCACCGCTGCAGCAGTGAGGAGTCCGGCAAGAGCAATGCTGCTTACTTGTGCGAACCCCATGACCCCAAAACCTATGATCAAAATAATACTAGTCGCCATTAAGGTCGCTCCGGTATGGCCGATGGTATTCTTTAAGCTCGTTTCGATTTCTTTACCTTCCTTTAAGTTCTGTTTTAGATGATAAAGAAGGTGTAAGGTATCATCCACAATAATTCCTAAAATGCTAGGAGCAATAGTCACTGTTGCCACGTCGAGAAAAATGTTGAAATATCCCATAATCGCCATAACTCCTCCTAGAGGAATAATATTAACGATCAAGGATATGATTAACATTCGATAAGAGCGTAAAAGAAGGGCTATAAAAATTGAAATACATATTAATGCTATAACAATTGATGTAACCTGATCTCTGATAAGATTTGATATAAGTATGCTGTACAGGGGTAGATAGCCAGTTTTTTTTATTTCGCCAAAATCATCTATATGAGATTGTGCAATTTTTTTGATTACATCACCTAAATCCGCAAGATTACGCGCACTGCTCATGGGGACCATACAGGTAAAACGAACAGTCCTGTTTTCTGCATTGACTAATGTTTTGGTAACATCTAACTTTTCCAATGATGTTATAATATTTTCTACTTGTAAAACCATTTCTGTAGAGTTGAGAATATCATTGTCTTCATTCCAATCTGATTGAAGACCATAGTTTTCAAACACAATGTTGGCAATCGAATAAACCGCATCGGTTCTTGTATTTGCTTTTATGTCTTCTTGCGCCTTGACTAGTAATTGCAAAAATTCCAAGTCCTGCCATTTTTTGCCTTCTTTTAGTTCGCAAACAAATTCCAAGGGCAGATAATTACCAGATTTGTTCTCAATTTTATCACTGTGTACTCGAAACTTATGGTCTTCAGGTAGGAATTTGATGCTGTAGGTGTCCACTGTAATTTTGGTAATGCCATAGATACATACAAGTGCAAATCCTATGGCGATAATAACAACGATAATATTTCTCTTAAAAGCCCATTTCATCAATGAAAGTGCTGGGTTGGCGGAAACATTAAACGACTTTTTTTGGACATTTTTTAGTACAATGGTAGTGCCTACTGCACTAAAGATAAAGGCCATAACCACACTGTATGCTGCAAAAATTCCGTAGTCCCTAGTAATAGCCATCTCCGCAGATGCCAACGACAAGAAGCCGCCAGCGGTGGTTAAGGCATTGAACAAACATGGCTTGAGGACGATTAAGAAGCCTTTCCATCTAGAATTGAGGCTATCTCCTTCCTTTTTCGTATGCCAAGCAATAAACCTAGAATAGTGCATGATATTCGCCACGCACATTATCAAAACCAATGGCGGCAACGCCATGGAGATCATAGTGATCGGTCGGTTGCACAAAGCCATGGTAGCAAATAAGGTTAAGGTCGCCAACAAAATTGAAAACAGGGCTGCCAAAACCCAACGCCAGCTTTTGCTCAATACAAAAACCACTATTAATATCAATAAATAAGAAATTGGCAAAAATATTCCCGATTCGGAGATAATAGACTCATTGAGGGCATTGATAATAATACCTACTCCGCCGTGGAACACTTCTTTAGGTGCCTGTATAGCTGAAGAGCAGATCGAATCCACTTGATTTATGATAGATCGCCGTTGCGAATCGATATTTTCTAGTGTATCTAGCCAAGTGTACACTCTAAACGCATTCTGTTCTTCATTGATAAACCGTGAGGCCATAGCAGAATTGTTTACCGTATTTGTCACCGTGGTTAATAAATCTGTAGCCTCAAGAAGATTATCAGCAAAAGGATTTGGGGCAGCGTTTAAAGAAATTTTCGCGTACTCTGTCAGGCTTAAAACCTGATAGACTCCCTCAATAGAGGCAAAGCATGAGGTAAGGTCTTCTAATTCTTTTAGATCCTTCTCCGTCAACATAGATTGTTCACTGGAAATTACCGTGACAATCACCTCATCATTTCCAAATTCTTCTAAAAATGATTTATATCTTTGTAGTGCTGGGTCGTTTTCTACAAACCAAATATCAAAAGAGTTATCGATTTTTAGCCCCGGCAATTTAACTGATAGAGCGCCGACGCTAAGGAGAACCAATAGCAACAGTAAATATCGATATTTATAAGATGTCATTGAATTTGATGATCTAATTCTCATGGGCTCTTCGTGCCGCCGAAGCCGGGCGACCCTCTCCCTAGATCAGCCAACGCAACCCCGCCACTACGGACGCCACGGTGCCGAGGGTGGCGAAGGTGGGATTGATCGCAGGCTCGCGCATGGGAGGACCGTAGATTCGCGGCACCAGCAGGTAGAAGATCATTGCCACCAGACTCGTGGCCAATAGACCGAGACCGAGGTCGCTCAAGAGACCGGGGACATCCGGTCCGGAGGCGTTGGACGCCCCGTCCGCGAGACCGCCGGCGAAAGCAATGAGCAGGGTTGGGCATTGAATGAGGAGCCAGCCGAGCCCTATGTCGCCGAGCAGGCGTAGCGAACGTGGTCCACGGTCCGGCTGGTGGCCAAACCGTGCGACCCCATACAGGGTGAGCTGGGCGGCGAAGGAGCCAGTGAAGGGGACGAGGAGCCACCCCTTACCGGTGATGGAGTAGGCGAACAGCCAGCCTAGCCCGGCGGCCGCAGACGCGAGCATGGCGTACACCGTGTGTGGACGATCTTCAGTGGAGCGCGGCCAGACCAGGGTCACGGTGAGGAAGAAGACCACCGGTCCGAGAAGCCACAGCCAACCGCCCAGCGTGAAGGCGGTGTAGCCGAAGAGCGCGCACCCGAAGAGCGCGCTGTCGTCGAGCTTCCTGCGATGCCGCCAGACCAGTGCAAAGGCCGTCAGAAGCACGGCAACTAGCAGGTGAAAGAGGAGAAGCTCGGTGTCTGCACTCAGATAGAGGCGTAGAAAAGCGTGGGCACCAAGGGGGATGAAGAGGTTGTCCAGCCCACGCCACGCCACACATTCGAGCATCATGACGAGGAATGCGAGTATCGTCGCGATGAGAACGGCCTCGGCGCGTCCCGTGTCGGTCAGGAGCAGAAGAGGGAGGTGAGCGCTGAAGAAGGCCACCATGAAGAATGCGAGAGAACCCTCGAGGCTCTTGTGGCCTTCCGAAGTCCGGTATTGCGATAACCCATAGCGAACGCCTACCAGGGCCGCGACGGCGTCCGCCAGCGCCAACATGAGGATAGGAACGACGTAAAGCAGCCAGTCGCCGCGACTGAGGAGGAAGAGGAGAGTGACGGCGGTCGGGAAGTAGATTTCACCGAGGCTGTCTCGCCCGACTCCGCCCACTACTGTTCCGATGCCGCTGCGCAGGCGGCGACTCGCGCGCGTCGCCACCATGGTGCCGCAGGCGAGGATTGCCAGCACGATCACCGGCCAAGCGCGGTCGAAGACCCAGGGCAACGTAAGGACGACCAGCCCCATACCGACGTGGACCCCCTTGCGCAGGAGCTCGGGATGGAGACGGCTTCTCTTCTCTATCGCCTTGAGACCAACCAGGAGAATCGCCAACGTGGCGAGGAGGGCCGCCATGGCGAGGAGGGTGGCGGTGAGCGTCATATCGCCACCGTCTCAACGACGAACCGGCTGTAGAAGAACGCCTTGTCTTGGCGGTGAAGCCGCTCGGCAAGCTCGCAGCTCGGCGCGAGAGCGTGGGCCAACTCCGGTGGCCGGCTGCGCGGCACCAGCATGTTCCAGTAGGCGAATCGGGCCCCCTTGCGGGCGCGTCCGACCAGGATGGCGAGCAACCGGTGAAAGCTCTCATCTGACATGTATTCGAAGATGTCGCTCAGGTTGAAGCGATTGAAGTGAAGCTCGGGTAACGATGTGAGGAGGTCTTCTATCGACATGGGGTGCCATTCGAGTCGGTTCAGGTTCTTTCTGATGGCGTCGAAGTTCTCCTTGCGCAGAGCGTGGGGTAACGCGGTCGTGTGGCGGCCGGTGAGGATCCATTGGAGGTAGGGGTTGGCCGCAGGGTCGAGTTCGGTGACAGCATACTTGGCGCGCGACAGGATGCGTTCTGCCACCGAGCCCTCCACGTAACGGAAAAAAGCCGGATCGCGTCCCAGCTTGCCCATCACGAAACGGGAGCAGAAGAGCCGAAAGAGGAGACGCCAACGCCGGTTGTCCCAGCTCTCGGCATAGAAACGGCGGAGTTCTTCCGGCGCGCCGCCGGCCAGGAGTTGGTTGACTCGATGCCGGGGATGGATCCACGGCAGTACCTTGTTGCGAAAAGTGGCGAAGTAACGCTCAAACTTGCCGGCACCGCCGATGCCTGCCCGAATGAGCTCCGGGCGGGCGTCCCAGAAGTCTCGAGCCTCGGTTTCGAGAGCGCGACGGCAGCGTTTGTAGAGAGCTTCTCGATCGGCGCATTCTCGTGAGCCGACGAGTTGCAGGAGTTCGTCGTGCTCAAGCACGCGGTAGGCCGCGACGCGCAACGCGAGACACGCGAGCTGCGCCGGGTTCATGTCGACGGCAATCACGCGCGCCGGGCCGCGGGACAGGAGTGAGATAGAGTTGTCCCCCGCCGAAGCGATCGACAGACAGACATCCCCTTCGCCAACCTCAAGCGCCTCCAGGAGAACGTCGGCGTCCTCCCAGCATTGCGCGTAGCGGATGAACGAGAAATCGGCGCGCGCCGCGGCCTCCGTGCTCATGGATGGGCTCCCTGCTTCGGGCTGGCTGCAGGTTGAGGAGCGTCCAGGCTCACGGTGCCGCGCGCACCGTCCATCTCGATCCAACGGCCACTCTCGATCCGGGTGGTGAGGCCGGCGATCGAGACGATGGCGGGAATCCCCATCTCGCGGGCCACGATCGCCGAGTGTGAGAGCAGGCTGCCGCGCTCGACCAGAATGCCGGCGGCGGCCGGGAATAGCATGATCCATCCCGGGTCAGTGCGCTCCGCAACCAGAATCTCCCCCTGTTGCAACTCGGCCCCGCGCGGGTCGCGGATCACGCGCGCCCGGCCCCACACGACTCCTGGGCAACAACCGAGGCCACGGAGTGCGTATTCTCCCCCGGTGTCACCTTGCTCGCCCGTCCTCAAGTCACCCCCTGCGCAACTGTTGGCAATGTAGGGAACGCCGAAGGTCTCGAAGCGGTCGGCCGGAGCTTCGAGTTCTGCGTAGTGCTCGAAGGCACGGCGGCGAACGCTAGCGAGACCACGCAGATCGTCACATGGCGCGGCCCCTTCGACGTACGCCAGGATTTCGTCGCTCTCGAGGTAGAAGACGTCACGCGGATCGTCGAGGACTCCCTCAGCGAACAGTCTGCGCCCGACCTCGAGGAAGATCCTGCGCACGCGACCGAAGAGGCGGGTACGCTCGAATCGCAGATTCTCCCGATCCCGCACCCGCCGGCGGGCATTGCGCAATACCCAGGCAAAGATGGCGCGGCGTACGAGGCGTCGCGCAAGGGCCCTCCGCACCCTCTCTTCCGCCGTCTGCCGCACGGCCGACTGATGACCGACATCAAACGTCTGACCGCGCGCGAGTCGGGCAGCGGCGTGCCCGATCGAGCGTAGCAGCGGCTCCGGATCGTCGAAGAGAGTGGTCGACTCGAGCTTGAGCTCGTCGAGGCAACGATCGCCAAAGGTGGCGAGATGGTCGTCGTAGAGTCGTGCCAACTCCTCATGCCGACGCAAGGCCTGTTCGGCCGCCGTGGCCGCTCCGTGGCAGAGGACCTCGGTCAGTTCCGAATGGCGCGCTGCGACGGTAGCCATCTCGACGATGCGCTTTGCGGGTTCGGCACTGATCATGCCCCCTTGGTCGCACATCAGATCGTTGTGCAGAGATCCCTGTTCATCCTCCTCGCCTGGGCACCACTTGGCCGTGAGGCGGCCCAGAATGCCGAAGAAAACCATGGCGAAGAAGTCGTTGATCAACGGCGCGTCCCAGCGCGTCACAAGACTCGACTCTAGGGCACGATAGTAGGCGACTAGCTGGTCGAGTCGCCTTGCATCGAGTGGTGGATCCTGAGGAGCAAGCGCACGGTTCAGCCGATCTTCGAACCGGGCTATCATACGGGGCAACCGCATGTGGTTGACGACCATACCCGCGACGGTGCGGCCTAGCCGGAGCTGATCGAGGAGACGCTCTGACCGGGAAGCGCCGGATGCGGCGGCGGTGATCCCATCCGGAAGCCGCTCCCGCACGCCCATCATCTGTTCCATGAAACGACGGTTGAAGGTGTAGCCCGGGAGCAGCGCGATGACGCGGTACCAGTTGAGTAGGTTGTAGTAGACGCGGCCGCGCACCAACCCGAGCATGCGGCGAAAGGTGAGATCGTTGGCGGCGATCTGGCTCTTGGTCACCCCCAGGAGGCGACAGAACTCGCGGTAGACCCCCTCGTAGGCTTGAAGAGCGAAGCTGAAGGTCAAGGGGGTAGTGATCCCGCTGTAGCTTTCTACGATGTTCGAATTATCCCAGATGGCGTGGATCCCATCGGGATCGGGTGTCGCGGCCAAGGAGGTGATCGGCCGCGATTGGAGGAGGAAGATCTCTCTGCCGCGCATCGCCCATTCGATGTCCTGCGGCCGCCCGAAGTGCCGCTCGGCGCGGCGGGCGAACTCCGCGATGCGCGCAGCCTCCCCGCCGGTGAGCGCCGGTTGCGAGGCTGCGGGCTCCGCGATCTCCTGCGCCGCGAAGCCTTCCGAACTGTCCGAGGACGGCCGGTGCGCTAGGCTCTTGGCTACAATGTCCCGCTCGAGGATTGTTCCGTCGAAGTGGACGCGATAGGTATCGGCGTCGGCATCTCCACCGACCAGTGCCGTTCCCAGACCGTAGAGTGCCGACACCACCGCCACCGAGCGACGTCCCGTCACCGGGTCGGCGCTGAAGGCGACTCCGGCGGTCTCGCTGTCGACCATCGCCTGCACCAGCACGGCCGGAGCTTGCGGCAGCCCTTCGAGGTTGTGCTCCCGGCGGTAGGCGAGGAGGCGTTCGCTGAAACCGGATCGCCATACGTCGGTGATCCGAGCCGGCAGGCGCTTCCGGGTAACGGACAGATAACTCTCGAACTGGCCGGCAAAGGAGTGCTCGACTCCATCCTCCTGTGCGCCGGACGAGCGCACCGCGACGAAGCGAGTATCGCGACCCAGCGTTGCGAAGCGCTCCTCTACTTCCTCCAAGACTTGGGGCGCTGGCAAGACTCGGTCGAAGAACTCCTGAAGCGCTTCCTGTCCTTCCGCCTGGAGCAGGGCGCGGCGCTGGGCCGACGAGAGACTGGCTTTGAAGGCGGCGGGCGTGATTACGAACCAAGCGGGGATCTTCAGCCCCGTGTCGGCGAGTGAGGAGAGAGCCGCCGCCTTGCCTCCCATGCGGCTGAGGTCGACACCGTCCGCAAACGAGAGAACGAAGGTCATCTGATTTCCCGCCACAGAAGCGGTGCCGGCCCTAGGCTCAAATAGAGCACTAGCGTCCAGACCCCGGACCAGTTCTCGATCCACTTCCCCGATCCCGGCGTCTGGGACCGCAGGAAGCGAACCCCGATGAGCACTGCGGCACCGAAGGTCGTCCCGAGGGCAATGGCGAGCGGTGGGACAAAGTCGATGTGGCGCGCGGCCAGACAAGCGCAACCGAGCGCGAGCCCCAATACCAGCCACCACGCGCCTACCGCCTGCCGCCGACCCCACACCTCGGAATAGGTGGCCACTCCCTCCTCTTCATCTTGGGGACTGCGAATCTTGCGACCGATCTCGATCACCATGCCGTTGAAGAGGCTGGCAAGCAGAAACCAGAAGAGTCCGGATGGAGGATGGCCCTGGAAGACCAGCCAGTCAGTACTAGTGGCGTAGAAGTCGATGAGTGGCATGATGGCCATGTGGGTGACCATGTATAGGAGGTGTTTGCCACGCAGCCATTCGCCGACGAAGAACTCCTTGCTCATGAGGGCAAGGTAGGTCCAGGTGACAAGCAGCAGGACGAGAAGGCGTGTGTCCAGCCAGAGGGCCAAGCCCAGCTGCAGAGCTCCGCCAAGCACGAAGAGGCCGCCCAGTTCGCGGAGGGTCACGAGACCTCGCGGTACCGGGCGGTAGGGCCGATAGCGCGCATCCTCTTCGTCGTCCTTGAACTCGTCCGCGATGCGCAGTTGGAGGAAGAAGATCAAGCAGGAGGCGAAGGCGACCCCCACCGACAACGGGCTGGGCCATCCCCCGGGCGAGCGCAGCATCCAAGAGAAAGCGACGGCGCTGAAACTGAAGGCGAGGATCAACGGCCCATGCCTCAACAAGGGGTAACGCTCCCCCTGATACACCCACCAGCGCCGCATTGCGCCCTCCTTCGGGCCGGTCAGGCCGACTTTCCTAGTCGCTTCGGTCACGTTGCACTCACGCTTGGTTCTCTGTTGCTCCGTTCTTCTTTGCCTTCGGCAATCCCCCCACGCCACCCGCGTGAACAAACGTCATGGCGTCGAGGAGCCGATGCCTCACTTGCGCGTCGACATCGAGCAACTGCTAGGCGGAGATCAGTTGCCATAGCGTCCCAGTCCCTTTTTCAGTGCGGGGTAGTCGACTTTCGCATTGTGGCGACGATCGACCGGTATTCGTGGCACTCGCACGACCCGATCGAGCTGTGCCCACGACAGCGTCTTTCTAACGCGCCACTCCGCGTCCGCTGGTGCCCGTGGCCCCAGCTGCAGCGCCAAGAGACGCTCGCCGTTGTGCCTAGCGAGGGCACTCTGCTCGATCCAGGCCAACTGGCTTGCTGCACATTCGGCGGCCAAGGGATAGATCGTGCCGCGTTCGTCGCGAATGACGGCACCGGCGCGTCCGAGGAGCCAGAGTCGGCCAGTAGCGTCGAGGTAGCCGATGTCTCCGGTGCGGTGCCAGATCTCATCCTCGACCCGGAATTTGGTCTCCTCGTCGCCGATGCCGTTCAGGTAGCCGGCGAGCACGTGAGAGCCACAAACCACGATCTCGCCGGCCCGCTCCGGGGGTAGGGTGAACTCGGCGAACTCCGGTGCCTTCATTGCCGGAAGAGGCTCGCCCCAGCGGTTGACTAAGATGCGCAGATCGATCTGGTGCACTGGCTTTCCAACCAGAAGCCCTTTACCGGCATACATAGCGTCTAGGTCGGCAGGTTGCGCCTCGTCCCAATCGAGGTGTGCGATTGGCTCTGCCTCGGTCGAGCCGTAGATCGCGATCACTCGACCCTGCGGCAGCGCCGAACGGAGCTCCTGCAGGAGACGCGGAAAGACGGGCGCTCCGCCGGTGTAGAGCTTCTTGAGCATGCCGAGGCTCATCTCACCGCTCTCGCTTCCTGCCTCCTCTGCGGCACGAGTCCCCTGAAGCAGCCTAGCGTACAGCGCTGGCGATCCGACGGTCCGGGTGACGCGATGACGCTCGAGTTGCTTGAGAACTGGACCCGGCTTTACGAAGCCAGGACGCCGGAGGTCGCACTGTGGTATGACCGTCGTCACGCCCGAGGCCAGATTGGCGAGCACGAAGATCGGCAGCGTAGCGAGGTCCACTTCGCCGGGCTCAAGATCGATGGACTCGGCCAGGACCTCGTGTTGCGCTAATAGGAAACCGTGGCTGCGGACCGCCACCTTCGGGACTCCGGTGCTGCCGCTGGTAAAGGTGAGAAGGGCGTCGTGCGACGAATCGCAGGCGGTAATCGAGTTCAGGGGCTCAAGGCGTTCGAGCCTGGACCACCGGGTCGCATTAAGGGCCCAGCCTGCGGTCACAAAGTGCCGTTCGATTCGACGCAAACCCCGGCAGGGGAACCGCAGGAGGTGTGCCCGGGCCGGGCCGAGGAACGCCTTGGGCCGGGCGATGCCGCAGCAGTACTCGATGTGCCGGCGTCCGGCCGAGGGGTCGAGGACAGTGGCCACCAGACCGAGACGGAAGATCGCCAAGAGCGCGACGTAGAGCTCGATGGACATCGGCTGGAATAGAAGGATTCGATCCCCCTTGTGGAGCTTCGCCGCGCACAGAAGCGCGGCGGCCCGCGCAGAGCGTTCCGCGATCTGACCAAAGGTGAGTGTGCGCGTGCTCCCTCCCGCCGCCTCGACGATCGCGGGCTGCTCTGGCCGCAACGTGGCCTGATCGATCAGGACCTGGCTAATGTTCATTCTCGGACAGCGACTTCGCGTAGAGAGTGTAGCGACGGATGATGGTGCCGTAGCGAGCCGAGATGCTCCGCGACCGGTTGGTTTCGTGCATCAGGGCGTGAATGGCGCGCTGAAACCCGAGCTTCCTTGCCGCCCGCTGGCAATCATCCACCAGCAGACCGCCGAGGCCGTTTCCAGCGCACGCCGGATGTACGGCCATCGACTTGACAACTACCGTGCGTCGGGGCTCTCCACGCGCCGACTCCATGAGATCCGGGATGCCGAAGATGAAGCCGACGAGTTGCCCGTCGCGCTCCGCGAGAAGGACGAGCTCGGGCACGAGCTGGGGACGGATCGGAGTGTAGGAGGCAATGAAGGTCTCGAGCGCGATGGGGCTATAGAGGAAATTGCGCGCGAACGCCTCAAGCGATAGCTCGTGAATAGCCGCGAGGTCGAAGTCGAAACGCTCGAGGGCGATCGTCCGAATGGTAATGCCGTTCCGTTCGAACTCGGCCCGCCGCCGGTCGGAGCGTGGGTCGAACTGGCTGAGGTCTGAATTGAGCGCCGAGGTATAGGTTGCCAGCGGAACGAATCCGGCGTCAGTGAAATGCCGAGGCCAGTCGTCGGGATTATCGGGCTCTAGGAAGAAGGTCGGTTCCGTCCCGCGCTCGGTCAGCAGCCTGTATCGATGCCACGTGGAGCCGTCCATCGGACCGATGACCCGTTCACGCCCTTCTGACCAATGCCAGTTTGAGGCGTGTTCCAGCAACTCCCTACCGGCGTCGGGGTCGAGAGCGGCATAGTGACCGATCAGGCCGTCTGTGGTCGGCACGCCGTGGGCGTCGTGGGCCCTCCACAGCGAACAGCGAGCTAGCAACCTGCCCGTCGCGTCCTGCAGTGCGAGATGGCGCGATGGATCGGTGAGCCGGAAGACCTCGGCCTGCAACGGCTCCACCGGACCGGCCCTCAGTGACGCCAGATCCTCGATTCGGTTGATCATGGTGAAAGGGTTCATGCCTCCTCGACTGTGCGGAGGTTCACGGGCTGTTTCTTGTAGGAGTTGGGCGGCCAATATAGCTTCTCTATTTCGTCGTCCACAAATCCCCAACCCAAACCCGCTGTGAGGCCTTCGGGGCCACCGAAAGTCCTTACTCCATACAGAATGCCCGTCGAGAAACCATCATCATCGTCAGGCACTCTCAAGTTTTGCTCCTTTTGTTTTAGGCTGCCGACTTTAAAAACGGAATAAGTAGTTTCTCTGTGAGTGCATTGTGAGAGCAGGACAGGACGAAAAGCAAGGATACGACGGGTAAAGAAAGTGCCAAGAACCATATCGAAAGAGCACAAGCATGTCAATAGATAAAATGTTAATATATAAAATATTGGAAATGTTATTTTTCAGTTTAAATAAAAGGACCGTATGAGGCCCCCTATTGTATGGGACCGCATACGGTCCTATAATGACGATATGCTCAAAATCCCTTACTCCTCTTGATTCGCTTAACAGACGACTTGTATATTCACCCAATATGTCGCATTTTTTTCTACTATATTCAACATACAATCTTTTACATTATATATTCTTTTAAGTCTAAAATCGTTGCTACGAAACGGCCTTAAAATTCACATCGAGCTGCTTTGCGGAACGGCCGAACGGCCTAGGCGTCAAGCGTTTTTAGGGCATAGACACCGTTGGCTCTAAAGCTGGTTTCAAGACCTCTTAGGGGAAGTAGTTGAATATCTGCGTGGGTAGGAGTACTTTTCGAGTGTCGAAGTGGATTCACCGCGTCCGAGGAGCGTGACAAGGGTATTTTTCAATGATCAAGCCACTGAGCCGCATGGGCACTTGGAAGACCTATTCCATAGACGATGGCCTGCCATCGCTGCGCATTGAACACATCGCCGAAGGCTGCGAGGGGTATATCTGGTTCGCCACCCGGGACAACGGTGCTAGCCGCTTTGACGGAGATGCGTTCCAGAATTTCACTACACGAGATGGTCTTGCTCACGACCAGATTTTCTTTATTGAGCAGGATAGTCAAGGGCGATTGTGGTTTGGTACGTTAAAGGGGGTCTGCTGGTATGACGGCGCAGACTTCCACCCTTTGCAGGACGACGGCATTGCAGGTCGTTCCGTGCAGTTTATCTACGAGGATCGTCAGGGCCGCATCTGGTTTGGTGGCACCGCTACCTTGGGGTATTACGACGGCACGGTCTTCCACGACTTAATTCCACGCTATCTCCAGCAGTACCAGCCGCCTCCTTCTCCTCAGTGGCCCAACCGATGTCGGGGCATTACCCAGGATCCCACCGGCCATCTGTGGTTTGGATTTGACTATCTCATCCGCTTCGACGGCAAATCCTTCCACCGCTACGAAGAGGACGAGGGTTTTCCCCAAGCGCACATCAGCTACGTCTTGGGTCAGGATCATACCGGCAAGGTATGGATTGGTCTACCGCGCAATCGAGAGATTCTCCACTACTATGCGAACGGTGCCTTTCAGTCTGTTCAGGTAGATCGGGTTGGCGGCCTCCGCAAAATTCAGTGCGACCGGGAGGGACGGGCGTGGTTCTGCACCTCGCGAGAGGTGTTCTATCAAGATGGTGACGGCTTCAGCAGGTTTGCTCCTAGCGATGGCCTGCCCCATCGCATAGTCAAAGCCGTGTTTCACGATCGCGAGGATCGATTTTGGTTTGCCACGTGGCGCGGTGGTATCGGGGTTTACGATGCGCATAGTATCAGCGTTTTCGACCTCGTTGCGGAGCGCCCCGAAAACACGGGCGAGATCTCACAGATAGTGCAAGACCGGCACGGTGATATATGGGTCGGGTATGCATCTATCCTTATCAACCATAAGCTCAAAAGCGTCGCCCGCTTCGATGGAGAGCACTTTACATTTGTAGTCTCCGAGCAAGATCCTTACATCGGCAACTGTTTCTCCATCTACGAGGATCTTGAGGGACACTTGTGGTTCGGTGGTGGAAATGGTCTGTTCCGCTACGACGGGCAGGCGCTCAAAAAGGAGAAAATAGCGGCCGATGTAGACGCAGGAGGTATCAGCCGCATCACTCAAGACCGGGAAGGACGATTCATTTTCGGCTATTGGCAACACTACACCATAAGCCAAAGAGAAAAATTTTTGGCTAGCCCATTAAAGATCGTGTACCAACAGGGCGAGCGGTTCCAAACCATTTTTACGGAGGAAATAAAAAAAACGCCTTGTAGCCGCATTGGCACGGTGGTTGCCTCGCGCAACAACGAAATCTATTTCCACTTGACCAGTAGCGATTTTTCCACTGGCGGCACCGGTTTTGCCCGCTGGCATCCGGAAGAGGGTCTTACATTTTATGGGGTTGGAGATGGACTGATAGACAACGATGTCAACGACCTACTACTAGACCGACATGGCAACCTATGGATCGCTACTCCGAGCGGTATCAGTTGCTTTGACGGCAGCACCTTCCGCTCTTTCACGACCGAAGACGGTCTGCCGAGCAACCGCACCCACTGTTTTTTTGAGGATGCGCGAGGACACCTCTGGATCGGCACCGACCGAGGTGTAGCTCAGTACGATGGTCGGCTTTTTCAGACCATTAAGTCACCCCATATAGGACCCGTTTGTCGAATACTCGAAGATCGCGACGGCACCTTTTGGTTTGGCACGGTCGTGGGTTCCATCATACGCTACCGACCAAGGCAAACGCCGCCCCGGATTCGTCTAACCCGGATTATCACCGATCAGGTCTATGAGAAAGCGGACGTCTGCCTATCTACGGTGGGACAGCCGGTAGTTTTCGAGTACAAGGGCCTGAGTTTTTCCACCCATCCCCGCGACATGCTCTATGAATATCGCTTGCAGGGATACGACCTCGACTGGGGTCCCGCGACTCGGGAGCTACGAGCCTGTTATCAAAGCCTGCTGCCGGGCGACTACACCTTTCAAGTCCGCGCGATAGATCGGGATCTCAATTACTCAGAACCGGCGCAGGCGCAGCTTGCGGTAAAACCGGACGCGCATATCGAGACCCTATCGGCCACACTCCGTGGGGACAACAAGGGTGTCGGACCGAGCAAGGTCTTGCGCCAGTTTCAAACCAAACTCACGGAGGTGGCACCCTCCGATCTGACCGTACTGATCGGCCAGAGCGAGACCATGCGCCAGTTTCAAACCAAACTCACGGAGGTGGCACCCTCCGATCTGACCGTACTACTGCTAGGTGAAATGGGTGTGGGTAAGGGGTTGGCGGCGCGGGCACTACACGCATTGAGTGCTTATGGCAACGGCCCTTTTATTCATGTCAATTGCGGAGCCTTGTCCCAAGCGTTGGACGATAGTGAACTCTTTGGTTGCGAAAATGAGACGGCTACCAGCGAAATAGGCAAGGTGGAACAGGCCAAAGACGGCACTCTCTTTTTGGATGAAATCGGCGAGATGATGTTGGAAACGCAGGACAAGGTCTTGCGCTTGTTGGAAGAGCGCACGTTTGAACGCGTTGGCAGTAACCAACCGCTGACCGCACAGACGCGCATGGTCGCCGCGACTAGCCGCGACCTGAAGGCGATGGTACAGGCCGGTGATTTTCGCGAGGAACTGTATTTGCGCCTGCAGATGTTTCCGCTGTACATCCCGCCTCTGCGCGAACACAAGGAGGACATCCCGGCCCTCGTCGAGTTTTTCAAAAATCGCATGACAGCACACCTAAGTCGGCAGCCTGCCTCCTTGAGTTCCGAGGTTATGGAGATGCTGCAAGCCTATGATTGGCCGGGGAATGTGGGGGAACTGGAGCATCTTATACAGCAGGCCGTCATAGCCTGCAAGGGATCGCAAATCGAAGTGGCCGATCTGATGCAACACGGTTTTAACATTGTAAACGCCGTTCTCGGCCTTAAAGGACAGGCATTATCAACTTCCCAACGCGAAATAATGCCGCTACTTGAACTTGAACGCAGCTATATTCTCGAAGTACTCCATGCGACTAACGGGCAGATCAAGGGGACAAAAGGAGCGGCAGCTCTACTGGGCGTACCGCCTTCTACGCTGTACAACAAAATGAAAAAATTGGGTATTAAACGTTCCTAAGCAGTATTTTTACGAGCTATCGCTCCAACACGCTCCTCTCCTCCACCAATCGCGCCACCATCTGAGCGAATTCCGGCGAGCCGTCGTCCCGTATTCGGCTTTTCTGTGAGTCTATCGCGTTGCCGCCTCAATCGCCCGCCAGAATCGGATGCAGCGGATGATCCCAAGGGCCGCCGGCCTCCATCTCGTCGGCCGCGCCAGCCGCATCGTGCGTCCCGGTAAACGTGGTATAGTCCGGCATGTAGATAATGGCGAACGCGCGGCGCGGCGCAGCCGTCTGGTTGGGACCGGCGTAGTGGAAGGTGCAGCCGTGGTGGAAGGTAACGCCGCCGGCTTGCATGTCCATGGTCACCGGCTCGGGCACGTCGTAGCCCTGTTCCTTCATTTTACCGACGATACTCTCTCCAGCAACCCCGAGTTTAATCGGTTCGAGCCGCTCGTACAGGTGCGAACCAGGCACAAAGTGGAGGCAGCCGTTGTCCGCGGTCACATCGTCCACCGCAATCCACGCCGACAGCGCGCCAACCGGGTCCATCGGCCAATAGGGAGCGTCCTGATGCCAGTTCGTCTCCTTACTCGTTTGGCCGGGGGGCTTGATCATCGCGTGATCGTGGTAGATGCGCACGTGGCGGCAGCCGCTCAAGCGGCGGGCAGTCTCGGCCAAGCGCGGATGGAAGGCAATTTCCTTGGCATCTGGATAGTCGGTCCAGAGGTTGACCATCTGGTTGAAGACGCGCTCGTACTCTTCCGACACGCGGCCATCCCGCTCGGCCCCTCTGATGCGGGCGCGATGCGTGTCGATGGCGTGGTCAATGGCGTGGCGCAGCGAGGCGATCTCCTCGGCGGAGAAGAAGTGCTCGTAGCGGATGTAGCCGTTTTGCTGAAAGAATTCGGCGTCGGCTGGCGTCGCCGGGCTTATTGTAGGCATGAGGGCAAGACCTTAATTTTTGCGGTGGCAATCAAACACTCAACGGGAGTAGAAAATGGCCGAAGTAACGATGTACCACAACCCGCAATGCTCTAAAAGTCGGCAGACGTTGGCTCTATTGTCCGAGCAAGGCGTAGAGGCAAACGTCGTCGAGTACTTGAAGACGCCGCCGGATGCCAAGACCCTAGACGAACTCTTGCAAAAGCTCGGACTGGAACCCCGGGAACTGATGCGCACCAAAGAAGACGAATACGCGGCGCTGGGGTTGGCCGAGGTGACGGATCGCGCGCAGCTCATTCAGGCGATGGTCGAACACCCCATCCTGATCGAGCGGCCCATCGTGGTCAAAGGAAGCCAAGCGCGCATCGGGCGACCGCCAGAGCAAGTGCTGGACATCCTCTAAATGCTAAAACTGGGGTTTCTTGCCTCGCACACCGGCTCAAACATGCAGGCGATCATCGATGCCTGTCAGACGGAGACGCTAGCGGCCGAGCCGCGCGTAGTGATTAGCAACAACTCGCAGTCGGGTGCGCTGGCGCGGGCGCGACAGGCGAACATCGCGGCGTACCACCTGAGCGAGCGTACGCACGGGGCGGCGCTGGGAGAAGCGATTCTGGCGGCGATGCAGCGGCACAGGGTCGAAGTAATTTGTCTAGCCGGATACATGAAGAAGCTGGGGACGGAGGTTTTGACGGCCTACGAAGGGCGGATTTTGAATATCCATCCCGCCCTGTTGCCCAAGTTCGGCGGACAGGGCATGTATGGGATGCGGGTCCACGAGGCGGTGTTGGCCGCCGGAGAGCGAGAGAGCGGGGCGACGATCCACTTGGTGGATGAAGAATACGACCACGGGAGAGTACTCGCACAGAAGAAGGTTCCAGTTAAAGCAGAAGACACGCCCGAGACGTTACAAAAGCGGGTATTAGCGGTGGAACACCGGCTCTACGTGGCCACTCTAGCACAGATCGCGGCCGGCGAAATAGAAATTGGCACCGATCCGCGATAGACGGTCAAAAGTACGTGGTCGTCCTGCGTTTTCTATTCCTCTTCCGCGCCCCCGCGCATAATGCGACGCAAGTGCCCAAGCTCCTCGACAATGGTGCGGCGCTCTAGTATCCCGAGAACAATCCCGTACGCCAACGCCATAGTCCCACTCCGCAAAACAAAATCGCCCACGGCATAATCCAAGGCCCAACGGTCGTACAACCATCCACAGACAGCGGCTGCCAACAATCCCACGGCCGGCGCGGCCAACACCTTGAACCAATTGACGCTCACATAGGCGCGCAGGCCAATGCACAGTCCTAAGAAACCCGTGCCAGCCACCGCGCCCATGCTGTACGCCACGCCCTCCGCGCCCCACAACACGCCCAGCGCGGGAACGGCAAAAAGGGCCACTACCCCCTGCATCCCCACTATGTACGCGGACCGTCGCGTCGCCCCTACCGCCCACAGCAGGCTAAAGCCATCGCTGAGCAGCGGGCGCAACAGCGCATACGCCGCCAGCCAAACCACGATGCGCGCCGACCCAGCCCATTGGCCGCCTAAAAGGGTGACTACTTCGCGGGCATTAAAAACCAAAATCAGCGACACCGGAGCCGACACTCTCAGCACTAGGCTGATCATCTTGGAGAACAACTCACCCAGCCGCTCGCGCTCGTGCCGATACCGCGAGTACAAAGCACCGCTGTAGTTGAGGATAATATGCGCGATGATCGCGGTGGGGATCTGCACCAGCCACCACGCCGTCTCGTAGAGCGCCAGCGCCGTATCGCCGACTACCAAGCGCACGACCAATTTGTCGTACCACCAAATAAAAATTTGCAATACCCAACCAATCCAGATCCACACGCCATAGCCCAACAAGCGGCGCGCCCAAACCCAGTCGAAGTGCAAGGAAGCGAGGCGCAGAGGACGACTGCACCAAGTAGCAGTAGAAAAAAACAGCACGTACACCACGCTGAGCACCGAGTACGTAGTCCACCCCCCCAATATCAAACTCCACTCTTCCCACCCGGCGCGGGCCGCCAGCAGAGCACTACTCAAGGCCAACAGCGTCCCCAGCCCGTGCAACAGGGAAAGCCGCCCAAACTCAAAATCCATCCTCAGCAGAGCCTCTGAAGTCAGGCTCAGTTGGCGCACAAAGTGCAGCGCCGCTAGCACCCACGCGACTTGGGCAAAGGTCCAGGAAAAATCCGCTGGGAAAAGCAACGTCAAGGCCAAGACGACCCCGCTGGTCAACAAACACGACAGCAAGGTAATGCACACATTCAGTGCAAAGTGCGTACCAATGAATTCCTCGACTCGGTCTTGGAAGTGCAACAGCGCGTGCGTCAGGCCAAACTCGCGCAGGCTGGACAGCATGGTAAAAACCGTCACGCCCAAAAACACATCGGCAAAAACACTCGGTTCGAGCTGTCTTTTGATCAGGACCGTCAGGCCCACGCTACACAGCCTCGCGGCATAACCCGTGCCCAAGGTGTAGAAAAACCCCTTGAACATCTTTTGCGGGGTAATCATGGGCTCCTAGCAGGCGCGGGTCGCGCCACACCGATAGTCGCGCGGATCGCCAAGGCGGGCTTGCAGTGCGTCGGCTGTCATGCCAGTGTGGCGCTGGACCCAGTTGACCTCGTCGGCGAGTGTGCAGTCGAAAAGGCCGGGGTCGTCGGCACCGATAGCCAATCGGACATCAGAGGCCAAGAAGCGATGCACCGGGTGATCTTTAGCGTCGGGCACCGCACCGATGCGCAAGTTGGAGGTCGGGCAGGTCTCTACTACGGTGCCGCGCGCAGCCAAGCGGCTGAGCGCAAAGTCCTGCCGTCGGCGCACTGCTTCAAGGCGCGCGGGATCGTATGCGCGGCAAACCAGCGCATCGCCGGGACGGGACG
Organism: Candidatus Latescibacterota bacterium; assembly: GCA_022827835.1. Classification (GTDB taxonomy): domain Bacteria; phylum Latescibacterota; class UBA2968; order UBA8231; family UBA8231. The sequence goes on from JAJEIO010000047.1 coordinate 20,500, forward strand.
AGAGGCTGCTGCGCTCCTGCATCAGGGCTTGGTCATCAACCGAAATGCCGAATTCTGCCAATGCACTCTTGTGGTGCAAATCGTAGGCGATCTGGGCCAAGCGTTCGCTGACCAACTCCCTCTCGTGGGCTTGGGGCCGGCGGGATACGGCAACTTTCGGGTCGAGCCCTAGCGAAGTGCAGTGCCCCAAACGCAGCGCACCCAACTCTGCGGCTTCGTGGCACCAGCGCACCGCGCTTTCGAGCGACTTATCGAAGTACACCTCGCCGACGTGATAGGCCACGTCGAGAGCGCGCTCCGGGTACCGCTCGTTGTCGCGGCGCAGGCGGCGGAAGAAGGCGCGAGTACTCGCGGGCGGATAGCCCTCCTCAAAGTGGCAGAAGTCGAGGCCGACGATCGTGGGAAGCAAATCCTCGTTTTCGTCGAGCAGGCGTTGAACCAACTTGTAGCATTCGAGCGGTGCCCAGCGTGGCAAGCTGATGAGATAGCGAGCGGTAAAGTCTGCAGTACAGGCTTGGGCGATGGCGCGAGCAGTCAACTCGTGAAACTGCGCGAAGGCTTCGGGCTGGATGTGGTCGTAGGGAGCCATGGCGCGGTATTCGACGTAGCGCAGCCCTTCGCGCCGATGGCGGGCAAATATCCGGTGCAAAATTTCTTCTGGCTTGCCCAAGACATTCCACCAATGGCGATAGATGCAGATGGCCAAGTTGAACTTGGCTTGGAAATGGGCAAAGTCGCCGCCGTCTTCCGCGCCGTACACACAGTGCGCCTTGAGCGCGTCGAGACATTGGCTATGGAGCGCCTCGCGGAACAGCGCAACCGGATCGGGCCGCCGGTGATATGTGCGTTCAAAGCTATCGACAAAGAGGGACCAGTCGATTTTTTCGTAGTGGTCGCGGGCCAAGTCGAGGAGATCGGCGGCAAAAAGACTGCCGCCGATGTGGACGTGAAGCTCGCAGGTTTTGGCGGCTTGGAGGGAGTGCTCCGTCACCCGTCACTCCAGCGAGGGCATCTCGACCGCGTCGTCGCGGCGCTCGTGCATGTTCGCTTCCATGGCCTCTGGATAGCGATGCGGGAGGTAGGAGACTTCGTCGAGCCGGGCGCGGGCTTCGTCCTGCAGAGAAAAGCTACCAGCGAGCATGTTGTCCCTCGCCTGCTCGACCGTGCGCGCGCCAATGATAACCGAGGTGATAGCCGGTTGTTCCAACACCCAACGCAGGGCAACCTGTGCAGGCGAACGGCCCATCTCGTCAGCTACTGCTATGAGCGTCTCTAAGGTCTCGTCGGCATTGGCGGCAAAATAGCTTTGCGGGTAGGCCCAAGCATCGGCTGAACGCGTGCCTTCCAAAGTGCGTTCTCCAGGCTTGTACTTGCCAGACAGAAAGCCGCCGCCGAGCGGACTCCACACCACCACGCCCAATCCCTTGAGCTGACAGACGGGAATCAGCTCCTGCTCAATGTCGCGCACGACCAAGCTGTATTGCGGCTGATAGCACTCAAAGCGCGCCAAGCCGTTCGCGTCCGAAATCCACAACGCCTCCATCAAGCGCCACGCCTGATAGTTGGAACAGGCGGTATAGCGTACCTTGCCTTGGCGAACCAAATCGTCGAGGGCGCGCAACATCTCCTCCAAAGGAGTCTGGGTATCCACGTGGTGAATGTAATAGAGGTCGATGTAATCGGTCTGCAGTCGCTGGAGGCTGTCTTCGACGGCGTTCATAATGCGCACCCGCGACATCCCCGAGTCGTTGGGGCCAGGCCCCATGGGGTTGAAGAACTTGGTGGCGATGACTGCATTGCGGCGGCGGCCCTTGAGCGCCTTGCCAGTGATGACCTCGGACTCTCCGCCGCCATACGAATCGGCTGTGTCGAAGAAATTGATGCCCGCGTCAAACGCCAGATCGACGATCCGCTTGGCTTCTCGCTCGTCCGTGCTGTGGCCAAAGGTCATGGTCCCGAGGCAAACTTCCGATACTTTGAGGCCGGTGCGGCCCATTCTGCGGTATTCCATGGTTGTACCTCCTAAGCTCCCACTGCCTCTTGCTGATAGTGTTCCGCGAGAATCTCGGCCACTTCCGGCCGCGCAAACTCCGGCGGCAGGGCCTCACCAGCGGCCAGCATCTCGCGGACTTGGGTCCCCGACAGGAACAAATACGCGTCGCCGCCGTGCGAGCAGTCGCGCATCATCACCACCTCGTTGCACTCGTTGCACCAGACCGTGTGATCGCCGCGGAAAATTTCGATTTCGAGCGCGTCGCTGATGCCGTCGAAAATGGTCTGCGCGTCAAACGCTCCGTAGTAATCGCCAACGCCCGCGTGGTCGCGGCCCACGATCAGGTGCGTGCAGCCGCTGTTCTGGCGGAAGATGGCGTGCAGCACGGCTTCGCGCGGACCGGCGTAGAGCATGTCAAAGCCATAGCCGGCAATCATCACCGTGTTCTCCGGGAAGTAGAGCTCGACCATCTTGCGGATGGAGGCGTCGCGCACATCGGCCGGGATGTCGCCGGCCTTGAGCTTGCCCAGCAGCATGTGGATGAGGATGCCATCGGCCTCAACGGCCTGCTGCGCCATGCGGCACAGCTCTTCGTGGGCGCGGTGCATGGGGTTGCGGGTCTGGAAGGCCACGACCCGATCCCAACCGCGCTCGGCGATCTCGGCGCGCAACTCGACAGCAGTGCGGAAGGTCGCGGGAAAGTCGCCGGGAAAGTACGAGAAGTTGAGTACTTCGATGGGTCCGGCGATGAGGGTGTCTCCCGCAGCCTTGAACGCAGCGACTCCGGGATGGGCGTCGTCGTCCGTGCCAAAGACTTGTTCAATGATGGCGGCGCGCTCCGCATCGGAGAGCGGTTCAACCGAGGTAACTTCCTGGATGGCAATAACGGGATTGCCGTCCACATTCGGATCCAACAGGGCGATGCGGCTGCCGGGAGCCACGCCCTCCGGAACCTGATCGCCGGGGACCATGTTGACGACCGGGGTGGGCCACAGCAGGCCGTCGGCCATGTACATGTTCGCAGCCACACTCTTGGCATCGGCGGCGTCCATAAAGCCTGTAAGCGGGGTAAAGTAACCCGAGCCGAGCATGACGGCTGAGGATGCAGCGGCCGAAGAGACGACTACAGCGGGCAGGCCAGCGGCTTCTTCTAGCAACTGGGCACGCACTGCATCGTCTTCGACGTAAAGTGGTTTGAGTTCTTCTGCGCCGTGGGGCTTAATCACAGTATTCTCCTTGATTAGATGTGCGTTTAATGTACGGGAATTCCGGCTTCGGCAAGGATGCGGTGGACATTGGCGGCGGCTCTGGGGTATTTCTCGTTGGGCAAGTGTTCGAGGAGCATGTAGCCGTCGGGATGGGCGTCGTGCCACAGCTTGAGCGCGGTAGCGAGGTCGAGTTCGCCGTCGCCGGGTATCTCCTCGTCAATGTGGAGCACCAAGCCAGGCGACAGCTTGATATCCTTGCAGTGCCCGACGACCGAGATGGGGTTCATAATCTCAAATATGTGCTGCAAGCGCTCAGTGCTGTTGTACACCTGGTCCAAATTCTGAAAATGGTTGACGTAATCCATGACCACGGTCATGCGCTCAGAGCCAACCTCTTGCAGCACGTCGCGGTTTATTTCCGGCGATCCCATGATGGTGAGCAGATGCGTCTCAATGACTATGGTGACGGCTTCAGACTCGGACTTGGCAGCCACGCGCTTGAGGGTTTCGACGAGCAGAGAGCGGGCCTCGGGCGTGAGATTATGCCGAGACGGCGAGTACGAACCGACTGGATTGAGGCTGCCCGTGCGGATTAGACAGGTGTGGGCAGCCAAGTCGCGGGCGACTTCAATGCCGCGCTCGATCTTGCTTACTACTTGGTCGCGCACCGCAGAGTCGGGATCAAACATACACTCGGAAAAGCCAATGCCGAACTGGGGTAGCTCCATGCCCGCGGCTGCAATGGTATCGCGCACCTTGTGGCACTCTTCAACCGTGATGGCAGCCAGATTTTCCCCAGGGGCGTGAAAGGCTGTGCCCGTGAGATTGAGCGCCTTGATCGCCTCTATGTGTTGGTCGCTGATTTCGCGAAAGTCCGGGGGCAACATACCGACGACGCCGAGCCGCATGGGTAAAGCTCCTTGTTGAAATCGTGCAGTGAATAGTGGCCGGATCGCCTCAAAAACTGACCAATGGTATAGATAACGTCAACACGCAAGCCGTTTGCCGAACCGGGGCGAGGAGCCTACTATTTGATGCTTTGACCACTCCAACAACTTCCTAACGAACCATGACCTTCGCCCTTTCGTTTATCACCGCCCTCGTCTCCGGCCTCTACACCTGCCTGTGGGGCGCGTTCAAAGACGCTCCGTATGAGGGCTTCAAGCCCAAGACCTTTCCGCGCAGCATGTACTTCCACGTCGCGATCTTTTTGCCGCTGTACTTCATCCCGTATTTCAGCGCGCAATTCCAGCACCTCGGCCTCGTGCAAATGTTCTTCCTCATCATGGGTCTAGAGCGCTTCCTCGCCGAAATCTACAAGGGCTTCTTCCGCACCGAAGACCAGCAAAAGTACTTCGTCCCCTCGCACATTACCTTCTTTGGCCGCCCGATCACCAGCGACCTCGTCCGCCACAGCGCGGGGGTCCTAATCGTCGCCATTGTCTTCGCCTTCCTGCTCGTCGCCGCACCCATCGAGAGCTTCTGGGGCTATCTGATGACCGGATATTGCACTGGGCTGCTCGTGGCCTTGGGGGGTGCTTATAAGGACGCGCCCTTCGAGGGGTTCAAGTGGCTCAAATTCCAGCGCTCTGGAGTCGTATTGGCCGCTTTGAGTCCGCTCTTTTACTTTCTCGGCAATCCCGAACACCCGGTCGGGTTGGGTTTTCTCATCTACATGAACGGTGGGCTAGAGCGATTCACCGTCGAGTACTACAAGACCTACATCCAGCGCAATATGTCTGGGAAATTCCAACCCAACCTGCCCCGCATCCAGCGCGAATTGGACACCCGCGAAAAGTTCCACTACGCGGCCTTGGTGATTATCGCCGGGCTGGCCGCGCTCTACGCCCATGAACGCGGCGCACTATGACGCCGTAGTCATCGGCTCTGGGTTCGGCGGCTCGCTGGTGGCCCACGCGCTGGTGCAAGCCGGGCTGAAGACCGCGCTGCTGGAGCGAGGCCAATGGGCCAAGCGCGACGCCGCGGACTGGGACCAGCGCACCATCTTATTGAAGAAGCGCTACCGCTCGGCCTCGCCCCTTCTGGTCAAGCAGTACGGACGCCGCACCTTCCAGCGCACCTATCCCAACGAGGTCGTCGGCGGCAACTCGGTCTTTTTCGGCGGGGCATCGCTGCGGCTGCGGCCGGCGGACTTTGCCCGCTGGCCCCTGTCCTATGCAGACCTAGCGCCGTACTACGCCCGCGCCGAGCAGCTTTTAGGAGTCCACGGCGAAGCGGGCACCGATCCGCACGAACCGCCGGGACTAACCGCGTACCCGCACGCCACCGTTGAGTTGAGCGCGCCGGCCCAGCGCATTTACCAAGCGGGGACAGACCTAGGGCTACAACCGTTCAAAATCCCGCTGGCAATCAACTTTTCCGACCGCACCCGGCCCCTCTGCCTGCGCTGCATCACCTGCGACGGGTTCCCCTGCAAAGTGGAGGCCAAAAACGACATGGCTTCCACCGTGCTAGCCGCTGCCTCGGCGGCCGGACTAGAGATCATCGTCGGAGCGGTGGCGCGACGGCTAGTGCAACGGAGCGGACGCGTCGAACAAGTCGAATACGTGGACAGCACCTCCCGGCAAACCCACGCGCTCTCGGCCGACTTGGTGGTCTTAGCCGCTGGGGCACTCAACAGCCCGGCCCTGATGCTCCGCTCGGGATTCGACCACCCCCTGATTGGGCGCTTTCTCATGCGCCACTGCAACGGGATTGCCAATGGCATCTTTCCCTTTCGCACCAATCCGCAACAGGTCTTCCACAAACAGCTCTGCTTTTCCGATTTCTACGAAGACCTGCGCGCGGAATTGGGCACGGCCGTGGGCGTCATCCAAGATATCTACACGCCTGCTCCCCCCATCATCCGGCACCACGCCCCTTGGGGCTTCAAGACGCTCGTCGGGCTGCTGACTGGCTATATGCAGAACTTGCTCTGCATTGCCGAGGACGATCCGCGCCGAGAAAACCGCGTGTCACTATCCAGCGAGCAAGACATCTTCGGCATGGAACTAGTGCAGATCGAGCACGCCTATAGCGACGCCGACTGCCGCCGCCGCGATTACCTGCTAGCCAAAGCAGAGGCCGTATTGCGCCAAGCGGGCGGTCTGCTGCGCTACCGCTACTTGATCGATTCCTTCTCTCACGCCATAGGCACCCTGCGCTGCGCCACCACGCCAGAGGAAGGCGTCCTCGACGAGGATTGCCGCTATTGGGGCAGCGAAAATGTTTACGTGTCTGACGGCAGCTTCATGCCGTCTTCGGGCGGAGTAAATCCAAGTTTGACCATCGCGGCCAACGCACTGCGGGTCGCCGAGCGGATATTGGCAAAGCGATGAAGAAGGTCTGTCTAGTAGGATGCGGCACCATCGGTCGCCTGCACGCGAAAAACCTCGTCGGCAAGGTCGAGCTATCCTTTCACAGCCGCACGCAGGCCAGCGCAGAGGCCCTCAGCCGCCAATGCGGCGGGGGACAGGTCTTCGCATCGTACGCCGACGTCCTCGACAGCGCGGTGGATGCAGTGCTGATCAGTTCGCCGCCAGATGCGCATCGGTCGCAAGCCGTCTCCGCGTTGGCAGCCAGCAAGGGGGTGCTAGTGGAAAAGCCGTTGTGCGCCACCGAGGACGATTTAGCGGCCATTGGCACGGCCGCAGCAGCCCATCCAGATGCGCTGATGATGATCGCGGAAAACTATTACTACAAGCCCTCACTCAAGCTACTCAAATGGATCATCCGGCAGGGTTTTATCGGCCAAGTGCAACAGGCGATTATCGGCAAACGATTTACGCAAGATGCCACGGGATGGAAAAGCAGCTATGGCGCACTGCTAGAAGGCGGGATCCACTTCGTGGCCCTCGGAGCAGACCTGTTCGCCGACGCACCCCAGCAGGTGACCGCGGAGTTCCCCGGGCACCAAGCGGGCGAGCCGGAGCGGAATTCGATAGTACGGGTCGAATATCCATCGGGAGCCGAGTTAGTGTTGCGTTACGCTTGGAACGCCTTCAGCTTGACCAAGGGCACCTTTCAGCACGCGCGGATTTTGGGGACGGAAGGACGGATCGTCTTCGAGTGCAATGGGCTATACGTGCGGTTGCGGGGGCGGCGGAAGCGGCTCTACTTTCCGGGCGTGGGGGACTTGATGGGCTACAAGGGCATGATGCAGGACTTCTTGCAGTGTTTGCAGGAGCCGGGGCGGCAGCCGTATTCGAACCTGGCGCGGGCGGAACGGGATTTGGGCATTGTATTTACAGCATATAAAGGACTGAAATAACATGAGCGAAGCAGAAAAAATAATCTATTCGATGTACAAAGTGAGCAAGCACTACAACCGTAAGGCGATTATCACCGACATTTCACTGTCTTACTTCTACGGAGCCAAAATCGGGGTGTTGGGCTTGAATGGATCGGGGAAGAGTTCGCTGTTGCGTATTATGGCGGGCATAGACTCCGAATACGAGGGGACCATTAGCATCCAGCCGGGATTTACGGTCGGATTCCTAGAACAGGAGCCTGAGTTAGAAAAAGGCAAGACGGTCAAGGATATCGTCGAAGAGGGCGTGCAGGAGACAGTGGACTTGCTGCGCGAGTACGAAGACATCAACGCCCAGTTCGCCGACCCCATGGACGACGACGCCATGAACGCCCTGATCGAGCGGCAGGCCACCGTGGCCGAACAACTCGACGCGGTCGGAGCTTGGGATTTGGACAGTCGGCTGGATATGGCCATGGACGCGCTGCGCTGTCCACCCGAAGACCAAGAGGTCTCTACGCTTTCGGGCGGCGAGCGACGGCGTGTGGCGCTGTGTCGGCTGTTGCTCCGCCAGCCGGATATCCTGCTCCTCGACGAGCCGACCAACCACCTCGACGCCGAGACAGTGGCGTGGCTAGAGGGACATTTGCATCAGTACCAAGGGACGGTGATCGCCGTCACCCACGACCGGTATTTTCTCGACAATGTGGCGGGCTGGATTCTGGAGCTAGACCAAGGGCGCGGCGTGCCGTGGAAGGGCAATTACTCGTCGTGGCTAGAGCAGAAGAAAGAGCGCCTACGGCTGGAAGAAAAGAGCGAGAGCGAAAGACAGCGGACGCTGGAACGCGAGCTGGAGTGGATCCGCATGACGCCGAGGGCCAAGCAGCAGAAAAACAAGGCGAGGATCAGGGCCTACGAGGAATTGCTAAATCAGGATCGAGTACAGCGGAACGAGGAGGTGCAGCTCTACATTCCGCCGGGCCCACGGCTGGGCAATATCGCCATTGAGGCCAAAGACGTGAGCAAGCGCTACGGCGACCGCATTATCTTCGAGAACATGGATTTCGCGCTGCCCTCGGGCGGGATCGTCGGAGTCATCGGGCCGAACGGCGCGGGCAAGACGACCCTGTTCCGGCTGATTACCGGCCAGGAGACCGCCGACAGCGGCCAACTCCGCATCGGCGAGACCGTGCAACTCGGGTATGTCGATCAGAGCCGAGAGACCCTTGTGGGGGAAAACACGGTCTGGCAGGAGGTCTCGGGCGGCGAGGAAGAGCTTGAGCTGGGCGAGCGCAAGGTAAATTCGCGGGCGTACCTCGCGCGCTTCAACTTCCTTGGTGCCGACCAGCAGCAGAAGGTGGGTACGCTCTCGGGCGGTCAGCGCAATCGAGTCCATCTGGCCAAGGTGCTCAAGGAGCAAGCCAACGTATTCCTGCTCGACGAACCGACCAACGACCTAGACGTGCATACGCTGCGGGCGCTGGAGGAGGGGCTGGAAAACTTCGCCGGCTGCGTCGTGGTCATCAGCCACGATCGATGGTTTTTAGACCGCATCGCCACGCACATTCTGGCCTTTGAAGGCGACAGTCAAGTCTATTGGTTCGAGGGCAACTTTTCAGAGTACGAGGAAAACAAGAAAGCGCGGCTAGGCGAAGATTCGGTTGTACCTCAGCGGGTGCGCTACCGTCAGTTGACGCGGGACTAACGTCGCACCAGTCAAAACGTCTTGCCCGAAAGAACCTTGCAAAGTACAATCCAATATCGCCGTCTCTCGCGTATAATCCCGAAGAAGCAAACCGTGCATACAGAACGCGAAAATACGCTAGACGAAATCGAGCGGCTGCAACTCGCCCGCCAAGCCTTTGCCGACAACTACGCCCGCTGCTTCTGGTATATGCGCCGGGATCTGGAAATCGGCGTCGCAGATATACCCGAGATCGCACGGGGTTTGCGCCTGCACGGAGGCCGGCAGGGATTTATCCTAGCCGCCCGCCTATGCCCCTAAGCGCGTTCCAGCAATCTATCCTGCGTTTGCTAGCGCAAAACCGCAGCCCAGAGAGCTATGTAGCTGGTGCTACGGTCCTGCACCAAATTCCCGACAGTCCGCGTTTTTCCGATGACCTAGATATGTTCCACGACGTGGAAGACAGCGTCGCGCGGAGTGCCGCGTTCGACGTTGCCGTCCTAGACGCGAATGGCTTTGCGATCGAATGGATTTTGCGGCAGCCGGCCTATCTCAGGGCCATCGCGGCGAAGGAAGGGCAGTCCCTTCGATTGGAGTGGGCTCAGGATTCCGCTTTCCGCTTCTTTCCCGTTGAACAAGACGAACTATGCGGTTACCGCCTGCACCGGGCCGACGCAGCCACCAACAAGGTGTTGGCTTTGGCCGGACGCCGGGAGGCGCGCGATTTCATCGACGTTCTGCACTTGGACAGCAGCTATCTCTCATTGGGAGCACTGTGTTGGGCGGCTTGTGGGAAAGATCAGGGATATGCGCCGGATTTCCTGCTCGACCAGTTAAATCGCAACGCGGCTTTTACTCAAGAGGAAGTCCAACGACTAGACCTAGCGATCCCGCAGACGCTATCGGATTTGAAGCGTCAGTGGTGCGCGGCAATGGAGCGGGCCGGTAGGTTGCTAACCGTGTTACCTGCGGACGAAGTGGGTTGCCTCTATCTCGACAGACAACAGTCCGTTCCCGTGCAACCCGACCCGACAGACGAGGCATTTGCCTCATTGCAACGGCATTTTGGGTCCGTGCGCGGAGCTTGGCCTAAAATCTGTTGAACGGTATTTCTTCGTTCGCCTTCGACCTCCTGCGGGCGCTTAATAGCTGACTTAGACAGAAATAGCCCCCGACGCTCAACCAGCATCGGGGGCTATCCTGTTGGATGCGATGTGTATCATCGCTCACATACTGTGCAGCGCGCTCTCAACCCGATTGAGCGCTTCGTCGATATCGTCCAAGGTGTGCTGGGCTGACACGCCGTGGTGGCCGGCGACGAGCGTGCCGTAGTCGTGGAAATAGACCCCTTTGTCGGCGCAGGCGCGGATGAACCTCCCGGTCATCTCCTGGTCGCGGTCGAGGCTATCGTCGAAGCGCTCGACCGGATGGGTGAATCCGAAGAAGATGCCGAAGCGCGCGCCCAAGCCCTGCACCCGGGCGGGCACGCCAGCGCGCTCGAAGAGTTCGACCAGACCGTCGCAGAGCCGACCTCCGGCTTCATAGATGTGATCGTAAAACCCCGGACTAGTAAGCTCGTTGACGGCAGCCAGCGCGGTCATCACGGCCGGTGGGTTGCCGGTGAAGGTCCCGCTCTGAGCGACCTCGCCAAGCGGTCCCACCAGATCCATGATCTCGGCTTTGCCAGCAATGACAGTGACTGGAGCACCAGCGGCGACAGCCTTGCCCAAAACGCAAACATCCGGGGTGACGCCGTAGTATCCCTGAGCGCAGTCGGGCCCGGTGCGGAAGGCCGAGAGCACCTCGTCGTATATAAGGACGACATCGTGGGCACTGGCTTGGTCGCGGACGAACTGCATGTACTCGGTATCGGCGACGATGCAACCCTGGTTGTAATTGATCGGCTCCATGATGATGCCGCCGATCTCGTCGCCGTGCTCGCGCAGCGCTCTTTCTAGGGCGGCCTCGTCCTTCCATGGTACGACGATGATGAGGTCGTCCATCTGCGGCGGCATACCCGCAGACTCTCCACACGGCTCGACGTAGTTGCCCGGAGGCACCGGCGTCAACGGCGTGTGCGAATTGAACATGACGTAGTCGTAGAGGCCGTGAAAGTGCCCCCAGAATTTGAGAATTTTGTGCTTGCCAGTGTGGGCGCGAGCCAAGCGGACACAGACCATCGTCCCCTCTGAACCAGTATTGCCGTAGCGAACGCGCTCGGCGCAGGGGACGATCTCGGTGATCCGCCGCGCCAGGTCCGTGTGTGCTTCGGTCTCGTAGCCGGCGAGAATGCCCGCGTCCAATGCTGCGGTCATGGCCTCGCGCGTTGCCGGGTGGTTGTAGCCCAAAAATGCGGCTCCATGAGCCAAGTTGAAATCGATGTACTCCTTGCCATCGACGTCGTAGATGCGGCAGCCCTCGGCATTGCGCAGGTAGAGGGCATACCCCAAGCACGGGTTGTGCCGTCCCGTAGCGCCGACGCCTCCCGGCAGGTAGCGCTTGGCTTCGGCTCTAAGATCGCTCTGTGACATCGTCTGTATCGTGGACATCGCTGTTTATTCCTTAGTGAAGATGGACTGGCTCTTGTCCTTTCGCTGTTCCATTATTGTCCTTTTTAGTCGCACAAGTCAAGACGCCTTGCCCGAAAGAATCTTGCAAAGTACAATCCAATATGTAGGAGGCCTATATCTAATCGCCATTTCTCGCGTATAATCCCAAAGAGCAAATCGTGTATCCCGAACAACGCGAAAATACACTAAGCGAAACCGAGCGGCTACAACTCGCCCGCCAAGCCTTTGCCGACAACTACGCCCGCTGCTTCTGGTATATGCGCCGGGATCTGGAAATCGGCGTCGGAGATATACCCGAGATCGCACGGGGCTTGCGCCTGCACGGAGGCCGGCAGGGATTTATCTTGGCCGCCCGTCTATGCCCCTAAGCGCGTTTCAGCAATCCATCCTGCGTTTGTTAGCGCAAAACCGCAGCCCAGAAAGCTATGTAGCTGGTGCTGCGGTCCTGCACCAAATTTCCGACAGTCCGCGTTTTTCCGAAGACCTAGATATGTTCCACGACGTGGAAGACAGCGTCGCGCGGAGTGCCGCGTTCGACGTTGCCGTACTGAACGCGAATGGCTTTGCGATCGAATGGATTTTGCGACAGCCAGCCTATCTCAGGGCCATCGCGGCGAAGGAAGGGCAGTCCCTCCGATTGGAATGGGCACAGGACTCCGCTTTCCGCTTCTTTCCCGTTGAGCAAGACGAACTATGCGGTTATCGCCTGCACCGGGTCGACGCGGCCACCAACAAGGTGTTGGCTTTGGCCGGACGCCGGGAGGCGCGCGATTTCATTGACGTTCTACACTTGGATAGCAGCTATCTCTCGTTGGGAGCGCTGTGTTGGGCGGCCTGTGGGAAAGATCAGGGATATACGCCGGATTTCCTGCTCGACCAGTTGAATCGCAACGCGGCTTTTACCCAAGAGGAGATCCAGCGGCTAGACCTAGCGATCCCGCAGACGCTATCGGATCTGAAGCGTCAGTGGTGCGCGGCAATAGAGCGGGCCAGTAGGTTGCTAACCGCGCTGCCTGTGAGCGAAGTAGGTTGCCTCTATCTCGACAGACAACAGTCCGTTCCCGTGCAACCCGACCCGACACACGAGGCATTTTCCTCATTGCAACGACATTTTGGGTCTGTGCGCGGCGCTTGGCCTAAAATCTGTTGATTACTCAAATTCGCAAGAGCGTAAACACCATCAAGAAACGGCTGAATTAGGTGCCATTCCGACAGAGCGACCCGCAATTTTTTTGCTAAAAAGCTCGTTATAAGAGCAGGAAAAGCCTTCGATGCTGGGATAAGGTCGAAGGCTTTTTCATTTCATTTGAATGGATAAAATCGTCCTTAAAGTCATGTATGCTAATCTTTTTGTAAAATACGCTTGACATTACGACTTTTTGGATTATGTTCTTTAGTAAAGCAAACTTTACTTTATGGAAAGGATCTCAGACTTATGGAAAAGCCAATGGTCAATTTGAGTTGTCTTACTAGCGGCAGTGCAAAAAACACAATTCGCTTTCTTTGTTGGACCTTTGCTTGGTCTATGACGATGGTGTTGGCCGACAAAGCGATATTATACGAGTGGCATTCCTCTGATTTGATATCCGCTATCGCGATTGTCCTAAACGCGGGCATCGGCATCGGCATGATCTTGTCGTATTTGCGCCACCTGAAATACATGGATGAGCTGCAGCGCAAAATCCAACTCGATGCACTGGCTATAGCTATGGGCGTCGCGCTCGTCGGCAGTTTTAGTTATTCGCTGATGGTAACTGCAAAATTCATAACGGATGCCGAAGTCTCAGATATCATTTTGCTGATGACGTTTACCTTCGTGGTCTCAGTTATCGTCGGCCATCTCCGCTACCGATGAAAAATCGCCTAAAGGTGTTGCGCGCCGAGCGCGACTGGACTCAGGCCGATCTCGCGGAGCGTCTAGAGGTTTCGCGGCAAACGGTGAACGCCCTCGAAAAGGGCAAATACGACCCCAGTCTGCCGCTGGCATTTAAGATCGCCCACATTTTTTCTGAGCCGATCGAAGCGATTTTTATATACGAGACGGAATAAGGGGAAAGCGGTCAGAAAAGAGAAAGCCCCCGACACCATACCAGCGTCGGGGGCTTTCCTGTTAGGTGCGATTGGTACTTAAGCGATCGCCGCAAGCGCCTTGCGAGCAAAAACCTTGGCCAAGTGGCGGCGGTACTCCTCGCCAGCAAAGTGGTCGGCGAGCACCTCCTGTCCGTCGGCCGCCCGCGCGGCTGCAGCAGCGATCGATTCCTCGCTCAAGCCGCCGCTGAGCGCCGCTTCAACTCCACTATCGCGGAAGGCCGCATTGGCCACGCCCGTAAAAGCCACCTTGACCGCGCCTCCGGCCGAGGCAGCAGCACAACCCACCACGGCAAAGCGCGAGGCCGGATGCGGAAACTTGACATACGCCGACTTGTCCGCGGCCGGAACGCGCACCTCAGTAATAATCTCGTCCGGCGCGAGCGCGGTCAAAAACAGATCGAAGAAAAACTCGTCCGCCGGAATCGAACGCCCGCCGTCGGGTCCCCTGACAACAATCTCAGCCCCCAGCGCCAAAATCGCGGCTGGGTAGTCAGCCGCCGGGTCGGCGTGGGCCAACGAGCCGCCAATAGTGCCCTTGTTGCGCACCTGCGGATCGCCGATGACCGAGGCCGCTTGGGCCAAGGCCGAGGCGTTGGCACTCACCAAGTCCGAGGACGCAATCTGTTGATGGGTAGTAGTCGCACCAATAGCAATGATGCCGCCGTCCTCTCTGATGTAGTTGAGTTCCGCGATCCGGCCAATGTCGATCAGCGCGCCCGGTGACGACAGGCGCAGCTTCATGGCCGGTAACAGGCTGTGGCCGCCAGCTAAGAGCTTGGCGTCGTCCGAGAGGAGCTCAATCGCCTCATCTACTGAAGAGGGACGATGATAGTCAAACGCGACAGGTATCATGGTCGTCTTCTCCTTAGCTGGCTTGTTGGATGGCCTGCCACACCTTCTGGGGCGTCAGCGGCATAGCAAGGTCGCGCACGCCCAACGGCCACAGGGCATCGATCACGGCGTTGACAATAGCCGGCGGCGAGCCAATCGTGCCGGTCTCGCCAGCGCCTTTGACGCCGAGAGGATTGTGCGGGCAGGGTGTGACAGTGTGGTCGGTTTCAAAGGAAGGCAGGTCGTCGGCGCGCGGCAGGACGTAGTCCATGTACGAGCCAGAAATGAGCTGGCCGCTGTCGTCGTACACGGCCTCCTCGAACAGGGCTTGGCCAATGCCGTGCGTAATGCCGCCTGCTACTTGGCCTTCGACGATCATGGGATTGACGATATTGCCCACGTCGTCAACCGCGACGTAGCGCCGCACCGCAACCACGCCGGTCTCGGCATCCACCTCCACGACCGCTATGTGAGCGCCGAAGGGAAAGGTAAAATTGGCCGGGTCGTAGAAGCTGGTAAACTCCAGCCCCGGCTCTAGCCCTTCGGGAAAATTGTGCGGCACGTACGCGGCCAGTGCGACTTCGCCAAAGGCGATCGACTGGTCGGTGCCCTTGACCGTCCAACTGCCCTCGGCGAATTCGAGATCCTCTTCGGCGGCTTCGAGCAAGTGGGCCGCGATCTTGGCCCCTTTCTCCTTGATCTTGTCCATGCTCTTGACGATGGCCGTGCCGCCGACAGCCAGCGAGCGCGAGCCGTACGTACCCATGCCAAAGGGCACGGACTCGGTGTCTCCGTGAATGATGTCCACGTCTTCGATCCCCACGCCCAATCCATCGGCCACCACCTGGGCAAAAGTCGTCTCGTGGCCCTGCCCGTGCGAGTGGCTGCCGGTGAAGACCGTGACTTTGCCGGTGGGCTGGACGCGGACGCCCGCGCTTTCAAACAGGCCAGCGCGCGCACCCAATGCGCCGACCACGGCCGAGGGCGCAATGCCGCAGGCTTCGATATAGGTCGAAAAGCCAATGCCGATATGGCGACCATTGCCGGCGGCGCGGGCCTGTGCCTGCTCTGCGCGCAGCTCGTCGTAGCCGATCGCCGCGAGAGCTTTTTCGAGCACAGCCCCGTAGTTGCCGCTATCGTACTGCAGGGCCACTTGGGTTTGGTAGCCTTCCTGCTCGACGCCGTCAAAGGGCGGGATGAAATTCTTGCTCCGCAGTTGGGCCGGGTCGCGGCCCGTCTCCAAGGCAGCCTGCTCAACAGTGCGCTCAAGGACGTACGTGGCCTCGGGGCGGCCCGCGCCGCGCAGGGCGTCAACTGGCGTGGTGTTGGTGAAAACGCCGGTGACGTCGACGTGGACCGCTGGAGTCGTGTACAGCCCCTGCAAGAGCGTGCCGTAGAGATACGTGGGCACGCACGGCGCAAAAGTCGATAGATACGCACCCAAGTTGGCGACGGTTTTGACCCGCAGGCCGACGAAATTCCCGTCGGCGTCGAGGCCGAGATCGACCTTGGTGTGGTGATCGCGGCCGTGGGCGTCGGTGAGGAATGCCTCGCTGCGGCTGGAAGTCCACTTGACCGGGCGGCCAATCTGGCGCGAGCACCACGTGACGAGGACTTCTTCGGCATAGTGAAAAATTTTCGAGCCAAAGCCGCCGCCCACATCTGGCGACACCACGCGCACCTTGTGCTCGGGCAGCCCCAAGACAAACGCCGTCATCAGCAGGCGAATGACGTGGGGATTCTGCGACGAGGTGTAGAGCGTGTAGTGGTCGCGCGCGCCGTCGTAATCGCCAATGGCGCAGCGCGGCTCAATCGCGTTGGGGATGAGCCGTTGGTTGTCGTACTCCAACGTGGTAACGTGCGCGGCGCTGGCCAAGGCCGCGTCCGTGGCCGCTTGATCGCCGAGCTCCCAGTCGAAGGGCGTGTTGTTGGGCACGTCGTCGAACAACTGCGGCGCACCCTCGGCCGTCGCTTGGGTTGCCACGACGACCGCGTCCAAAACCTCGTAATCCACTGCCACCAACTCAGCGGCGTCCGCAGCTTGTTCGCGGCTCTCGGCCAAGACGATGGCGACCGGGTCGCCGACGTGGCGCACCTTGGTCGCAGCCAACACCGGATGGGCCGGCTCCTTCATGGTGTCGCCATTTTTGAAATCCACCTGCCAGCCGCAGGGCAGGCCGCCGACGCCCGCAGCTTCGAGGTCGGCACCTGTGAAGATGGCGACCACGCCATCGGCTGCGGCTGCGGCTGTCGTATCGACTCCGTTGATCGCGGCGTGGGCATGCGGGCTGCGCACGAGCGCCGCAAAAGTCGAGTTGGGCAGGGCAATGTCATCGGTGTAGCGGCCCTTGCCGGTGATAAAGCGCTGGTCTTCGACGCGCTTGACGGATTGTCCTATGACTCCCATAGCGGCCTCCTATGCGCTTTCGGCGGCGTGTTGGACCGCCTTGATGATATTGTCGTAGCCCGTGCAGCGGCAAAAATTGCCTTCGAGCGCGTGGCGAACCTCCGCGTCGCTGGGCGTTGCGTTGTTCTCTAGCAACTGCCAAGCGGCCATAATCATGCCGGGCGTGCAAAAGCCACACTGCAAGCCGTGAGTCTCGCGGAAGGCTTCCTGTAACGGATGCAGCGCGCCGTTGGCCGCAAGCCCTTCGATGGTCGTTATCTCCGCGCCATCAGCTTGCGCTGCGAGCATGGTGCAGACCTTGACGGCTTGGCCATCGACGATGGCGGTGCAGGCACCGCAGTTGCTGGTGTCGCAGCCAACGTGCGTGCCTGTCAGGCCCAACTCCTCGCGCAAATAGCTGACGAGCATCTGGCGCGGCTCCACCTCGTGCTCGTGGGTCTGGCCGTTGACAGTGACCTTGATTGCTACTGACATAGCCACCTCCTATTGAATCGGATTAAGGTAATTCGCGCTCCAGCGCCTTGAAAAACTGATTGGTAAACATCCGCGCCACTCCCGAGAGCAGGCGCTGACCCATGCTCGCCAACCGACCCGTCAACTGCGAGCCGCCCTCGACCTCCACCGTGGTCGTCTCGTGATCTTGGTCGGCGAGCCGGACGTGGCCTTCGGCCGCGATCTGGCCGATCTTGCCATCGACGTCGATGATCAAGCGATAGCTTTCCGGCTCCTTGCTATCGACGACTTGCAGCGCACCGTTGAAGGTACTGTTGATCGGTCCCATTTTGATGTGCAGCACAGCTTGGTACTGGCCGGGGCCAGTCTGCTCCAAGGTATCGACGCCCGGAGTAATGCGCGCCAAGACCTCGGGGTCGTTGAGCAAGTCCCACATGACTTGCCTCGGGGCGCGAAAAGTATGAGAACCTGCAAGCTGCATGGGCCGATGCTATTGTTAAGGGCCAGAAGCGAGTGACGCGGAGGTGGATATTACAAAATTTTGCCTGTCTTTGTCAATCACGTAGGGGATTGAAATGACCAGATTTACAAACCTCAGCGGAATCGTACTAGCGGCGGGAAGTTCCTCTAGGATGGAGGGTGCCAATAAATTGCTGCTGCCTTGGCAGAAGCAATGCGTCCTCCAAGTTGTGGTGGAGCGAATCTGCGAGGTGGGTTTGGGGGAAGTGATCGTAGTGACAGGGCATCAGCGAGTAGAGGTAGAGGAAGCGTTGAGACACCATCCCGTGCGGCTGGTACACAACCCAGATTTTGCCGAGGGAATGGCCGCCTCTATCAGAGTGGGCGTGGAAGCGGCAGTCGGCGAGAAAGGGTATCTCTTTGCACTGGGAGATATGCCGCAGATAGCTGGTACGACGATGCTAAAGGTCGCCGAGGCATTGAAAAGCAGCGAGACCATCGCCGTGCCAGTGCGCAACGGGCGACGCGGCCATCCAGTAGCTATCGGCAGCGCCTATCGAGATGCCTTGCTCGCGTTGACTGGCGATCGGGGGGCGCGGCCGGTCTTGGCCAAAAACGCAGCCAACGTCGTCGAAGTACCTGTCGAGGACGAGGGCATCTTCGTGGATGTGGATACGCAGGAAAGCTATCGAGCGGCGCGGACCGCATTGTAAATTGGCGTACGGGTTGAGCCTACCGAGTATGATATGCTTCGACTCCGCTCCGCTTCGCTCAGCATGACCCCAGCGGAGTACCAGCACCTGTCATGCTGAGCGAAGCGAAGCATATCATACCTAGGTGCCCATACGTAACGTCATTAATTAATTAGCCAACCAGTAGCTGCAGTGCGGTTTCCACGTTCAATAGCGCCGCGTCTTCCTCCCGTTCCAAAAACGGACGCACATCGGCCGCCTGCACGAGTTGAAACAGGTGATCCTTCATAGCTGCTCGTAGCCCAACGTCTCGTCTTCGGCTAGTGCGCGAATGCACCGCACGGCTCTCAGCAATTTGGGACGGGCGGCGATAGTAGCCAATCTATCCAGTTCCACTAGGTCGAGGCTTCCCCAGTCGAGGCGTAGTTCGTTGATATAGGCAGGCGCATCGCCATTCGGCTGTAGATAGATCAGATCGAGCAGTGCCTTTTCCGGTGCGGCGACAAAAGCCGACTGGCCATGCGCCAACTCCACTTGTCGGTAGCCGTAGAGCAGATCGGTCTTGAGGTGGCGAAAGGAAAAGCGACCTAGCGGCGTCTGGCGGAGCTGAGGACGCCCACCGGTCACACTGGTCACTTCCGCCACGTACTCGGGAATCACGCCAGCGTGGGCCAACGCCGACAGACCACTTACATAAGAGCCGCGCACCAGTCGATTGGCGACGAGGAAGGGATGGGGTGCGGTTTGGCGGTAGGGCGGTGCCAGCGCGTAAAGTCCGCGCCGTAGTTGGTGCAGGCGTCCAGCTTGGGTCCAGCGCACGAGCTGTCGCCGCATATCGCTTGGATTTACGGCTCCGGCCAGGAGCAGGCCGGTTTCAAACACCGGCTCATCGGCCACGATGGCGAGCAATTGATCGAATTTCATAACAATAAATTACCTTTAATAGCAATTTATTGCAATAAAACTCCGTTCTTCGGCACCATCCGCGAGAGCTACTCCTCCGGCGGCACCAAGTGCTGCGTCGTCTCCGCCCGGTCTCGTATCTCCTGCCAATCCCACAACTGAGGTATGAATTCCACATCGGCCCAAAGCTGGGCTTGGTCGGCGTAGTGCGGGCTAGCCGGGTGGCCAGAGGCCCCCAGCGGCGCGATCCAGCGCGAGCGGGTCCAGTCGGAGGGATCGAAGATATAGCGATTGACCGAAAGACCCGTAACGGTGAAGTCGTCGAAGGCATAGCTGCCGGCTAAGGGCGTGTCGCCGTCGCCGTGGACGGGGAGCGAAGGGGGGTCGAGGAGGGAAGCGGCCTCGGGGAAAATCGCAGAGAATGGATGCTGAGGCTGGGTGCGGTGCAAGCGTCCCCAACGCCATTGGCCCATGTCATCGCCGAGCGCCTCTTTGAGCGCGGCGAGTGCGCCGGTCAGGGCCTCTGTCAGAGCTTGGGACCAAGTTTGGCCGGATGGCAGCAGCGCCGTGTCTCCGAGCTCGATGGCGAGAGTCGCTTCAAGATTGATAAGACGCCAGTGAGCGTCGCCGCCAGCCTCTGCCAGCAAGGTCATGGCGTCGTCCCCGAACAGGTGTTGCGCGATGTGGTAGCCGAGCAGGTTGCGGGTTTGCGCATAGATCGCCGGCTGAACTTGGTCGCGGTCCATCCGGCAGTCCCACTGGCGCAGCAGGTCGAGGGCTTGGGCGCAGTCGGCGTCGGGCGGCTCAATGGCGAGCAAGGCCCGCGTAAAGACCTGGGCTGGGAGCGAGACGCGTTCGGCGTGGATGCGGCCCATAGCCTCGGGCGTGGCCGTGCCCTTTGCCAATTCGAGGATGCGGGTCTGGATGCGGCGGGCGCGGTAGTCGGGGCTAAAGACAAGTCCGACGTAATAGGGATAATCAGAGCCGGTCACGCGCTGGTTGCAGGTGATGGCATAGCCTGTTGCGGGGTCTATGGCTTTGGGCAACTCGGCGTGGGGGATGTAGCCCTGCCACTCGTGCTCGCCGCTCCAGCCGGGAACGGCGCACCAGCCGTTTGCAGCCTCGCGCACGGGGATCCGACCCTCGTGTAGATAGCCGAAGCAGCCGTGGACGTCGGCGACGGCGTAGTTGTTGACGCGGTCGTTCCAGCGGGCGAAGGCTTGGTGTAGTTCCTCGACCGAACGGGAGCGCATGGCATCGCGGGCCGCGTCGGCCCAAGGAGTGCCTTCGATGAGGCCGGGGTCGCTGATGGCGATGGCTTGGCCTTTGCGTGGGTCTCCAGCAATGATAGGTCCGTGATGAGTAATGACGACCTCGGAGGTAACGGGTGCTGCACCGCGGACGTGGATTTCTTCTCGCAGGATTTCCGCCGACCGCCACGCGCCGCTGAACTCGTATTCCAAGCCATCGGCCGTTTCGCGAAAGCGCTCGACGAACAGATCTTGGGTGTCAGCACTGCCGTAGGTCATGCCCCAGGCCACGTGTTCGTTGTGGCAAAAGTGCAGGGTGCCGGGGACGCCGGGCACCGAGTAGCCGCTGACGGCGAAGTCGGGGCAGGCGATATGGACTTGGTAATAGACGGAAGGGGTGTCGAGAGCGCGGTGCGAGTCGCCAGCCACTAGCGGCAAGCCCGAATCCGTGTACTCACCCGCGATGGACCACGCATTGGAGCCGGGGTCGGTTTCGCGGCTGAGGGCCGCAAGACCGTCAAGCGGTTCTCCCTGATATTCAGCGCCCGGAGGCACGGTGAGCAGATGGCCTTGGGGATAGCCCTTGATTAACTCAGCGAGATCCTCAGGGCCGACAACTTGGGCGAGACGAGTTCGCCAGAGCTTGGATTCAAAGGTGCCGAGCAGGCTGTTGCGCATCTTATACACGGCGAGGCAGTGCCAGCTTTCCCACGGCTCGGGAGACTGGCCGAGGAGTTGGTATTCGACGGGCAGGGCCGTTGTCGTCGTCAAAAAGGCATTGACGCCAGCGGCGTACGCGTCGAGCATGGCGCGGGCTTGGGAACTGGACGCTTCGTAGTCCAACCTGGCGGTGCGGCCCATGCCAGCGGCGCGCAGGAGGCGGTCGCGGTCCAGTCCTGCAGGCCCAGCCCATTCGGACCAGCGGCCCAAAGCCTGATGGCGATCGAAGTCCATATGCCACAGGCGATCTTGGGCTGTGGCAAAACCCTGAGCGAAAAACAGGTCGGCTTCCGATTCTGCTTGGATATGGGGAATTCCCCAAGGGTCGCGGTGGATGGTGACGGTTTTTTCAAGGCCCTCGCAACAGTGAGTGCTTTCGAGGTCGGGAAGGGCGGCTTGGAGGTCTTTGGCGCTGATAGACATTGCGTTCCTCTCGCGTTGTTGGTTCAGGATATTCTGCAAGGCAAATGCGTTTGCCGCAACATGCACGTGGATGGTGAAACATAGCTAAATTGCTAAATCCCGTAGATTCGTCTCCGAGCATAAGAACAGAGAATCGGTCTTGATAAATTCCGCCCCTCAATGTATCCTCATTGTATCTACTGTTTAGAGGAGGAAGATATGGAAACTCGTGTGCAAAAATGGGGCAATAGTTTAGCCCTGCGTATTCCCAAACCACTCGCTAGCCAGATTGGGCTTGAACTCAACTCACCGGTCGAATTATCGCTACGTGGTAAGGAGTTAGTCATTGAACTTGTAAAGCCGTCTAGCTTGAAGTTGGACGATCTTTTAGCCCAAGTGACTGAGCACAACTTACACGGTGAAATAGATCCTGGACCTGCGACGGGCAATGAAGTATGGTGAGATCGACCGAGTACGTCCCACAGCGCGGTGATGCGGTGTGGATTAACTTCAATCCGCGAGTAGGACATGAGCAAGCAGGACATCGACCCGCCGTTGTGGTTTCACCAGGGGCTTATAACAGCAAGACTCGCTTGGCAATTCTCTGCCCAATTACCAGTCAAGTGAAGGGGTATCCCTTTGAGGTCGCCATCCCTACGGGACTGGACGTGACGGGTGTTATTCTAGCAGATCAGGTCAAGAGCATGGACTGGCAGGCGAGAAATGCAGCGTTGATATGTTCTTTGCCCACAGAGATCGTGGATGCGGTTTTACAGAGAGTCGAAACGCTCTTGGCAAGGGAATAATTGTGCAGGTCGGTTTTCGCACTATCTAGGGAGAAGGTCGCAGCCGAAGGCAAGACCTCGCAGCATCCGCACTGATCCTATCTGCGTCGGCTGAAGAGAAGCGACTCGGTCCTACACTTTTCTATTGCCATTGTGCAGGCTCGCGCTCAGCCTCTAGGACATGGCACTTTCCATCCTCTTCAGGGGCCGAGGCGGCGCAGTTCTGCGCCTATGCCGCCTGCCTCTCGCGCACGTAGCCTCATTCTGGCTTCTCCCACTCATTGCAGCCGTCCCAACGCGCGCTGAATCACCGGCGCGCACTGTAACGGCCCTGCGCGTCGACCAGCCGCCGCAGATCGACGGCCACCTCTCCGAGCCCGCTTGGCGGCAAGCCGAGGCAGCCGGGGACTTCTTCCGCGCCCAGCAGACTCGCGGCATGCCCGCGCGATTGCGTACCGAGGCATTCGTTCTCTACGATGCGGAGGCGATCTATGTCGGCTTCCGTTGTTGGGAGCCAGATATGACCGGGCTCCGCGAAACGCTGACGCGCCGCGACACTCGGATTTGGGACGACGACGCCGTCGAGGTCGTTCTCGATACCTACCACGACGACCGCAATGCCTACGTCTTCGGCATCAACACGCTCGCAACGCAGATGGACCAGCGCATCAGCAACGAGAGTTCCTTCACCTTTGCTTGGGACGCCTCGTGGGAGGCAGAGGTACAGAAGTACACAGACCACTGGACTGCCGAGTTTGCTATACCGTTGGCCGAACTGCAGTACGACGAGGGGGGCACCACGTGGGGTGTGAACTTCTGGCGGGCTCACCCCATCAATCAGGAATCCTATTCTTGGTCCGATACAGGCGGCGACTTTGGCCGCATCTCCGAATTTGGTGAACTGCGAGGGCTTCAGCTAACCGCGGTCACAACAGAAACCGCCCTCCTAGCTCTTCTACCCTACGCCAGCTACCGCGCCCTCGAAAACCGCCCCGACGACGGAGATGCCGGCATCGATTTAATCTACCAACCATCGGCCAGCCTAATCGGCAACCTGACAGTGTTTCCCGACTTCTCACAGCTAGAAAGCGACCCAACGTTGATCAACGTCAACGACGAACGCGAACTGTCTTTGCCCGAACGCCGACCGTTCTTTCGCGATGGAGCGGAACTTTTCGATCTGCCCCTGCGCTTGTTTTACACGCGTCGAGTGCAGGAAATCGATTTGGGCGTCAAGGGCACGGGAAAAGTGGGCGACTACACTTGGGCCGCCGTAAACACGTACGGCAAGCTCATCGACCGCTACAACGGCGATGCCAAACGACGCGCCAACCTCGTCAACCTGCGCCTCAACCGCGACATCGGTGAGCGCACCGTCATCGGTGCTATGGCGGTCCACAAGCACCAGAGCGACCGCGACGTGGGCCTGCTGTCCCTCAACGGTCGCCTCGGTCTCGGGCGCGACTGGACCGCCACGGGCCAGTTCGTAGGCAACTCCACCGGCAGCAGCCCTCATTATGCCTACCACGTCTCGACCGATTGGCGCAACCAGTCGGGTCTGCGCGGCTTTGTCGAACTCGAAGAAATTCGCGACGGATTTCGGCCGAACGAAATCGGTCTGGAAGACGAAGCGTATCGCCGCGCGCGGGGCAGCGTTACCTTCCTCAACGAGTATTCAGAAGGTAGTACGCTGAATGCCCTCGTGCTGCGCGGCCGAGTGTTCCGGCAGACAGACGAGACGGGTCTTCTGCGCGAGCAGTATGCCCAAGCTGAGGGATCGTTCGATGTGGGCCGTTTCGATTTCTATTCGCTTGCCCACGTCGGACAACTGCGGGAAGCCGGACGCCTCTGGAATACGCGATTTACCGGTGCCGACCTCGAATACACATCGACATGGGGCTTCGTCGGTATCTACAACCAGATCGGTAGCCGCCAAGGCATTTTCAACTGGTTTGTCAGCCTAGATGCCAACGCCAACCTTTTCAGCCGACTGACGATCAGCTTGGCTGCACACCGTTTCGACTGGCGCGACCGACGGGAAACGCTCGTCATGCGCACGACGACGAACTACCAGTTCACCCGCCACGTCGGTCTGCGACTGTTCCACGAGCGCGTAATCGAGCAAACCGACGGCACCACGAAGGACAACTTCAACACGGTCTTCGACTACGAGTTTACCCCGGAGAGCCACTTCTTCCTCGTCTTCGTGCGCGACCGAGACCGCAGCAAAGCCGCTTTCAGCAAAATCGCGTATCTGTTCGGTGGGATCTGAAGGAAGGGATCGCACCGGCCTGCAAGGCAAATGCGTTTGCCGCAACATGTATATTGAACTATTTTTTAGTTCAATATAGTTCACTTTATAGTTCGGAGTTCGTGGCATGAAGTCAATTACCATTCACGGAATGGACGATGAAATGGACCGGCAAATCAGGGAGAAAGCCGCAGCCGAAGGCAAGAGCCTGAACAAGACCATTAAAGGGTTGCTCGAACAGGCACTGGGAGGGCGGCGTTCGCGGCGAGAAGAATTTGTCGATCTCTTTGGTTGTTGGTCGGCAGCGGATCTGGCCGAGTTTGAAGAGGCGACAAAAGACCTTCGCCAGATTGATCCCGACGACTGGAAATGAACCGCATACTGCTCGACACCAACGCCTATACTGCGTTTCTAACTGGAGACGAGCGCGTACTGAATGCGCTGACCGAGGCGGAAACAGCGTTTTTATCTGCCATTGTCATTGGGGAATTATACGCTGGCTTTTGCGGCGGCAATCGGCTCAAGGAAAACAAGGCCCTGCTAGCGCGTTTTTTGCAAAAGTCTAATGTGCGCGTCCTCGACGTCACTGCCGAAACCGGGGAAGTCTTCGGCCAAATCAAAAACGCGCTACAAAAGGCTGGAACGCCGATTCCGCTAAATGATGTATGGCTGGCGGCGCAGGCCATGGAAACCGGCTCGGTTATCGTCTCCTTCGACGCGCATTTCGACCACGTTAGTGGACTTAGGCGCTGGATATGGTAGGCCGGTCGTGAATGGGGGCCGGGTGGTCGCGGAGCGAGCCGCGCGACCGGTGAGCGCGGCTTGGATCTCGCCTTTGCCGAGTCCTCACCAGTCTGCTGGCTTTGAGATTGTTGTGCCCGGAAGACGGTCGGGAAATTGCGCGGCCTTCAACATTGCCGGGCGGATATGCCGAACATGACTTGCAACGTTCGCTAGTTTCGGAGCCATCTGCCAACGCCCCGGACAGACGATAACCACCGGTTTCTTCCGTTCCGTGGTCACCATGCGTATCGGCGTGACCAAGTCAGTATCGTTCGAGATCACAACTGCCACCTCGAACAACTCTTTCCAAGCATCGTTCAAAAGATGGGCTGCGAGGTTTACGTCCGAACCTTTCTCTTCCATGGTATGAATCTCGGCGACCACCGCATCGGTCAGTGGGGCAGCGGTCTTTCGCCGTCTCTTCTTTCCCGCGCTTCCCGTGGGATAACTGCCCACGGGAAGGGTTTGTGAATCCGCGACCGGGTGATTGCCCGCCGGCAACGTTACTGCCGCTGGTGTGTCAATTCGTCTGTCGGCGACAGGCAGGTTAGTGAGTGGACGCCAAGCCGTCTTGGCAAGAAATCTCCCGAAATGCACCTGTACTTCGGGCAATGTCCCGAGCGCACTCAGGTAGGAGTGTTGACGGGCTGGTGCCCCGGGATCTGACGCCCCGGAAACCCGGGCGGTGAAATAGTTCAGCTTGTCCACTGCATAACCCGCCGGGAGCAACCGGCGGGTCAGTTCAGCAAGATTGAGCCACTTGAACGGCGTATCCTTGAGAGCTCCGTAGTACAGGTTGAAGCCGTCCACATAAACTCTGGTTCGCATGGATATTCCCAAAAAAAAGCAAGGGCCACTCCGAAGAGCGGCCCTTGAGCCGACAGCACGCTGCCAGCGGGTATCTATATATAATCTACGGCGGGGGTGATCCACTTACAAGGATTATTCTTCTAGCGCCATGTTGGTCGTCGGGTTGCTCCCGCAAGAATCAAAATTTCCCTCGATGGGTTCTGGCGTTAGCCTAGTCGCCGGGCACAACGCCGACCACGTCAGGCCGGTCGGTCATGAATCGGCCCCGGATGGTCTCGGAGCGAGCCGCCTTGGCGACTGGTGAGCGCAGCTTGGATTTCGCCGAGAATGGACAGGGCGATTTCCTCGGCTGTTTCGGCACCGATGTCGAGGCCGACGGGGCTAAAGAGACGTGCGGTCTGCTCATCACTTGGCGCGACGCCTTCTTTTCGCAAATCGGCGAGCAGGCGCTGGGTGCGCTGGTGCGGGCCGAGGACGCCCAAGTAGGCGAGGGGAGCGCCGAGCAAGTCCCGCAACAGAGCTTGATCCTGTAGGTAGTTGTGGCTCATGATGACGGCGCACGAGCGGTTGTCGAACTGCATATCCTCGGGCAAATGACCGGGCTGGGCGAGGAGAACTTGCCTAGCCCAAGGGAAGCGCTCGGCGCGGGCATAGGAGGGCCGGTGGTCGGCCACGGTGACGCGCCAGCCGAGTTCGCTAGCTAGCTGGGCGAGAGGCACGGCGTCATAGCCAGCGCCGAAAAGGTAGAGGGCGATGGGTGGCAGCAGGGGTTCTATGAGCAGGGCGGCCTTGCCGTGCGTCAACTCGTATTGGCGCGTGTAGCCCGGAGCGATGGGGAGTCGGGTGTCGTCGAGAGTAGCGAGGATTTCGCTAGCGGCCTTGAGCGCAATCTCGCGCAGCTCCACGTCGGCAATGTCGTCGCGGACCTTTGCGGCCCCAATGCGGCCCCCTTGCGGAGGCCGGACTGCACTGAGGCCGGACTGCTCCCGTTCGTCAAGGATCAGATGTTGGCCCGGCGCAGCCTTGGTTTCACCCTCCGTGGCAAAGACCGTGACGAGAACGCCGTGCCGATCTTCCAAAGCGCAACCGTGCAAAAAGGTTGGATAATGAAACGGCGCGTCTTGAGGCAGACGCTCTAAGAGCACATCTACCGTGCCGCTACAGCCCAGCCCAGTTCCCCAAAGGATATCGTCTTCAGAGGTAGCGTCGTAATGGAGAAGACGGGGTTGGCCATCGGCGAAGACGGCTTGTGCGTTTTCGCGCACATCGCCTTCAAGGCAGCCGCCGCTGATGGTACCCAAGCTCTGGAGATCTGCTTCGATGAGCATGCGGGTGCCCGGGCCGCGATAGACCGAGCCGGAGGTCTGGACCACAGTGGCCAAGACATAGGGCTTCTCCGCCTCGTCGAGCACCCGGGCGCGGCGGAGAATAGTCTGCAAGTCTTTCACGGCTGCACTCCAAAGCGCCGGTACCAGTCGTCCCTCGTCGGCGCGGCGGGCTGGGCTTTCGTCGGCGCGGGTGGCTCAGGGCGTCGACGCAAGTATTGCGCAGCCGTCGCACCGCGCAGCGTCATCAGGTATCCAACGAGAGCCTTGAGACTGTCGATGTTGTGCGCCGGGGCAAAAAGGTCGATGTACGGCAAGGCAGCCTGCATCCCGCGCGTGGCCGGCCGGTAGTCCGGGCTGCCCAACAGGGGATTGAGCCAGATTAGGCAGCGGCTGCGGCGCTGCAACGCGCGCATACTTTCTTTGAGGGTCTCAATATCGCCGGTGTCCCAGCCGTCGCTGACAATCAGCAGCGCGGTCTGGTGATCGACGAGAGCGGAGTGTTCGCTGAGGAAAGTCTCCAGCGCGGCCCCAATGCGCGTGCCGCCCGACCAGTCCGGCACCTGCGCGGCAATCGCGTCCAAGCCCGCGCTCAGATCGTTGCCCCGCAGCAGGGGCGCGACATGGTGCAGCGAGGTCGCAAACACAAACGTCTCAATGCGGCGATAGGCGTTTTGGAAGGCGTACATGAACTGGATCAAGAAGCGGCTGTACAGATCCATGGACTTACTGACATCGCACAACAAGACCAGCTTGGGCTTCTGGCGGGTACGGCGACAATAGGACAGGTCCAACAGCTCGCCACCTCGGCGCAGGCTGGCGCGAAGGGTGCGCCGCAAGTCGAGGCGGCCCGGTGGACGCGCGGGCCGATAGCGGCGGCTGAAGCGCGTGGCGAGTGCGCGGGCAATGGCTTGCAGCAGCCGCCCGATTTCCTCCAGCTCTTCGGCGTTAAAGTCCTTAAAGTCGCGCTTTGTATGCACCTCGATGGGGCTGTATCCGGCGGCCTCGCGCTCCTCTTCGGTCGGCTCGCCCTGTTTAAGCCAATCGCGGATGCTCGTCAAACCATTCTTGCCGGGTCGATTGGCACTAGCCTTCTCGGAAGCAGAGGACTCCGGCTGAGGCTGCCCCAATTCGCCAGCGCGATCCCATACGGACCAATAAATATCGAACAGCGCATCGAAGAGCTTCTGCTCGGCGGGCGTCTTGGCCAAAACCGTCCGCAAACTCAGCCGAAAGTCCTCCGGGTCTGACAGGTCAATAGCCGCCAAGGCGCGGAGCGCGTCTTGCTCCTCGCCCAAGGCCACGCCAGCACGCTGGGCGCGCAACAGGCGGCAGAACCCGACCACATTCGCGCTCAACGCGCCGTGCAAGGCGATGTCGTCGATCTTGTGGTTCATCGTTCTGGAGCCAGCTTGGCGCGGACCCCCAATCCTTCCAAGAACTCGGCCAGCGATTGCTTCACCTGCGCCACGTCGCGTTGGTCCTTGAATACAATGCCCAAAGTATCCGCCACGACTTCGAGATCGAGATGGTGCTGGTGCAGGGCGACGAGAGCCTTGGCCCAGTCGAGAGTTTCGGCGACGCCGGGGACCTTTTCGAGGCGCTGCATGCGGATTTTTTCCATGAAGCGGCAGATCTGCTCGGCGAGTTGGATGTCGATCCCATTCACCTTGCGGCGCACGATCTCCACTTCCTTGTCAAATTCCGGATAGTCGATCCACAGATAGAAGCAGCGGCGGCGCACGGCGTCGGACAACTCGCGGGTGCGATTGCTGGTCAAGATTACGTGCGGCCGCGCCGCCGCGCTAATGGTGCCGATTTCGGGGATGGTAATCTGCCAGTCGGACAGCACTTCGAGCAGGAAGCTCTCAAACTCCTCGTCGGCCCGGTCGAGTTCGTCGATCAGCAGCACCGGCGGGACGGGCTGGGTGATGGCCTGGAGCAAGGGGCGCTTGAGCAGGAAGTCCTCGGAGAAGAGGTCGGCCTCGCGCTCGGCTAGGGGGCGTTGGCTCTTCTCGTCGAGCTTGATGTGCAAGAGTTGGCGTTGGTAGTTCCACTCGTACAGCGCGGCGTGGGCGTCTAGCCCCTCGTAGCACTGCAAGCGGATCAGCTCAGTGTCGAGGGCGCGGGCTACGACCTTGGCAACCTCGGTTTTGCCGACGCCAGCCGGTCCTTCGATGAGCAAGGGACGCTCCAAGGTCTGAGCGAGGTACACGGACATAACAACTTGGCGGTCGGCGACATACCCGTGCTCGGCGAGCATCTCTTGGATCGCGGCAGTGGCACTCATTAAATCCCTCTCATTGCGCGGTGTAAGCTCCCTAATATCACGCGCCGACTTCCGTACAGCAAGAACGCGCCCGCTGCGCCTGACATTGCCCACCGCTAGGGATTCTCTATATTCTCAAGTCTCTTTAACCTCGTCTGTGGA
The DNA here is from genome assembly GCA_022827835.1 of Candidatus Latescibacterota bacterium. Lineage (GTDB taxonomy): Bacteria > Latescibacterota > UBA2968 > UBA8231 > UBA8231. Next base: position 50,797 of record JAJEIO010000047.1, read on the forward strand.
CGCCTTTGTATGGCCCTTGAAACACCCGCCAAAACCGAGTTAGTGCGCGACCTTTTGGGCCGCCCCTTGGCCTCTTTGCGCGTGTCGGTAATCGACCGCTGCGATCTGCGCTGCCAGTACTGCATGCCCGAAGAGCACTACACTTGGCTGCCCAGTGAAGACATCCTCAACGCCGCCGAACTCGAGCGCGTGGTCGATGCCTTCTGCCAAGTTGGCGTCCGCAGCGTCCGTCTGACCGGCGGCGAGCCGCTATTGCGCGCCGACCTGCTCGAACTCGTCGCCCGACTCACCCGGCTACCACTGGTCGAAGACCTAGCGCTGACGACCAATGCGACGCAATTGGCGCGCCGGGCTGACTCCCTGCGGGAAGCTGGGCTGCGCCGGATCACGGTCAGCTTGGACTCGCTACAGCCAGCGCGCTTTGAGACGCTGACGCGGCGAGCCGCGCACGCCAAAGTCCTAGAGGGAATCCGCGCCGCTGCAGCGACTGGCTTTGACGCGATCAAGATCAATTCGGTCGTAATGCGCGGCTTCAACGACGACGAACTCGTGGATCTGCTCGAATTCGGACGGGAGATAGGCGCAGAGGTCCGCTTCATCGAATACATGGATGTCGGCGGGGCCACGCATTGGTCGCTCGGAGAGGTGGTGTCGCAGCAGGAGATGCTAGCCAAGCTGGAGGCGCACTACGGTCCCATCGAGCGCGAGGCCGGACGTGGCTCTGCGCCCGCAGAGCGCTTCCGCCTGCGCGACGGCACTCTCTTTGGCATCGTCGCGTCGGTCACCGAGCCGTTTTGCGGGGCCTGCGACCGCAGCCGCCTGACAGCCGACGGCCTGTGGTACACGTGTCTATACGCGCAGCAGGGCACCGACCTAAAACCCTTGCTGCGCAACGGAGCAGACCGCGAGCGACTGGTGCGACGCATTAGCGCCGGGTGGGCGGGACGAACGGACCGCAGCGCCGAGGAACGGCGCGATGACCCACACCGCGGCGTGCTCTATCAAGTCGCAGAATTGCAAGCCGATCCGCACCGCGAGATGCACACCCGCGGCGGTTGAGCCGCACCTTCCCAATACATGGATTACTTTCGCGCCAAACGCTATTTGGACGCCCTACCCGACTGGGAGGTCGGCCGTCCAGCACTCGGGCCAATCGAGGAGTACCTACCGAGAATGCGCGCCCTACTGGCCCGCCTCGGCGACCCGCAGACGCGCTTCCGCTCAATCATTGTCGGCGGCACCAACGGCAAGGGAACGGTCGCCAGTTTACTCACCGCCATCCTAAAGGCGCACGGGCACAAGGCCGGGCTATACACTTCGCCGCACCTGCACACCCAGCGCGAGCGGATCCGCATTGACGGCGAGATTCTCAGCAAGGAACAATGGGCCGATGCCGTGTCGCACCTCGACGATTGCACCCGCCACTTTGGCCGGGAGGCATTGGGTTCATTTAGCAAGTTCGAGGCCCTAACCGGCCTCGCGGCTCATCTCTTCGCGCAGCAGGGCGTAGAGTTCGGAATTTTCGAGGTAGGGCTAGGAGGCCGCTACGACGCGACCAACGCCTGGGACTCGGAGTTGGCAGTCCTGACGGCTATCGGCCTAGACCACGTGGACCTGCTGGGCAATACCTTGGAGGAAATCGCCGCCGACAAGCTGCACATCGCCCGGTCAGGTCGCACGCTCGTCACCACGGCGGCGCAGGCACCCGAAGTGATCGACCTAATCCGGCAGACCTGTACAACGCAAGAAGTGGAGTTTCAGGTTGCCGGAACGGAATGGTCCCTAGGTCACCTAACGGGCCGTCCGGTCACCTACGCGGAAAATGCGCGACTGGCCCTTGAGGCGGCGCAGAGGTTCGTCCAAGGATTAGAAGACGAATTAGTGCATCAAGCCGTAGCGGCTCATCACTGGCCGGGCCGCTTTGAAGTGGCGCACGAGAAGCCGTTGGTCTTGCTCGACGGCGCGCACAATCCAGCGGCTGCCGAGGCGTTGGCCGGGGAGTTACAGCGGCTGAGCGGAGAGCGTCCCGTCGCCGATACTGGCGACGCATGGGCACTGGTCGTCGGCGCGGGAACAGGGCACGATGCCGCAGGGATTTTGCACGCCCTAGCGCCGGTGGCACAGCGAGTCTTGCTGACTTCGTCGGACCATCCACGGGCGCTAACACCAGCGGTACTAGCAGACCTAGCACCGGACGGCCTAGCCATCGAGCAGGTGCCTGCAAGCGGCCAAGCCCTTAAACGCGCTTTGACGTTAGCAGGACCCAAAGGCCGAGTATGCGTAGCCGGGTCGCTGCACTTGGTGGCGCGGGCACGGGAGTTTTTCGCTCTGCCCGGCGAGCGCGACGGCATCACCGAAGACATGGCGCTGGAGAATCTGGAGTGCATTGCCGAGGCGGCCCGGCGACAGGGACTCATCTGCGAGTGGATTTCGGACGACGGCACCCGGCTCAAGCTGTCGGGCGGGCAACGGCCCCTGCGCTTCTGGCGCAACAAGCATCCCTTCAACGACTACGTCGAAGCCCGGCTCGCCGAAGACAAAGCGTACCAATACGAGGATTTCGCCGCCGCCGGATTGCCAGTCCCCGATACGCTCAAGCTCTTCAACCCGCTAGCCGACGCGCGCTTCGACCGCTACAAAACCCACGCCACCGTCGCGGAGATCGTCGAAGAAGTAGTGGCGCGGTTTGAGTTCCCCTTGTTGGTCAAGAAGTGCCACAGCTCGCTGGCGCAGGGCGTGTTCTTGGAGCGCAACGCAACAGACCTCGGCACTCGGCTCGAATCCCTCTTTGCCAACAGCGGCTTTTTGGACAACATCGCGCTGGTACAGCAATACGTGGCCGGGCCAGAGTATCGAATCGTCGCCAGCCGCGACGAGCTGTTGCTGGCCTATCGCAAGGAGAGCGAGGCCGTGGGCGCAGACGGGGACCTCAATCCGCTGCATCAGGCCACAGGACGTGCCGTGCGCGTGGAGGACGCGCCCCTGCTAGCGCAAATGCAGCAGCTAACCGCGCAAGTGGCCGGCGTGTTCTCGCTCGGTTTTTACGCCATCGACCTCATCCACGGCGCGGACGGTTTCTCCATCATCGAGATCAACCCCAACCCCATGTGCTACGCGTACAACCGCGACAACGGCCGCCGGGACTTCATTCGGCTATACGAGCGGCTGCTCACCCAACTTGCCCTGTAAACCAATTAAGGAAATCTCAATGGATATTCAGACCCGCCTCGTCCACGCTGGCGAGGAGCGCATCAACGGTGCCGTGGTGCTGCCGATCTTCCAGAGCTCGACTTTTGTTTCACCTAAGGAGGAAGAGTACCACGACATCCGCTATCTCCGCCTCAACAACACGCCCAATCACCGCGCCTTGCACACCAAACTGGCCGCTGTCTGCGGCGGCGAGGATGCCTTGGTCGCCGGCTCGGGAATGGCGGCGATCACCACCGCATTGATGACCGTGCTCAACAGCGGCGATCACCTGCTGATCCAAGACTGCCTCTACGGAGGCACGCACAGCTTTGTGACGCAGGATGCGCCGGGCTTGGGGCTAAGCTACGACTTTATCGCCGGCAACGCGCCTGAGACGTGGGCAGCCAAGCTGCGACCAGAGACGCGGGCGATCTACGTGGAGACCATGACCAACCCCCTGATGGAGGTCGCCGATTTAGAGGCAGTAGTGGCATTTGCCCGCGAGCACGGACTAGTGTCCCTTATCGACAATACCTTTGCCTCGCCGTGCAACTTCCGCCCACTAAGAATCGGGTTTGACATAGAGCTACACAGCGCCACCAAGTACCTCAACGGCCATTCGGATATCGTCGCGGGCGTAGTCGTCGGCTCGGCTGCACACGTCAAGGCCATTAAGCACAAGCTGAATCACTTGGGCGGCTCGCTAGATGTCCACGCCTGCTTTCTGCTACAACGGGGCTTGAAAACCCTGTCGCTGAGAATGCGGCAACACGACGAAAATGGCTTGCGGCTTGCGCACTTTTTGGCCGAGCAGGCGCAGGTAGCGCGGGTGAACTACCCAGGGCTAGAAAGCCATCCACAATACGAGCGGGCGCAGCGGCTATTTGCTGGGGCGGGCGGCGTGTTGAGCTTTGAGCTGCACGGGGGCGTGGAGGCCGCCGAGCGGTTGCTGTCCAAGCTGGTTCTGCCAGCGTCAGCCCCCAGTCTCGGCGGCGTCGAA
>JAJEIO010000060.1 GCA_022827835.1 Candidatus Latescibacterota bacterium
ATTCTCCTCTAAAAAAATCTGGTAGTATAGCCCGGGCAGATGTGGCCAAGGATTGAGGGAATACCTCCGATCAATACCAAAGGACCGTTTGCCTTCCGTCGCCGCTACCGCAATCCCCAAGTCAGAATAGTTGCCAATGTCTCTGTTATCCTCTGTCTTCCCAAGGGTGTGCTCTGACACCTTCCATAGGATTGCTTGCACAAAGAGGTACTCGCGATTGTTCCAAACGGACAGCCGCAGGGAATCATTATCGCACAGTACGCTGGCCTGATCCTGGGGAAATCCGCAAACCCCATTGGTTGCAAGATCGGCTAGGGCAAACGACATGATGTTTTCTCCTAAGAGTTAGATTTAACTACAGGAGCCATCTAAAATACGACCACTGCCGCCTTAAAACTAATCCTAATCTAGGGGTTTGGCGTACTTGATCTTACATGGCGTAAGTCAAGCTCTCCATCATAGGAGAAAAGCTCAACCAGCAGTTGGCCTACTTTCGCGTTCCTCAATGCCGACAACTACTTATACATATTGACAAAGATACACTACTAAGCTAGTATCTTTATACCCAACCCCATGTTAGCTGCCCGCATCTTCAAGACGGCGCTCGCGCCCGCCCTCGTCTTGCTTCCCTCCCCCAACCCGAGCGTTGTGCGCGATATGGCCCGCGACATCGACGACTTGCAACGCGCCGAGTGCGAATACCGGGGCATTGTGGCCCGCTTCGACGAACTCACCCGCGCCTATATCCTACAAGCGTACGAAGACGGCCAACTGATCCGCTGGCAGGCCCAGCCCAGCCCCTACAACCCCGAGACCGAGACCTTGGTCACCGCGGTCTTTGCTGCAGCCGGCCCCAAGGCATCCGCTCCGGTGCCCGAATTGGCCCACCTCCGAACCCAGAGTGGGACGACGGGTGCCGGAGTCACCTGGCGTTACAGCAAGCTAGCAGCCGTGCGGGTCGCGCCCCACGGCGACTTGGCCCGCGACGCCATCGCCGTGTTCAGAGCCACAGTTGACAGCTTTATCGAACGCATGGTGTACGCACCCGCTGGTGGCGTGTTGCGCGCTACCCCCGATCCTAGTGCCCCAGTGATAGGCCGCATTGAGGCGGGTGCAGTCCTACTCGTCGAGGAAGAGCGAGCGGGCTACCTGCGCGTGCGCCAACCGCCAGCGACTGAGGCCGGGTGGCTGGAACGAAAGCAAGTGCGAGTGGTTGAAAAAACCGATGGACGCGATCATTGAAATACGCAATCTGACCAAGATCTACGACATGGGAGCGACTGCGGTCCACGCCCTAAGCGAGGTGGATTTGTGCGTGGCCACAGGCGAATACGTGGCCATCATGGGGCCGTCGGGATCGGGCAAAAGCACCTTGCTCAATATCCTCGGCTGCCTCGACGTGCCCACCTCGGGCAGCTACGCCCTCGGCAACGCCCTCGTCAGCGAAATGGACGACGACGACCTAGCGCGGATCCGCAATCAGGAGATCGGCTTTGTATTTCAAACCTTTAACCTCCTACCGCGTGCCAACGCCCTAGGCAATGTCGAGCTGCCACTGATCTACAGCGGCCTACCAGTGCGCCAACGCCGCGAGCGGGCCGCCCGCGCCCTCGACTCCGTGGGCTTGGCCGAGCGCATTGAGCACCGGCCCAACGAACTGTCCGGCGGCCAGCGGCAGCGCGTGGCCATTGCGCGCGCCCTCGTCAACGAGCCTTCCATCATCCTCGCCGACGAGCCGACCGGTGCCCTCGACTCCCGCACTGGCGACGAAATCATGGACCTCTTCGACCACGTACACGCCGCGGGCAACACCATCCTCCTCGTAACGCACGAAGAGCATCTCGCCCGCCGCAGTCGCCGCATCGTCCGCTTCCGCGATGGCCGCATCGAAAGCGATCATCCCACCGAGGAGGTCGCCCAGTGAGAGCGGTTTTCTGCGCCCTCGTACTCTGCGCCTGTCAAGGTGCGCCGCTCGACCTACCCACAGCCGAGGTCGTGCGCGGCGATTTTGCAGTGACGCACTTTGAGGGTGGCGAGGTGCAGGCGGCCAGCGGCGAACTCGTGGTGTCCCCGCGGATCGGCGGCCGGCTCAAAATCGTCCACCTCTGGCCCGAAGGGGAGCAAGTGGATGTCGGCGACTTGATCCTCCAGTTCGACCCGGCCGAATTTGAACGAGAGATGCTCGACCGCGAGGGCCAGTTCGAAGAGGCCCATTCGGACTTTGTCAAGGCCAAGGCCGAACGCGAGCAACGTCTAGCCGACATCAAGCGCCAGATCCAGCAGCGCCAAGCCGAGCTCGAACTCGTCGCGCTCAACCAACAACGCCAGCAGTTCGCCTCGACCATCGACCAAGAGCAAGGGCGCATCAATTTGGCGAAGGCCCGGCGCGCCGTGGCGGAAGCGCGGCAAGAGTCCATAGCCCAAGAAGTGGTCAATCGCGTGGATTTTCTCAATCACGAACTGAGAATCGCCCGCCGGCAGGAGCGCTACGAAAGGGCGCGCCGCGACTACGAACGCACCAGCGTCTATGCGGCCAAACCAGGTATCGTGGTCTATCGCAAAATCTGGAAACCCGGCACCGACGAGGAGGGCAAAGTCGCGGTCGGCGACCAAGTCTGGGGCGGTCGCGCCCTGCTCGAAATCCCGGATATGAGCAAGATGCAGGTGCTGTGCCTGATCGGCGAAATGGACATTGAGCGCGTACGCGTCGGCCAGCGAGCTTACATCCGCCTCGAAGCCTTTCCCGGCCCGGTATTTAATGGGGTGGTGTCCGAACTAGCCCCCATGGCCTCGCCCCAGCCCGGCGCGCCCGATATCCACGTCTTCGAGTTAGTCATCGACATTGACGAGCAGGACGACCGGCTCAAGCCCGGCATGTCGGCCGAGGTCGAAATCGTCCTCGAAACCGTCCCCGAGGCTCTCTCGGTGCCGCTGGGCGCGCTCTTCAAGCGGAAAGAAGAGTTAGTCGCTTTCCGCCTCGACAACGGAAAATTCGTGGAAGTGCCCGTAGTGATCGGGCCAAAAAATGCCACCGCAGCGGTCGTCACCGCTGGCTTGGCCGTAGGCGACATCGTCGCCCTGCAAAACCCCAATGCGCGCTGACGCGAGAAAGCCGTTATGACACAGATCAAACGCCGCTGGTGGATTCCCTCCCTGCTCTTAGTCCTCGTCTTGGGCGGAGCTTGGCTTGGTGAACACCTGATGCACGAAGAAGCCGAATCCTCCATTCCCACCTATCCAGTCCAGCAGGGCGAGTTCGTCATCAAACTCAAGCTCAAGGGCGGCGAGTTGGAATCAGTAGAAGCCGAAAACATCGTCGCGCCCCGCGTTCGCGGTCAGCTCAAAATCGTCGAGTTGTTTCCCGAAGGCGAGCAAGCCACAGTGGGTGACTTATTGGTGCAATTTGAACAGACGGATTTTCAGAAGCGGGTCATGGACGACGAGCAGCAGGTCGAGTCCTCTAAGGCCGACCTAGAAAAAACGCTAGCCACCCACAAGGCCGAAATCGCCAAGCTCGAAGCCGACATTGCCAACGAGGAGGCCAATTTGCGCTTGGCCGAGCTAAAGATTGAGCGCATGGCCTTTGAGGCCACCGTGCAAAAGGAAGAAGCCGAAATTGAGGCCCACAAAGCCAAACTGAGCCATCAGCAGGCCATCGAAAAACTGGCCTCGCAAAAAATCGTCAACGCCGCTGAAGTCAAAAAGCGCCAACTCGACATCGAACGCCAAGAGCGCGATTTGAAAAAGTCGCGCGACGATCTGGCAAGCACGACCATCAAGGCCGAAAAGCCCGGTTTAGTCGTGTACGGCAAGGTGTGGAAGGGCGAGCGGCCGGAAAAGATCCGCGTCGGCGACGAGATCTGGGGCGGCGTCAATGTCATTTCCCTGCCCGACCTCTCCCACATGCAGGTCAAAACTTACGTCAACGAGGTCGAGGTCGATAAACTCGACACCGGCCAAGTCGCTACCATCAAGCTCGACGCCCTGCCCGAACCCACATTCCACGGCAAAATCAAGAGCATCGCCTCGCTCGGCCGCGAAAAGGAAGGCGAAAAAAACGTCAAAGTATTTGACGTGATCATCCAAATCGAAGAAGAAGACATCCGCCTCAAACCCGGCATGACCGCCACCTGTCACGTCGTCGTCGAGACCATCCCGCCGCGGCCGACGGCCGCTCCAGACTCCGTGCAAAGCGAGGCCACCGAAGTCGCGACCGCCGCACCCATGCCCCTCTACATCCCCCTAGACGCGGTCTTTGAAAAGGATGGGCGCACCCTCGTCTATCGCCTCATGGGCGGTCAGCCCGAGGAACGGGAAGTGAAGCTAGGCCAGAAAAACGAGGACTTCGTCATCATCGAAGAAGGGCTGGCACCCGGCGACCACGTCGCCCTGCGCGACCCACTCCAAGCAGCTGACGCCAGCGGCCTCATGGAGGAGGCCGACGCCTTGCCCGCTCCCCAAGGGCACTAATGGATTTACGCGAAACCGTCTCTTTGAGCCTAGTCGGCCTACTGTCGCATAAGCTGCGGACCTTGCTGACCATGCTCGGCATCATTTTCGGCGTAGCGGCCGTCATTGCCATGCTCTCTATCGGCGAGGGTGCCAAGCAGGAATCCCTCGAACAAATCCGTCAGATGGGCATTAGCAATATCATCGTCCAGCATTGGCAAAAAGAAGCCGACGAGGAGACCGAAGCCGACATCGACCACAATCGCTCTCCGGGCCTGACTTGGGACGATGCGCGGTCGATTGCCCGCATCTGCCTGTTGGCCGACTACGTCACCCCCCAGCGCGAGCTCAAGGTCAAAGCCCAAGCCCAAAACCACACCTTCCGCACCATGATGGTGGGCACGACGCCCGACTATCTAACTGTGCTCGACTCCCGCATGGGCAGTGGGGTCTTTTTTTCTGCTGAGGATCTAAACACCGCCAAGCGCGTCTGCGTGTTGGGCGCAGACGCCAAGCGGGCGCTGTTCTTTTTCGACAATCCCTTGGGCGGCCGGGTCAAAATCCGCAACCAGTGGTTTACGGTCATCGGCGTGCTCGAAGACAAGGGCGCGGCCGGCGGCAAAATCGGCGGGGTGCTCGAAGTGCGCAACACCGACGAGGATATCTACGTTCCGCTGACGGCCCTGCTCAACCGCTTCCACTGGGAGCCGGGCGAGCCTGAGCTGACCCAAATCACCGTCAAGATCCCCAACTCCAACCAACTGCCAGAGGTCGCGGCCATCGTCCGCACCATCCTCAACCGACGGCATCGCGGCGTCGAGGACTTCAAGATCGCCATTCCCGAAGAGTTGTTGCGCCAAAGTCAGAAAACGCAGCAAATTTTCAACATCGTCATGGGCTGCATCGCCGGCATTTCCCTGTTGGTCGGCGGCATCGGCATCATGAATATCATGCTGGCCTCGGTGCTTGAGCGCACGCGCGAAATCGGCATCCGCCGCGCCTTGGGCGCACGGCGACGCGACATCCTCGCGCAATTTTTGGTCGAATCGCTGTTGGTCAGCCTAATCGGCGGCCTGATTGGAGTGGTGCTGGGCTACGCCATCCCGGAAGTGATCACCCTGTACGCGGGCTGGCGCACCATCGTCCAGCCTTGGACCATTGGCCTCGCCTTTGGGGTTTCGGCCGCGGTCGGCATTGGTTTCGGCATCTACCCAGCCCGCCAAGCCGCCCTCCTCAACCCCATAGACGCCCTGCGCTACGAGTAGGGGGCAGTTTGAAACCGCCCCCTACTTTGACGGCAGCCGCCGCCTGACCTTACTTACTTACCCCACCCGCAAGCGAGGAGGTCGCATGATCCGCTTTAAGAGAGAAGAGATCGAACAGATGCTCGAAGAGCGCAAATCCGAAATCAACCTGACCACCTATCAGCATATCAAAAAGGCCATCGACCAAGGCACAGAGAACATGGACCCATACACCCTGTCCAATATATGCCGGGACCTCAAGTGCCTGCCCACCGACATCGTCGAATATGTCTGAGGCCCTCGTTGCAGTTTGCCACCCCTCCGGCGCGTTCCAATGCAGGCCCTAGGCCGCCATCTGCTCGTCGATCTCTATGGCTGCAACCGCGAGCGACTCGACGACCCAGACTATATCACCGCCGAGTTGCAGGCCGCAGCCCAAGCGGCCGGCACCCGCGTCTTGGGCTCGGCATTCCATCGCTTCAGTCCAGGTGGAGTCACTGGCGTGCTCATCGTCCAAGAGAGCCATTTAGCCGTCCACACCTGGCCCGAGCGCGGTTATGCCGCCCTCGATCTCTTCACCTGCGGCCACCAGACAGACCCGTGGGCAGCCTATCAGCGGCTCCGGTGCGCCTTCGGCGCGACACAAGACAATGTAGTGGAAGTCAGCCGAGGATTGGGCGCGGGCGAGTGAGGCTCCTCGCCGGCAGAAGTGCGGGCTATTCCTCGCCCTCTAACATGCTGCGCAAGTAGCGCCTGAACGCCTCGGCGCGGTCTTCAATCACGGCCTGTAGCTGGAGGATCTCCTGCTGGCGCGCCTTCAGCTTATGAATTTTCAGCGCGACTTCGGCAATCGACGATTCGAGATCAAATTCGGCCAAGGACTCGTCTTGCGCGAGCAACCGCACCTGCTCACGCGGCTGTTCTCCGCTCACCAAAATCCGCTCCTCGGACCGCCGCGCTTTAGCCCGCGCCCGCTCTACCCGGGCGCATAGCCGGTGCTCGGCCTCCAAGCGGCGCATCAAGTCGGCATTGGCTCTCCATTCAGCCTTGAGGCGGTCGGCAATGTCCTCTAATAGCTCTTGCTTTTGTTGAATTTCGTCCGGCCCGTCATCCACCTCAATTTTCATCTGTCCGCTGTAGTACAGGTTCGCGCTGCGGAGCCCGACCCCGAGTAGTTCCCGCGACTCCTGATAGAGGGTCAGTTGGGCCGACAGGCCCCGGTCTGGTTGCTCGGCCAACTTCTGGATGAGCACGCCGATTTCCCAATCGTAGGCAAGACACAAGCGCTCGGCCACGCTGTCCTGCCGCGCCTCTAAGGCGACCAACTTCCAGTCGAGCTCAACCATGTGCTGCACCAACCGGAGTGAGGAGCGCCACGCTTCTTGCAGCACGGCAGAATTCGCTGCACTCAACCTCAGGCTATCGATGCGGGCCGACAGCGCCTCGGCTGAGGCCGCAACCTGCAAGCGCTGGTTGGCGAGGGAATCGCGCTGACTCTCCAAGGCGCGATATTGGGCCTTTAGGTCGCCCAGTCCACTCGAATCTCCAAGCGCAGATCCGGGCAGCGCCAACCCCAAAACCAACAACAGAATGGATGGATTTCTCATTGCTAATCTAGACCGTATTTGTCGAGCTTGTAGTACAAAGCACTCGTCTTGATCCCCAAAAGCGAAGCGGCCTTCGTCTTGACGTGCTGCGCTTCCTCCATCGCCCGCGCGATTAGGTCGCGCTCCACCTCGTCGAGGCGCTCGTTGAGTAGCAAGCTCCCGCCGTCAGAGCCTCCCTCTCGCTCCTCCATAACTTCTTCCTCCGCAGTCCCCTCGTCAAAAGTCAGCGGCAGATCGTGATAGCCGATTTCCTCGCTATCTACCAACACCATCGTGCGCTCGATGACGTTTTCCAGTTCGCGCACATTACCGGGCCACGGGTAGCTTTTCAAGCCGGCTAGGGCTTCTTCGGTTAGACGCTTGGGCAGGATGTTCATTTCCCCACATTTTTTTTGCGTAAAGTGTTTCACCAATAGTTCAATGTCCTCTCGCCGCTCCCGCAGCGGCGACAAAGTGAGGGGGATGACCTCCAGCCGATAGAACAGATCTTCGCGGAAGGTGCCCTCTTTGACCATGCGCTTGAGCGGCCGGTTGGTAGCCCCCACCACCCGCGCATCTACGTCGAGCGGCTGCTCGCCTCCCACGCGGTCGAACTGCTTTTCCTGCAACACCCGCAACAGCCGCACTTGAGTCTCCAAAGGTATATCGCCGATCTCGTCTAAAAAAATCGTCCCCCCTTCGGCCAGTTCAAACTTGCCCTTCTTGCTCCGCACCGCACTGGTAAAAGCCCCTCGCTCGTGCCCAAACAACTCGCTTTCGACCAACCCAGTCGGCAGGGCACCGCAGTTGACCTTGACGAACGGCCCTTTGCTGCGGCGGCTCTGATAGTGGATGGCGCGAGCAACCAACTCCTTGCCAGTGCCGCTTTCCCCGTAGATCAGCACTGACGACGACGACGACGCCACCTTGCGCACTTGTTCGCGCACGGCCTTGATCTGCGGCGATTGGCCGACGATCTCGCCGAAGTTGTAGCGGCTGTCGATCTCTTCGCGCAGGTAGCGGTTTTGCTCGAATAAGTGCTCCCAGTCCCGTAGCTTGGCCTCGGCTTCTTGGCGGAGGGTTTGGGCTTCCTGCAGCTTGGCTTGGGCTTCCTGCAGCTTGGTTCGATAGTCGAGGCGCTTATTGACCTTCAGCCACAGTTCGTCGGGCAGGAAGGGTTTGACAATAAAGTCGATCGCCCCCCGCTCCATCGCCTCTACGGCCAGTTCCCGGGTGTCGTAGGCCGTCATCATCATAACGTCGGTCTCTGGTGCTTGGCGCTGGACTGCCTCCATCACCGCCAACCCGTCCATCTCCTCCATGCGGTAATCCGTAATGACCAAGTCAAACGGCTCGTCTTTCATCCGCGCCAACCCTTCGCGCCCACTCCCTGCGGCAACGGCTTGGTGCCCCATCTTGTTCAAGCTCAGCACCAGTCCGTCGCCGAGGCTTTTGTTGTCGTCGATAATCAGAATCCTGCCCATAGTACCCCATCTTTGGACTGCGGCAGACGCAGGCGGCACACCGTGCCTGCGCCTTGCCGACTGTCTATTTCGATCCGGCCGCGATTTTCCTCAACCGCCCGCGCCACCAGCGCCATCCCCAAACCCGATCCCTTCTCTTTGGTCGTAAAGAAAGGCTCAAAAAGGCGCGCCTGCACCTCCTCCGACATACCCGAACCATCGTCGGCCACCTCGACGACGACCTCATCGCCTACGACCGTAGCTCGCACCGTCAAGTGCCCGCCATCGCGCATGGCCTGCACGGCGTTCTTCATCAGGTTGACCAGCGCCCGCTCCATCTGCTCGGCGTCAATGTAGCACACCAAATCCGGCGCGACGCGCTCCTCGTAGCTAATGCCGGTAGCCTGCATTTCCGGGGCCAGCAAAAAGGCCGCGTTGGCCACGAGCGGGGCCAGCTCCGTCGGCTGCGGCTGCGCCGGTGCCGGGCGGGCGAATTCGAGAAATTCGGAAATTACGCCATTGAGCCGACGCACTTCCTCGATGACCTTCTCAATGTGTTGCTTGCGCTCGTCGCTGGCGGGCAAGTCGCCGGCGATCAGGCCGGCATACAGATCAATGCTGCTCAGTGGGTTGCGAATTTCGTGGGCAACGCCGCCCAGCATGAGGCGCAGTTGCGCGTCGCGGGCGACTAGCTTGCGCCGCATCTCCTCCATGGTCTCGCCCAAATAGCCGATTTCGTCGTCAGACGCGGTGGCCACCTCTTGGTTCATGTTGCCCCGGCCGATTTCGCGCGCGGCCTCGACCAAATTTTGGATGGGCCGCGTCAGCGTCCGCGCCAACCCCCATGCCACCCCGACGGTGAGCAGCGCACCCAACCCGGCAAAGATCAACACCGACCGCCCGAAGATGCGGATGGAATCCACAAACCTAGCCCCTATTTCGACCCCGACGGCCGCGACGACCTCGCCATCGTGAAAAATTGGGGCGTAGCCCGTCATGTATGGGATATCGCCGTCGTAAAAAAGCACCGAATGCGCGGTATGGCCCCTCCAAACCCTCTCTAGCTCCCGGCGGTGGAAGAGCAGTTTGGGATACTCGCGGCCAATGGGCATCAGGCCATCGGTGTCGAGCAGCGAGCGGTACTCGCGGTCGAAAACAAAAATGTGCCGGGCACCAACCCCTTGTTCAGCGCGCTGCAATTTAAGCACTAGGTTCCGATAAAGAGTGGTGTGCTCGCGGCCCTCGTGCAAATAGGGCAGCACACTACCGGACAGATTCGTGCTCACCAGAGCGGCAACTGATACAAGATGGTCGCGCATCTGCCGCTCCAAGCTGCGGTCCGTCAGCTCGAAGAGCACCCAGCCCGATAGCCCCACTACTACCATGACCAGCAACACGAAGCTCAGGATCAGCTTGTGGCCGATCCGCGTCCGCGGACGCTCGCTGGGGGCCTTACCCTTGGTCATTTGGACAGATTCGACAAATTGGCGCATCCTATTTGGTAATGTACCGTCTTAAAAAAAGACGAACAAGCTGAGCTGTGGTTCTCGCGGGTCACGCCTAAAGTAAAAAAGGCAGGAGCTAGACTACCAACTCAATCTCTGCCAAAAAAGGCATACTCCATGAAATATCTCCTATTGACCGCTTGTAGTTTTTTGCTAGCCTGCGGCAACTCCGATGACGACCAAGGCGAGGTGACTATCTCTTTCAACCACACTGTCGCCGGTGCCGATCTCAAGCACGAGGAGATTCTCTACACCAATGCCGCAGGCAATGAATACGGCGTCACTCGCCTAGAGTACATCGTCTCGGATATCGCCTTAGAAACGGCTGGAGGCAAGCGCGTCGAACTGGCCGAATTCCATTACCGCAACGCCTTTATAGGCGCGACCCGCAGCGTTGCGGCCAAGGTGCCCGGTGGCGAATACGCTGCCCTGCGCTTTACCTTTGGTGTCGATGGCGCTAAAAACGAGACCGGCGCGCTGCCGAGCGTCGATCACTTCAACAACATGGCGTGGCCCGCTCCCATGGGCGGCGGCTACCACTACATGCGCATGGAGGGCCTCTTCCGCACCGACGACGGCGAAGGGGCCTTTATTACACATACCGGGCCGGCGGGCGGGGAAGACTTTTCGATTGCCGTCTCCCTGCCGCTTTCCCTAACGGTTAGCGGAGACGATTGGGCAATCGCCGTGGTGATGGATCTCAACGAGTGGTACGACGCGCCATCGCTGTACGACTTTAACGGTCGCGGTGGGATTATGGGCAATGCCGACGCGCAATTGACCTTGCAAGACAACGGCGCTACCGTCTTTTCCCTAGGCCCCATCGGGCACCCCGACCACGTCGGCCAAGACTAGGACGAACACTTAGGGGATAACCCATGAAGTTTGGGGCACTGATCCTGTTAGGGCTAGTCGCCTGCGGCAAAGACGCGAGCGTTCCCCCTGCCCCTCCGCCTGCTCCAACCCCCTACGAACTAGTCGTGCCGACGGGATTTCCCGAGCCGGAAATCCCACCGGACAATCCCCTGACCACCGAGGGCATCGCCCTTGGCGAGCGGCTTTTTGCCGATCCCATCCTCTCGGTCGATAGCACCACAGCCTGCGCCTCGTGCCACCTGCCCGCCCATGCCTTCTCCGATCCGCGGCCCCTTAGCCAAGGCGTCGGAGGTCTCACCAGCCGTAACTCCATGCCGCTTTTCAACTTGCTCTGGAGCCCATCTTTTTTCTGGGACGGGCGCGCAGCCAGCCTCGAAGACCAAGCCCTCGAACCTGTGCAGACGCCCGTGGAAATGGGCGAAGATTGGGACCGCGTGGTGGCTAAACTGGAACGGCACCCTGAATATCCCGCGCTCTTCGCCCGCGCCTTTGGCGACGCGCCGATCGACCGGCAACTCGTCGTCCAAGCCATCGCCCAATTCGAGCGCACCCTCATTTCGGCGGACAGCAAATACGACCGCTGGCTAGCCGGCCAAGCGGAGTTTACCCCAGCAGAAGAACGGGGCTTCCTCCTCTTTCACACCGAGGAGGGCGACTGCTTCCACTGTCACGTCTCGCCGCTTTTCACCGACAACGAGTTCCACAACAACGGGCTGGATCTAGATCCCCCGGATGAGGGGCTGGCCGCGCTCACTGGAAAACGCTTCGACCGCGGCAAGTTCAAGACGCCGACCCTCCGCAACATAGAATACACGGCACCGTACATGCACGATGGCCGCTTCCAAACCCTTGAAGAAGTCGTCGAGCACTACGACTCCGGCTTTTACCGCATAACCCTCACTGACCCGCTGTTGCTCGTCCGGCCCAACCTCGACCTCGACCCGGCCGACAAACGCGCCCTCGTGGCCTTTTTGAAAACCCTTTCCGACCCTCAATTCCAAGCCCCGTGACGCGCTTGGGGTCTCTGTTACTTTTCCCTTGCTTAAGTTTCAGAATTTCGTATAATACAAGCACTTATGCACAAAATCAGCGCCGATTTAACTCCTCAGCTAGCGAGGTTTTAGTGGCCACCATAACCAAGAAAGATCTAGCGCGATCGGTAGCCGACACGCTCGGCTGTAAAAACAACCTGACTTTGCAGATGGTCGATAGCCTCTTCGAGGCCATGCGCGAAACGCTTATCGAGGGAAACCGCATTGAAATCAGAGGCTTTGGCGTCCTCGAAGTCAAAGACACCAAGCCCAAGCCCGCCGCCCGCAATCCGCGCACCGGCGAAGTCGTGTACGTGCCCGCCCGCCGCAAAACCCACTTCAAGCCGGGCAAACAGCTCAAAGAAGCCCTGCACGACACTCGCTCGGCCGCCAACCAAGCCGCACCAGACCCCGGCGGCTCTTGGTCCCCCTGAGATCGTTGAAAATTCGTCCCGAAAAATTAAAAGCCGGCTCCTTGCGAGTCGGCTTTTATTGTGTCTGCGTTGGCCTTGCACTGCTGATGGCTTCTGGCGTCCGCGCCGAGCAACGGCTGCACATCGGCGCGGATCCACGCATCGAACTACTTATCGCAGTCCAACTTCTCAGCCAGTATCGCTATCTGACGCCCTATCGAGTGGATTACGCGGACGACCTCGTCGCTCATTTCTCGCGCTATCCTCCCCAGCAGGCCGTGGCCTTTTTTCGCAGCCTGAGCTTGGACACAGGGTGGTCCGATGTCTACCCAACCGCCATGCTCTACCTATCCGACCCACCCGTACTAGAACCAACCCAACCCATTCCCCCTCATATCTATCGCGCCTTTCGCGGCGAGGAAAACTTTACGCGCTTCATTTACGCCTTGCGCAGCTTTGCACGCCAGACCCAATTCAACCACTTCTTTTCCCGCAGCCAAAAGCTCTATAAACTCCTCGAGGCGCGTCTCCGCGAAGAACTGGCCGGTGCCGATCCCACCGGCGAAGTCGAGGCCTATTTCGGCACCCGCCAAATCAGCTACCACCTAATCCTTAGCCCGCTTTTGCACCACGGGGGATTTGGCCCGCACATCGGCCGCCACAGGGGGCCGTACGATGTCTATACGCTGCTCGGTCCCACAGACGCTACGCGCGGCCTGCCCGAATACGGCCCCCGCGATCAACTTTTGCAGATTATATGGCACGAGTTCAGCCACGCCTTCGTCAACCCCCTCAGCGAGAAGTACTATCCAATGCTGAGGCCCCATGCCGATCTATTCGCCCCGCTGACCGAACAGATGGCCACCATCGGCTACACGCACTGGTTCGACTGTGCCAATGAACACCTCATCCGCGCCATCACCGCGCGCTTAGCCCACCATCACCTCGGCGCGGAAGCAGGTCGCCGGGCACTGCGCGAAGAATCCGGGCGCGGCTTCCGCTATATCCACGCCATTGCCCACCGCCTCGAATCATACGAATCCCAGCGCGACCGCTACCCGACCTTCGCCGCCTTCTTCCCCCGCTTAATTGCCGTCTTTGCCGAGCTTGATCCTGAAACTTTAGCGCACTAGCCGCCGGAAAAGATCTTCCTGGGGCGGTACTTCGAGCAGGTCGTCCAAGGTCCCGCGCTCCAACCCCTCGGCAATAACGGCAAAACTCTCCAGCACCACGGCCGCGGTCTGCTCGACCTCAGCCTCGCCGTGGGCGCAATTGAACATGAACCCCGTCGCCAAGATCACGCCGCGGCGGGCGTTTTCCTGGATAAACAGCGTGTTGACCTTGGCAGCCGTCGCGGCGTCCTCCGCACCCAAGCGGATGCGCGGATGCGCCGCCACCCCCTCGCAGCTAGCGTCGAGCCCGACGGCAGCCGCGGCCGCGTCAATCTGCTCCTTAAAGAAGGTGCCAATGCGTTGGAAGTGGCCCACCGCGTCGCGGCGTTCCAACTCGCGCAAAGTCGCCAGCGAGGCTGCCACGCCGATGTTGTCGTCCCAATAGGCGCTGGAGATAAACATCTGCTGAGCCGGGGCCATAAACTCCCGCTTGCCGACCACCGCGCCCATTGGGTAGCCATTGGAGATGGCCTTGGCAAAAACGGAGACATCTGGCGTCACGCCCGTGTATTCCTGGGCACTGCCCAAGGCGACGCGAAACCCCGACGACACCTCGTCGAAGATGAGCACCACGCCGTAGTGCGACGCTAACTCCCGCACCTTTTCCAAGTAGCCCGGCGGTGGCTCGTCGGAGCGCATCGGCTCCATGATAATACAGGCCAACTCGCCAGCGTGCTCTTCGAGCAGAGCGGTGAGTTCATCGACATCGCCATAGGTAAAAGGTAGGGCCGTGCCCTCCAGACAGCGGGGCACGCCAATCGGCTCAATGCCATTAAAAAGATGAGTGGCTAGCCGCTCGGCTCCGATGTTGGCGGCCTGATACCAATCGTGCCAGCCATGGTACCCGCAAAACAGCACCTTGTCGCGGCCGGTAACCCCACGCGCGATCCGCACCGCAATGGTACATGCCTCGCCTCCGCCCTTGCAGTAGCGCACCATTTCCGCTGAGGGCACGATCCGCACCAACTCCTCGGCCAGCTCCACGGCCGACTCTTGCACGATGCTGTAGATGGTACCCCGGTCGATCTGAGCGCGAACTGCGGCATCGACCACTTCGTCGGCATAGCCCAAGATCACCGGCCCTACGGCGCTGGTCCAATCGATGTATTCATTGCCATCTACATCCCAGATGCGGCAGCCTTTGGCGCGCTCGGCGTAGATGGGACTGACGCCGAGTGCGGCCCGAGTCGGCCGTCGGCTGATGAGCTGGGTGGTGCCAGGGACGAGCGCTTTGGCGCGCTCGTATATTTGCAGTGAGCGGCGCACTGAGTGTTCTCGCATGACACAGGCTCCTTCTACCGCCCGCTGCGGAGCGGATTCTAGTTGCGCGTTGGGCTATCTCACCGCTGCGAGGTGGCACTTATCGCCGGTAGCGGTGTTAGATAATTTGACAGCCCGCTTAAGCCCCTCTTTTTTGCCTATCTAACCTCGAACTTCTGAATGGAGCTTCATCATGCAACGCGCCTTGCCTCTTCTCACCCTCTTGCTAACTCTGCCACTGACCACCCACGCCTTTGATGGAAGACGCGAGGGATTTCTGTTCGGTTTGGGCCTTGGGCCGAGCTACCAGTCCATTGAGCAAGAGTGGCTCATCGGTGGCGAGCCTTCCCGGCACAAGAATAGCGACTCGACATTCGGGATGGCCCTCCAGTTCGGCTACGGCCTCACTGACCACCTCGTATTAGGCTGGGTCTTGGACTTAGGCAGCGACACCAACGCCGACGAGACCAAGCTCCTCGGCAAAGCGGTCGCCAAGGGCAACACCAGCTTTGAAATCGACGGCTTTAGCGCGACCTATTTCTTCAAAAAACGCGCCCCATCGCCTTTTGTCGAAGCCGTCATCGGCACTGCGCGCTGGGACGACGGAGGCGACAATGTCCTCGACGGCCTCGGGCTGGCCAGCAGCATAGGCTACGAGGTGCGCAAGAACTGGATGGTCAAAGGCACCGTTGGCTGGGGCACGCCAAGCGCCGAGGCCACAATCGGCGATCAGGCCATCAAAGCCGACGTCACAGGCTTAGTCATCGCCTTCAACGCCAGCTATCTCTGGTACTGAACAGGCTCATTCCTGCTCTTCCATCTGGTCGTAGAACTGGACGATCTTGCCCCGGTCTTCAGAGGCGTTGAACGCCATACCAGCCCGTGGATGCTCATTGAGCAAGCCGGTGATCATGTAGGGATAGTCGTAGCCCCACAGCAGTTGAGAGCGCAGCGGCTCAACGTGCTCCTCAATGCACTTGAGCACTGGGCGCAAGCGGAATTTCGGGTTGTGCAAAAAGCCCAACAAAAGCTCCATCTGGCAGTTGCCCGCGCCGCGGCCCAAGCCAGCGAAACTCGCGTCCGCGCAGTTGGCCCCCAACACTACGGCTTCGATGGTATTGGCAAAGGCCAGTTGCCGATTGTTGTGGGCGTGGATCCCGACCTCAATCGGGGTGCCCTCGCAGTATTCGAAAAACATGTTGCACAGCGCGTGGATCTGCTCGCTGTAGAGCGAGCCAAAGCTATCAACCACGTACACAGCCCCCACGTCTGAACGCACCAGCATCTCCAGCGCGCCCTTGACCTCGGACTCCGGCACAGTGGAAACGGCCATTAGGTTTAGGGTCGTCTCATAGCCCTTGTCCGAGGCGTCCTTGACCATGTCCAACGCCAGCGGCATCTGGTGGATGTAGGTGGCCACGCGGATCATGTCCAACACGCTTTCAGACGCCGGCAGGATGTCCGTCTTGTAATCGCTTTTTTCGGCGTCAGCCATGGCCGCCAACTTCAGCGAGGTGTTGTTGTCGCCGACGATGCGGCGGATGTCCTCCTCGCGGCAATGCTTCCACGAGCCAAACTCGCCGGGCGGAAACTGCTCCCGCGAGTTGATATAGCCGATTTCCATGTAGTCAATCCCAGCCTCGACGCAGGCCTCGTACACGCCTCGTACTACGTCGTCAGTGAACTGGTGGTCGTTCATCAAGCCGCCATCGCGGATTGTGACATCGACGACCTTGATCTCCTCCCGGTACCCGAGCCAATTATCGGCCCAGGTTGCGCGGTCTTCCTCGCTCATTTTTCTCTCCTGTTCATGTGTAACTCAAGTATTGTCGAAAGGATATATACTGCGGCACAACCGGCAAAAGGTCAAACCCCCAGCGGTTGGTGTGCGGCGGCAACGTATCCGCATATGAACGCAGATGAGCGCAGAGGTGGGATGCGACGGGCACTTAGGCCGTCGCCACCGTCAGGGTTCGCAGCTTGTCCGCGTCGATTTCCACACCCAATCCCGGCCCTTCAAACGGATACAAGTAGCTGCCCTCAGCCCGCACCCTCTCCACAGCCGGCGACTCCGTGTACAACACCGGCCCCATTGGGTCGCAGGGCAAGTTGGTGTTGGGCATGGCGATGCCGACGCTGACCTGCGCCGACACCCCCAGCGTCGATTCTTGGTCGGTGCCGATTAGGCAGCGGAACCCAGCCGCTTCCGCCAAAGCAAAAAGCCGGCGGATATGAGTCGGGCCGCCGCAAACACAGGCGACGTTAAAGGCCGTGCAGGCCCTTTTTTCAATGGCTTCCATGCCCAGCTCTAGACTGTTGATGTGCCAACTCACCGGCAGGTCAACGCGCCGCACAAATTCGGCCGAAACCCGCAGACTGCGCGAGGGCTGCTCAAAGTGATAGGGCGCGTGGTGGCGGAGGACATCGGCGTAGCGGACGGCAGTCTCCCAATCGGTGAAGCGCCCGGAAAAGTCGATAGACTTGAGCTTGAGCCGGTCGTCGAAACGGCGCTTGGCCTCATCTAAGAAGCGGTCGTCGAGCGCGCTATCACCCGACACGTAGTAGCGAAATAGGTGATGACCCAAGTCGAGCAGTCGCTGGAGATAGCTCAGCGTGCGCTCGAAGTCCTCTTTTACCTGCCAGCCAAAGATCGGATAGCAGCAATAGAGCTTTTCTCGCATCTTGCCGCCCAAAAGCCTGTACGCCGGCACCCCTTGGGCCTTGCCGTGGAGATCGTAAAGCGCCAAGTCAATTGCCGAGGCGAGGTGGAGATTGGTTACTGAACTGTTAAAGGCGTGGCCGCGCAACAGCTCGTTGATCTCGGTAATAGCCCCAGCGTCCCGCCCCACCAACAGCTCGTTGTACTGCCGAGCAATGGCCGCCAAATCCTCGGCGCGACTGTCGGACGCCTCGCCCCAGCCGACCGGGCCGTCATCGACAAAGACTTTGACCAGCACGTGCCCGGAGATGTCGCCGTAGTAGCGCGGGGTCTCTATCTGAATGGTTTCTACTTTGGTGATTTTCACGCCTAGCTCCTTTGCAAGCGGCCCAACGCCGCGAGTAGTTGATTAGTTTCGGCCTCAAGTTAAGAAAAAGGCGATGCTGACGCGCAAGCCTGCACGAGTGAGCAGGGACAGCGGAACCATCAGTACACCATCTCCCGGTAGCTCTGCGCGATCTTCTCGAGCGCCACGACGTACGCCGCAGTGCGCAGGTCATGCACCTTGTCATGGCTCAAAAACACCTCGCGCAACTCGTTGTACGCCTGCCGCATGGTGTCGTCTAGGCCAGATCGCACCAGATCCAGCTCGTCGGCTCCGCGCATCAAGTCGTGCCGCTGGGTTTCGGGCAGGGGTTTGCCGACCGCAGTCTCGATGGCCTCGACGATGCGCTGTCCACGCAACTCGTCGATGCGCCGGTCCATGCGGCCGAAGCGGATGTGGGACAAGTTCTTGATCCATTCGAAATAGGAGACGATCACACCCCCTGCATTCAGGTAAGCGTCTGGAATCATCACCTTGCCGCGATCGCGCAGGATTTTGTCCGCCTCAAAAGTAACCGGACCGTTGGCGGCCTCGGCGATCAGCCGCGCTTGAATGCGCCCAGCGTTTTCCACGGTGATCACCGATTCAGTAGCTGCGGGGATCAAGATGTCGCAGGCTGCTTCCAGCAAAAGGCTGCCGTCCTCCACGAACTCGGAGTCCCGAAAACCCCGGCCACCGCCCTTTTCGCGGCGATAAGTGGCGAGTTCCTCGATGTCTAGCCCGTCCTCACACGTCACGGCCCCCTCGCGCTCAATAACAGCGACCACCCTGACGCCATCCTCTTCAGACAGAAACTTCGCGGCGTGGTATCCGACGTTGCCCAGGCCCTGGATGATTACGCGCTTGCCCTCCAAGTCTCCATCCATCCCGGCCTTCTGCACGTCTTCGGGATGGCGAAAGAATTCCCTGAGGGCGTACTGCACCCCGCGCCCCGTCGCCTCGTTGCGGCCGCGGATTCCGCTCATGTGCACGGGTTTGCCGGTGACACAGGCGACGGCGTTGATGTCGTTGGGATACAGGGTCCGGTAGGCATCTGCGATCCATCCCATCTCGCGCGCGCCCGTCCCCATATCGGGAGCCGGCACGTTGAGGCTGGGGCTGATGTAGCCTTTCTTCGCCAGCTCCATCGTGAAATTGCGAGTGATCAGTTCGAGTTCGGCCGCGTCGTAGTCGCGCGGATCAATCTGCAGGGCTCCCTTAGAGCCTCCGTACGGAACATCGACGATGGCGCACTTGTAGGTCATCAGGGCGGCCAAGGCTTCCACCTCGTCCTGGTCGGCGATTGGCGCATAGCGGATGCCGCCTTTTACCGGCAGGAAGTGCTCGCTGTGGACGGCGCGCCAACCGGTGAAGACCCGAAACTCGCCCCGTATGTGAACGGGGAAGCTGACCTGGAACACGGAGTTGCACGTCCTGATCTGATCGGCAAGGCCCGGCTCGAGCTCCATCGCAGCGGCAGCAGTCTCGAACATCCGGTCGACGCTGCCCTTGAACGACTTGCTCTGCTCTTTCAAGTCTCCCACCATAAGCTTCGCACCCTCTCTTATATCCCAAGGTATTGAAACCAGCTATCAAATAATCTGAGGATTCATGGCATAAAAGCTAGGGCTTCCTCCGGGGTCGCCTCGCCATCCAGCACGGCTCGACGCAGGGCGGCAGTCAGGCTCTCAGATCCAATCGGGGAAAGAGGCGGGTCGGCTTGTGGATCGGCGATCCACGCCGCCAGTTTGGCGTCCGCCGGCCATAACCCATACACCGGTCGCCGCCCGACGAACCCATTGCCGCACGCCGAACACCCCGCTGGTGTGCCGACCTCATCGCCGACTGCTGCATTCAGCCGCGCCGCTTCTTCGTCCCGCAGAAGCCGACGCTGAGCGCACTGAGGACACAGCCGCCGCACAACGGCCTTGTCGGTGCCGCCCAGCAAAACCCGACTAAGCGCCGCCCGGTCAATCTCAAATTCCAGCAACTTCTGCACCGCCTCTATTATATTTCCGGCCCGCATTTGGGCTAGCACCACAGCACCGCTACGCACCCCTTCGAGCAGCGCTTGGGCCTGGTCAACATCTCGCACTTCGTCTAGCACTACAACATCGGGACTCATGTCCAGCGCCGCCTGCCACAAGGTTTTAAAATCAGGGCTAGCACCATCTCGTAACTCTAGCTGCACCAATTGCTCGGCCCGGTACCCAACGCGGTGATCTAGGCACACCACCAACCGTCCCGCATCGGCCCAATCCCGGGCCAACACCAAGCGATGACGCTCGTCTTCGGGCCCTCCCGAGCCAACGAGCAGGAAAAGGCCCGGGCGTGCCCCAAATTCTCGTCTGAGGCGTTCGGCCTGCTCTGGCATATAGCCCAGATCTTCCAACTTTGTCCCTTCGTAATCAGTAAACAGATGGAGATAGAAATGAGAGCCCAAGGTGGAGGGCACTTCGGTCAACCGCAACTGACAGCCTACCTCCCCCCAAGTTTTCCTAGCTAGGCCTTCGCTCAATTGATCGGGAACAGCTTCTGCCCCCACCTCAACTAAGCCTTCGCCCAATTGATCGGGCGCAGCCTCTGCCAAGACGGTTAGCCCCTTAAGCCACGTTCCCAAAGGCTCTGTCAGGCAGTCCTCAAAACGGGCCATTTCCCGACAGTGCTCCACGCTATAGAGCAGGCGCAAGCCAGCGTACAGAGGATCGAAATACACATCCCTAGCTCCCTCACCCAAGGCGTCCTGCAAAATGCGCTCGCCTATTTCGGCTACTTGTTCGGCAACGGGTTTGTCAGCTACATCCTCGATCACTGCCCAAGGACGGTCTGCCAAACGTCCGGCAAAAAACGCCAGCCAACGGTCAATGGCCCCCTGCAATAGGCCCCGCTCCTGCTCCAGTACTTCAGCATAGCGCTCGATCTCCTCTAGGTCGAAGCACAGGCTGCGGTCGCTTTTCTCGCCTTTGAGGGCTTGGTCCTGCACCCGGCGGTAGATCTCCGGCCGGCTCAACCCAAGTTTATCCACCGCTTCGTCGAGGGAGCAGAAGCGGCCTTGTTGTTGGGCCATGCTCACTCCTCCCGTTTTAGGTCGATCGCGGCGGCTGGTACTGTGACCGCTAGACCTGCGGTCTCAAAAGCTGTGCGCATGCGAATGACCACCTCGCCGAAGATGTTCATGTCATCGACATCGCTCCATGCCACTAGCATCATCTTCACATCCTCCGCCGTCACTTCCGACACAGTGCAGGAAGGAGCTGGGTCGTCGAGTACCTGATCGTGCTGGGCCAGCACATCGAGAGCCAAATCTGCGACCCAGTCCACGTCCACATCGTACGGCACGGCGATGGGGATGCGGATGGCGCGCTGCCCAAGGGAGGAAAAATTGACGATTTTATTGCGCCAGATCACCATATTGGGCACGACCAGCCGCACATTGTCGAGCGTCACCAAGCCGGTATAGGTCATCTTGACCTCCGTGACCCGACCGATCTGCGGCGGCGGTCCAAACTCTATGAGATCTCCCTGCTTGAAGGGCCGGGCTGCCAACATCATCAACCCCGAAAAATAATTGGCAATGGACCGGCGTGCCCCCAAGCCGATGATGATGCCGCTAATGCCGAAGGTGGTCAGCACCGCCTCCACTGGGAAACCAATCTTTTTGAGGGCCGATACCCATCCCACGATCAAAGTCAGGTAGCGCAGCACTGTGCCAAAGTAACCCCACAGGATTTCGTCCCAGCCCAGGCGCTTGGCCGTGCGGGAGACAAGACGCTTGACCCAGCGGCTGGCCAACCAAGACGCTAAGGCAATGAGCAGTCCCAGCACCAAATCGGCGAGGCTGCTTATCAGCCAGTCCCACAATTGATCTACATAGCTATCAACCATGGTCCAAACTCTCCGCTGCGCCCACTGCCCGCTGCGCCATGAGCCGTCCGCCCAAAGTAGAAGGCGAGATGATCTCATCGACGCCTATACTCTCCACCTTGGCGATATTCTCTTCGTCCTCAATGCGCACAATAATGCGAAACTTGTGCTGTTCCCCGGTTTCGCGCAGAGCGCGGGCCGTGAGGGCGACTAAAGTATTAGTGGCGTCCGAATCCGTGGCCGCGATCACTGCGGCAGCACTGGACAGATTGGCCTGCTCCAGCACGGCCCGTTCCGTGGGATTGCCTTGCAAAACGTCAAGGCCGCTGTTTTTGAGATATGCAACGAACTCTTCGCGCTCGTCGATAATGAGGAACGGCACCTGTCGCGTTCGCAGTTCATCGACGATGCTCTCGCTTACTTTGGTATAGCCGCAGACCACTATGTGGTCCACGCTCTTTTGAAATTTGCTCACCACGGCGAATACTCCTTTTAGCCGATTCTCGATCAGCGGTCCCAGCAATACGGTTAGGGCCGTAACGAATGATCCAATGCCAACGCTCACCATGGAGATGGCGAACCATTTGGCGTTGGCACTCTGGGGCAGCATATCCCCGTACCCTAGGGTACTATACGTGACAACCGTGAAATAGACGGCGTCCGCCCACGTCTCAATGCCGCTGAACTCGGCACGCAGCAAATACGCCCCGCCAATGCCGTAGGCCAGAGCAAAGATAATCGACAGCACGGCAATCACTTCGGCATAGCTCCAGCGATGGCGCTCGCTGTGGCGAGTGAACTCGGTGCGCAACAGCCCCAAAAGCACCAAACCCGCTGCCGACAGGATACAGTTCCGCAATGGCAGCCCCTGGTATAGATGGGACAACACATTGAGCATCAGCGCCACCACGGCCCAATTGCGCGCGCGCCGTCGCCGTTCGGCCAACCCCTTGCCTAAAACGATGAATACGACGCCCAAGAAAACCGCCACGAAACCACCCAACTGCGGGGCGGGGACCACTTCCAGATAGCGGCGCATTTCGCCCAGTTCGACAGCCAGATACTGGTCGAGGTGAAAGATCTCGCCTAAGCCCATGGCCAAGGTGTAGAAGCCGTTGGCGACCATAAAAGCAGCGACGAGATACGGCATACACCGCCATACAAGCGCCTTCATAGTTTGATCTTAGACCTTTTCATGAACCGTTCCTTAAACCGGTTACAGCCACTTCTCGTTCCAAGCGTAGCCCAGCCCCACTTGCAGTTCCGATTTGACGGCCAGCGCTTGGACTTGACTGTCGCGGTGGAGAAAGAAGTTGGCGTCGAGGGTAACGGCCAGATTGCTCAGCAGCCGGATGCGCAGGCTGTTGAAATTCTGCAGCGACAGCGTACTCCTTTGCCTTACTCCCCAGAAGAATTTGGCCTGAGAGGACACGACATTACCCGGCCGCCATTCTTCTTTGTACTCGGGCGCTATTTCTAGCCCCATTATATTGGTCGCTTGGACCTGATCTCTTTCTACGGCCAGACCGACGCGGACGCCAGCATCCGAGCTAAATTTTTTATGCAAACCCCCTTTGAACCGCAGCGCAAGGGGATGTTTCTCTCCCGAGGCGGCCGTCCATACTGTGTTAATGTCGAGTCCTAAAAAAGGAGCGAGCCAGCGCTGCGACCACGTATAAAGCGCGTCTCCTTCCAAGCGGTCCACGGCCTCGCGGAGGCCGGTGTGGGTGCGCAACTGGCCGAAACCGGTGCGCAGCAGGGCGACCACTGTGCCCCGCTGGCTCAAGTAGCTGGTGCGGCTCTCGAACTGTCCATTCCAAGCCAAAGCGTCATGTCCGCCTAGAAAGGAGACGCCACTGTAGCGGCTAGCCGAGGCGTCGAGGGTTGTATGCGACAGCGAGCCGTTGAGCTTGGTGCTGTTCTTCCAAACGCTCCGTCCGCCCCGCCGCACTCCGTCCCAGCGCCCCAAGTTGGGGTATCTGCGGATGTGCTCTTCCAGCATCTGCTTCATCGTAATCCAATCCGCCGATGCCATATCTATGGCCTCTTTTTTAGTCCAGTAGTCGTCCCCACCAGAGGCTAGATACGAAGTAGTGGCCACTTGGTATTTCTCCTCTGGCACTAGAGGGCGACCGCCAATCAAGCCGGTCTGGACATCGTACCCCGAAAAGACTAGTCGCTGACTTCCCGAGGTCCGCTTGGCGCTGCTATCCGCCATAGCTTTCAACTGGCTCCCCAGCACCTCTACGCGGACTAAAATGTCGTCGTAGCGCACCAGCCGGGCCAGAGTCCCTAGCTGGATATCGCCATCCAAAGTTAGGCTCCGCAGGGTTCCTTGGTTAATCACGCTCACTTCCGTGTTCAGTCTCGTGCGGATCAGATCGGCCACCCATTGGGCCGCGTCCTCAATGGGTTCATTGGTATTGCCAAGCTGCTGTTGCTGGGCTCGCTGTACGGCTTCCTGCTGCTCGTCAATGAGGGACGCCAAGGTCTGATCCTGGGGAACCTCGGGGCTTATAGGCACTAGCCGAGGCTGCACATCCACCAAGACGACCTTGTCCTCCTCTCGGCGCACGGTCATTTCTACCTGTCCCAAGAAAGCTCCCCAGCCTGGCGTGGTGACCAAATATCCGCCCCCGGCAAAGCGCACCGCATGTTCGCCGGCACCTCTGCGGGTTTCCCGGCCAAAGCCTCCGGCGATGCACAGGTCCACTTGTGGGAAAGCCCCCACCAGATCGCGTGCCTCCTGAGCGCTCATGTGGACCAAGACCACTTGCAGATCCGCCTGCCCTGCCGTTCCCTCCAATAAAGTCTTCAAGGATAGATGAGGGTCGTCGATGTTGAGAGCAGGATTTTTCACAGGGTTGATCACTTTTAGGGCCTGGGGCGAGAGCAGGCCGATGAGGGCAATCTGTAGTCCGGCCCGCTCCACGAGGACAAAGGGGGCAAACAAGGCCGTGCTGTCCGGTGCTACCCGCACATTGGCACTTAGCACATTGAAATTCGCCTCGCTAGCGCGGACGCGAAGGGAGTCGAGGCCGTAGTCGAATTCGTGGTTCCCCACCACCATGGCATCATAGCCCATCGCGTTCATCAGTTGCACGACCATTCGACCGGCGTCCACACCAGCGAGGGGAGAATCGCCCAAGGCGTCGCCCCCGTCCACGATCAGGATGGAGTCGGGCCGGGCGTTCCGCTGCTCCTCTATCAGATGGGCCAAGCGGGCAAAACCGCCCCAGTCGGCTTCGTCGAAATAAGGCTCTGGAAGCAGTCGGCCTAGCAGGTCGTTGGTGTGCAGGATGGTCAACCGCTGCTCGCTTTCTGCGGCAGCGGCTGCACTCCAGATCAGGACCATCAATAAAGTACGCCACCAGACCGTGTAGGCACCCCAATTGAGGTGCAATTCGAGCCTGTCCAAACTATCTATCCTCGCCCCAAAAAGTGATGCTAGCACGCAAGCCTCCGCGCTCGTGCGACAGTCTTTTAATCACGGACAACTCCATGTTGTGAATTTGACAACTGTCAAATTGTATATACGTTCAGATAGTATCAATCGGCGCAGCGACAATCAATGTACGAATGGGACGAAGTCAAGCGACAAGCCAATTTGGCAAAACACGGCGTTGATTTTGCCGACATGGTCGCTTTTGAATGGGACACCGCCGTGATCGATGTGGACGAAGATCACGCCGAACCGCGCTGGATCGCCATAGGTCTTATCGGCGCGCTTCTCTATTCCGTCGTCTTCACAGAGCGCGGCGATAACATCCGCATCATCAGCCTACGCAAAGCCACTAGAAGAGAGGCCCGAAACTATGTCGAAAGTCAAGCGTAACATCGTCCTTCCGACCCCAGAGGAAGACGCTGCCATCCGCGCCGGCATCGCCGTCGATCCAGACACGCGAGAGCTTACCGCTGAAGAAATAGCTCGTATGCGCCCGGCAAGCGAGGTCGTCCCTCATATCGTCGAGCGCTATCGGCGCACCCGTGGCAAACAGAAAGCCCCGACTAAAAAGCACATATCAATTCGTCTTGACGCCGACCTAGCGGAGCATTTCCGCAACAGCGGCCCAGGCTGGCAGACGCGGTTGAACGACGCGCTGCGGCGCGCAGTCTTTGGCGATGCGGAATAAGCGCGATCTTCGCGCCTAGCTCCTTTACTTGGCCAAGCGGCCCAAGCCGCGAGTAGTTAGTCAACTTCGGCTTCAAGATTAAGAAAAAGGCGATACTGACGCGCAAGCCCTCGCGTCCGCGTGGCAGGTGGTCCATCAACTAGACAAGAATGTTGGATCCAAGATGGCCAGAGTTCGGTTTCTCCACGCCGCGTAATATATGGGGATCGCGCTACGCCAGCCAAGCACAGTTTGCCCACCTGACGTGGGTTTTCTACTCTTTCTACTCGGCACCGATTCGAGCGCCCACTGCACACAGTTTCGCTTCGCTAAAAACACACATGGCTATGCCCAAGTTCTTCCGTCCCGTTCCCGAGCTCAACGACGAAGAGCGCCAGCGCGGGTTGGGCAACATGACCCGACAGGCAATCTCGGCGGCGGGTGCCGACGGACTGGCATCCGGCGGGTTTCTCGCCTCGTTCGCCCTGATTTTAGGAGCGTCCAATTTCCACATCGGCATCATGACGGCCATCCCGTTCGTCATGCAGCCCCTGCAGCTAATCGCGGTACTCGCCATTGAGCGACTGCGGCTGCGCAAGGCCGTCGCGGTTACCGCCTATTTCTTCGCGTACGCGACTTGGATCCCGATTGCCCTGCTCCCCTTTCTAGTCGACGTGCCCAACCCAACCGCCGTGGCCCTCATGCTCGTGCTCATCGCACTGCGAGGCGTAAGCAACGCCTTTGTGAACGCGAGCTGGAACGGCTGGCTGCGCGACCTCGTGCCACAGGATCTGATGGGCAAGTTTTTCGCCCAGCGTCTCCGGGTGGCGACGATTGCGGCGGCGGTGTCGGGGCTAATTGCGGCCCTCTACATCGACTGGTGGAAGACATCCGGCCCGAGTGATGAGATCTTCGCCTATTCGTACGCGATGCTGTTCGGCAGCGTCGTGCTGGGATTTGGTGCCGTCGGGTTCATGGCGCGCATGCCGGAGCCACAGATGATCGTCCCCGCAGGCCAACGTCCCTCAGTGTTCAGCAGCCTTGGGGCACCATTCCGCGACCGAAATTTCCGCCAGCTAATCAAATTCCTGTTCCTGTGGAACTTCGTCGCTCAGCTAGCGGTGCCCTTCTTCACCGTTTATATGCTGACCAAGCTAGACATGGCTCTGACGTGGGTCGTGGGGCTGGGCGTGTTGAGTCAACTCGCCAACGTCCTCTTCCTGCGGGTCTGGGGGCCGTTTGTCGATCGGTTCGGCAGCAAGGTGGTGCTGTCGCTTTCCTCGTCCCTCTACTTCCTCGTCATCCTCGGCTGGACCTTCACTACGCTACCCGAGAAACACTCCTTCACGGTGCCCCTGCTCGTAGCCCTACACATGCTGATGGGGGTCGCAAGCGCCGGCATCAACATCGCAACGACGACCATCCGCATGAAGATGGCACCGCAGGCCCAAGCCATGACCTACTTGACGGCCGCATCCTTAGCGGCCAACCTCGGCGCGGGTGTCAGCCCGCTGCTCGGCGGCGCTTTTGCCGACTTTTTCAGCGTGCGTCATCTCGAAATCGCAGTGCAGTGGGTCGATCCGGTGCGCACCATCGGTTTTCCCGCGGTCTTCCTGACCGGCTTCGATTTCCTATTCGTCATCGCCTTCGTCCTCGGTCTCTTCACCCTCGGTGTACTGGCGGGCATCCGGGAAGAGGGGGAAGCAGAAAGTGCCATCGTGATGGACGAACTCGCGTCGCAGACGCGCCAGAACCTGCGGGTACTGACCTCCGTTCCGGGCTTGAGCTTCGTAGCAAACTTTCCAGTGGAGTCGCTGCGTAGGCTGCCCCCCATACCCGGGCTTGATGTGGCCGTCGGCGTCACTTCCTACCAGCTATCTTCCACGATCAAGGCCGCAGTCGAAGGACTCAACTACGGGCAGTTGCGGGCCGGCCAGTTGACTGAGCACGTCAGACAGTCAGTCGAAAGAGCCGCTGACGCGGTAGAGCAAATTGGCAAACAGGGTGCCGAGGTGGCGACGGGCGCGACCGAAGGGGCCATGTGGGCGGCAGTGGACGTCGCGATGGAAGTCGGCCGCGTCGCGGAGGAAGCGATGCAGGGCACGATGCAAGCGCTCGCCAAAACCGCAACCGATCCGCTCGACGCGCTGCGCGGCGCAACGCACGGCGTCATTCAGGGGGCGAGCGAGGCCGGGCTACACGTAGGCAACGCCGTCAGGCATGCGGTCAAGGCCGCGCGCGAAGTAGCCGCGGATCTCGGCGTTTCAGAGCAGCAAGCGGGGCAGGCGGCGGCACAGGCAGCCGTTGAATCGGCTGCCCAACTCGGCAAGGAAGTAGAGACCGAGGTCGTCGATGCCGTCCTGCACGAACTGATGGACGATATCGACACTCGCTCCGCAGAGAAGACGGCCAACGACGATCGCTCGAAAGGTGCTGAACGGCCGCCAGACGCCTGACAAGAGCGGACTTTCCGGCGATCGCAGAATCGCCGGTTACCTTCGGCTCCGCGTTTTCGTCTTCCTCGGTCGGGTGTTCTTCTAGATTCTCAACTGGGATATTGTCTTCACGGCTCTGCGCGTACAATCCTTACATCGCGTTGCGGGAACGGGATTTCGATATCGTTCTCTTTTAGTACATCCCAAATCATAAGAAGCAGATCTGCGCCGACCCGATTTTCCCCATCATCAATCCCGAGCATCCAAAACTCGACTAGAATATTGACACCCGAATCGCCGAAGCTGCTGATCTCCGCGTCCGGCCGTTCCTCAATGGGCAACTCAGGTCCAGACAGCACCTTCGGATGACTGGCAACAACCTCCCTCACCAGCCGTAGCATGGTATGGAGATCCGTCTTGTAAGCCACTGAGAATTCAAGTGAGTAGCGCTGTTTCTTATTGTTGTGCGTCCAGTTGACAAACGGCAATGTAATGAACTGTTCGTTTGGAACTATGATGTCCTTGCCGTCAAAGGTCTCCAAAGTCGCCGACCGCATATTCAGTTCGCGGAGTGTCCCGGAATGTCCATCCTCGAACTCGATGTAGTCGCCGGGCGTGATCGAGCGGTCAAAGAGAATGATGAGTCCAGAAACGAAATTCGCAGCGATCTTTTGCAGGCCGAACCCAAGGCCGACGCCGAGTGCGCCGCCAAAGACCGCGAGAGCAGTGAGATTGATGCCCATCGCCCCAAGAAGCAACAGGAAAATGCTGACATACAGGCCGATCTGGAACAGCTTGATGATCATCTCACGCGTCCCGACATCCAGCGCGTGGCGGTTGCGGATAGCTTCTTTGCCAAACGTGTTTAAGATGCTACCAAGCCAAAACAGCACACCGCCTGCAACAAAGGTACGCCCAAGCGAAAGCAGAGAAATGCGGATGGTGCCAACATCGAGGGAAACTGCATCGAGCCATACACTGACTTCATCGAGCCAACCGAAGACGCGGAGCGTTGCCAAGGGGATCACGATCCATGTGAATAGACCGGAGACAAGGGTATTGCCGACAAAATCTGAGATGATGCGATAGAAGAACGCGACGACCGCGACGCTTTGGGCAATCCGGACTAGCCAACTCTGGCCCACTGAAGCAACGCAGACCTCAATCGCGACGCCCAGCAGTAGTATATTCAGCGCGGGAGAGACCAGATTGCGCGTCCGGTAGAGCATTGTACGCAGGTAGAGCAGCGGTCCGGCCTTCGGTTCAGCTTCGAATACGCGGACCCTGCTTTGGACTACTAGGCCGATCAGAAGCGCAACGAGGACTGCGACAATTGTCGCGGCGACCTGTACATTGAGTCCTGGGAGCAATGTCGAAGCACTGACCGTCCCCCAAAACTGTTGCACAGCGTCGAGCATATCTTCGGTCGTCATACCTTACGAAAATTCCTTCCGTCGCTGAATGTCAATCAAGTGGCAACGCGCATCTAGCAGCTATCCTCAGTTGCGTGAACCGACGTGGTAGCCCAGCGACAGTCCCCCTCTGTGTCAGACGATTTCCGGCTCTGTTTCTGCAAGCTCCCCGGTCGCGCCCGATTTGTATTCCTCCAAGGGATCGAAATCGTCGAGCGTGCGGGCCACAACCTGCGTTCCCGTGGTCAACCCAATGTTGAAAAGCGCCTCCCCCTCGTGCGTCAAAGGCAGATTGGTGCGGCCGATGATCACGCCATCCACCGGAGCTTCTATCTCAGTTTCCGTCTCGCCCAGCGGATCGGACACAATGGCCAAGACTTGGCCCGTCTTCACCCTTGCCCCTATGGGCTTGATGGCCCGCACAACCCCGCTACAGGGCGCACGCACCCATTGACTTGAACGCAGGATCAAGGGGTCGTGAGCCGGCTTGGCACCTCTTAGCGGCGGCAACATACCTAGTTCCCGCATCACCCGCATCACCCCCTTGACGCCAGCGCGGATGGCGGCCTCGTCAAAGCGCAGTGCTTCCCCCGCCTCATAGACGATGACCGGTACTCCATGCTCGCGGGCCGCCGCGCGCAGGCTCCCCTCGGGAAATCCCGCGTTGATCACGAGGGGCACGCCAAAGGCGCGCGCCATGCGTTCGGCTTCGGCGTCGTCGAGGTTTACGCGGATTTGCGGATAGTTGTCCCGGTGCACAGCACCAGTATGAAGATCTATGCCGTGTGTGGAACCCGCGACGATCTCGTCGAGAAACAACTTGGCGAGGCGAGCGGTGAGAGAGCCTTTGGTCAGCCCTGGGAACGAACGATTGAGGTCCCGGCGGTCCGGCAGATACCGGCTGAGATTGAGAAAGCCCGGGACATTGACGATCGGCACGGCGATGAGCGCACCGCGGAGTCGCTTTAGCGCGCTTAATTTGACGAGACGCCGGATGATCTCTACGCCATTGAGCTCGTCGCCGTGTACGGCCGCCGACACAAATAACTGCGGACCATCTCGGCGGCCGTTGATGAC
>JAJEIO010000045.1 GCA_022827835.1 Candidatus Latescibacterota bacterium
GTTCTTCGCTGACGTTTTGGGACACGCTTTTTTCCTCGCGTTGGATCTAATATTTGAGAATGGGGAAAATAGGCGGCCCCTCTCTGAGCGTCAAGGTCATTTGACGGGCTGCTAGCCCTGCCTTAAGGTTTGTGCAAATGGTGGAAAAACAAAGGAGAAAGACATGCGCATCATCCGCTTTATCGACGCTGACGACGCCGTCCGTTGGGGTCTCGAAGCCGAGGACGGCCAAGCCTCCGTCCTCACCGGCGATCTTTTCGCAGAACTAGCGCCCACGGGCGAACAGGTGGCCGTCAAAAGGTTGCTCGCCCCACTCGATCCGACCAACATTTTCTGCATTGGACTAAACTACCGCGAGCACGCGGCCGAATCCGGCCTCGAGCCGCCCGAGCAACCCGTCGTCTTTGCCAAGCCCACGAGCGCAGTCTGCGGGCCAGGCGACCCAATCCTGCTGCCAGCCTGCTGCAACCGCGGCCCAGAAGTTGACTACGAGTGCGAACTCGCGGTGGTAATCGGCAAGGCCGCCCGCAATGTGGCGCGAGCCGACGCTCTCAGCTACGTACTCGGATACACGTGCGCCAACGACGTCTCAGCCCGCAAGTGGCAACTCCACGGCGGCGGCGGACAGTGGATCCGCGGCAAGGGCTTTGACACCTTCTGCCCGTTGGGGCCGGTGCTGGTCACCGCCGACGAAATCCCCGACCCGCAAACCCTCGGCATCCGCACGATCCTCAACGGCGAAACCATGCAAGACCACACCACCGGCGACATGATCTTCACGGTCGCTGAACTAATCGAATTCCTCAGCGAAGATACGACTTTGCTGCCGGGCACGGTCATTCTCACCGGCACCCCGCAGGGCGTGGGTTTTGCGCGCAAACCGCCCGTGTGGCTTACCGCCGGAGACGAGGTAGTAGTGGAAGTAGACCAGATCGGCCGACTGCAAAACCCGGTGCAAGCGGCCTAGCGTTTACTCTTCCTTGAACATTCCGAAGGCAAAGGCTTCGGGTAATTCCTCGAAGATGATCTCCCCCTCGGCGTCGGTCTCCAGCAACTGGGCCATGTAGTCGTACCACTCTTCTAGAATGGGAACTTGGCGGCTCTTGAGCCAGTCTTCCTCGGTGGGGGCAACCGCGTGGATGATGAGGTATTCGTCCAAGCGGTAGATGGCCATGCTGACCTCGTTGTCGGCCATGCTGTCGGCGATTTCGGGCCACAGGTCGTCGTGGGCTTGTTTGTACTCGGCGTACGCATCGGGACGCAGCCGCATAGCTAAGCCAATCGAATACATAATGGTCTCCTTATATTGTTAGGAATCGCGCGCCATCTGGCGCAGATTGATTGATAAATATGCGGATAAATAAAGAGATATTCAGAAAATGACGTAAAGTTCTTTTTTTTCTATTCTTAGCCATTTTTTCCTTGACAATATATCACCTTGAAACTGAAACTAAAAGGCAGTCAAAAACCGTGCAAAGCAAATTGCACATCACCATAGGAGAGGAGGGCCTCAAAGAATGATTTTCTTCGCACATCGATCCTCGTGTAGTCTCAGGAGCCAGCTCCCCGATGGGGGCGGCCATACGATCCCAAATATGCGGGCTACGAACAGCATCCGAGCGTTGCGCGTTCGTCCCAATCCCTAGGATACACGCACGACTCTTCAGGTTGTGTGCATCGGCTGGCTGAAACGCCCAGCCGAATCGGGAACTCACCTCGCATTCGCATCATCTTAAGCGATTGACCGCGCGTGCAAGGGCTTTCCCACGGGGTTTTCGGGACAGCGCTTTCGAGAAGGAGGGCACTTTTGCGTCCCGGAAACCGGCGATACATCGATTTCGATCCAGCCGCTTTCCAGCGGCTTTTTTGATGGCCGTGGCGCAAAAATGCTGCGGCTTTTTTCGTTCAATTTCGTCGAACTTCGCACCAATTGAAGATCTGGAGAGAAAACAACTCATGCGCAAAATCGAGCCAGAACGCATCAGGCGCGCGGCG
This sequence comes from Candidatus Latescibacterota bacterium, assembly GCA_022827835.1. GTDB lineage: Bacteria > Latescibacterota > UBA2968 > UBA8231 > UBA8231. Next base: position 1,996 of record JAJEIO010000045.1, read on the forward strand.
CGCATTTACGCGAGCAATCAAGAGGCTAGCCGTGCGCTGGGTATTGCCCCGGGCAGTTTCAGTCGGCTCTGTCGGCTCTATAAAATCGAGACCCCCTATGCGCGCAAACGGCGGCGGCGCGAGGAGTTTGGCCGCCAGCGCGACGACGATCTCTTGGAAGACATCGACATCGACCTGCAAGAGATCAAGGCGCTAGAGGAGGTCCTCGACCTCAACTAATAGGCATCGCATACTGCGCTCGGCCAGCGGAGAGTTGGTGGACGTTTTCGTCCGCTAGCTCTCCGCTTTTTTGTTTCAATCCATGCCTCGACTTTTATTAGGGTCTAAAAAGGAGGAAATCATGCCTAGCGCGAAGTCGTTGCAGCAGCTTTGTCGCCAAACTCTACCGCTGATGTTGCAGCAGGCGGATGGGCAGGAGATGATGGCGGCGGCGCGAGATGTGGTACAAACCGATCGCTGGAATTCATTTGACCGCTTCGGCGAAACGACCGCCACGCTAACTAGCCGCTACGAGGCCGCCGGCGCACGCGTGGAGGTCGAATCCATCCAGACCGGAGGGCGGTTGGGGTCGGGCCGGTGGATCATCCGCGAGGCCGCCGATGTCGCGGGCGCGACTGTGGATGTGGTCCATCCGCTCACCGAGCGAATACTGGATTGGCAGGAAAATCCCTGGCACGTCATCCAGTGGAGCGCGGCGACCCCGGCAGATGGCTTGCGGCTGCGGTTGGTGATTCTCGACCAAGTCGAAGACATCCAACGTCAGCCAACCGACGGACTGGCTAGTGCAATTGTGCTGACCAAGCTAGATCCGCGCGTCCACCTCGCTCTTTTAGCTACTAAAGGGGCCGCCGCCGTTATAACCGACCGGCCGGTGCCCAACCTGCCCAAGGCAGTGGCGTGGACCAAATTCGGGTGGGGTGCAATTCCCCTCGAACATGCGGCGGCGCAGTTGGTGGGCTTTGTGATCTCTGAGCAGCAAGGGAAGCGGTTGCGGCGGCTGGCGCAGCAACGTGGCCCCCTAACCCTGCACGTGCGAGCCGACATCCGCAAATACGTCGGCAGCCACGACGTGGTCAGCGGCATCATCGAGGGAGCCGGCGACCCGCAGGACGAAGTGTGGGCCATCGCGCACAGCGCCGAGCCGGGGGCCATCGACAACGCTTCAGGGGTAGCTGCCACCTTGGAGATCGCCCGCGTGGTCGAAGGGCTTATCCGCGCGGGTAAACTCGCGCGTCCCAAGCGCACCATTCGCCTGCTCAACGCCTATGAGTGCTACGGGTTCTTCGCCTATCTAGAGCGGGTGCGGCGCTTGCAGACCCCTTTGGCTGGTGTGTGTATCGACACGATCGGCTCCCGACCCGCCGTCTGCGATGGCCGGCTGGAGTGGCACGCGACGATCCCCATGTCGGCAGGTTTCGTCGATCGGGTCGGCGCGGCTATCTTGCGGGCCGGGGTGCGGCAACACAAGCCCGGCTATCGCGTGCATCTAGCGCGATTCATGTCGACGTCTGACACCTTGATCGGCGATCCCCAGTACGGATTTCCCTGCCCTTGGATCACCACCCATCACCGCAAGAGCGGGCGCGGCTTCGACGCCTACCACTCTTCGGCCGACGTGGAAGCCCTGCTCAGTCCGCGGGGGCTGGAGACCTGTGCGGCCTCAATGGCAGCTTATCTGTACTACCTAGCCGACATGGGCAGCCGCGAAGTGAAGGAGTTGGTCCGCACCGAAACCCAGCATTTTCTCTCTGTATTGCAAAAGAAAAAGCGGCCTCAAGCCGAGGTCGAATACGTGCGCGAGGCGCACAGTCGCAGTGTGCGGCGGCTCACGCGCTGGCTCTGGGGAGGCGGTCGGCGCGAGATTTTGGCGGCCATGGACGAAAGCGAGCGGCAAGTAGCGGACGCCGCAGCCGAGGCCGCGCTACCGGACAAGCGAGCGCGGCGCACGGCCCAAGCGCGGCTGGTACCGCGGCGCACGGCCGTGCTCTCACCGACCAGCGAAAACGCGCCAGCCGCGATCAATGCGCGCATCTCGGCCGCACAGCTATCGCCGTGGGCACTGTTTTGGGCCGACGGACGCCGGAATTTGGGCGAAATCGCCGAGTGCATCGCCTGTGAGGAAGCCGACTATCCGGCCGGGCCGCGGACGGAAGGTTCCGTCGCCGTCGATCGAGTTCACGAGTACTTCGCAGCACACGCCGAATTGGGTTATGCCGAATTGATCGACCCCGCCAATATGATTGGCCGCAAGGAACTGGTGCGGGATTTGCGCCGCTTGGGCGTCACCCCAGGCATGGACCTAATGGTCCACAGTTCCCTGTCGGCCATCGGCTTTGTCGAGGGCGGTGCCGAGACTGTCGTCGATGCGCTCTTGCAGGCGGTTGGCAAGCGCGGGACCCTGCTGGCACCTTCATTCAATCACCGCGCGGCAAAAGTCTTCAACCCGCTGACCACGCCCACCACCAACGGCACCATCCCAGACGCGCTGTGGCGGCGCACCGAGGCCGAGCGCAGCATGCATCCCACCCACGCGGTAGCGGCGATTGGGCCGCGTGCCAGCTACTATTGCCAAGGTCATCTCGAAGCTGGGATCTGGGCGCAAGACAGCCCAATCGGCAAATTGGTCCACGACGGCGGCTACATCCTCGCGCTGGGCTCGACGCACGATACGAGCACGGCCTATCACGTGGCCGAGATGTCCGTGCCCTGCGGCTGCATTGAGTCTTTTGCAATTCCAGACTGCATCGTGCGCGAGGACGGGACCGTAGATGAAGTCTTGGGGCTGGCCTTTCGCAGCGGCCCCTGCCCGGTTCCAACCCACAAGCTGGACTCAACACTCGACCGGAGGAAGTTGCAGCGGCGGGGCAAGGTTGGGCAGGCCGAATGCGAATTGGTGAAGGCCCACGACCTGTGGCAGGTGCGGCGCGAACACCTGCGGCGCGTCTGTCCCACCTGCACCGTTAAGCCCCAGACCGCGCGGTGAATAGATCGCTACCCTCTCCGTATGGCCGGCACCTCCGGGGCAGCCAAGACGAGGAACTCACCGATGCCACAGGCCGCTCGCATCTGACGCTGCGCGGCTTTTGGGTCGGCGCGTTCCTCAGCTTCTTCCTGTCCATTGGTGCGCCCTACGCCAACATGGCGATGCGGGCGACCAACATGGCCTTCGACTTCAATACCCCGGGGGCCATCTTTCTGTTTTTGGTGCTGGTCGGCTTGCTCAACACGCTCTTCAAGCTCGCCGCCCGCGACTTCCGCCTAGCAGTGGGGCTAGCCCTGCTGGCCACGGGCGGCTTTTGCGGCTATTGGGCCAGCCGTGGCGCGGTCGATTGGTACTCGCCTGGTTTTTGGTTGGGGGCCTTCCTTGTCCTCTCTTCGCTGTGGAACGTGCCGGTGGTGCAGCGCGGGGGCACCCTCGCACTCAACCGCGCCGAACTGGTGCTGGTGTACGCGATGCTGCTGGTCGTCTCCGCCCTCTGCACTATGGGGCTGACGCAGCAGCTTTTGCCAGCGCTCACCGGCATTTTCTACTACGCCTCCCCAGCCAACCAATGGGCCGAAAAGCTCTTTCCGCTCTTTCCCTCGCAGCGCATCCTCGTCGATGACGGCACTGGCAACCGCGGCTTTTACGAGGGCGGCGCGCTCGCCGACATTCCCTACGCCACTTGGGTCGAGCCACTGTGCTGGTGGGCACTACTGCTCCTCTCGCTGTACGTGGCGATGGTATCGACGGCCGTAATCTTGCGCCGGCAGTGGGTCGAGCGCGAGCGGCTGGCCTATCCGCTGACCCAGCTCGGGGTGGCCATCGTGCAAGGCGAGCGTGGCACCGGGCTGCTCAACGGTTTTCTCAAGCACGGTGCCCTGTGGTGGGGCGCGGCCTTGCCGCTCGCGTACGGCTGCCTCAAGGCCCTGCACCAGTACTACCCGTCCTTGCCCAACTTCGGCCTAATTTGGTCGGTACCCTTTATCGGCCAGCAGAACCTGCAAATTTGGATCAGCTTCGCGCTCGTTGGCTTTTCCTATCTCATCAGCACTCAAATAGCGGCCGGCATCTGGATCTTCTATCTACTATCCAAGGTCGAAGCCGAATTCCTCGCCCTATCCGGCCTCAAATCTACTAGCAAATTCGTCTATGGGGTCTCGTACGAGCCGCTCTTGGCCTATCAGGGCGGCGGCGCGCTCATCGCCATGGTGCTCTTGGGGCTGTGGACGGGGCGCGGCCACTTGCGGGATGTATGGCGCAAGGCCCTCAGCCGCGATGCTAACATCGATGACGGCGATGAAATTATGTCCTATCGAGCGGCCGTACTCGGAGTAACTTTCGGCACCGGAGGCATTGCTGGCTGGCTGTGGCTGATGGGCACTCCGCTCTGGGTCGGCGCGCTCTTTGCAGCGGTAGCCCTATTGGTGTTTATCGGCATCTCGCGGGTCGTGTGTGAGGCGGGCCTAGCGGCTGTGCGCTCGCCCATGATCGCTCCAGACCTCATCGTACAGGGCATTGGCTCGCAGACGATCGGTGCGACTGGCGTCTTCAACCTCTCCTTTGCTTACATCTGGTCCGCCGACATCCGCATCTTCCTGCTGGCTATGGTCGCCAATGGCTTGAAGCTGATCCAAAACATGGACCGCCGCAGTCGGCGAGTCGCCTTCTGGGCGCTGGTGGCGGCCATCTTTATCGGCGTGACGGGATCCTGCTGGATGGTCTTCCACCTCGCCTACAAGTACGGGGGCATCAACCTCGATAGCTGGCGCTTTCGCGGCGGCCCATCCACCATCTACAACGCGGCGCAGCGCGCGCTAGAGCCAGCCGGGGCCGACTGGTTGGGACTGACATTTTTTGCTGGTGGAGCCGTGGTCATGGCCCTTTTGACTTGGGCGCGGCATCACCTGTTGTGGTGGCCCTTCCATCCAATCGGCTTCCCGATTGGCGCGAACTTCATGCTCGACAAAATCTGGGCTTGCGTGCTCTTAGCTTGGGTACTGAAGAAGCTGATCTTGCGTTTTGGCGGGGCGGCGCACTACCGGACGAGCCAGCATTTCTTCATGGGTCTGATTATGGGCGAGGCCCTGTGCAACGGATTGTGGCTGGTCATCGACTACTTCACTGGCAAGATCGGCAACGCCGTTTTCATTCTGGGGTGATCCCATATTCCTTGACATTGCGGGAAGGCGGGCCTATCTCTTTTGCGCTATGAATAGACTCTTTTTCTGCCTCGCCACAGCGCTCATCGCCTGTGTCGGCCCCTTCGCCGGTAAGAAGGTTCCGCCTTGGCTTGCGGATCCCCCCATGCTCAAAGCGACCTTCTCCAGTGAGGAGGCCGCCGCGCATCTGGTATGGCCCCCAGTGTCTTCGGCGAGCTTTCTCTACGGCGAAATCCAGCGCGCCACAGGAGGCGAGTTCGCGACCATAGCGCGTGTGGAATCCGCAACCGACACCACCTTTACAGACGCCGGTCTGTTGGCCAACACCCAGTATAGCTACCGAGTCGTCAGCTTCTTCGGCGCAGACGAAACCGTACACGAGTTGGCCAGCACGACGGTCGTGGGCGGGTTCCACCGCCGCATCGCAAGCTGGTCACTCGACAAGGGCACGGCTCCCACGCGACTGGCCATCAGCCGCAACGGCACGGTCTTTGTCGTCGGCGTGGGCACAGGGCGCGTCGAGCGCTTCGACCGCACGGGCCGCGCCTTGGACGCATGGGTCTATACCACTGAGCCGCTGGCCCGTATGGAGACGAGTACGCTGGACGGGCCGGCGCTAGCTCTCGACGACGAAAATCATCTTTACGTGATGTACAATCTGCACCGCCCAAGCCAGAAGCCAGAGGCCTTTTGGGCGAAATTTGCCCCAGATGGTCGGCTGTTGTGGACGCGCCCACTCGCCGGATTGTTCGCCCGTCACATCGTCATTGACGGCGATGCCATATACATCGAAAGCATCAGCCAATTGCAGCTATTCGACCAAGCTGGCGAACAGCAAATTCAGTACGCCATCCCGGCCCTGTTAGTGGCTAGTCTGCGGCTTTGGCAAGGGCGTTTCGCCGCGCTAATCGAGCCGTTGGCCCTGCGCGCCGACGATTGGCAGGCACCTCGGCTAGTCGTGTACGACGACCCGCAGCGCGCCGCGGCCAGCCGCGTCATCGGCCGCGATCCAAAATCGCATCAGGACCGCGGCAACGGGCTTTTGCTGCGGCCCACCGATTTTGCCGTCGATGAAGCGGCCGACCGGGCTTTCGTGGTCAATGCTGGCCACAGCCGCATCGAGGTATTCCAGCGCGGTGTCTATCTGACGCGATGGGGCGAAGAGGGCGGAGGCGACAACCAATTCCGCTTCACAGGCCGCCTCCAAGTTGTCGTCGATATGGCTACTGGCGAGGAGGACAAGCGCGAGGTGGTGGCCGGCGGCATAGCCCGCGACGCCGAAGGGTTCATTTACGTGGCCGATACCTTCAACGATCGAATTCAGAAGTTCCAACCATGAAGTCAGTACTCGCATTGCTATTGCTGGCCTTGTTGTCCGGCGAGGGCCAGGCCCAACTCCAGGACAAGCGGACGTACAACCTCTGGACCAAAGAGAAGATCCGCTATCTCAACGCCAAGGTCACCATCAATCCCTACAACCCGCAACTGCGCGTCCTCCTCGCCAACGCGTACTTTGACGACGGGCAAAAGTACGAAGCCAAAAGGCTGTTGCTCGAGGCATTGGAACTCGACCCCGACTACGCCGAGGCGCATTGCAATCTCGCAGTCATGCTCCACGGCCAGGGATACGAGCGCGAGGCCAAGCACCACTACAAAGAAGCCCTGCGGCTGGACTCGCTAATGGTCGAAGCCATGGCTGGACTGGGAACCTTGCTCTGCCGCACCGAGCACCAAGTCGAGGGCCTTGAATACCTCGAAAAAGTCATCGCGGTCCAGCCCGATCACGTCAACGCTCGCTTTAACATGGCCGTGGCGTATCACAAGGTCGGTGATTTCAAAAAATCCATCGAACACCTAGAGACCTTGCTGAGGGTCGATTTCAATTATCGCGGTGCGCGCCGCGCACTGGCCCGCGCTTATTACAGCCTCGGAATTTTGCGGCTGCAAGCCGAACAGCCCGAGTTGGCACTCCCCGTGCTGACCAAGGCCGTCGAGTACGAGCAAGACAACGACAGTATGTTCTTCGCCAAGGGCCTCGCCCACCTCGACAGCGGCGACCTCACTGGAGCCGAAGCGGCCTTCAAGCAGGTCATCGCATTGTCCGGCGATCACATCCCCGCCCTGCACAACCTCGGCGTGATCTGCGAAAAAACCGAGCGATATGCGGAAGCCGTCCAATACTACGACAAAGTCCAGCAGCTAGCCCCACATCTATCGACGATCGAAGCGGTCAAACACGCCTCGTACGACGTGAATTACCTGACCGAATGAGTTTGACTTTTGCTCGGTTAAAGCGTACACTTGACACTTTTTGCAAGCCGCTATAGCGGCTGCTTTTTCCATACGTGGTGCGCAAAACGATGCCACCGTTTCACTCCTTTAGGCGAGAGCAATGGCCAAAGAAGAAGCAATCGAAGTCCAAGCAGTGGTCAAAGAGGCCCTGCCCAACGGCTACTTCAAGTGCGAGATGGAAAATAGCCACGAGATTATGGCCCATGTCTCCGGCAAGATGCGCAAGTACTACATTCGCGTGCTTCCGGGCGACCAAGTTACCGTGGCCCTTTCGCCCTATGATTTGAGCCGCGGACGCATTACTTTCCGCAATCGCTGAGACGCCGCAAGACCACCCAAGCGCCGTCTCGACGAGCCTCACACCCGACGAAGGTCACATGGAGAGGAACCAGACCACTACGCATCGGGCTTGGCCCTTCCAAGAGGCGGCACAGATCGTCAAGCAGCGCCGGCCCAGCGGAGACCGCCCGGTACTATTCGAGACCGGCTTTGGCCCCAGCGGCTTCCCCCATCTAGGTCACTTTTCCGAAGGCGTCCGCACCTCTTGGGTGCGCAATGCCTGTGAACACCTCTACGGACTAAAGACCCGCCTACTCTGCTTCAGCGACGACATGGACGCTCTGCGCAAGGTGCCTAGCAACTTTCCGCAGCCCGACATGCTCGCCGCCCACCTCGGCAAACCCGTACACGCCATCCCCGATCCTTTTGGTTGCTGTACGAGTTTTGGCGACTACATGAACGCCAAGCTGTGCGAGTTTTTCGACGCGTCCGGCTTCGACTACGAGTTTCAAAGCTCACGCGAAGCCTACGTGCGCGGTGACTTCGACGAAGGGCTGTCGATTCTCCTAGCCAAAGCCGAGGAGGTGCGCCAGATCATCGTGCCGACGCTGCGGGAACAAAACCGCGAGCACTGGTCGCCCTTCTTTCCGATTTGTCCCAATTGTGGCTCGATCATGGCCACGCGCGTCACCGCCTACCACCCCAGTCGGGGCACCGTGAGCTTCACCTGCGACCTCAATACCGGCCACTACACTGGGTGCGGCGCAAGCGGCGAGCAGTCGGTGCTCGGCGGCAACGCCAAGGTGGGCTGGAAAGTCGATTGGGCGCTGCGCTGGTACGCCTACGAGGTCGATTATGAAATGTACGGCAAAGATCTCATCGACTCTGTTCGCCAGTCCTCCCGCATCGTGCGCCTGATGGGCAAGCCGCCGCCGGTCGGCTTGTGCTACGAGTTTTTTCTCGACGAGGAAGGGCGCAAGGTGGCGAGCAGCACCGGCCGCATGGGGGTGACAGTAGATGCGTGGAAGACCTACGCGCCGATAGAATCCCTACTTTTTTTCCTGTTCCAAAATCCCAAGCGGGCCAAGCGTCTGCACTGGGACATCGTCCCCAAGTGCGTTGATGACTATCTCGATGCGTTGCGGAACTATCCCGATGTGGCAGAGGAGAAACGTCCCGAGCAAGCCCTGTGGCATATCTTCAATCGCGTCAAGGACGTACCCCCATACGAGTCCCGGATCAACTTCTCGGCGGTCAACAATCTGATTGCAGCCTTGGGAGTGGATTCGATCTCAGTCGCAGAGTTGGGCGACTTTCTGGCGAAGTACGACAAGAAGATATCTGATTCTCCCGCTTATCATCACGTAGTAACTCAGGATCTGTTGTACACGGGGCTCAACTACTACCGAGACGTGGTGCTGCCCAACAAACAGTTTCGTCCGCCTACAGACGAAGAACGGGCGCTCTTAGGGCAGTTGGCGGAGCGACTAAGCGCGGCTAACGGAGCCACCGAGGAGGAGTTGCAGGCCATTCCGTTCGACTTGGCCCGCGAGGCCGAAATCCCTCCTAAGGAGTTGTTTCGGATGTTTTACGAAGTAGTACTCGGGCAGGAGCGAGGACCGCGGTTTGGGTCGTTGGTGCAGCTAGTGGGGAAGGAGCAGGTGGTGAAGATGGTGCGGGAGAAAGCGTAGCGCGTACAGGATATTCGCCGGTAATTGCGAGGGGGCGGTAGGTGCCGCGCCCTCTTTTTTATGGAGCGAACCGTGGCAGAACAACAGGACCTTTTTTCTGAGATTATGCCGCCGGCTAAGCCCCGGCACGTCGAGCGAATGCAGCAAGTGCAAGAGGGGCTGCCCGCGCAGCTCTTTTTGGGGACGACGAGTTGGTCGAATGAGGATTGGGAAGGGCTGATCTACCCAGAGGGCTGCGCCGCGGCCGACTACATCGAGCACTATGCCAAAGCCTTCAGGAGCGTGGAGATCGATTCGACGTGGTACCGGGTGCCGACGCCAAAAGCAATAGAAGGATGGCTGCGGCGGACGCCTCCGCACTTTCGCTTTACCGCCAAAATTCCCCGCGTGATCAGCCACGAAAAAATGCTCGTGGACTGCATGGGGGAAATGGAGGAATTCCTCGACGCGATGGCTCCACTCGGCGAGCGATTGGGGCCGCTGTTGATGCAGTTTCCATACATTGCGCGAGGACAGGACGCGCACGAAAACGAGTACGGCAGCGCGTTCACCGAGCGCCTAGCGAAGTTCTTGCCGCAGCTCCCTACGGGCGAGTTCCGCTTTGCGGTGGAAGTGCGCAACGGGAGTTGGCTGCGGGCGGAACTATTAGACCTGCTGCGCGAACACGGGGTCGCACTGGTGCTGAACAACTACTACACCATGCCGGGCTTAGCGGACACCGTCAAGCGGATCGATCCTGTAACGGCAGATTTTCTCTACGTGCGCTTTTTGGGCGACCGCAAAAAGATGGACGCCTACGTCGAGGAGCGAATTCGCAAGGGCGAGCAGGAACGACATTGGGATCGTCTCGTCTGGGACCGCGCCGCTGAGACCCAGCATTGGGCGCGGCAGGTGCGAGAGCTAGCGGAGGCCGCACCGGAACAGCCTGTGTACGTGTTTTTCAATAACCACTACGCCGGATACGCGCCCGGTTCACTCGGCATTTTTGCTCAGGCGTGGAAGGAATGAGCGACGACTTCGACGCCGAGACGGGTTTGTCGCGGATGGCGAATAGCCATAAGGTGAATTAGCGAGGACGGGACGGACTATACGGTTAATTAAATATTCAAACATATAATGGTGAAGCGGCGCGGCTCTAATGGGAGCCGCGCCGTTTTTATTTGCCTTTTACATGCAATAGATGTATTATTAGTTCAAGTAGTACAAGATAAGGAGCATATTTATGGAAATAGTCATCGACACCAGCGATTCAGTGCCAGTGTTTGCTCAATTGATCGATCAAATTAAAAAGGCCGTTCTCAGCGGCGAGCTTAGCGCAGGAGCGGCCTTGCCTTCCATTCGGCAACTTGCAAACGACATGGGCCTGAACCACAACACGGTGGCCAAGGCTTATCGGCTATTGGAACGCGATGCGGTCATTGAAACCAAAGGATATCGCGGTACGTTCATCCACCCGGACGCCAAGGCCAATAGCGCAGTCGATTTAAACGCATGGGTGACGTCCACATTAAGCGAAACAATCAAGACATTAAGAGGATCCGGCGTAACGGATTCCGAAATCCGGATTGCATTCGGGAATGTCATGAATAACCGAGACCAGTGAGGAGCTAGCAATGCCAGACAACATCTTATTTTACGCCGTATTTCTGAGCCAGATTCTTCTTCTTTCTTTTTATTTTCCCAGAAAAATGCTCAAGCGAATAAGTTACGTGTTCGCAACGTACCCACCATCGCAATATCCGAGGCTCTACCCAGAACCGATCGAATATTACGAGAAAGCACAGCGCAATTACCGGAATTTAAACGTGGCTGTACTGCTAGTTGGCTTGTCGTTGCTGGCGGTGTTCTTAGGCGATTCGCGTAGTGGTGAATGGGACATGGGCAATTTCGTATTTCCGTATTTTATGATCCAGTTTTTCCCTGTGATGCTCCTAGAAATAAGGTCTTTCAAATATTATCGGCTGATGAGAAAAGCCGATTCGCGCACCACTCGCAAGGCCGAGCTGCAACCCCGCCGTTTGTTTGATTTTATTTCCCCTACAATGATCGGCCTAGCGGTACTCGTGTATTTCGCCTTTATTGCGCTCATTCTCTATATCCGACAATTCGATTTTCCTTGGTTCGGCGGATATTGGAATATCGTCGGAGTGACGGCAGCCAATGTCTTTTTTGCAGCAATAGTGGCCTGGAACATGTATGGAAAAAAACAGGACCCATATCAAGCCTATGAAGATCGCAAAAGGCAGCTAGAACTCGTCGTGCAACAGATGGTTTTTATGAGCATTGCGGCGACGACGTTTATGGCGATAGAAGTAGTCCTAGCCAGTCTGGATCTGCGCGATCTCCAGCCTACGGCGATGAGTCTGTATTTTCAGTTGATAGCCGTGGTCTGCTTGCGGACCCTGCGCATAGACAACATAAATTTTGCGGTGTATAAAGGAGACCCTTCCGAGGAAAAGACTGAAACACGGAACTATGCGGCGAATGCCCTCAATTTTGCCAGCGTGGGTCTATGGGTAGGTCTCGGTCTCGGTCTATTATTCGGTGCTCTTATTCTCGTAGAAGGCGGGACCGTAAAAGGTTTTGCAATGGGAGTGGGGATTGGGACGATTTTGGGGCTGGTTGTCGGCAGTCTCTTAGAGTCGCGAAGGGGCTCTTCCCCAACAGTATGACCGTTCAGAACCGGAGGGAATACTAGGGCCTGATGAATCCCCGGTCCAAAATCACTTTTCTTTGGGGATCAGCATACCTGATTTACTGACCATCGGCAACGCCGGGCAGGGTCGAAGTGCTGAACAGACCGCCATCGGCATCGAGCGCGACTCCTGTCAAAAAGGACGATTCTTCGGCGAGAAAAAACAGAATGGCGTTGACGACATCTTTTTTGTGGTCAAATTTGGAGGATCATTCTGACTCAGATGGTTTAACACTTCAGGCGGAGAGGATTTTGAAATCCCCATTGAGGCCGTCGCATTCTTTGAAATCACGCCTCGTTCTCAGTATTTTCCATTAGCGTCACCTTTTGGAGCTGCATACTTTGCGCCACGATTTCGTGGCGCTTCAGTGTTGGTCGAGACGACCCAATTTAGGAGGCTGATCATGCCCGACTATGACCTTTCTAGACTATCGAGCCGCTCATTCGAACACCTGATTCAGTCTTTGGCGATCCGTCTGTTAGGTCCAGACATCGTGGTTTTTGGAGATGGACCGGATGGCGGACGTGAGGCGACTTTTGAAGGTAAAGTCCCCTTTCCCAATCCTGCCAATAGCTGGGATGGCTACGGCGTAGTTCAAGCGAAGTACCGACAGCGTCTTGGTGATACCAAACAAGACGGAAACTGGGCAGTGGATCAACTGAAGGATGAAATACGGAAATATACCGACCCGGACCGTAACCTGCGCAAACCGGATTACTTCATATTCGCTACCAACGTGGTTCTCACGTCGGTTAGTAAGAAGGGATCTAAAGACCGGGTAATGGCTGTCCTTGAAGATTTCAAGAAACAATCACCACTGAAAGGTTACGCTGTTTGGGATTATGACCAGATTCGAGGATTTTTGGATACGGATAAAGATGTTAGGGAAGCTAATGAGTTTCTCATTACTCCAGGGGATGTTCTGTCTAGAATCCTTAGACAGATAGCACCGACTTCTACGGATAGATATCCTCTCTTTGTTGAGTTCTTAAAGAAAGAATTGCTGAACGATGAATTAGTAAATCTGGAACAGGCAGGTCACGGCGTTGAGGAACGCATACCACTAGCTACCGTATTTGTTGACTTGCCAACTCATGATGAACCTCCCGGAGTTAGGGCACAGCCTTTGGACGATGCCGACATAGATATTGATGATAAAGGTGTGTCAATGGGTTCGGGTGAGGGGTTTATCAAAGAAATTTTGGCCACTTCCTCGGAGCACCTTGATCCTGCTTCGTTAGGTACCTCAGAGATATCTCAAAGCCTTGATGCTGGACTTTCACGAGAATCGCGGGGTCGCTTCGTGTTGATCGGTGGGCCCGGCCAAGGTAAAACCACTTTAACGCAATTCATTTGCCAGATATTTCGTGCTTCTATTATTTCCCAGAAACCTCCGCAGACGTTACCCCCCGAGATCCGGGAAGTTTTGAGGATAATTCAAGACCAGAGTGAAATTGAAGGTTTCAATCTCAAAGTCGTTCCCCGCTTTCCGTTTAAGATAGTATTGAGTGATTTCGCAAAGGCTTTATCTTCGAGCGAACCCACCCAGGTAAACTCCGTGTTTTCTTATTTGACACGCCAGATGAAAAAACGGACAGACACAGACCTCCCGGCAGATGAATTTCGGCAGTTTCTCTCACTCCATCCTAGCGTTATTATTTTCGATGGATTGGATGAGGTTCCTGCGTCGAGCAATAGAGACCAAGTCTTGGATGCGATTAGAGATTTTTGGGTAGAAACGCATAATTTGAATGCCGACATTCTGGCAATAGCTACCAGTCGTCCCCAAGGTTACAACGAAGATTTCTCACCTTCGTATTATCGCCACCGGAAGTTAGCTGAACTGTCGGAGCGGCGCGGTTTGCATTTTGCGAAGCGTCTCGCAGAAATGCGATATCGCACGGATGAGGACCGTAAACAAAAGGTTCTGGACCGCCTGAAGAGAGCTTTTCGAGATGAATCGACCGCCCGACTGATGCGCAGTCCTTTGCAAGTAACAATCATGACTGCTTTGGTTGATCGCATAGGACAACCCCCACAAGGCCGGTGGCAACTCTTTGATTCGTACTACGATATAATCTATCATCGTGAGGTAGAAAGAGACATACCTGCCTCAATTATATTGCGTGACTATAAGCCGGACATTAAGGCCATTCATAATCAAGTCGGTCTGATTCTTCAGATCGACTCTGAACGGACAGGTAGGACCGACGCCAAGCTCTCTCAAGATAGGTTTGTGTCGCTTGTACAGGCCCGTCTCACGGCAGAAGAGCATACAGGCGAAAAACTACATACTCTCACTCAAGATATTGTGAATGCCGCATCCCAACGGTTGGTGTTCCTCGTCGAGGTTGAATCGGAACAGATAGGATTTGAAATCAGGTCATTGCAAGAGTTCATGGCCGCGGAAAGCCTGATGGATGTAACTGAAAAAAGTATCCGAAAACGGTTGGGTGAGATTGCACCGATCCCATTTTGGCGAAACGTGTTTCTGTTTGCTGCTGGTAAATGTTTTGCTGAACGTCAAGAGTTGAGAGAGGCTGTGCATGCCACTTGTGCTTCGTTAAATGAGACCGACGGTGATGAACTCGCCGGTACTTACCTCGCTGGTTCGGACCTAGCAATCGCGTTGCTTGAAGAGGGTTCTGCTAGGCGGCAGCCTAGATTTGAGAATCTATTAGCGAGGATCGCAATCCGAGCCCTAGATACCGCCAATCCAAGCCTGCAGATAGAACTCGCTGACATTTATGAATCTCGATTACAAGATATCTTCGAAAAGGAAATAAAGCTCAGACTTACTGGCGGCCTCAAGATCAGTTCTATCGGCGCTTGGAACTGCTTGCTTCGACTTGTCGCACGCGACATTCCATGGGCAGTCCCATTGGCCGAACAGAATTGGCCGAGAGATGAACAGGAACAAATCGACATATTGCATGCCATCGATGAACCCACCAAGAACCTTTGGGCAGTTGAAAAACTGCTACAACTCATACCGAGTACTTCTGTATTCACACTCGCATCCTTTACTGAATTAGCAGACCGGCGAGGCTTGCCAGAAGATCGTGTACTGGAGCCCCAGCAAGAGGCTGCTGTTTCAGTTCTAGAGTTGACTAGAGGCCGCATTGAGTCTGCAGTCAATGTGCTTAATACTAATCTATCCCACTGTTCATTGGTGCGTTTAAGCAGAAGTGACTATCCTTCTGCAGACCGACTTCGTCATTTTGAAAACTGGCATCCAAGTTGGCGCGTGTACAAATACGCGGGAGACTTCTTGGAAGCTCCTTCGAAAGAAAGTTTGGATAGTACTCTATCGTTGATCGCAGATTATATTTACGCCGAAGGCGATGTGCAGACTAACTTAAAACAGTGGAATTTGCCGTGGCCTATTTTAGCCTGTGTAAACTCATGTAACAGTAGCATAGATCTTCTCAAGCTAGCGGAAAGAGCGGCTCAAGGTGAACTTGGTGATATAGGCGACTGGATTTCTGCGGAAACTCGTTGGTTCGAAAACGGGATTACACGGGATGATTTAGTTTCCATGTCAGACGACCGACTACCATTCGATGCGAAAATTGGAGAATCGGGCTTTCCGACTGATTTGGATATGTCAAGTGTGCTCATTTCCTCTCAAGGAGCTGGAGGAACATTGAAAGATGTGCTGGATGTCTTTGGCGAGATAGGATCTAGCAAGACCCGTTCGTTTGTTGCTAAAACGATCAACTGGCTGATTTACTCTTTTGCATCTCGAGATGAAGTATCTAGATTGTCTGATTTAAACTTGCAGACTCTGAGATCGGTTTACCGAGAGGTTCCGTCAGGTTCCCCCATTCCGCTTTATTCGATTCTCCACCTTATCGGAGAGTCAATTCGAGATGTCGATGAATTTTTTACTTCTATTGAGGATAAGAACTTCCTATTTCGTACAACTAGATTTGGTAGAGATCTTCCAATGGAGAACGTCGGGGTGTTGCGAAGGGCCTATATGGGACTGAACGAAGGTAGTGGCACGCTGTTATCGGCTTTAGGGGTAGTAGCTGAGAGAGGTCAACTATCGGGTCAACATGTGGACATCGTGGTTCCTATGTCGCAGCTAAAGCAGCCGGAAAAGATGGCTGCTTTCATCATTATGTTGGGTCAGGAAACATGGGACACTGACAACTGTGAGCAGTTGATTGAGTCTGCCCAAGAAATCGGAGATCTGTCCAGTAATGATTTCAATCGAATTGTGACTACTTTGGAAACAAATCGACCGAACGGAAATTTCGTAGAAAAATTTGTAATTGCCTTGAGGGAATTGGTCCCCTTGGAAGACTATTTAGCCCATAAGCGTTACGTGAGCCTACTTGGGGATGTAATCAGGAAAAGGACTAGTCGGTTTTCCGATTCGAATAATTCGTCTCAGTTTGATTTACCAGAAGGGGTTGTTGAACTGCTCAGAGAGTAGTGGAAAACCACTCGCTCGCCGAGTGTCCCCGCTGCCTGTTTCAACTTCAACGACGCGACACTCAATATCCTCACCAGTGTCGATGATGTCCCCGTCAGCGTAGCATTGCCTCTATTCGGCAACGCGATTTGGGGGTCGTCAGGGGCGGGGCGGTAGAGGAGCAGCGTGTTGCCCAAGACCTGCACTAGGTGTGACTCGGTAGTGGCGGCAAGCTGCTCACCGGCTTCGCGGTGGTCGAGGGGGATGTTGCGCTCGCAGCGTACCTTGACCAACTCGCTATTGGCATAGGCTTCGTTGAGTGAGGGGATAACGGCAGAAAGGCCCTTTTTGCCCAAATATACGGGCGCAGCGCATTGCCTAAACCGCGCAAATAGCGGCGGTCTTGCCGTGTAAGCGACAATTTGTTATTGACGGTAGGCTTCCCGACGATGTTTTATTCGATAAACATCAACGCGATTCCTGCCGTCATCTATTTGATAGAGGATGCGGTACTCCCCCACACGCACTCGCCAACCAGAAGCCGTACGACCCGAAAGTTTAACGACGCCATCTGGACGTGGATTACTTGCCAATTGACGCAACATAGCATCTATACGCCTGATAGCTTCTCGTGGCAACCTCCGAAATTCTCGTTCAGCACGACGTTCTAAATGGATGGTATAAGCCATCGCATCTGTCAAAGTTTCCCTTCTTTTTTCATTTCTGCCTGTATCTCAGTGTATTCCCGAAAGTCGGTTGCCGTTTCAACGGCTCTATCCAAGTCTAAAGCATCTTCTAAATCCTGAAGTCGTTGCATCAGAGAGCGATAATCTTCCATCGATAGAACGGTTGCTGTTTTTCGTCCCTTTTCATTGACAACATATTTCGGCTTGATATTGAGCATAATAGCCTTCCTGTTACGAGCTTTTACAAGTAAGTATATGGAAGCTGGGCTCGCTTCTCAACGAAAGCCTGTACCTCTATTCGGGTCGCCTTAGCTTTGTGCGGAACCAGTACTTCCCTTTACTGACCATCGGCAACGCCGGGCAGGGTCGAGGTGCTGAGCAGACCGCCATCGACATCGAGCGCGACTCCAGTCAAAAAGGACGATTCTTCGGCGAGGAAAAACAGAATGGCGTTGACGACATCGTCCTCGGTGGGGTTGCGGCCGAGCGGGATGTCTGCCGCGGTCGCGGTGAGAATCGCTTCGTTGGTCGCGCCGGTCGCCTGTCGTTTGTAGGCGAGCACCTCCTGGCCCATGCCGGTGGTCGAGACGCCGACCGGACAAACGCAGTTGACGGTGACGCCGTCGGAGGCCAGTTCCCCGGCCAGCGCCTTGCTCAGGCCGACGACTCCGGCCTTGGCAGCGCAATAGGAGGCAATCAGCGGGAAGCCGGTCTTGGACACATCCGAGCCGATATTGACGATGCGGCCGCGCTGACCGCTTTGGCGCAGCAGCGGGGCCGCGGCCTGGCAGCAGAGGAAAACCCCCTTGAGGTCAATGTCGATGACCCGGTCCCAATCCGCTTCAGTGGTTTCTGCCAAGGAGCCAAAGTGGATGACACCGGCGGAATTGACGAGAGTGTCCAAGCCTCCGAAGTGCGTCTGGCAGGTGGCTACGGTCTGTTGGACGGATGGCGGTGAGGTGACATCGAGCACTAGGGGCAGCACGCGGTCGCTGTGCAGTTCGTCGGCTGTTGCCCGCAGTTTTTCGCCGTCGATATCGGCGATGGCGACTTGGGCACCCTGGGCGAGCAGGGCCTTGGCGGTGCCCAGACCGAAGCCGCTAGCCCCGCCGGTGATTAGCGCGCGTCTAGGTTTCAAAGTGATATTTCTCGCTTCTCAACGAAAGCCTGCGCCTCTATTCGGGCAGCGCGATTTGGGGATCGTCGGGGTCGGGTCGGTAGAGGAGCAGGGTGTTGCCCAAGACTTGCACTAAGTGTGCCTCGGTAGCAGCGGCGAGCTGCTCGCCGACTTCGCGGCGACCGAGTGGGCTGTTGCGCTCGCAGCGCACCTTGACCAACTCGCTGTTGGCATAGGCTTCGTTGAGCGAGCGGATAACGGCAGCAGAAAGCCCTTCTTTGCCCAAGTACACAGTCGGGCGCAGTGAGTTGCCTAGGCCGCGCAAGTAGCGACGGTCTTTGCCGCGTAATTTAGTTGTGGGATTGGTCATTTAACCTTCCTTCGTCAAAACTTCTTTTTCTTTTCTCCGCCTTAGCATACAGACTCGTCAACATCCTGTCGAGTTGGAACGCTTTTTGCCGTTGGACTTGGTATGTCTGCGAGCAAAAAGACGCTTCGGCGGCCTGCGCTGTGGACGGCCCTCGGATTCGGATTCGGCATTTTCCTAGGGCGGACTGTGGAGATAGGCTTGGTCGCAGCGGCGATCCTGAGCGGCTTGGCCTTTCTCTGCGCGGCCGCAGGCTTCTACCACAAGGTGCGTTGGGCGAGCTGGACGCTATGGGTATTGGTCATCCTGTTAGGCGCGCTGCGTTACCACATCGACACAGCCCTGTCCCCTTTGTCGCACCTAGTCGCGCTTGAGATCTTTGGCCAGCGCGGCGTGGTCACCGGGCGCATCGTCCAAGAACCAGAGCGCAGCGACGAGCGAATACACTTTGTCATAGAATTGGAACAAGTGGTCGCCGACAGCGCCATCTACCACTTGAGCGGGCAGGTGCTGGTCACAGTAAAAGACGTGTACTTGCCTGCCGATTACGGCGACCGCGTATCCCTGCGCGGAAAGCTTCAAAGACCCCGTGCGGTGCGGAATCCCGGTGCCTTCGACTACCGAGCCTTTTTGGCCCAACAAGACATCTACGGCACGCTCTTCGTCGGCAAACCCGAGCAAATCGTTTCCGTAGAGCACTTGCCTGGGCACTGGCTGTACGAGAGGGTAGTACTGCCCCTCAGACGCGCCGTGCGCCAGAGCATTGAGCGCAACCTTTCAGGAGCGCCAGCCGGACTGCTGTTGGGCGTACTCTTGGGAGAGAAGCGGCGAATTCCCGAGGAGGTGCGCGCGGCGTTTCGCAGCACCGGACTGGCGCACGCGCTCGTAGTCAGCGGACTCCACGTCGGCATGGTGGGCGGGTTCTTCTTCTTCGGTTTCCGACTCCTGCGACTCGCCGATCGGCCGAGTTCCGCAGCCACCATTGTCGCGCTGGCGCTCTATGCCCTCGCAACCGGGACGCAGGTACCGGTGGTGCGAGCGGTGGTGATGGGAGCGGTGGTACTGTTGGGACGGGTGCTCCGGCGGCAGGGCGACATCTACAACACCCTAGGGCTGGCAGCGCTAGTAATCTTAGTGCTATGGCCGGAGAGTCCGTGGAGCCTGAGCTTCCAGCTCTCCTTTGGCGCGACGTGGGCCATCGTCTCCTTGCACGGACCTCTCGCCTCGCTTTTACCCGTAGCCTTTCAACGAGCCGATAGCTGGGTCGGTCGCTGGATCGTCACTCCACTGTGCGTCTCGCTAGCGGCCCAGCTCGGTACCGGACCTTTGATCGCCTATTCCTTTCAGCAGCTAGCACTGGGGGCCGTGGTGGCCAATATAGTGGTAGTGCCGCTGTTGGCGCTCGCCGTGGGCTTGGGCCTACTCGCCGCGTTGACGGGGTGGATTTTGCCCTCGGTCGCCACCCTGTTCAACGCCGCCAATTACTTGGTCCTCGTGGGGCTGATCGAGCTGGTCTCGTGGTGGGCCGCGCTGCCCTTTGCGTCTGTGGCCGTGCCTCGGCCGGGGGTGCTCTTCGTCGCAGTAGTTGCTGCGCTCTGCCTACTCGGCCCACTTCTGACCCACAGGGTGTGGGCGCGCAAAGCTGCCATTTTCGCAGCGCTCATCTGGCTCAATGTCGCGGTGTGGACCTATGCGCTCCGCGCCCGCGACTTGGAGATCGTCTTTTTGGACGTGGGCCAAGGCGACGCGGCGTTTGTGCGCTTCCCCGACGGCAAAACCATGGTCGTCGATGGCGGCGAGCGCAACGCATACTTCGACTGCGGCGAACAGGTGCTGTTGCCTTTCTTGCGCTACATGGGCGTCCGGCGGGTCGATGTCGTCGTAGCCTCGCATTCGCACAACGACCACATCGGCGGACTAGTAGCCCTGTTGGAGCAAATGGAAGTCGGCCACTTTCTCGACAGCGGGCAGGTCTATGATTCGTGGACCGCACGGCGTTTGCAAGAACTCATCGCCGAGCGGGGCGTGCGCTACCACCGAGTCGCGGCGGGCGACAGCTTGGCAGGCTTGGGTGGGGTCGCGGGACTGGTCCTGCATCCGACTGCGGACTTTGTCGATGCAGACGGTAACACCCCTTTTGGCCTCAACAACGGCTCGGTGGTCTTTAGCTTGCAGCACGGAGCGGTGCGAGTGCTCTTTACCGGCGATGTAGAGCAAGAAACCGATCCGGTGATTCTCGCTTGGGGGCCGCGGCTACAGGCGCGCTTGCTCAAGGTGGCCCACCACGGCTCGCGCACCTCGTCGCAGCCGCTTTTTGTCGAAGCAGTCTCGCCCGCAGTGGCGGTGATGTCGCTGGGAGAGGGCAACAAGTTCAAGCACCCGGCCCCAGAGATCGTCGCGCGCTACGCAGCATACGGAGCGCGGGTGCTGCGCACCGACCACACCGGCGCGGTACAAGTGCGGATTGACGGCGCAAGCATGGCCGTGCAGACGATGCTGGAGTGAGGGATGCGCCTAGTCTTGCAGCCCCAATTCGGGCCGCTCAATCAAGGAACGCAGGCGGTCGAGAAAGCGGGCTGCTGCGCCGTTTTCGAGCAGCCCACTCTCAACCGTCAGGCTCAAAGATATCAACGCCCGTGGCACCACGCGGCCCTCGCGCACGGCCGGGCGCTCGGCAATGCGCCCCAGTCCCAGAGCGGCGCGGTGAGGAGGACGGAGGATAGGAGTAAAGGCGTCGATCCCGTACATGCCGAGGTTGGCGATGGCAAAGGTGCCACCCTGCACGGCCTCCGGCTCCAAGACGCGCCGCCGCGCCTGCAGCGCGAGGGAGCGCGCCTCAGCCGCGAGTTCGGCCCAGTTCTTGGTATGCGCGTCGCGGATAACCGGATTCGCCAAGCCATCGCCCGTATCTACGGCGAGACTGAGGTGGACAGCCTCGGTCCCCGCGGCATTCAACTGGGGATAATCGGCCAAGGCGACGACCGCTAGCTTGGCAATCAGGTGGTGATAGGC
The DNA here is from genome assembly GCA_022827835.1 of Candidatus Latescibacterota bacterium. GTDB lineage: Bacteria > Latescibacterota > UBA2968 > UBA8231 > UBA8231. The sequence goes on from JAJEIO010000045.1 coordinate 23,701, forward strand.
AGGTGCTGGCGCATCTTCTGCCTTGAGCCGCGGGCGCAACGTCACCAGTTCGGTAGCGTCTGCTTCGGTCGTCAAGATCGCGGGGACCGCTTGGCCGCTGCGGGCGGCAGCCGCGCGGACGTCGCGCTCGACGATTCGGCCCGTGCACCCACTACCCGTAAGCGCGCGCCATTCCACCCCAAGCTCCGAGGCCACGCGCCGAGCGCGGGGGCTAATGGTCGGCCCTGCGGAGCGAGCCGGCGCAGGCGTTGGGGCTAGTTTTGGTTTTGCTACGGGCGCGGGTTCCGCAGGCGTTGGAACCGGCTCTGCGGTGGGAGTTGGAGGCGGCGCAGTCGGCATTTCCTCGCCGGGCTGCAACAGATAGCCCAACAGGGTACCCACCGGCACCGTATCGCCGGGTTGGGGCGCGTCCGGGGGGATGCGCAGGATGCCGCCGGAAAAGGTCTCGATCTCGTTGAGGGCCTTATCACTTTCCACCGTAAAGAGAATTTCGCCAGCCTCGACCGTATCACCATCGGCTTTGAGCCACTCGACGAGCGTGCCCTCCTCCATGGTCCACCCCAAGCGGGGCATTGCGATTGCCTCGGCCATGCGCTTGCTCCTACTCGGCCATCAAATCGCGAATGGCCCGTTCTATATCCTCCCTGTTGGGCGCAATCGCGGCCTCTAAGGGCGCGCTGTACGGCGTGGGCACGTGCGCACCGTTGAGTCGGCGCACCGGCGCGTCGAGGTCGTCGAAGGCCCGGTCAACCACTGCGGCGGCGATCTCCGCGCCCATGCCACAGGGAGCAAAGGTCTCATCGGCGATCAGCAGGCGGCCCGTCCGGTGGACGGATTCGAGTACCGTGTCAATGTCGAGGGGGGACGTAGTGCGGGGGTCGATGACTTCGACCGAGATGCCCTCGCCGGATAGGGCCTCGGCGACTTGCAGCGTCTCGGGCACCATGGTCGTCAGGGCCACAACAGTCAGGTGCTCGCCGCGACGACACACGGCCGCTTGGCCAAAGGGAATGGAGTACTCGTCTTCCGGCACTTCACCGCGAGTATTGAGCAAGGATTTGTGTTCGAGAAAAAGCACTGGGTCGTCGCCGCGCAGAGCCGTCTTAAATAGGCCCTTGGCATCGTACGGATTGGACGGCACTGCGACCTTGAAGCCGGGCAGATGCGTAAAGATCGGATAGTAGTTGCCCGAGTGATGAGTGGCAGCCGCGCCGCCGACGCCAATGCAGCCGCGCAGGACGATGGGCATTTTCAGACGACCGCTGCTCATGTACTGCATTTTGGCGATCTGGTTGATTAGTTCGCCGAACGCATCGAGGATGAAGTCCAAGAACATGAAATCCACAACCGGCCGCGTCCCGGTCATGGCCGCGCCAGCGCAT
>JAJEIO010000002.1 GCA_022827835.1 Candidatus Latescibacterota bacterium
TCAGGAGCATCGAACCACTTGACGACTTGGAAGCGGAACATCAGCGCGATGCCATCGAATGGATTGAGAGTGGAGCAGAGCTATGCCGCCAAGTGAAGCCAGCAACACCCCCCAAGCATCTCGTATCCTATTTTGTGCTTATGGACGATGACCACTTCCTTCTCGTAGAACACAGAAACGCCGGCCTCTGGTTGCCGACAGGTGGACACGTTGAGTCCGATGAGCGTCCCAGTGAAACTGCGAGAAGAGAGGCGAAAGAGGAATTGGGGATCGAACCCCGGCTTTTCTCAGAGAAGCCGCTATTCATCACCTCAACGAAAACTGTTGGAAGGACAGAAAGACACACTGACATCTCCCTTTGGTACGTCGTGGTTCGCACGCGGACGGAGGAACTTCATTTCGACCAGACAGAATTTAAATCGATTAGATGGTTTCACAGGGACGAACTGCCGCTAGATCGGTGCGATCCGCACATGGGTAGATTCGTCCAGAAGCTAGGGAGTCTCGCCAACCGCAGGTAACACATCGGTGCATGGCTCAACTTCAGTGATGATTGTAGGAATTGGTACAATGTCTTCAGCCTCCGATACTCCGCGCGTTTATATAGGTGCCTATGGGTTTTGCCGTGATCCGTCAGGCCGGCTTCTCTTGGTTCGCATGGCTAGCGGACTGGACCAAGGAAGATGGACTATGCCAGGCGGCGGGATTGAGTGGGGAGAGCATCCAAAGGCTGCCCTGCTCCGCGAATTGGAAGAGGAAACGGGCATCGCCGAGGTTGAGGCAATTGGAATCACTGAGGTATATTCACACACTTATCCCAGAAGCGTGGAGCGTCCGCACGACTCGGTTCACCACGTCGGTATCATCTACAATGTTACTGTTAGCTTCCTCGACCTCAGATTCGAGCAAGACGGCTCGACGGATCGTTGCGAGTGGTGCACCGAGCATCAAGTCCGGTCGCTACCACTCACTGCGGTCGGGGCATTCGCAGTTGACTTGGCGTGGCCGGCGTCTTAGCCACGCGTTCTGTTGGTGAAGTGGAGGTGCCGCCCAATATGCAGTGCCCGGCTTCGGGCTTCTCCCTTCGCACAACCGCTGAGCGGTTAGGACACGGCGAAAACGTCAAACGTCACCCTCAGTCTCGGAGATTATGAAGACAAAAAGGACAACCATCGCCGCAGTGGCTCACAATTGCTCTACGGGCGATTCGGACAAGAACCTAGCGCTGATGGAGGAGATCCTCGCTGGTGGAGAAACCTCTGAGACAGACATATACGTTTTTCCGGAATTGAACATCTCCGGCGGTGTAATTAAAACCGATCTTGTCAATCTCGGAGAAACAGTTCCCGACGGATCCCACGTGGAGGAAGTCTGTACCTTGGCGAAGAGATACCGAACAGCCATCTGCGCTGGACTAGTTGAGTCTGCAACAGACGGTATGTTCCTAACGCATTTCATTGCGACTCCGGATGGGTACGCGGGAAGCCAGAGGAAGCTAATCCCCCAGAACCCAACTAAGGCAGGTCCATTCAAATCAGGCCAAACCCTCACACCCATTGACCTAGACGGAACCAAAGTAGCGATCTTAGCCTGCGCTGACTTCCTACTTCCCGAGCCAAGCATAGCTGCGGCTTTGGAGTCGATTGACCTGATCCTTTCTCCAACCGATTCTTTTGTCGCGTCTATGAGCAGCAAGCTGAAAACCTTGCAGGCGGCAAGAGCAATGGACTGCAACGCCCATATCATCGCCGCTTTCCATATCGACGCACAAACGCAGTCTGAGCAGATTGCAGTCTTAGCATCGGATCCTGAGGGTAGGACGCTTCTACATAGAACAACTCCGCACCCCGGAACGCACGTCTTCCGGCTCAATGTGGATCTTCAGCGGACGCCACCTCGCTGGGGTGGGCTACCAGCGAGGGTTCAACTGCTGGAGAAGATGCTGAGGCCCTACTCGTGCTGAAGTTCAAGACCGTGGTTGCCGCGCACTCGCGCCTCTAACCCAACCAAGCTTCGCCACATATCTCGATAACCCACGACGATCGGAGAATCAATGAAACGTACATCAATAGCGTCTTCCCATCCGCAGACTTGGCAATTGTCCCTCCACATAGTATTGGTTCTACTCTGCCTGCGGGCCGCCCCCGCCTTCTCCACCATCGACACCCTCGTCGTCCTGCACACCAACGACTTCCACGGCTACATCTCGTCCGACGGCGACCGAGCCGCCGGACTAGCCCGCATCGCCACGTACTTCAACCGCGAACGCGCCCGCTCCTCAAAGGTGCTGGCTCTCGATGCCGGCGACTGCGTATCCGGCACGCCTGTCTCAATCCTCTTTCAGGGGCGACCGATTTTTGAGGCAATGACAGCCGTCGGCTACGACGCCGTCGCGCTCGGCAACCACGAGTTTGACTATGGTTGGCGCGAAATTCTCGCCTACCGCGACATCGCCGACTTCCCCCTGCTGAGCGCGAACGCGCGCGGCCCTGAAGGCGAGCTAATCGCCGACGCTCCTTTCGCGACGCTGAGTTTGGATGACCTACGCGTCGGCATCGTCGGCGTCACGACGGAGAAAACCAGAGACATTACCACGACGAGGGGCAACGAAGGGGTGACCTTCGACGAAGAGATCGCGTCCGTCCGTGCAGCCATTGACTCGATCAAATCCCACGTCGATATCGTCATCCTCCTATCCCACGCCGGTCACGTTGCTGACAGTACCTTGGCCGAATCAGTGGACAACATCGACCTCATCGTCAGCGGCCACAACCACACGGTCATCAGTCCTCCTCAAATCGTGCGAGGCACCCCGATCGTCCGCGCCGGTGCTTATACATCGCACGTCGGCCATGTCCAACTGCTCTACGACCATGATGCGGAACAGGTAACAAAAGTCGAGGGGTTTGTCGTGCCCGCCGCTGACGATCGACTTCAACAGCCGAACCCCAAAATAGCTGCCATCGTAGCAAAATGGGAAGATCGCGTCTCCCAACTTGTTGACATCACTATCGGACACACCGAGCAAGACTGGAGTGAGGAGGAGATGTACATGCTCGTAGAGCACATCTTGGCGACTCGGTCCGGCTCGGATATTGGCTTTTACAACAAAGGGGGCGTGCGGAATCGCTTGTATCAGGGCAACATTACGGCCCGCCACATTTGGAACATCCATCCCTTCGGCAATCAACTCGCCATCGTGCAGATTCGCGGAAAGGACATCGGCGGCAAACTGTTGGAGCGACTAACCGCTACGGGCACGGCGCTTGATCCCGATCATCTCTATACCGTGGCGACAAACTCCTTCGTCGTCGAGCCACCCCGGCGCGAGTCATTTTTCGGAACTGCCAAGTCGGTGTGGCTCGAAGACGATCTGATCCGCGACGTAGTTATCAACTATATCAAAGAGGGCGGTCCCATCGACGCGCTGTTGTCGCCGACCACAATAGAAGAATGATCGTCGGAACACAGTTACGCTGCTTTGAGAGGCTCCAGTTCTGAGGGTTCTAGTCTGTCGAACCCCAGACGATCAAAGACGCGCTGTATTTCGTCGAGACTCACCATTCCGGGTGAGACGATCTCAATTCCAAGAGGCGTACCATCTTGCGCGTAGTCAATTAGGAGATCTTCTGTCATAGCTTCAGTGCGCACACTTTTCTGTCCGTGCCCATGAGCTAGATAAATATAGGCAGCAAACGGCTTGCCTTTTCGGTATGTGATCTGTAAGGAAACGGTTTTCATGGGCGTACCTCTGCATCACTCACCCCCCGACCAACCCCTGGTGGGCGTAGTGCCAATCCTCCAAGTGGTTGAGCAGCACCCCTGAAGTCCACGTCGGGGGACGTTGCAAGGTGGCGTGGATCTCGGCCTGCTTGGCGGCGTTGTGCTCGCGTTCGAGCAGGCGCTGGTTGAAAGCCGCCACAGCTTCTTCCTCGATAGTACCTTCCTGCCGGACCCAGTCCTCAAATGCGAGATAGGTCGGCATCTCCTCGCGGAGAAACGCAAGGGCTGCGTCCTGATCCACCTGCAAGGTCTGCAAGCAAAGCTTGTCGAGGCCAGAGCAGTCGGGGTAGTCGAGATGCAGCCAGCCCCTGGCGCGCAGGCAGGTCTTGAGCCACGTGCGCGGCAGTTGGCAAATGCCCAACGGGCCTCGGTCGATGCTGCTGAGGGTAGGAGCCACAGGCCCGGACAGGCCCGGGGCATCGGGGGTGAGGACGCGAGCGAAGACGCGGCGATGGAAAAGGTGCCAGTCCTGCAGGCAGTTGAGCAGCACGGCCGATACTTCGGTCGTCTCCTCCGGCGACCAGCCTATATCCCCATAGGTCTCGTCGATCTTGTCCGGCCTATAGTGGGTGCGCGGCACCAAGGACTTGTTCCAACGCGCGATGCGATTGGGCTCGTACGTACCTTCGGCGGTCACCCACTCCTCGAACTGTAGGTAGGTAGGCCGCTGATCCCACAAAAAACGCAAGGCACTGTCTTGGTCGATGCGCAGCACCTCTAGCACGTATTTATCGAGACCGCCGCTACAAAAGGGATAGTCCTCGTCGAGTTGCCCGGCTTGGTGCAGGAGGTTTTTCCACCACAGACGCGGTAGCTGGGCCACGCCTAGCGGCCCTTGACAGAGAGTGCTGACCAATGGAATCACAATCTGCTCCTTTCAGGTGGCTGCCAACTCAAACAGCGGTGTATTCTCCTCGGCGCGGACCCGCAAGTCCTCCACTTCAGCGGCCGTGAGCGGCGCGAGGCGATCGGCCATATCCAAGGCCATTTCAAAGAGGGATGCCTCGCCGGGCGGCAGGGCGGCCGTGATGGGCTGCGATAGGGCGAAGCGCAGGGCTAGCTCGGCTAGTTCCGGCTCGTCAATGGGATCGTACCAGCATTTGGAGTAGCGTTTGGGTGCCCCTTGGGGTAGGAGCGAGCGGGCCATGGCTTTGAGGGCCAGGCAGGCGGCACCGCGTTCCTGTGCCTTGGCCACGACTTGGGGGCCGAAGTCGGCTCGGAAGTAATTGACCCAGTTGACGGGGAACAGCACCGAGTCAAAGGGAAAATAGTCCAGCAATTGCAAGGCAATTTCAGCCGAGTGAGCTGAGAAACCTATGTAGCGCACCAAGCCTTGATCGCGGGCCTCCACAAACGCCGCCAAGGCTCCGTCGGGAGCAGTAGCCGCGGCAAAATCCTCATCCGTGGTCATGGCGTGCAATTGGTACAGATCGAAGTGATCGGTGCGCATGGTTTTGAGCGATTGGCGCAACTCAGCGGCGGCACCAGCCCGCGTGCGCTGGGTCGTCTTGCAGGCCAAGAATACATCGCTGCGATACGGTTCCAAGGCCGGTCCCAGACGCTCCTCGGCATTGCCGTAGGACGGAGCCACGTCAAAGTAATTGACACCGCGTTCAACGGCCCGCCCCACCAAGCGGTCGGCCTCAGCCGCTTCCACTTGGCTGACGACGATGCCGCCAAAGCCGATTACAGAGAGGGATTCACCAGTGGTGCCATAGGGACGTCGCTGCATGGATATTCTCCTATTTTCCGATGGAATATAGCAATAACGGTTCTCTAGATGTGGATCGTCTTGTGCATCCTATTCTGCGTCTATCTGCGTCCATCTGCGGATTATCTTGGAAGTGATGCGTTATTGTCGGCAACCTACTCAAACACCCTTTCGCCGCGCTTGTGCCCTTCAATGTAATCCCAATCCATCTCCACGCCCAAACCCGGCCCCTGCGGTACGGGCACATGGCCTTGGGCATCGACGTTTTCCAGTTCGTCAGTAAATTCGGAGGGATAGACGGGCGGCTTGGTGTTTTTGACTAGAGGATGGAGCAGGCCCAATTCGTAGTAATTGGTGTTGCGGATGGCGGCAATGCAGTGGCGGTGCGCCAAGCCGCCGCCGTGGAACTCGCAGTCGAGACCAAAGCCCTCGGCCGCGTGGGCGACCTTCATCGCGCCCGTGATGCCGCCGTCCTCAAACGTGCCCACGCGGACAAAGTCCGTGCCGCCATGAGCGATAAAGTCCACGTGTTGCTCGAGACCAAAGATGTGCTCGGTCTGCAAAAGCGGCGTCTTGAGCAATTCGCGCAGCTTTTTGTGGGCAAAAATCGACACGCCGCCGTCCTTATAGGGATCCTCCAGCCAGAAGTAACCGGCCTCGTCGCAGGCGCGACCCACGCGCAGGGCATCGGCCCACGTCTCGTATTCGCAGGCCGGGTCGACCATCAGGTCCATCCGGTCGCCCACGCGCTCGCCAACTGCGAGCACATTGGCCACCTCGCGGGCGATGGGCGCGTTGCCCCAGCCGTGAATCTTAAATGCAGGATAGCCGATCTCCGCGCACTGCTCGGCAAAGTCGGCAAAGGCCTCCGGTGTGCTCAAGCCGCCATTCTCGTCGCCGTGGTAGGTCGAAGCATAGGCCGGGATGGTCTTCCTCCAGCCACCCAAAAGCTGCCAGATCGGCGCGTCGTACACCTTGCCAGCGAAATCCCACAGTGCCACGTCAACGGCGCAGATGTCAGTGCGGGCGGAGTGGCGCAGACCGCGCTTGAGATCGTTGTAAATCCGCTCGCGGGCAAATGGATTCCGACCGAGCAGGTAGCGGGCGACGTTTTCGGGCACTGAAGGGCCAAGGCATTCGCCGGTGACACCAATACTGGTGTGAATGCGCACCACGCACGGCGTCATCGACAGCGTCGCGCCCTGCTGGTAAACCTGATTAAAACCGTTGTAGTCAGTGCCCATGTTTTCGATCTGATGGGCGAAATAGATGTTTTCGATCTTGGTGATTCTGGGGTCGGGCATGAGGGTTCGTTCCTTTCGGGAAAAGGGAATTAGCAAAAGGATTTTGGCATTTGATCCCACGTTTTGTTGTCCAGCGTCCGGCCCGTCTTTTTCTTGAATACGCCGCCCCATTGTTTAAAAAAGAATGGCACATCACTCCGCAGACAGAGGTCGCGGATAGATCGCACCCAGTCGGCTTCCATCGGCCGGGCACCCGGCCCAGATTCACCGCCGACGATGACCCAGTCAATATCCGTCAAGTCCATATCATACAAAGGACCGAGCAACGGTTCGAGAGACAGAAACTTCGTCTTTGCTCCAGTCTTCTTGAGCCGTGTCATCCGCCCCAACCATCTTGAAGATTCAATGCTTGTGCCGAGCCAGATGTTCGGCGTCCAATTCAGCCTTCCATTGAGCTGGACAACGCGATCCGGACGTTTGGTAAGCACTTGGAACGTATGCTGAGACGCCTCGTTCATGGTTGCAAACACCGACTCTATAAAGGCCGAGGGAACGGACTTATGAAACAGATCGGACATGGAATTGACGAATACCAAGCTAGGCTTTTTCCAGCTAATCGGCTCGCGCAAGGCTCTTGGGTGGACTGTAACCGCAAACCCGTGTTTGTATTTTTTGGCTCCCATCGCTTGCAGCCTTTGCGACATCCTTTCGGCATAGCAATGCTTGCAGCCATGGCTGATCTTCGTGCAACCGGTCACCGGATTCCACGTAGTCTCGGTCCATTCGATTTTGGAGCGCGTGGACATATTTACAAGTCCTTTAGGATATGCTCCGCAATATCCATTGCAAGGCCGATTCCATTCGGGTTCCCAACGCAGAACAGAAATTCAAACAACGCTGAATTCTTTGAATTCTTTAGCGCTCGGGATTCCTCAAGAAATCTGTCCCCGAACAATTGGATCAGTTTGTTCTTGTATATTCTAATAAGTCCATCGATTCCTTCTTGGCGCTGCTGTTCTTCATCTCCAAATAAGCTGATTTGAGGGTTAATGCTGTACAGCTCTCTCCAACTCTCATCGCCGTAAATACGATCCAAACGGTTGGCCCACTCTGGGGAGATGATATCCGGCTCTCGCTTCCGAGGCAACATCCGTGCAATTGCCGATGTGGGAAAAAGTATCCAAGTATCCAATGCTTCGAATGAGGCTATTTTTTCGATTGTCGCCCATTCTACCTCAGTGGCAAATGGATCGAGAAATAGAACACCTCGATAGCGTCGCCAATCTTTTTGTAAGTTCTGCAAAAAATCGTTGGCATCCTCATTTTCTATTTGAATGTTTTTATTTTCATAGGCTTCTTTTAATGAGTTCAGTTGTACGAAGCGGTCTTGGTCCTTCTCGACAAAGATGTATTCGTCAAATGGCTTGCTATCAACATCCACAGCTATTTTTGCGGAGCCTTCTATAAATTCTTTTTTCTCCTCGTCCGCCGAAGTTAATTCTACTTCTCCTGTACCCGCAAAAGCATCGATGTAAATAAGACGGAATGGCTGATTTTTCAGTGCTGTGGTATAGGCATCCAGATATTTTTTAAGAATGGCTAATTTCTCTTCTGTCCATGGTCCTCCAAAACCCGTATTGGCACTGCTCATAGGTTTTCTATCCCCACAATTTTTAGGTTCCCGATTCCACAGTCATTTTAGTATGGTAGATCCCATGCCCTCTCTGGAGGATCGAATGTCAATCGAACCGAGTCAACCCATTTCTGACTAGGGCATTGCTGTGTCGGCGGTAAGACTAAGCTAGGAGTTTACGCCGTCGGCAGCACAGCGTAACGCGCAAGAATCACTGAGTTTTCAGGCCGCAGCCGCATCTGCTCCCAAAATCTCGGCATTGACATAGGCTCTAAAAGCTGCCGCCTCCGTGAAGCATCGATATCCGGCTGCGCTAGCCTTTGAGAGTACTTCAGCCGGTTCGTTCAGCAGAACTGCCACCGGGGCACTCAGTTCAGGTTGGAGACCGTCGGGCCAAGCGAGGTCGAGTACGGCGAGCTGGGTGCCGGTGGTTTCATCAGACAAGTCGAAATTGATCTGGCCCCGTGGCAGCCCTTGTCTTTCTACCCAGTCATTAATGGCCTCAATCTCTCTTTCTTCCTCTTCCGCTTCAAGGTCAGCTATTTGCTTCTCCATGCGGCGCACTAAGTCCGATTTGTCGATGCCGCTGGGCGGGACTTCAGTGGCGGTAACAGTGTCAGCCGCAACCGGCTCCGTCGCAGTTGCCTCCGATGAAATATCTACCCACTCCGTATCGCCGTGCAGAAGTTGCGCGAACTGACGGTTCGCTTCTCTGGCCAAAAGCTCTCTTCGCACCGTAAGAAAGTCGGAATAATGCTTGATTTTCCAGAGGTTTTGGTCATCGGGAATCCACTGCGATGCTAATGCGCCCGGATGCCGCTCCTCGATCTCGACAAAATACTCCTCGGGCAGGCGGTCACGAATGGAGAGATTCGAGCCTTTCGTCAAAAAGCAGTAATTGGCCAGTGAGTTGACCTCTTCTTTCTTGAGCTCGTACTTGTACAGCCGAGACTTGGGAAAAATGTGATGTACTTCAAGCCTACTCATCTTGCCGAGAAGGTTCGCACGCAACGGAAGTCCATTGCCCCAGTCCCGAGACCCGCCCATGCGCGTTAGCATGTAGAGCACGGGATAGAACCGCGCTCCAAGGCCCCAAGATGCGAAGTGTTCGGGGTCAATACGGAGCGCACCATGCCATGACTTTAGTTCCTTCAACAGCGCGTCAAGGTCGCCTCTAGACTCTTCAAGTGCCGCTAGATCCCGGTCAAGACTGGCTTCCGTCGATCCAGAGTAACGACCCCACATCCCGGCCTGAGCAAACCAGAACAACAATTTATCGCGCTCTTTTTCGTCGAGCGTTCCTTGTTTCTGGTTCAAGTAGCGTACCATGATCGGTACGGCTAAGCGTCCGAAAAAGACCCGCTTATGATCGATTCCAAGCCGCCCGGCAATCATGTTCAAGCAGTCATCTATATATTTAGTGGCGCGTTGCAAACCTTCTTGGATGTCCAGAGAATCGCGATCATGTAGATAACTGAACTGCGCTTCGCCAGTGAGTAATGTGTTGACCGAACGCAGCAGCCAGTCGAGCGTAAACTCGTACCCGGCTCCCTCCCACTCCCTCAGCTTGGCCTTCATAATGTCGCGGGCGTCAGGCCATTCAGCGCAAACTTTGGCGAGAGCTAGATCGCCCTGGGACAGTTTGGTTCCACCGCTGTTGACGCGATTGAAGATGTCCACGACGACGTCGAGGGTCTTGTCCGCACCGGTGACCTCCTCGTCATGTAGTTCAATGTCGGCAATGCCGAGCAAATTGTTCAGGCGACCCGCAAAGTCACCGACCTTTTCGGCATGTTCAGAACTCGAACTGAGCTTGGTAATGAATGCTCCAAGACCATCGTTACCCTCCTGCATGAGCTTGGTCACGTCCACCCACAAAGGGTCATCCTTCATCTTCGCTCGCTGGTAGAACTCAAAGACCTCTTCCTCCAAGTGAAACTGAAGTCCAGTAAATTTCGACTCGTTGCCGTCGAAGAACTTCGGTGGATGACCACGCATCACGCCGTACAACGAGGTCACGCGCTGTTGGCCGTCGAGCAACAGCTTCACGATTCCAGCCGCTAGCGGACCTTCGCCCCGATGCGCCGCCCCCTTCGCTTCGGTCGCCCAGACCAACAGACCGCCGACCGGATGTCGTCGGTAGAGTGAGTGAAAGAGTCCGCGCACCTGCTCACGGCTCCAGACATAGCCTCGCTGAAATTCAGGCAAGGCGATATGGCCGGAGTCGATATGGTCGAGAATAGTCGAGATTTTCATGTCAGCTCCTTAAATTATTTCGTTCCCACTATCTTCTGAAAAATTCGTCCAAACAGTAAATGCCGTACAGCGTACATGTCCTTACAGACTCTTCAATTTATAGAGGTGGGTTCAGGCGGCGCGGCGGTTTTCGGTTCCCTACCGTCTCCTCTCAGGCGAAAACCGTCAGACGGGCGGGATTGGCGGGATTGACGGCCCACAGTTCCGCTGGATCGTAAACGCGCGCGGCCTGCGGTGGTTGTTCTGGTAGTGTCCACTCTGGATTGAAGCGCGCGATTAGCTCGGCGAGATTTTTATAGGCGATGCGGTCCTTGAGGTCGTCGTCAACTGGGGCCTCCTCAATAACCTTCTGCAATATCCTATAGTCATAATAAGGCAAGTCGGCACCAAAAATCAGCCGTTCGCGGCCCACCTTATCGGCCAACCACGCGAAATCCCACTCAGAGCCTGGCCCGTCTGGGTACTGGACGACCTCGAAAAACACATTGTCGTACTTGGCCAGATTCTCGGCAGCCCAAGTGCTGGCGTGGGCAATGAACGTGCAGTGCGGGAACATCGCGGCGATGCGGTCCATGAGCGGGTTGTGCATATGCAGGTTGACCAAGCCCTCGCGAGCGGCCGCAGCCTCGACAAAGGGAATGCACCACTCGGCGATGGGCGGATGGCCGACGATGCCGACCAAACCCAACTCGCTCATGGCCTTTTCGGCCTCTTCAATACCCAGCTTGCCAAAGCGCTCCTCAATCAAGGCCAAGCCAATGGGAAAGACGCCGGGAAAATCGCGGCAGGCGCGGGCAATGACCTCGTTCTGATGGCGAATATCCACGATGCCGCGGGCGATCGGACTGCCGACAGCCGTGGGCATGGAGATGGCAGCGTGGATGTGGGTCTCAGCAAAGCGCGTGAGGCACATGGCGGTGTTTTGGCCGACCGGCGGCACGCGGTCAATGGTGCGGCCAATGTGGTTGTGGCAGTCAATATAGGGACGCATTCAAAGCTCCGTCAGGTCGATGGCGCGGCGCGCTTGAGTGGCACGGCGCGCCGCCTCAATGATGCTGAGGTTGTGATAGGCTCCCGCGCCGGTGATCGGCGGCGTATCCCCTGCCGCTAGGGCGGCAAACGTGGCAGTGAGATAGCCAGCGTGACCAGTGCGGTTGCGCTCTGTGACGTCGAGCGGAATCTCGGACCAAGCACCCGTCTCCCGCGAGAAGCGATACAACTCCCGGCCGCGACCGACGACGCGCAGACAGTCGCCGCGCGTGTGTACTTCGCAGAGACCGCCTAGCTCGCCGGCACCCCCGCCGACCATGCCCCACGAGGTCGAGACCGTGGAGATGGCTCCGTTTTCGTGTTCGAGAAGTAAGAGCGCCACATCATCGACGTCGATGTCGAAAAAGCGCGTCTGCACCCTCGCCTCGACATAGCGCACCGGCGAGCACATCAAGGTTTCGAGCGAATAGATCTCGTGGTATCCCGTATCGCCGATGCAGCCACCGCCCGCTGCTTTAGAGGCTCGCCAGATCCTAGCCGGGTTGGCTCGGTGATGGGCCTCGGTCATGGGGAAGAGCGATTTGGCGCGACCGACTTGCGGTTCGGGCAACTCGTCCCCTTGCAAGAGCGCGATGGCGTGCAGGGTGCCGGGGGTAAAGACGGCGTTGTGGACGACGGTATAAATGACATCGTGGCGCGCAACAGCGTCTAACACGGCCGAGCCTTCCTCCAGCGAGGTAGCCATCGGCTTTTCGCTGATGACGGTACAGCCAGCCTCAGCCGAGGCAATGACTTGCTCGGCGTGGAGGTGGTGCGGCGTGGCGATGAGAACCGCATCTATAGCAGCTTGCTCTAGCATGTCGCGGTAGTCGGCGTAGCGCTGGGCGGGCGGGACGCCGGTCGTCGCACCGACTTTAGCCAGATTGTCGTCGTCGGGATCAGCTAGCGCGACAATGCGTACCGTATCGAGTTCACACAACGTCGGCAGGTGCTGCAACTGGACGATGCCGCCGCAGCCGATTAGTCCGAGGCGAATAGGGGTTTGCATAGGCTTAGGTAAGGGCGACCGGCCGGTCGCCCCTACTTCTTAATACGGCGTATCCTTAGTGGTGATGGGGCACCAGCGGGCGGCAAACAAATAGTCGAACAAGATCTCCGTCGCCTCCGGCGTGCTTATGCGCTCTAGGGTCTTGGCTGCCTTGGCACTAACGTAGCGGTTCGGGTCGTCTAGGGCTGCTACCACGGCCGGCTGCACAGCCTCGGCAGCCGGACCCAGCCGCGCCAAGCCCAAGGCGGCATTGCGCCGCACCCATTCGTCGTCGTCGCCCAAAACTCCGGCCAGTTCCTCTAATACCGCTGAGGGCAATGTTTTCATAGCACCCAATGCTTCGGCAGCGTGGCCCCGCACCTTGTCCGACGCATCGCCCAGCGCCCGCTGCAATGCAGGCACCGCTGGGGCACCCTCCCGACCCATATCGCCCAAACTATCGATCGCGGCTAGCCGCACATCCGGATCGTCGTCGTCGCAAGCTTGCGCTAGCGCCTCGACCGCAGCCGGGCCGGCCGCAGCCAAACCGTAGCCAGCGTTGCGCCGCACGTATTCCGATCCCTGGCGCAAACAGTCCATAAGCGGCCCCACGGCGGGCTCCCCAGCGCGACCAAGGGCATAGGCCGCCGCTTGACTCGCCGCCTCGGAATCTCCCATTAGTTCCTGCAGCAACGCCGACTGCTCGCCGGTAGCGGCGGCAAGGTCCTCAGACTGGCCGCCGTACCATTCCCACATACTGTGCCACATGGGTGCCTCGGCATGGCCGTTCCCGGCCCAAGGCTCCCCGCTCGCATCCCAACTAGGCCCGTCCGGTTCTTCGAGACGAACGAAAAGAAACTTGACCATATAGCGAGCCTGCTCGGTGCTATTGGGCGTGGCTTGATGCCACAGATCGTAGTGGACAATGCCGACCGTCCCAGCCTCCCCTGAGAGCGCGATTTGTCGCTCCTCATCTTCTTGGTCGAGGTGATTGCGATAGTGACTGCCGGGGACCACGCCAGTGGGGCCGCGCTCGACCGGCGTGTCCTGCGGATAGTAAAAGGCCATCGCCCAGCGTAGCCGGTGGTGCCGCCGGCTCCAGCTATCCTTGTGCAGCCGCTGCCCTTCCGAACCCGGCTTGTTGAAATGGCAGAAGCGATGCGGATGTAAATAGTACCCCGGTCCCAAAATACTGGTCAAAGCTCCCGCCACCTCGGGCTGGTCAAACACCTGCTGCAAATCGGGGATGCGGGGCAATAGGTTGTTGCCCGGATTGCCCTCGGCAGCCAAGACCTCCTCTATCTGCCCATAAATGGATTGGTGAAACTCCGAGGGCAAATCCGTTTTGACCACGGTATAGCCGTCGGCGATGAAAGACTGCATGCGGCTATCGTCCAACAAGATCGAGTCCATCGCAAAGCTCCTCGTTTAATGCGTGAGCGCCTCGCCCGGCATCCGGTTCCAAGGCACGGGTTCGACGGTGCCCTCATAGGTGGGCAGAAGGTCGGCAACCCGTGCTCTATCTTCGTCGTCCCAGCCAACCCATTCGCGGGGGCGGGCAATAGCAGCGCGGAGGCCGTCGGAGAGCAGGTCGAAGTACGGGAAATACCACAGGGTAATGACGGTGCGGCGCTGGGCCGATTTATTGGCGTGGGCCGAGTGCAACAGCCGCGAGTCGCCGATGACCACATCGCCCGCCGTCACGGGTACATCCACCTCTTCGAGAATCGACTGATAGGCCGGATGGTCGGGGTCGGCCACGCGGCGTAGTTCGTCGGTGTGGGCATCGGGCACCTCGTCGTGCATGCGGTGGCGCTGCAGATGCGAGCCGCGCAACAGGCGCAAGCAGCCGTTGTGAGGCGTGGTATCGACGAGGTAGTACATCAGAAAAAGCTGTTGGGGCAGGGGCGTATAACTCGAAGGATCGTCCCAGCCCCACCAGTCCTGATGCCAGAACAGCGCCGGGCTGTTGGGCGGTTTGCTGATGACGTAGCCGGACATCCACCGAGGGCGCAAAAAGCCGAGGGTTTCGAGCGCGGCGCGGGCGGGTGGGTAGGCGACGAGTTCGGCGAAAATGGGATGGACGCCCACATCGATCATGCTGCCGGTAGAGCGCTGTTGGGCGCGGATTTGTTGGCTTTGAGCGTCAAGGAGTTGGTCGGTGACTTGGCGCAGACGCTGGAGGATGTCGGCGTCGAGGACATCTTCTACCAAGCAGTAGCCGTCGCGGATGAGCTGGTCGAAGTTTTCTTTGGAGCCTTGTTGGGACATTGATGTTGTTCTCGCTTTCATATTCTCCTGCGAGGGCCGCCGTCAAACACTCTCGGCCACCATCTCCCCTTGGCGCGAGCGCTCCTGCAAATCGTAGAGCGAGGAAATGGCGTCCTTGTACAGCGGGATGGGAAAGGTGCGGTCCTCAAAGCGCGCTGCCTGTGGGATCCGACCGCGCACTAGGCGCGCATTGGCCTCGGTCTTGTACGTCATCTCGCCGGTGTAAATCGGAAAGGCATCGGCAGCGCGGTAGCTGAGGATCAGCGTGCGCCGCGGCTTGTCGGAGACATTGGCGATGGAGGCATGGGGGGTCATCGCATGCATGAAGATGACCGTGCCCGCTTCACCGGGGGTTGGCACGGCGAGTGATTGATCGACCACTTCGGTAACCCGGCCCTGGAAAAATCCGTCCGTGCTGTGCGACAGCAGCTCACCCTGATGGCGGCGGGGGATAACTTGCAGACAGCCGTTTTCAACACTCGCATCGTCGAGATAGAAAAGAATGCTTACCGAGCCGCGATGAGTCAGCGGGTAGTAGGAAAGATCCTGATGCCACTCGACGGGCGAGCCAACGCCAGCCGGCTTCATGTTGATCTTGCTGTAGTGAAAGACCAAGTTCGGGCCGAGCAGGGCCTCGACCGCGTCGAGGAGCCGCTCCGATGCAGAGAATTCCCGGAAGACCTCGTAGTGGCTGCAAGGCTCGTACAGTCGGCGCACCTGCGTCCCATCGGGAAGCTGGTTAGGCTCCATTTCCATCCGGGTAACGTCGTGGTTGGCGAGCGTATTGCCTGCGCTGACGGCGTCCATCTCGCGCAGGAAGGCCGCGACCTCCTCGGCGCTAAGGAAGCCGGGGACGGCGACGTAGCCTTCGGTGTGGTAGTGTTCAACTTGTGCGGTGGTCAACATGGGTTGGTTCCTCCTTACCATTTTTCGATAGCGCCCATCAGCATTTTCTGCTGGTCGGTACCCGTTTCGCGGACTTTCTGCGCAAAGGGGCCGTCGAAGGGCTCGCGGGATTTCATCCAAGCGGTCTGGTAGCACATCAGGCAGACGCGGCGGCGCACCGCCGAACGGTTGGCCGCGCCTCGGTGGTAGAGGCAGCCGTCGAACATCACCGCCTGACCCGGCCGGGCGAAAACCCACTTCTCCTCCGGGAAGCGCGGATGCCCCTCGGGTGGGCGGAAGGGAGCGCGATGGCTGCCAGGGACAATAACGATGGCGCCGTTGTCCTCGTCTAATTCGTCCAAGTAATAGCCGCAGTTAATCTGGCCGGGCAATGCGCCGTAGGGCGTGCCGTCGGGATCAATGGGCCAGGGCACGTCGCGGTGCCAGTTCTGGTCCTCCTGTCCCGGCTCAGTAATGCGAGCCGTGGCACTGTGAAGCTGGACGCAGGTGCCCAGAATGGCCTGCATCCTTTCGAGCACAGGTGGATTGTCGAGCAGGAAGGCAAAGTCCTCGTCCTCTTCTAAGAGCTGGTGGATAAACTGCCTGCTGTCCCCGCGCGCACAGGCCGCGTCGAGGGCCATGCGTAGAATCTCAACCTGCGCCTCGGTGATGGCGTCTTCGACGACGAGGTAGCCCCACTTGCGAAAGAAAGCTACGTCCTCGGCGATTTCGGGCGTCAGCTTGGGATTGAGGTGCTGCGGGTAGGGCGGTTGCGCCATGTTTTTCGCAGAACTCCTGTGTGCATTGCGGTCATCGGCTGGCAAAATACATATTGCGCGACAGGCCCTTTGTCAACGAAACGAGCGGCGTTTGGTTGACCATGCGCTGGCCATGATGCTCATTACGGGGCGCGAATCCCGCAGTTTGACCGGTGCCAAATCGTACCGGCAGACGCACACAACCTATTTACCAAAAGGAGCGATCCATGAGCTATCTAAATCCCCGCGCCATCGCCATTGACACGCCAATGCCGCCGCCCGCTTGGGCGCTGCTGGAGTGGGAACTGATTCGGGCGCAAACTAGGGGATGCACGGAATTTTTCGCCAAGTACTTCGACGAGCGGGGCTATTTGGAGTGCATCCCGCGCTGGGGCGGCAACGACGGGCCGGACGACGCCATCGAGAACCTAGTCCACTGGCCCGTGCTCTACGTACTGGGAGGTGGGGCCCATCTATACGATATGTGCCAGTTGGCATGGGAGGGGCATCTCAAGCAATACACCGAGGCCAAAACCACGGAAGTCCCCTTTACCCGGGACGGGATGTACTACCGCGAATTTCCAGTGATGTTCGACTGGGTGCACAACGGAGAAGGGCTGACGACGTTCAACCTGCACGGATTGATGAATCCACGCGAACAAGCCTTTGAGCAGCGGGTGCGGCGCTACGCCGGATTTTACATGGGCGACGACCCCCAGGCACCCAACTACGATCCCGAACACAAAATCATCAAGAGCCTGTTCAACGGCAGCCGCGGACCCCTGTTGCGCAAGGCCACGGCGCTCGATTGGGCCGGCGACCCGCTCGACGAGGTGCAGGAGCGCTTCATCCCCCTGCACGGAGAGCGCAACTTCGAGGAAATGCTGGCCCACTTCAAAGACTACACCGATGTCGTCGGCGACCACCCACAGAACATGGTGGCGACGGCCTTGGGACTAAACGCGTACGCGCTGACGGGCGAAGACCAGTACAAGAACTGGGTGCTCGAATACGTCGAAGCCTGGCGGCAGCGCACCCTCGCCAACGACGGGATCATTCCCACTAATATCGGACTCGATGGGACCGTTGGCGGCGAGTGCGACGGCAAGTGGTACGGGGGATGTTACGGCTGGGCCTTTACCGTCGAAGTACCCCAGACTGGGGAGATGTCCAGCCGCAACACGCACGGGTTGGGGATTTCGGGCTTTGGCAACGCGCTGTTGCTGTCGGGCGAGCAGCAGTTCGTCGATGTGTGGCGGCAGATGATCGACAAAGTCAATGCCAACGGAAAAGAAATAGACGGGCAAATGATGTACCCACATATGCACGGCGACGAAGGCTGGTACGAGTTCCGGCCAGCAAAGTACGCGCACGGAGCACAAGAGGTGTACTACTGGTCGATGGACCGGGCCGATCTGAGTCGGCTAAACGCAGACAGCGGCTGGTTCGGCTTCTTGGAGGGACGCGACTCCGCCTACCCGGAAGCGGCGCTACAGGCCGACTTTGCCCGCCTCCGCACGCAAATGGAGAAGGTGCGCCGCGACCCAACGACGCCAGACACCCGACTGTCGGACAATCCCAACCCATTCAATCCGGCCATTCCGGGCGGACTAACCCAACTCATGTTGGGCGGGCTGACACCGCGCCACGGCTCGCCGCTGCACTGCCGGGTGCGCTACTTCGATCCGCAAGCCGGGCGGGCGGGAATGCCCGAGGGCGTAGGGGCGCTAGTGGAACGGCTAGGCGCGGACTCCATGACGCTCACGCTGGTAAATACAGACCCAGTGGCCGGGCGCGAGGTAATCGTACAGGGCGGAGCCTATGCCGAACACCAGTTTACGAGCGTGCGCGTGGGCGGGAAGGAAACCGCGATAGATGATTCGTCCTTTGCAGTGGAACTAGCACCGGGAGCTGGGGAGACGCTGGAGATCGGGATGCAGCGCTATGCCAATGGGCCGACGTTTGCGTTTCCTTTATGAGAAAGCAGCCTAGGGAGCGATGCATGGACTTAGAGTCCCTAGCAGCGCCTCTTCGAAACGTGGGCATCTCGCAGCCATTCATGTCTTATGTGCTGCCCTTCCTGTTCGCGATTTCGGCTAGCCACGCCGCCTCGCTCTCGCAAGAGGAAAGCCATCAAAAAATGGTGGCCCTTTTGGCGGAGGTTCGCGCGCAAAATATCGACGAGAATCCCTATCAGGGCGAAGGTCAGCTACGACAGTTAGAAGATCAGTTGCAGGCGCTGCCCGACTCAGCTCCCGTCCAAGATCGAATTAGTCTCCATTTTCGCCTGGGGATCGCCGAGCTTTTCTTGGGGCGGGAACGCCGTGCCATAGAGTATCTCACCGCAGCCAAAGAGATGCTCGCGGACCAACACTCGGTCCCTTCTGAGGTCGTCAATGAGATACACTTCCGCCTAGGGCTGGCGTGGCTGCGCTTGGGGGAAACCCAAAACTGCGTCCTCAATCCCAACGCCGACCACTGCATCCTGCCCATTCGCCCCAGCGGCTTCCACACCCTCCCCGAAGGATCGAGCCAAGCCATCCCCTATTTCCAAGCCGTGCTCGATAATACCGCCGCAGAGGAGCGCCTACGCCTAAGTGCCCGCTGGCTGCTCAACATCGCCTATATGACCTTGGGACAGTACCCCGAGGAGGTGCCGCCCGCTCACCGGATTCCTCCCGAAGCCTTTGAATCTCAAGCAGCGTTTCCGCACTGGGTCAATGTGGCTCCTGCGCTCGGACTGGACACCTTCAGCCTTTCTGGCGGGGCCGTGGCCGACGACTTCGACGGCGACGGATATCTCGATTTCTTCGTCTCGACCTCGGACTTAGCTGGACAACTGCGCTTTTTCCGCAATGGAGGGGACGGCACCTTTGCGGACCGCACCGAGGAGGCCAACCTCAACGGGCTGTTGGGCGGACTCAACTTGGTGCAAGCTGACTACGACAACGACGGCTACCTCGATCTGCTCGTCCTGCGCGGAGCTTGGTTCGGCGAGCATGGCCAGCACCCCAATTCGCTGCTGCGGAATGCAGGCGATGGCACCTTCTTCGACGCGACCTTTGCCGCCGGCTTAGGTCAAGACCACTACCCAACCCAAACCGCCGCTTGGGCCGACTACGACCTCGACGGCGATCTCGACCTCTACATCGGCAATGAAACCACCGACACCTTTGTAGCCCCCGGCCAACTCTTGCAAAATCAAGGCGACGGCACCTTCGCCGATGTGGCCCCCGCCGCTGGCGTTGACCAATACGCCCACGCCAAAGCCGTCGTCTGGGGCGACTACGACGGGGACCGCTGGCCCGATCTATACGTGTCCAATCTCGGGCAGCCCAACCGGCTCTACCACAATCAAGGCGACGGCACCTTCGCCGATGTGGCCCCTACCACCGGCGTCGTCGCCCCTCGGTCCAGCTTCCCAGCCTGGTTCTGGGATTTCGACAACGACGGCTACCTCGACCTATTCGTCGCCGCATACTCGGCCACCATCGCCGACATCGCCGCCGCGCATTTGGGCCATTCACCGTCCGTGGAGCAAGCGCGGCTGTATCGCGGCGATGGCCAAGGCGGCTTTGTGGACGTATCCCAAGACCGCCATCTCGCGCAGCCGACCAAACCTATGGGGGCCAACTTTGGCGATTTAGACCACGACGGTTTTTTGGATTTCTACTTGGGCACCGGCGACACCGATTACGCCGAGTTAATGCCCAATGTGCTGTATTGGAATCAAGCGGGGCAGCGCTTTGTCGATGTGACTTTTGCCAGCGGGTTGGGGCATCTGCAAAAGGGGCATGGGGTCGTATTTGCCGATTTAGACCACGATGGCGACGTGGATATATTCGAGCAGATGGGCGGGGCCTATCGCGGCGACGGCTTCGCCGATGTGCTATACGAAAACCCAGGGTTCGGTCATGGCTGGCTAGCTATTGAGGTAATAGGGGTAGAGTCGAATCGGTCGGGGATCGGGACGCAGCTACGGGTCGATGTGGTGGAGGGAGGCCAAAGGCGGTCGCGGTACCGATGGGTCGGCAGCGGCGGCAGTTTTGGCGGCAATCCGCTGCGTCAGTACGTGGGGTTGGGTTCAGCCGAGCAAGTGGCGCAGCTAGTGGTTTTTTGGCCGAAAAGTGGCCGAGAGCAAGTGTTCGATGAAGTGCCAGTGAACGCAATCATCCGGGTCACCGAAGGACGGGAACAACTGGAGATTTTAGCGCTGCCCTCTTTTAAATTCGCCGTCGAACATCCCAAACGAGCCGAGCACCATCTGCACGAATAACACCGGTCGGCTCACCTCTAAGGCACGCGCTCGACCTGCACCGCAATGATATCTAGGTCGTGGTATTTCTGGTGCCGCACCGCAGAGGCGTAGTGCCGCAACAGCCGGAACGAAATCTCGTGTTCGTCTATTATCTCGGGCTGTTCGCTCAGATACGCCAGCCGATCTTCGAGATTTTCTCCCGCAGCAGTCGCCAAAAACTCCAGCTCCACCGCCCCTTCAGCGGGCCGTGCGGAGAGGATCAAGCGCCGTCCATTGGCCGCATCGTCCTCAGCTTGTTGCGCCAGAATCGCCAAAGTCTCTTCTCCGGCAGCGCACAGCCGCTCGGTCGCCGGATCGTCCCAACCGACTTTCGCGGCAAAGGCGCGGAGGAACTCGTCGATCTTGGACAGCGAGGCAACGGCTAACTCGACCTCTAGACGTCGGCGGCGCGGAGCCGTCAACTCCATAAACGCGGTCAGCAGAATCGCGGCAATACCCCCAGCGGTCATGCCGTTGCCAAGCAAGGTGCCCCACGTCTTACCCAGTAAATCGGCGAAGATCACCTGATTCTGAAAGCCCACTCCAATCCAAAACGACAGCCCCACCACCACGGCCTTGCGGCTATTGAGGCCGCTTTCGACGACCAGCTTCATACCCTGCACGAAAAGTATGCCTATCAGCAGAGTTACATAGGCCGCGCCCACGGGATTGGGAATCGCAATCAGCAGGGCCGTCACCTTGGGCGATAAGGACAGCACCGCAAAGATGGCCCCGACATACACCCCAACGCGGCGCGCAGCAACCCCAGTGAGTTCGGCGAGCGATATGCTGGTCGAGTAGGTCGTGTTGGGGGGTGCCCCGAGCAGCCCGGACAACAGGTTGCCCGTCCCATCGGCGTTGAGAGCACCCTGGACCAAGCGAAAATCAGTTGCCCGCGGCCGGCGCCGCGAAACCCGTTGAATGGCAATGCCGTCGCCAATGGTCTCAATCGCTCCTACCAAGGTTACGACCACAAACGCCGGCAGCAGCGCCCAGAATTCTGCACTGAACGTCAGGTCCAATCCCGGCCAAGCACCATCGGGAAAACCGATCCAAGGCGCGTCGATTACGGGCTGAATGTTGAACAGTCCAAAGGGGGCAGCCGCGGCGCAACCCACCGCAATACTGATGAGCGGTGCCCACAGTCGCCAAGCCCCTGGGGCGCACAGCGCCAACACCACAAGAGTTGCGAGCGTCGCCCCAGCCGCAGTCGGGGCCGCAGCCGACGGCGTACCCTCGGGCACATCTGTCAGCAAGCCGAACACGATCGGCATGACCGTGACGGCGATCAGCATGATCACCGTGCCGGAGACAACCGGTGTGAGGATCCGGCGCAATAGCGAAAGCCGCGCGGCTAGGGCAAACTGAAACAGCGACGAGACCACGATCAGGCTCGCCATCAGGGACGGTCCGCCCTGCACCAGTGCCGTGATGCAGACCGCGATGAAGGCACCGGAGGTACCCATGACGAGCACGTGCCCGGCCCCAATCCGCCCGACCCGTACCGCTTGCAGCACCGTGCTCACGCCACTGATCAGCAGCGCCGCGAAGGCTATCCAAGTCAGATAACTCTCCGGCTGGTTGGCCGCCCGGCCAATAATGATCGCGCTGAGCACCACCGGCGCGATGATAACCACCGCAGCCTGAAAGCCAACCCCAGCAGCGATGGAGTGGGGAGGGCGCTCGTCCGGCTCGTAGCGGATGTATTCATTTACTTGCGCCATGGCCTAATTCACCCTTTCAGTCAGGTTGCACTGCAAATCCATCCGGAGAAAGATGCGACGAACTCAACCGATGCACCACCTCATACTCGCGCCAAAATCCCCATCACCTTCACAAACGCCATACCACCAACAACTGGGCCGTACTCTCATCTTCGTCCGTTCCGAGCTTATTGAGCCAGTACTGGTACTCAATACCAACCATGAGCTGATTGGGCGCTCCGACCATTTTGCCCAGATCCCAAGTGAACTGCGGCTGAGCGAGAATGGAATCCTTGACGTTTTCGCCGAATTCGTTGGTGCGGCCGGCCAAGTACTCGGCATGGCCGACAATGGCCAAAGACAGATTGCCAACATTGATGGGCAAGGCCCAATTGACGTCGAGTATGAAGCTGTCGTCCTCTTTGGGGGCACCGCCACCTTCGCCGCCAATGTTGTCGTCGATATAGGCCGTCAGATCCGTATTCAGGAACACGAATCCCGGCAGGTCCCAAGAGGCCCGCAGACCGGGCAGGTACTTCACGACGTTGGCGTCGCCGCCGACGTTGACCCCGGCAATTAGGGCAAAATCTCGAATGGGGCCGACGCGCAATTCCTTGTTGGTCAGCTTGCCAAAACTCAGGGTTGGATACCACTCGCCGTAGAAATCTCGGTCGTTGAAGCCATCGCGCTCGTCGTCATCAAGGTAGTCGATGAAGAAGAAACTGTCCCCCAATTTCCATCCCGCAGCCTGTTGTACGGTAAAGACAAAAGTCTGTTGTGTGGCTGTCGAGAATGGATTCTTGTGTTTGCCGTATTGCAGGTGGAACTCAGTTTGCGAGAAGGCTGCCGCCTGAGTGGCTAGCAGCGCGACCAAGAAAATACCGGCGAATGCTGTTCTCATTGTCATCCTCATTTCTTTTTACATCTCTAAGACGAGTCTAATGTACGTCCTTGGCTTAGACCGCAACATCTCTCAAATCAGAGGACACGGGGCGAAGAATCAAACTGGGAATCACGGGCCTGCTCTACTGGGAATCTGCCAGTCGTGCTAACGCCTCTTGAGCAGATTGGACTAGGCGGGGATCGCCCCGCCACTGCGCGAGAAAATGCTTGTACGCGCGGATGGCTTGGCGGGGTTGCGCCACCTCTTGGTAGAGAGCGCCAAGTGCATAATGCGCTCTGGCGTAAGTAGAATCCGCACGCAGAGCGGCTTGGTACTGGCGCTCTGCCTTGGCATGGGCCTTCTGTTGGGCATAGAGGTGGCCCAAGTTGTAATGGGCTTCGGCAAAGTCAGGCGCTACCTCAACCGCCTTTTGGTAGGCTGTCGCCGCCTGTTGAAGATCGTTCTTTGCTAGGTAGAGGTTGCCCAAATTGTTATAGGCTTGGGCATGGGTAGGCTTCAGTGCCAACGTGCGCTCTAAGGCGGCCTCGGCCTCCTCAATACGGCCCTGTGCGTGGTAGAGATGACCGAGCGCAAAGTAAATTTTATAGAGGGCCGAGTCCGGGGGACTGTGCGCTAGCGCCTCTTCGCACACCCGCAGCGCCCTAGCCAGCTTGCCGTGCTGGGCGTAGAGGCCGCTTAACTGGAGGCGCGCCTCCAAATGGGTGGGTGTAACAGAAAGCAGCGACCGGTACTGGGCTTCGGCCTTTTCCCACTGCCGGAGCGCGAGATAGGCACGCGCCAGACGCAAACGAACTGCGACGTTGGCCGGAGTAGCGTCGAGCGTCTGCTGTAGCTGATTGATGTGGTCGTGGAGACGTCCGAGGCGTTCAAAGCGGTTTTGCAGGCGCTCTGCCTCGGTCGTTTGGCCAAGCGCGAGAAGAACGTTAGCTAAGTTGTAGAGGGCTTCTGGATGTAAGGGATTAATGGCGAGAACTTGGCGCAGCATCTTGGCCGCTTCCTCGGGACGATTCAATTCGCTGTAGAGCAGACCCAACTGACGCCAAGATTCGCCGTGCTGTGGATCCTTTTCCACGGCTTCTTTTAAGACCGCTTCGGCTTTTTGGTACTGGGTTTGGCGGATGTAGAGCGCCCCTAGTTCGCTGCGGGCTTCCATCAAGTTGGGGTTAGCTTCAATGGCTTGCAACAGGGCTTTTTCGGCTTTGTCGTAAAAGCCCTGGTTGACATACAGTCGCGCCAAGAGCTGCAGGGCCGCCGTCTGGGTAGAATCTAGCGCGACGGCTTTTTCAGCTAAAGCCACTGCTTCGGGAATGCGCTGCTGGGTGGCATAGATAGCCCCCAACTTGTAACGAGCTTCGGCATTATCTTGGTCCAACTCCAAGGCGCTTTCGTATTCGCGCACCGCCTCGTCCAATTTTTCAACGCGAGTATAGACATCGCCCAAGCGGATGTGGAGATCGGCACTGGGCGCAATGCGGAGGGCCTCGCCATAGGCGGCCACCGCATCTTCAACGCGCAAATCTTCGGCGTAAAGATGACCCAAGGCCGCTTTTACTTCCCGGGAAAATGGGTCGCGATCAACGGCCTGCAACAGAACGGCCACCGCTTGGTCGAGTTCCCGCAGATCGCGCAGGGCGCGGGCGAGATTGATGTAGAACGCAATATCCTCTGGGGCTTGGCGCACGGCCACTTGATACGCGGCGACGGCTTTTTCTAAGGCTCCATCCTCGTAGTGAATATTGCCCAGATTATTGCTCGTCGCAGCCAAGGTGGAATCGAGTTCAATAGCTCTTTGAAAGTGGGCGGCGGCCTCGTCCAAGGCACCGCGCCGTTGAGCCAATAGCCCCAAGCCATCGTGGGCGAGGGCGTAGTTTGGATCGAGGTCGAGGGCTTTGGCGTAGTTTTGCTGGGCTTCGTCGTAGCGGCCGGCTTGGGTATAGGCTACGGCCAAGTTGTAGTAAGCAGGCGGCGCGGTGGGATTTTGGCGGGTGAGGCGGAGGTGCTTTTCTAGGGAGTCGTCATCGGGGTCTTGGGAGCAGGCCGTAACCAGAATTAGCAGGGCGGCGAAAAGGTTGTACAGCAGTCGCGGTACGGGGGAGTTGGTGATCATCTGCAACTCCTTGGCATCAGGGTTTGGATTGAATTATGTGCAGAATCTGATTGGCCGCCACCGCTTCCATTGTCTGCAACGCGCCGTCGGGCCAGCGGATTTCAACTGTGGCCTCGGTGGCCTCTCCTAGGCCAAAGTGGAGGCGGGGGTCGCTGCTCGCAAGATAACTACCACTCGACTGATGCTCCTTGACTTGGCGCTGCCCACCGGCGGTCACGGCGACGCGGGCGTGCTGCGAGGTGTTACCCAACTGAATCGTCAGCCAGTGCTGCCGGTTGCCCCTGTCGTTGCGCAGCAGATTGGGGGCGGCGGCAACATTGGTCACTAGCAGGTCGAGATCGCCATCGTTGTCGTAGTCGGCCGTGGCCGAAGCGCGGCTTACCGCCGCCATTGCGAGCGCGGGACCGAGCCTAGCAGAGACATCGACAAAGCGGGTCCCCCGCTGGTTGCAGAGCACCTGATTGGGCTGCGGATAGGCATGGTCGGGGTGTACTTGAGTAATTTTGTCCATGACGTGGCCATTGGCGACAAAGAGATCTAAGTCGCCGTCGTTGTCGTAGTCGAAGAAATTGGTGCCAAAGCCCAGCGGTTTGTAGCTGTACTCGGCCAAGCCGGCGCGTTGGGTGATGTCGTAGAATTGCCCTTGCCCATCATTGCCGTACAAGGTATTGGTCTCTTGGGCAAAGTTGGTCACAAAAATATCTTGCAACCCGTCGTTGTCCCAATCCCCGAACTCCACCCCCATGCCAGCTTCGGCCAAGCCGTCCTCGTTGTAGCGCCCTCCGGCGTAGAGGCCGACCTCGGCAAAGCGGTTCCCTTGGTTTTGGTAGAGAAAGTTCATAGTGCCGTCGTTGGCCACGTACACGTCGGTGTCGCCGTCTAGATCGTAATCCGAAAAGGCCACGCCCAAGCCGCGTCCCTTGTGGATGATTCCCATCTCCGACGTCACATCGCGGAATTGGCCGTTTTCGTTGCGGTAGAGCACATCGCCTACCGGATCGTAGAACTTCGGCTCGCAATAGGAGCGAATGCCACCCTCGGCGCAGACGATATTATTCTCCGGGTCAAACTCCACGTAATTGGTCGCATATAGATCCAAATCGCCATCGAGGTCGTAGTCTAGAAAGCCGCAACTAGTGCCCCATCGGGCATCGCCCCCCCCCACAACGGCGGTCGCGTCGGCAAAGCGCCCATCGCCCTCGTTGCGCAACAGGAGGTTGGGGCCAACGTTGGTCACGTAGAGATCCGCGTCGCCATCCGCATCGTAGTCAGCAGCCGCACAGCCCATGCCGTAGCCGGTGTGCCCGGCCCCCGAGACAGCCGTCACATCAGTGAAGCCGCCAGCGCCGGTGTTGTGGTACAGGCGATTGGTGGGAATTGGATCGGGGCGCTCGCCACTTAGGGGTGCGCCGTTGACCAGATAGAGATCGAGCCAACCGTCGCCGTCAACGTCGAGGAAGGCCGCCCCAGACCCAAAGGTTTCGACGTAGTAGTATTCGCCCGAAAAGCCGTTGTAGTGCTCAAAATCGAGACCAGCCGCTTGGGTTATATCGACCAGTTGAATGGGGTTGCAGCTAGGGTCGGTAGTATCCGGCGGTGGAACCGGGCGGGCTGTGGCCTTGGGTTTTAGGTCTATGGAAGGAGCGGTCACATCGGCTAAGTCGGGGGCAACGTTAAAGTGGGCATTGGGACGGAAAGGCTGGGCAAAGGTCGCACCGGCAAAGGTCGCCTCCCGTTTGAACCGACTGTCGACGAAGAACGCTGACGCGCTAAATCGGGCACCGACAAAGCGGGCCGGACCGGCAAAGACGATGCGGCGAAAGGAGGCCGCAGCGGAAAAGTCAGCGCGCTCGAAATGGGCTGTGCTGCGGAAGTAAGCCGCAGTAAACGCAGCGGCTCCCGCAAAGCGGCTTTGCGCGAATAAGGCGTCCTCGCCAAAGCGAACACCGGCAAAGGAAACGGTCGATTGCCACGCCGCTCCTTTGAAAGAGGACAAATCCGCAAAGGAAGCATCCTGAAAAGAAGTGGAGCGGGCGAACACAGTCTGATCGAAATAGGCCGCGTCTTCAAATTGCGTACGTTCAAAGGTGGTTTCTCCGCCAAAGTCGCTCTGCTGAAAAAAGGCCGCATCGGAAAACTGGGTGGCCGAAAAATCTACTTTATCGGCAAACAAAGTCCGTTTGCAATTAGCCGTATCCACTACGCGGCAGTCGCGGCAGGAAAATTCACTTTCGAGGCGGGTTTCAAGCAGGGAAATACCCTGTTGGAAGTGGGTGCGAACAAAGTGCACCGGTTGCAGAAAAACGGCGCGTTCTAAAACCACGGGATTGGTAAAGCGCACATCCTCAAAGGCGAGCGCCGCGCGCAGGGTGTCACCGGTCAATTCAAGCGGCCCCTGCACCACAATGCGGTTGTATTCGAGTGCGGTGTCGGCAGGGGCTTGTTGGATTGCTGCGGCGAGGTCGCGGGCGAGGATGAGTTGGTAGGCTTTGCCTTCTATGGTCACTTCGTATTGGGCTGTCGAGGGCAGAGGCACCATTAGGAATAGCAAGAGAAGACGATGAACGGATGAGTAGAAAACCATGGTTTGCGCAAGCTCGGAATTTTGGCTTTTTGAAAGAGTCCATAATATCCGACACAAGGGCGGGGCGGCAAGGCGCAATCGCTTGACATAAGGGGCACATACTGCTTGTTTAACGCCCATCTCAACGCAAAATCACTCTTATAAGCGCCAACATACGTCGAAAAGTATAGACCATGCCGAACTGTCAGTCAGCTTTCCTCTTTGCGCTGTGTACTTTTGCGTTCGCTCCCTTAAAAACCGCCTACGCTGAATCTGACACCCCAGAGCCGGCGAAAATTCTCAAGCCCTTTCCCGAACCGGCCGCAATCATCGACCCACCGTGGATAGCACGCCGCCAGCAAACCCAATTGGAGGCGGCCCAAGCCTACGAGGTCTTTTGCGACTTCTCCTTTACCGACCAACTCAAAGCCAGCGGTATTGAATTTCGCAATAGGGTGGTGGACGATTCAGGTAAGCACCACATCCCGGTCCACTACGATCATGGCAATGGACTGGCGGTGGGGGACGTGGACGGCGATGGCCTCTACGACCTCTACTTTACGACCCAAGTGGGAAGCAATCAGCTATGGCGCAATCTCGGCGGAGCGCGCTTTGAGAATTACACCACGCCGAGTCTGGAGTTGGCCGATAAGATCGGAGTGAGCGCATCGTTTGGCGACATTGACAACGATGGCGATGTCGATCTATACGCCACGGCGGTGCGGTTGGGCAACCAGCTTTTGATCAACGACGGGGCTGGCCGCTTCGAGGATATAACCGAGCATTCGGGTACGGGCTGGCAGGCGCACTCGTCGTCCGGTGAGTTCTTCGACTACAATAACGATGGATTGCTGGATCTGTTTGTGACCAATGTGGGGATCTATACCAAAGACGAAACGGGGACGGCAGCGGTCGATCCGACGCGACTGGAAGAGGGGGCAACCTATCAGTACTACCGAGGTTTTAAAGATGCCTTCTCCGGGCATTTGAAGCCCGAGCGCGCCGAGCAGAGCGCGTTATTCAAGAATCTCGGGCAGCGGGTTTTCGCCGACGTCTCGCACGAAGTGGGACTGTTGGATTCGAGTTGGTCGGGCGATGCCAGTCCGGTGGATTTCAACGGAGATGGCTGGCAGGACCTCTACGTACTCAACATGCAGGGACATGACTCCTACTACGAGAATGCAGCAGGGCAGCATTTTGTTAAAAAGAGCCGCGAAGTGTTCCCCAGAACGCCGTGGGGTTCAATGGGGCTCAAGGCCTTCGACTACGACAATGACGGCCGACTGGATCTCTTCGTCTCCGATATGCACTCCGATATGAGCCAGCCGGCAGGGCCTTGGGACGAAAAACTCAAGTCGTATATCCAATATCCAGACGATTTTTTGCGTAGCGAGGGATTAAGTATCTTCGGCAATGCCTTTTACCACCACCTAGACGGGGGGCAGTTCGAAGAAATCTCCGACCTAATCGGTGCTGAAAATTATTGGCCGTGGGGGTTGAGCAGCGGCGATCTCAACGCCGATGGCTGGCAGGATGTGTTCGTGGCTTCGAGCATGAATTACCCCTTTCGCTATGGGATCAACACTGTCTTGCTCAACGACCAAGGACGCGGCTTCCTCGACAGCGAGTTTGTGTTAGGAGTGGAGCCTCGACGCAACGGTCGCACCGCGCAGCCGTGGTTTGCCCTCGACTGCGACGAGGCAGACTTAAAGCACAAGCTCTGCGAGGGGCAGGAAGGGGGCCTGCTGGTGTACGGCGCTTTGGGGACGCGCTCGTCGGCGCTGTTCGATGTGGAGGGCGATGGCGATCTCGACATTGTGACCAATGAGTTTAACGGGGTGCCGCTGGTCTTGCTCAGCGACCTGAGTCAGCGTCGGACGGTGCACTATGTGGAAGTGGCACTGGTGGGGAAATCGTCGAATCGGGATGGATTGGGCGCAGTGGTCGCAGTGGAAGCAGGCGATCAGGTATATACCCAAGCGCAGGATGGGCAGTCGGGGTATCTGTCGCAGAGTGTTTATGGACTCTACTTTGGCTTGGGAGAGGCAGCGACAGTGGATCGCCTAACGGTGCGCTGGCCCTCGGGTCAGGAGCAGACTTTGGACGGCCCCATCCAGACCAACCAGCGACTCACCATAGAGGAACCTTGGTAGGGGGCGGTTTGAAACCGCCCCCTACTGGATATCGCGCCTAACGGCATGGTGAAGCGGTTCGCGCTGCGTTTTGGACCCCTCCCCCGATGCGTAACATTACTTCTTAAAAAAAGAGCATTCAGTGTGGAAGAACGCGATCGGGACCTAGAGCAGTCTGAACAAAAGGCGCTCTTGGTCCTATTCTTTTTTTCGGGGGTCAGCAGCTTAGTCTATCAGGTCGTGTGGGCGCGGATGCTGACCGTGGTCTTCGGCACCACCCTGCTGGCTACTAGCACCGTACTCAGCGCCTTCATGGCTGGCCTAGCCTTGGGTAGCTATGTTTTGGGGCGGTACATCGATCGCTGCAAACACCCCCTGCGAATTTTTGCCGCGCTAGAAGTCGGCATCGGTCTTTTTGCCCTTTTCTTTCCCAGTATTAGTGCGAATTTGGGCAATGCCTACGGTGCTCTAGTGGGCTTACAGGGGAACTTCTATCTCTTTTCCCTAGCCCGCTTCGGCCTTTGCTTTGCCTTGCTCCTGATCCCCACGGCGCTGATGGGGGGCACCCTACCAGTCATGGCCAAGTTTGCGGTGCGGCGGCTGGGCAGGTTAGGCGGTCGGGTCGGCCAGCTCTATGCGATCAACACGCTGGGAGCAGTCGTCGGGGTGTTGGCGGCGACTTTCGGATTGATGGAAGGGTTGGGTCTGCGAGGGACGACGCAAGCCATCGCCGCGGTGAATTTCTTGGTGGCAGGCGCGGCTTGGCTGTGGGGAAGGCAACGATCTGTCGATGTCGGAGAAGGAGCGGTAAAAAAGACCTCGCATGCTGACCTCGTCCTGTGGGGCGTGCTGGTCGGCTTTGCCATCTCCGGTTTTGCCGCCCTAGGCTACGAAGTGGCGTGGATGCGGCTATTGATGGTGAGTTTCTCCTTTAATTCACACTACGAGTTCAGCATTGTCTTGGTGGCCTTTTTGAGCGGACTGTCCTTGGGGGGATGGCTGGGCAGTCGGCTACTCACGCGGCGGCCAGATTTGCTGTCGATTTTTGTCGGGATCCAGTTTTTGATCGGCGCGTGCGGTGCCCTGTCCGTGTTGGCCTTTGCCCATTTATCCGTCCTCGTGGAGCCAATCCAGAGGGCGGACTCGTGGTGGGTGTCGCGAACCGGCGTGTTTTTTACAGCCGTCGCCATCATGTTGCTGCCGACCGTGGCGATGGGCGTTATCTTTCCGCTGGTCGGCCAAATCTACACGCGACAACTGGCGCGTCTGGGACGCGGCATAGGAGACATCGGCGCTGTCAACAGCTTGGGCGCGGTTGGGGGAGCCTTTGTGACGGGGTTTGTGCTGATTCCGCTACTGGGGACCGAGTGGAGCGTCAAGGTGCTGGCGGCGTTGAATGGCTTGGTTGGCCTGACGCTCGCCTTAGTTAGCCAGCAACGCAAGCGGCTGGTCTGGAGCGGGGCGGTGAGTTTGGCACTCCTGCTAGTCCTAGTACCCTCGGATGTGCTGCGGCGCATTGCGGAGCCAGCGGCCGTCAACCGGGAACTGGTATTTTACCAAGAGGGAGCCGAAGGCGTCATCACCGTCGAACAACAAACCGATGGTTTCCGCAAAATGGCGCTCAATGGAGGCGGGCAGGTGCCTACCGACTACAGCTCGCTGCAAATTTTCCGCCTCCTGGGCCATTTGCCCCTACTCCTGCATCCCGATCCGCAAGAGGTGTTGGTCGTCTCCTTGGGCGGCGGGATCGCCTTGGGCGGCGCGGCCCAGTACGAGCCGCGCCGCATTACTTGCGTTGAGTTGGTGCCGGAGGTGATAGACGCGGCCCGGTTGCACTTTGGCGAATTCAATCACCACGTGCTTGAGAATCCGGCTGCGTGGAACATCGAATTAGTTATCGACGACGGCCGCAATTTTCTCCTTTCCAGCCACGACACCTACCAAATCATTACTGGGGACGCCACCCATCCAACGAGCGCCGATAGCTGGGTGCTCTACACAAAGGAATTTTACGAGTTGTGCCGGGCACACCTGAGCACCGACGGGATCATGGCCCAGTGGCTGCCCTTTCACGGCCTGCCGCCAGACGACTACAAGACCATCGTGCGCACCTTTCAGCACGTCTTTCCCCATACCACCTTGTGGCGCTCGAACAACTATTCGATCATGGTGGGGACCATGCAGCCGCAGGCAATTGATTGGGAGTTGCTCAACGAAAAGATGGCACCGCCGCGAGTACACCGCAGTCTGGAGGGCATTGATCTGGGGAACGCATTTGCGCTCTTGAACACCCTGGTGATGGACGAGGTCGCCCTGCGGCGCTATGTGGGGGAAGGGGCGCTCAACACCGACGACCATCCCTACATCAGCTTTGTCAGCCCGAAGGGCTACAGCAGCGGCTCGTGGGAGGTGTTGGAGCATTTGACTCCATACCGCACCTCAGCTCTGTCGCTGCTGACGGCACCCTCTGCCACAGTACGGGAAACAATAGAGGCATATTTCAAGGCTGGCGAGCACGCGCTAGAGGGGGATATCATGCGGCTGCAAAACCGCGATCGAACCGCGGCAAGAGCCTACCAGCGCGCGCTCCAGGTGAATCCCTCAGATAGATCGTCGGCCTATTTCCTCGACCTATTGGCCGAGCAACTCAGCCAGCGACCGCCCCAAGACGAATAGGGTCTATGAGTCAATTCGTCGCCAGCGATAAAAGATGGGTGCCATACCGTGCCTTGCTCGTCGGCGCTTTGATGGCCGTGGTGATCAACACGGTTTTTCCCTATGGCCTTCTGGTGATGGGGACCCTCGATTGGACCGGGGATTTCATCGCCCTGAGCGCGATTTTCCTCCTCTTCCTCCTGCTATTGGTCAACATTCCGCTCAAGTGGATCGGGCGCAAATGGAGCTTATCGGCCCAAGAGCTAGTGGTGATCTACGCCATGATGGTCGCGGCTTCGGCGATTCCCTCCACCGGGGTCACGGCGCAATTGGTCCCCTTTTTGGCCGGAGTCTATTACTATGCCACGCCCGAAAACAACTGGGCCGAACTCCTCCACCCCTATATCCAGCCGTGGCTGGCACCGCAAGACCCGATGGCGGTCAAGTACTTCTACGAAGGCTTGCCCCAAGAGGTGGCTATCCCCTGGGGAGTATGGCTGGTGCCCTTGTTGGCGTGGGCTTCTTTTTTAGGCGCACTCTACTTGATGATGATCGCCCTATCTGCTCTGCTCCACGAACAATGGGCACGCAATGAGCGCTTGATCTTCCCCCTCGTCCAGTTGCCGCTGTACATGATCCACGAGGACGACAGACCTTCGGCGGTCAACCCCTTTCTGAAGGAACCACTGATGTGGTTGGGCTTTGCCATTCCCTTCGTCCTCTTGGGAATCAATGCCCTGCACAAGTACTATCCCTTTATTTCCCCCATCGAGTTGTCAACCCAATTGACCATCTTCCACGACATGCGGGGCGTCTTGTTCAACTTGGGGTTTATCGTCCTTGGCCTGACGTACTTTTTGAGTCTGGAGATCTCCTTTAGTCTGTGGTTTTTCTACTTGCTCAACTTCTTCCAGTTGGGCCTTTTCAACACCCTCGGGTTCAGCATTCCAGAGATCCGGCTGATGCACACCGAAGGGTCCATCGCCACCGCCCAGCAGGCCATTGGGGCGTTGATTGCCCTCGTGGCAGCCAGTTTGTGGACCGCCCGTCGGCACCTCAAAGAAGTGGTCGTCGGAGCGTGGAAAAAAAAGGACCCGAAAGAGGGATCAGGGCAGATACTCTCCTACCGCAAAGCCGTGTGGATCCTGATCGGGGCCTTCCTTTACGCGGTCTTATGGTTGAAAAGCGCGGGATTACCCGTGGGAGCGGCGCTGCTGTTGCTCGTTATCGCTTTTGTGGTATTCGTCGGTTTGACGCGGATCGTCGCCGAAGGGGGGATGGGGTATGGCCGGACGCAGATGACGCCGCCAGCCTTTGTGATCAATGCGCTAGGCACGGCACCTATTGGGCCGCGCGGCTTGATGGTGCTCGGGTTTGCCAATGGCTGGGCCGGGGATATCCGCACGACCGTTATGGCCGCAGCTTCCAATAGCACCCGGCTGGCCGAGGTAGTAGGAACGCGCCGGCCGCCGCTCTTTTGGGCTTTGCTCATAGCCATCGTCGTGAGCTTGGTCGCCTCGGCTTGGACGGTTCTTTCCATCGCCTACACCTACGGCGGGGTCAATCTACACTACTGGTTTTACAGCATTATGGGCCGCTGGACGTTTAACGACATGGCGACGAATCAGCTCAATCCGGTGACCGCGTGGAATTTCTGGGGCCCGCGAGGCGCGTTCACCGGCTTGGGGGCCGGACTGATGTTTCTGTTGTTGTACCTGCGCCACCGCTTCTTGTGGTGGCCGATCCACCCAATCGGCCTGCCGGTGGGGGGGACCTACGTGATGTTTTTCGCTTGGTCGAGTATGGCGCTGGGCTGGCTGGCAAAATGGATCGTATTGCGGTACGGCGGAATCACACTCTTCCGCCGCCTGCGGCCCTTCTTTCTCGGCATGGTGTTGGGCCAAGTCAGCAGTGCGGGGTTGTGGATGGCGGTGGATCTGATTGCGGGATGGGATGCCGTGGTAACGCGATGGTAGCCCCAATTCCCAATTCCTAATTCCTAATTCCTAATCAGCGGGCTCGCGCACGATCAACACCTGATTCGCCGCCACATCGCGCAGCGTCTGGACTGTGCCACTAGGCCAGTGTAGGACGACGCTTTCGACGCTGGAGGCAGAGCCCAAGCCAAAGTGTACCTTGAGATCGCTGTGAGAGAGAAAACTGGTGCCACTGCGCACCTCGGCGACCTGGCGTTTACCTTGGGCGCTTATTTCGATCCGGGTGCCGATTCCATCGCGGTTGCTGCGGGTGCCTACGGTGGCGATTTGCAAGTAGTTGCCCTTGTTGCCACCATCGTTGCGCAGGAGATTGGGCGTGCTGTTGAGGTTTAAGATGAAGAGGTCTATATCGCCGTCGCGGTCGTAGTCGGCAAAGCTGGCACCTCGGCTCACCTCGACTAAGGCAAAGCCCGGCCCGGCGCGTTCGGAGACTTCGGCAAAGGTGCCGTCACCCAAGTTTTGGTAGAGAAAATTAGGCTCGGCATAGCTGCTGTTGGTGTGGGGCAAGTCGGCTTGGGGATAGGTGTGGCCGTTGGCCGCAAAGAGATCTTGATCGCCGTCGTTATCAAAGTCGAAAAACCCCGTGCCCCATCCCACCTCGGGAGTGCCCCGCGCCGCAACGCGAGATACGAAGGATACGTCGAGAAAAAATCCACCGCCCTGATTTTTGTACAGGGTATTGTACTCGCCTTCAAAGTTGGTGACAAAGATATCGAAGTAGCCATCGTTGTCGTAATCGCCGATCGCCGCGCCCATGCACCCCTGTTCGGTGCCATCGCCGCTATAGGCCACGCCCGCGCTGAGGCCCTCATCGACAAAGGTGCCGTCGCCTTGGTTCTGGTACAGATTGTTAGGGGCCGAATCGTTGGCGACGAAAATATCGGGCCAGCCATTGCGGTCGAAATCGCCGAAGACGACCCCGTACCCATAATACTTTGCGCCAGCAATACCGGCTTCCTCGCTGCGGTCGGCCAAGGTGCCGTCACCATTGTTGCGGTAGAATACATCTTCGGCGGGAAGCAAGCCGCGCGGACCGCAAAAAATATCGACGTTCTTCCATACGCAGGGGACGGTAGAAGTATAGTCCCGCGAAAAGTCGATATAATTGGCCACGTACAGATCGACATAGCCGTCTAGATCAGTATCGCCGAAAGCGCAGCCGACGCCCCATCTTTTGTCTCCGACACCCGCTTTTTCAGTAATATCCTCAAACGTGCCATCGCCCTGATTCTGGTAGAAGGTATTGCGGCCGAAATTGGTCACATACAAGTCCAGATCGCCATCGTTGTCGTAGTCCGCGACAGCACAACCCATGGACCAACTCGTGTCGCCCACTCCAGCGGCGGTAGTAATATCGACAAAGCGATCCCCATGGTTGCGGTAGAGGCGGTTGGTCGGCTCCTGGCCCGGCGGGAAACCTTCAAAGCGGGAGCCATTGGCCACGTATAGATCTACGTCGCCGTCGCTGTCGTAATCGAAAAAGGCCGAACCACCCACAGCAGTTTCAACGATGTATTCTTGGGTGCTGCCCGAGACGTTCCGTGCCGTGATGCCGAGTGCGGCAGCTTGGTCGGTGAACTGAGTACGCAGGGGTTGGGCTGCTAGGAGAGCCGTACACAGGAGGATGAAGACCCCGCTTACCAGCGCGTGCATCGCTTTTGCTGTGAAACCAAAGACGAGAGCAGTGTGAACGTCATACTTTAAGGAGCGGAAATTTTTTCAGCAAAAAACTGGAGATCGAAATAGTTCAAGGACCCATCGTCCACTTCCACGGTGGGCTGCAGAGCACCACCCCGGTACTGAGTGAGAAAAATATAGGACTTGTACCCTCGGTCTGAAAGACGCTGCAACAGGCGCTCGTAGTGTCCCGGGGTGGCAACGTAGAAGAAGGGCCTTTGGTAAAATTCGCCGCAGAGGGCGTGGGGAACCCAGCGCTGGTTGGTGATGACGACCTCTTCGCGGCGCTGGTGCATCTCGCTATTGAGGCGATAAGAGAACTCTTTCTTCTCCGCGAGAATCGAAACTCCGTACACTTGAGCGGCAAAGCTAAGCAATAGAACAGCACCCACCGCTAGGACGCCTCCGCTGAAGTAGGACCGCTGGCGTTCTAGCCAGTCAATCAAGTTTCCGGCTGCTAAGACCGCGAAGAGCGGGTAGAGGAACAGAAAGTAGCGGTTGCCCCAGTGGATGCCCATGGAACCCACCTTGGGCGCAGCCAAGGCGTAGAGGGCAGCAAAGCTCAAGGCGACCAGCCAAATCCAGCGTCTAAAAGAAAGCGCGTCGGAATCGGCTGAACGCAAGAAGGCTAGGGCTACAAAGGGAGCCGAAGCAAAGAAAGCGTTGGACGATTTGAGCATGTAGTCGATGGGGCTCGTAAAAAAGAAATAGCCCCCAAGGGATAAACCGGCACTTATCAGGGCCACCACGCTGTACGCGGGTACGGCCTTTTGCAAAGCCGGGGGCGCAAAGCGCGGACTGAGTACAAAGGCGAGGACGAACGGCAAGGTGAGGACGAGAGATAACGAGGGGATCGGGTTGGACGCTATGAAGAGGTTGTAAAACACCCGCGGCCGCGCCGCGAGATGGTGGACCCAGTCGGCGGCAATAGCTAGGTGCGTATTCAAATGGTAACCAAAGGGATGGCCGATGGTCAGCCATTGGAAAAGCCAGAGCGGCAGGAGGGAAACCAAGAGAATCAGGGCCGACGAGACGAGGATTTTTAATCTGCCTGCACTGGCATAATAGGCGGTACATAGGGCCAGCACTAGGCAAAGCAAATAGAACTCGTCTCTGAAATAGACCGATAGTCCAGCGGTAGCCATGCCCAAGCATAGGTACTTGGGAGCGGAGTCTGCGAGAAACTGCAACAGATAGCGCACACTCCAAATCGCCAAGCAAATCGCCGGGGTGTGTTCCCAGAAGACCAGACTGTAGAAGAGCACCGGAGTACAGAGTCCGGCGGTGAGGACGGCGACATGCCCGACTGCAATTCGCTGGGAGACCAAACGCGCCACTTGGGCCAAGCCGGCCAGCATGGCCAGCGAGGAGAGTGCCGGTAACAGATAAAGACCCCAATGACCTAGATTGTCAAAGAAAAGGGCGGAGATAAGAGCAAATACCGGCGAGAAAACGGAATAGAGTTTCCCGGACTCGACGCGCGTGAAATAATAGGGCAGGGGATTATAGACGAAATCCGGATCGACGACCTGCCCCGACCAAGGGATAGAAAAATCTGTGTAGCGACTGTTGGCTAAGGCTTGGACTTGGAGGAATTTGTTGGCGTTATCAGTAATCCAAAAGCCGCGTTTTTCGAGGGCGCAGAGGGCGGCGAAATAGCAAATGGCGACGGCGAGTAGAGAGCACAGGACCGATTTGCCGGGATGGAATCGGCGCAAGAGGACGACCATATATGGAATGCAGCAGAATTTAGCGGTGCGGCTTACGGCGCACTAGCCGACAAATTGTCGAAGACGATGAACTGATGCCCGGCCAAGCCGAGTCGCTCGGCTAGTTCATAACCAGCGCTCATGGGTAGCGAGGGGTTCAATTCCACAATCATCAAGTCCCGCTCCCCGGTGCCGATCCGGCCCAACTTACCCAGCCCGTCCAAGTTGCTCAAGAGGGCATTGCTGCCAATGTAGAGGCTTTTGCCCACTTGCCTGAGATTGTCCAACCCATCCAGATTTTGCAGGATTTGGTTGCGGTTTATGCTCAAAGCGCCTCCAACCTCCGCCAGAGCGTTCAATCCCTCCAAGCTCTCGAGGACGGGATGCTCATCAATGGCCAACCCACCCTTAATAGTCTCAATCCCGTTCAAACCCCGCAGGTCTTTGAGCGCACCATTGAATATGAGCAGCAAATCCCCCTCTACCACTGAGAGGCTACCTAGACCCTTTAGGTCTCGCAGGGCCTTGTTATCCCTGATTTTGATGCTACTCCCCACGTGAGTCAGCCCGCTCAGACCATCTATGTTAATCAACTCGGTCGTGGCATCAACGAAGAGATGGCCATCGACGCGCCTGAGCGCTTTAAGCCCATCCAGATCCCGCAGCGAAAAATTGCAGCTAATCTCGAAATTTCCCCCCACGCGTTCTAGCTGTTCCAGCCCTTGCAGTGCAATCAATCCATTGGAGAGAATGTCGAAATCACCCTCTACATAGCTGAGATTGTGCAACCCCTTCAGGTCGGTCAGTGCCCCGTTATTCCGAATTGCGAAATCTCCCTCTACTCCGACCAGATTGCGCAGCGGCTCCATGCTGCTCAAGTACGCGTCCTCCAATAAAAAATCCCCCTGCACCACAAAGGCTCCCTTCTGCGCCCCCGCCCAAGCATCTAACTCCTCCTGAGACTCAATAACTATCGCCCCAGGCCCGCCAACCGCCAGCGGCTCTTCAGCTCCCTCCTGACAGCCGATCCAAAGGGTGGCTCCTAGGACAGACGCGCCAAAACCCCATCTCCAACTAGCCATACTCATCCCCCCTGCACGTCTTCCTCCTCCTCTTGAATTTTCAACAAGTTATCCTCGAAAATTTCGACCGAGTACTTCTTGTGTAACCCGCGCATATACTGCACGTACGCCTTTTGCGAACGTGCAATTTTCACATAAGCCCGCGCCCGTCGCTCCGAAAAAACATGGTAGGGCTTCTTGGGGGCTGGTTGCTTTTCCTCCACCTTGAATACCGAATACCCTCCTCTCACCTTTACCGGTCCCCCGACATCCCCCACCTGCAGCTCTTTGGCTACTTTGTAGATATCTTGGTACAGCCCAATCGGACTCAAGACCAACTGCCCCTCGTGGTGCGCCCGCTCCTTGCGAATCGTATAGTCCCTAGCCAACTGCACCGCGTCAGCACCCCCCACCAACTCCTCTTTCAGGCTGTGGGCCTGCTCCTTAAAGGCCACCAGAATCTCGGTCGTGACAATGTTCTCAAAGCCCTGAAACTTCTCGGGATTTTGATCGTAGAAGGCGCGTGCCTCTGCATCGGTGATCGGCGGCAGCCGCTCCTCAACCTCTCGCTTTCTCAACGCGCTCACCAGCATATCGCTGCGCTTATTGTCCACCGCCGCGAGGATTATCTGATTTTTATCCAGTCCCTTGTTGCGTGCCTCTGCCAGAAACATCCGATTGGGGACGGCCGAATCCTGTAGATAATCGACGATCCAGGTTCGCTCGTAATCGCGCTCATACCCCTCTGCTTTCTCCGGTATGCTCAGCACGAGATCGTCAATGGTGATCGCGCCGCCGTTGTAGCGGCACAATATCTCTTCGCCCTCCTCGGGCGACGCCACCCGTTCTTCAGGCGACAGCACTAGGCGCATCAGCACGTGGTCTATCTTGTCGTAGTGAATTTGCGGCGCGTACTGGTCGCTGAGCGAATCGCGCAGGGCTTGGGCGCGCTGTAGGCGCTTTTGGGCGAAGACCTCCTCCCTGACGAATCGGGCTACCTCCCGAAAGGTGACTGGCGCGTCGTCTAAAACCTTGGCGATCAAGTAGCGCTGCGGGTCGCCGCCCCACGGCAGCGGCTCGGAAACCTCGCCGACCTGCATGGAAAAGATGCTCCGCAGCGGTGGAGCCGTATCGTCAATCGTATAGTACTTTTTTACATCCCCGCCCTGGTCCCGCGTCGCCTCGTAGAGCGAGTGCTCTCTGGCCAGTTGACTGAAATCAGCGCCAGCCTCTAGTTCGTCGAGCAGGTCGAGGGCCTCGTCTCGGGTCGCTACCAAAATACCCGCATAGCGCAATGCGCGATCCCGATGCGAATCCCGGTAGTGCTGCATCAACTCCTCTTCGACAATGGAAATCCGCTGATCAATCTCGATACTTCTGTAGAGCCTGACGGTCTGGTCCTGGGCGAACTGCTCGAGCTTGTGCTTAAACTCCCGTTCGTCGCCAATACCAGCTCG
The DNA here is from genome assembly GCA_022827835.1 of Candidatus Latescibacterota bacterium. GTDB lineage: Bacteria > Latescibacterota > UBA2968 > UBA8231 > UBA8231. The sequence goes on from JAJEIO010000002.1 coordinate 40,821, forward strand.
TTCCGCTTCGGCGAGCAATAGTTTCTTGTCAATCAGTCCATTGAGCAGAATCCGGTCGGCCTCGACACCGGTCTTACCCATCTGGTAGGCTTTGGGAATATTCGCGGCATAGGCTCTGAATTCGCTGACGGCGATGGGTTGGTCTGCTATCTGGGCAAGCACTAGATCGTCTTGGGCTACACAGGGAAGCCAGAGCCCTAGGATGCAAACGCCTGAGCGCAGTATTCCATTCTTCATAAATCTAAAACCATAGTTTGTAGGGTTAATAAACTAGCCGCACGACTGCGACTTCGACGTCCTTGGCCTTGTCCGAATCGACTTCGAGACGCAAGAGATAGAGTCCAGGGAGTAGCAGGTTGCCCGCATCATCCACGCCCTCCCAAGTAGCCGAGAACCGGCCACTAGCCGCTGTACTATGGGCCACCTCGCATCGCTTCACTCCCGCCAGATCGTAGAGATCAATCGTCACTGGCACATCGCCGCTGAGGTTTACCAGATCGTATTCAATCTGCAGTAAATCGTTGACACCGTCCCCGTTAGGGGTAAAAAGCGGCGGCGAAAGCCACAATGCCTTGACCGCTGGATTGGCCACCGTACTCAACCCGACGCTCAGGGTATTGCTCTCGGCCAGATCATCGGCGTTCCCCGCCGTGATGCGCTGGCGCACTTCATGGGGGAGTTGACTGTCGAAGACCCGGCCCGAAAATACCGTGCCTACCTGAAAAACCTCAGCCTGAAATTCGACCTCGACCAACTCACCCGTGCGGTTGAGATCGATTCGCGGTACTTGTACCACAAAGCTCTTCGCGTCTCTTTCCGCGATGGTAAAATCCTGTTCTTCGCCGCCGATGTACACTGCGTCAATGCTCGTGACTTCTATGGGGGTGTCGATCTCAATGCTGTCGAAGCCGAGATCATTTTGCTCTAAGTTGGGCAGGATTTTGTAGATGAATTGGACGACCTCGCCCACCTCGACTTGGTGCGGCACGATCTCGGCCAGCACTTGGCTGGCCACCGGAGGTTGGGAGACGCTAAACTGCAAGTACTCCATGCGTCCGGCCGCAAGCGCCCGCTCCGAGAGAAAGTCCGCCTTGAACTGCAAGTAGCGCCGAGGCCGTAAACCCACTAATTCGGAATGCCCCCGATCGAAATCGAGCGGCGGCGTCCAGAACTCCCAACTTTCGTTGTCCGGACTGATCCCGGCTTTCTCGCCTGCCTCCAGTCTGTTATAGCGGTCCAGGGTGAGCGGTTCGCCGCTGACTGCAAAGCGGGAGCGCTCGTCGCCTCTGAACGTGAAGCGCCAATAGAAATTGGGATCTGTGTCGTCGCCGCTGCGCATGCTCAGATTGACCGTTGCGCCTTGATCTCGGCTGCCCGACCAAGTCAACTCACCTAGGCTAGAAGCCATGCCCAAATCAATGACATTGGATACATAGCTGGCCTGCGAGGCAAAGCCATCCCCGAAGATCTCAAATTCGGCGATCTCCCAATTGCCAACAGGTGCCTTAAAAAGAATTTCGGCAATGGGTCGATCGGGCAGTTCCAAATCGAGAAAGGGCTCCAAATTATTGGCGACTGAGAACACGACATCGTAATCGAGAAAGGCCCCGCGCCAATGGTATTGCCCTTCTCGGGTTCCCTTTTTGCGCGAATCGCCGTCGTTGGTTCCTATCTCGAACACCTCGATGAAGCGCTGGTGGGCAAAGCGCTCCGTGGTAGAAATTTTGATGCGTCGGATGGGAAACAGTCCGTTCAACTCAAACCAGATGCCCTTCTTGCACGGCGAGCAGTCGGCCGACTGGCTGCGGCCACTGCCCAAATAGGCAGTGGTCAGATCGCCGTCCATCAAGAAGTCTAAGAGGGCTTCCGATTGCCAACCGTAGGAATTGTTCGAGCGTATGCCACCGCCCCGCTCCCGAATCAGCGGCGTCAGATTGACGGTGGGGTCTAGGCGCTGAGGCTCAATAGAATGGGTTGCGACCTCCAAGAGGTCTATCCTACCGAGCTGTTTTTCGTCCACACCAGCCCAAGACAACTGGATAAATTCAAAGTTTCCATCCACTTCCGGCGGCGGCAACTCCTCCCCGCCAATGCGATACACGGTGAGCGCCTCGACTTCAGCTAGCTCATAGCATAAGCTCCCTACTAGCACAGCCGACAAAAGTCGCAGCAAATTCCCTCTCATTATCTACCTCCTGCCCCGGTAGATGATCCAGATAGTAAATAAAAGAAGGGAGGGAATAGAATTCCCCCCCTTCTTTATGAGGCGCTTATGCGGCGCAAAAACCGCTTATTTGCCGAATGAAGCCTTGATCTGGCCCCAAGTGTTGTCTTCAACGGCTGTGGGCGCGATACCTTCAAAAGCAGAATCGTCAACGCCCAGCAGCACCCAATCGGCCAAGAAATCAGCGTCGCCAAAGGATTCGATGTTGGGACTGATGGCCCAGCGCGAATGACAGTTACAGTCGTCGGATAGCTCGGCATCAGTATCGAAGACGTGCCCTGTAAGGCCGATGATCTGGTCCTGCTCGAAGTCGTGCAGGACGCTTCCGGCGGGATCTTCCCAGTTGAAGTCGTCCCAATAGACGCTCCACCATTCGGCCCGTTGGCGCATCTCCTCAAAGGAATTGGGAGCCGTGCCGCTAAACCAATAGGCGTGGTCGGAGTACGGCGGCGTGTCGTACCAGGTAGCTTGGGTCATCCAAAACCAGTTCCACTCTCCCTCACGGGCTTGGCCATTGTCGAACCAATAGTGGCTGATTTGGGCATGGCGACCGCGCTGGCGTGCCTTCTCCTCGTCGGTCTGGCCTTCCAGATCCCAGAAGGAGCCGCCCGAGTGATCGGCGTCCACAGTCGTTTCGACCGACTCGTTGCCCAACTGGTACTTATCGTCAAAGCGCTCGTAGGCCCAGTAGATGCGGTTGGTTTCCTCGTTCCAAGTGGGAATCCAGCGAAAGGAAATCGAGGACACGTCCAGATCGCCGGTGTAGATCCACGGCCGGGCCGTGCTCTGTACGACGCTCTGCTCGGTGATCCAAAATTCCTCGGGAATGATATCCCATTCGCTCAGATCGGCATCTAAGACCGGAAGGTGCGTCTCGGGCCATTGCCACACCGCGCCAATAAAATCGGGCGGATCGTGGGCTTGTACCTGGGTGCTTAAGCCGAGCAAAAGCACAGGAGTAAATAAGACGGATAAAGCTTTCTTCAAGGCGAACCTCCTTCTTAGGGTAGAAGTGTGAGTTTTTGAAGGCTGGGTACGGTAAAGCATCACTTAGTTTCTACGCTCTGTAATTAATAAAAATAGCCTATGAGGTCAAGCAAAAATCACTTTAAACCAGCGATGATCGACAAAAAACTCAAGCCCGAGGTCTCGATTTCTCGGCTCCGGTCAACTACCTCTATCGAGCGGCGGTCGAGGCGGATACCCACCTGAGTGGTTAACTCATAGCCTAAGTACTGGCTCATATTAGTGAGTTGTAGCGCCAAAACCGAGCCGCGAAAATCTCCGGTGAACAGCCCTGTCGCCAGTTCGTCTTCTCCTTCGAGGTCGAAGAAAGAGCGCTGCTCTAGGCCGAACTCGAACTCGGAGGTCTTGAGCACTGGAATGCTACCGACAAAGAAGAAGATGCCGTCCCAAGAGCGCCGCTCGTCGAATGCTCGGCTAAAGGGCACCTCGCGCAGGAATTCGCTCTTGAGTTTGGGCCTGAAACTCAGCGACCGCCAGTAAAAGATGTATTCTATCTTATTGATCAGCCCGACAAAGCCCGAGGTCCGTCGCCCGTTGCGTCCCTCAGGGCCTAGCGGGTCAAAGGCCACTCCAGAATCGCCAACCTCGTCTGGTGCGTCGCGCAAAAATTCGCGCTGCTGCCAAGTCTCCCATTTGAAGCGATGCAGAGTCCGCCACAAACGCGGGCTAGAATACTCCCAGTCGGCATAAAAAGTGTTGATCCAAGTATCCTCCGCAGCCAAGGGATCTAATACCGGCACATTGCTGCCTGCCGACTCGGACGCCGCACCGAATGTGCTTCTAGGAATGATCCACTGGACCAAATGGTCGGCGATCGCGTCTTCGGCCTTCTTAATCATGTCGAAAATCCGCAGACGACCCCACCGCGACTCACTCTGCTCCAAGATGAACATTCCATAGCTAGTCAGGTTGCGGCGGTCGCTCGCCAAGCGGATTTGCCGCAACTGACCCATCCGTAGCTGGATACCCGGTGCCACCTCAATCCCGCCGAAGACATTGTAACCCCAGTGGTCTCGCTTGTAGGGATAGTCCGGCTCTTGGTCGTTCTCAAAGCGCTCTACCCACCCATTGTTGTTGAGATCAATGCCGAAGAGAAATTCTGGGCGATCCGCGGCATAGCGCAAAAAAGGCTCGTCGTAGTCGGGAAAAAAATTCACTCGATCGATGGTGCTATTCTGGTTGAAATCCGATATGAAGTCGCGATTCTCGTCATATCCGGGGAAAACCGCCGGATCGGCCACGCCGCGGACCTCGATTTCGCTGCGGCGCTCGGTGGGGACATAGCTGCCTTCTCCCACCCGCAGCCAGTCGGGCTGTCGGTCGTTGTCGTCGTTGTCATCGACAAACTCGTAGTGCAGGTTGACGGCCTCGGGAGCGTAGTCCGATACTCCGTCTCGATTTACGGTCAAGACGCTGGTGCGGTACCCCTCTTCCATACCAAATCCCTCGCCCCTAAAGCTCCAAGGCCCCTCTTGGAAGGCCAAATTGACCAACCAGCCTACTTCATGACGATCCCCCGCGATGCCGTTGATCGCACGGTGGGAATCGCGTCCTATGCTGGGGTACTTTCGGTACTGGGTATTGAGGTTTATTTCTCCGTAAAAATCGAAGCCGTGAAAATCCCGCACCTCGGCCGTCAGACCGAAGATCTGGTCGGCCGTAGGCAACCCATAGTCGAAGACAACCTCGCGCTGGTTCAGTTGGTTCTTGATATTGCCATCGGCCCGCGCCACGGGTAAAAATTGAGGCACGTTAAACTCGTCCGTCTGCCTATTGGAACTAACCTCGATGCGGTAGTCATTGGCTAGCACGAGGCGAAAGCGCACGTCTCGAATGGCGCTAATCGCAGCTTCAGCTTCAGATAAGGTGAGATCTAGGTGCTGCTGGAAGAGCGCACGCAGGGTTCCCTCTTCCCCCGCCGTTTCCCTAGGGGCCAAGGGATATTGCAAAACGATCTGGTCTGCGCCATCGGCCGTTAGAAACCCCCGGTCTATCTTCCCTCCCGCAATGGTCGGTCTAAAGCCGATACTGCTGCTGAGGATGACAGTATCCCGCTCCACGTGAACTAGCTGGTCCCCAATCATCTCCTGACGGCTTAGGGTAGTGCGGATCTCGATCTCCTCGCTAACCAAGACGGCTCCGCCCTCTCCGTCTTCCGGCGAGTCGTCCGAGAGTCGCACCAAGAGCAGATCAACCCGCTGAGCTAGTTGCCCCGCCGTCAGGGCACCCTTGAACACATTCCCTTGGAAGCTCTCGTTGCTGCCGGTGTTGTTGTGGCTGTTGACGAAGTTCATCCCCAACGTAAAAGAATCAGTCAAGTCGGCTTCGACGCGACCCGCGGTGAGGTTGGTAGCGTACTGGAAGCGCGCGGTGCCCCCCGAAAGGAGCGGGAACGAAATTCGCGAAAAAAGCCCCGTGGCGCGAAAGCGGTCTGCGGCGAAGTCAGCTACTACCCCGTTAAACCCCGCCTTGCGGAAAGTCATCGGCGTTAGGGTAGTCCATATCTCGTCTCCGACCATCACCGAATAGCGGTACTGGCCCTTGGAGTCCCCGGATATGACCAAGCGGCTAAACCAGTTGTTGTACTGGCCACCTTTCCTGATGGAGGAACTTTCGGCGATCAGTGGTTTTGTCTGGCGCCAGTCGTACACCAGCCAGCCTCGCGTAATGAGACGCCCGAAGGGATCGTAGAAGAGGTCGCCCTCTGACGCGGGGTTGATGTAGCGCCTGTGGGCTTGGCGGGCGTAGTTGGTGTACTCCCACTGATTGCGGCCAAATTCGCCAAACAGGGGGGCCGGTATGTACCAGCGCTGCACAGTCGGATCCAGCGCCTCCATATACGTAGTCACGCCGGGCACGTGGTAAATGACGCGGTCTCCCACCCGATCCCCCAGACGGCCCCCATAGTCGACTTGGGCAGCGGCTCCTCCCCACAGACCCAACCCGGCTAAGGCAGCCAATGTGATGTAACGCGCACTCATCCTTACAGTCCGGCGTAGATGGTGATGAAGCTAGTGGTCTCGGTCCGGCCTTTGGTGAGCTTGCCAAAGACCCGGGGCTCTACCTCCTGTACCAACTCGGTGAAGGTGCGACCGATACGCAGACCGAGTTGCATCGTCAGCTTGTAGCCCAAATAGTTTGAGTTGTTGGTTAGCTGCACCGCAAAAACCGCAGATCGCAGATCGCCGGTCTCTTCGGCGATGCCCTGCTCGACCATGTCCTCCTCCTGCTGTACCAGTTCGTTGAACTGGGCCAACTCCACCCCGAAGTCAATTACGCTGCTGTTGAGTAGGGGCACTTGGGCCAAAAGCGAGGCAATCCCAGTCCATTGCTTTAGGTCTTCTTCCGTCTGCACAAAGGCGTCTTGACGGAAGTACTCACTTTTGAGCCTAGGTTGTAGGAGGAAGCGGCCTAGGTGCAGCTTGTACTCGAATTTGTTGATCAGGCCCAAGAAGGAGGGCGAACCAGCCAATATCCGGCCATCGATGTCGCGAGCCTCCTCTTGGGCTTGGCTGTAGCGCTCGTATTTGAGTTTGTTGACGATCTCGAAATTGGCAATGGCGGTGTAATCTACCCCTAGCCACGCGGTGTTGATATAGGTATCGGGGAAGAACAGCATATCCGCTACCAGCGGCGGCGTGGGCGCGTCGAGGAAGGGTAGCGGTGCCCGCCGGTCATCGGGAATGGTGTCCGCGACCCGCTTGAGCATATCGAAGACCCGCACCCGTCCCAAACCAGGGTAGTCCTTGTCGAGGGTGAACATGGCATACGAGGTTTGGTTGTCCCGATCATCCGAGAGCATGCGCTCGTCGAGCCGCCCTACCAGCAAGCGCGCCTCGGGTAAGAGGTGAACGCCAAAAAAGACGTTGTATCCGCGCCGGTCGGGCTTGTAGGGATAGTCGGCCAACTCGTCGTCCTCAAAGCGGTCGATCCAGCCGTTGTTGTTGAGGTCAATGCCAAAGAGCAGTTCGGGCCGATCGACGTGATAGCGCAAAAACGGCTCTTCGTAGTCGGGAATGGAGTTGGGTACCGAGCGGTTGTCGTTCTGGTTGAAGTCCGAAATGAAGTCGAGGTTCTCGTCCCAGCCGGGAAACACCTCCCGGTCATTGGCCTGCGAGCCTACCCGGGCCCAATCGGGCCGGCGGTCTTGGTCGTCGTTGTCGGCGACAAATTCGTAAACCGAGCGTACGGGATCGTCATAGTACACGTCCCCTTGGGGCAGGGAGACAAAAGCCGAGGTCGAATAGTCGGCATCCACCGAATAGGCTTCGCCGTAAGTAAAAAACGGGTAGGCCTCTTTGGACAGATTGAAGATGGTGGCCTGACCGCTCTCCGCAGAGATCTCGTGCCCTTCGTTGGCGTTGAACAGGGCGGCATTCGGGTACTGGAAATAGCGCAGGTTGTTGTTCCACTCGCCGTAGAAATCAAAACCCCACACGTTCTTGCCTTCAATAGTGAATCCGGCGACCATGTTGGCCGAGGGCAAGCCGTAGTTGAAAAGAACCCGCTGGGCGTTGGATATGTCTTTTATATTGCCGGAGGCCCGCCTTATGCCGATGAGAACCGGCTCGGCTTCTTCAATGACCTGATTGGTCAGCGGCGGCGGCGGCACCGGGCGCGTACCCGTCTGCAGATTGGACCACATTTCGACCTTGAAGTCATTGGCTAGCACATAGTCGAACTCCACTTCGACTATAGAAGTTAGATCCGGCCCCACATACGCCGGGTCCGTGAAGTCGTAATTGAGGATGATTCGCTCGGTGCCGTCGGCGGCCACAAAACCAGTGCGCGGAAAACCGCCGAATACGGTTGGCCACTCCGCTCCCTCGCGCACCACCTCGTCCAACGTCAAGACCGTCTCTAGACCCGTTTCAAAATCGCGGCTCTTGATGCGTATATCGTGGCTGAAGAGAGCCGCGCCGCCCTCCTCGTCCTCGGGGCTGTCGTCGCTGAGGACGATAGCTATGGCCGTAACCGGCGTACTGGTCTGGCCCGAGGTGAGGTTGCCCGCGAGGAGATTGCCTTCAAACATGTCCAAGGCAGTATTGGCGTTGTGGGCGTTGACCAGGGTCCCGCCCACTGTAATAAAGTCGCCCACTTGAGCGAGGGCTCGGCCACCGAGCAGGGAGGTCGAATTAGATTGCCGTCTAGGATTGATGGTCACGCCTACGGCCGGATCATTGATCCGCGAGGCCAGTACGGTGGCAGCGTATTTGTCCGCGGCGAAGTCGATCTGGACTCCGTTGAAATTCGGCTTGGAAAAAGTCATCGGCGTGAGGGTGGTGCGGATCGCATTGCCCACGGTAATGGCGTAAGAGTACTGGCCCCTGGAATCGCCGCTTACGGTCACCGAACTGAAGAACTGCTCGAATTGGCGTCCTTTAAAGATACCGCTACCCAACTCTTGGGGCTGGTCTTGGCGCCAGTCGTACACCAGCCAGCCGCGGTTGATATAGTTGCCAAAAAAATCGTAGAAGTAGTCGCCCTCTAAGTTGGTGTTGATATAGCGCTGGTACTGGTCGCGGGCGTAGTTGGAGTACTCCCATTGGCGCCACCTGAACTCGTAGTAGAGTTCTTGGGGCACGTACCATCTCTGTACGGCGGGATCTAGGGCACCAAAGAGTACGCCTGGGCCCCGGGGCTCAAAACTGACTTCGCCGCCGCGCTGGATCCCTAGGCGGGTGCCGTAGTTTTGGGCGTGGAGCACGGTTTGGAACGCGACCAACAGCGCCAGCCCAATCGTTAAATTCACTCCGCGGACATTCAATGCCGCACCCTCCCAATTCTACATGGTAAAATTCATCGCAAGGGTATCCCCCTCGCCCAATATCAATACGCTACCCCGACAACTCCCACCCGCTTCTCCTCTCCGGTCCCCGCATCCAAAGCAACGGAAAAAATATAGTGGCCTGGAGGGACCGCATTGTCCTCATCGTCGCGCCCGTCCCAAAAACGGGGGAATCGACCGCTTATATCCAAGCCTTCGTAGAGGTTGCGGATCAACCGGCCACTCAAATCGTAGATCCCAAGCCGCACTCGAGTCGGGTGGGCGATGTTGGTTATATCATAGGTAATGGCCGCCCGCTCGTTGACTCCGTCGCCATTCGGGGTAAAAACGCTGGGCACGGCCGCTACATTCACTAGCAACTCGTCGGTGATCGGCACGTTGACAAAGAGGTTTTCTGGATCGAGAGTGCCCACGGCTCTGCGGTCGGGATCATCCATGCCCTCCCGACTCAAATCCGCGGCATTACCGGCCAACACCACTTGCCCCAACACCTCGTTGTCGGCGTTGAGTGCCCGGCCGGCAAAGCGAGTTCCTAGGCGCAGGACCGTATTCTCAAATTCTAAGGTCAAGAGCACCCCATCCTCCTCAATCCGCGGGAAGGCCATGACCAAGGCGTCGTCGCGCACAGCCACCACGCTAAAGCCATTCTGCTCGACTGGGAGATCCGCGAGGGACAAGCCGGAAAAATCCGCTGTCTCTGCCGTGCCGTCGGGTCGGCGTATTTCCACTTGGCCAATCGCTTCGGTGCGCAGCGGTGTGCTGATTTCAAAGCGGTCAAAGCCCGCATTCTGGGGCTTGGATTTGACCAGTACGCCATACGTAAAGCGAGTGGCTTGGCCTAAAATAGCGGTGCGGGGCAGGATCTCGCCGATCAGGGAGTCGGCGAAAACGGGCTGGAAAACATCCCAAGCCATCCCGCCGATGCCAGTAGCCGCATCGACATCGGCGTTGAAGAATTCGATCATAACTTGAAAATAGCGCCGCGGACTAGGCGATACGATCAGCGTCCCCGCTCCTTGCACCTGAAGCTGGTCTGAGGCGACAATGCCCTCGGGCGAATAGGGGGGAGACCAAGGGCTCCAATTGGCGAGGTCTTCGCGAATCACCGATTTTTGGTTGCTCGCTAACTTGTTGTAGTCCGCTTGGCCAAGAGTGATCTGGGCTCGCTGTTCAAAAGGCAACTGGCCAAAGGTCAAAAGCGCCTCGCGCCCGTCCATCTCTTCGTTGTCGAGGACGTTGGCGACCAAGTTCTCGAGTTCGCTGTCTTCTACATCTTCGGCCCTCTTCCAAGGCGCGTCGATGGGGATATCGAAAACAGTATCGCCCCGCTGCTCAACTCGGCCAGAGGACTGCTTGCCGATTCGGGTAAACTCGACCGGTTGGGGATCGTCCCCACTGCGGGAGCGGACCTGCACCCTAGAGCGAGTTGGGTCGCCCACTTGCTCTGCAACCCAGCGCAAACGGCCCAAGAGCGCTTGGTCGCCAAAGTCGAATACATTGGAAATGTACACGGCCTGCGGCACAAACCCCTCGCTGAACACTTGAAACTCAGCGATCTCAAAGTCTGCGGCCGTCAGGGATTTGAGCCGCAAAAAGCGCACGAAGCGGGTGGGAATTCGCACATCTACCACCGCTTCTTGGTTCTGCCCCTCAAAGGCGACCGTTTCCCAGATCAGACTGCCCTCGCGGCGCGATTCGGGTTGGCCGTCATTGACGAAAATTTCATAGCCCTTCAAAAAGTCGTCTTGGGACTGGAAATCAGGGGCTGGAAAGGCCGGATCGGCGTTGCGCGGAAAAAACTTGAACCGATTGACGCCAAAGATGGCCCCTAAATCGAATTCAATGAGTAGGCCAAAGGCCCCGGTGCCCCCCGTGCCCGAGGATTTCAGCACTAAAGCGGTGTTGCCGTCGTCGTCGAACATCTGGGGAAAGTCGGCTTCGAGAAAGCGGAAGGAGGGGATGGGCGTGATGACGCTGCCACCGCGCTCCTTGGAGTTGACGCCGATCAATATGTTGTCCGTCGTATCAGCCTGCTGCGGAAAGATCCAATACTCCCGCTCAAAGGGAGCAAAGTCGATGACGCCGCCGGGCGCATTGGACTGATCGACTGTCGCCGCGTCGAGAATTACTAGGGCCGGAACCTCCCCACCACCACTCTCCCAAGATAATCCGCCTTCTCCCCCTAGTTGGACGACTTCCATTTGGGCACCAACTGGTGACTGGGCACTCAACGCTCCGAGAGCTGAAAACAGGATAAGCACCCTAAGCGCGATCCGCCGCCTGTAGTCCTTTCGACCTGCCATGAATTGTAGCATGGTTGGCATATTTGTCTGACTCGGATTCTCTGAGCTAAGGCAACTAACTGTATGAAATACGAAAGGATACAGCAACCAAAATCCGGCAGCGTATAGCAGCTACGGTTGGTTGGCTTCAATCTGGATCTCGCCCGTAAACCCACCGGCGCTCAAACGCTCCGCCAGGGCCTGAGCCGCGCTACTCGGCAGGTTTCTATTGGCCCGAATCGCCAGCCGACCGCCTACTCTTTCGAGCGTTGCCAAGCCCGCTATACTCTGCAATTTCTCGTTAAATTGGATGAATAAATGGCCTTCAATAGTCCTGAGTTCTCGCAGCCCAATCAGATCCGTCAGGGCACTGTTGCCGAAGATGGATAGCACCCCCCTTATTCGGCTTAGGCGGTGCAGCCCTTCCAAACTGAGCAGTGCGCCATTATCGACGACCAGCAAATCCCCACCGACGTAGTCTAGGCGGTGCAGCCCCGCCAAACTTTGCAGCTCACTATTGCCGATGATCAAGAGAAGTCCCTCAATGCGGGCCAAGCGGGCCAAGCCCTCGAGATCGGGCAGGACGCTATTGGCCTGAATCAGCAAATCGCCGCCGATGCTCTCGCACCCGGCCAAACCCGCCAACGATACCAGCGCATCGTTTTGCTCGACTCTCAGACTGCCCCCGATCTGACTCAGGTTGCCCAAGCCCGTCAAGCGCTCCAGACGGGCGTTGCCGATGACCAATACATTCCCAGCAACGCGCTCGAGTTGTTCTAGGCCGGCTAGCTCAACCAAGGCTCTATTTCTCTTGATCCGCAAAAAGTCGCCCACATCCTCCAGCCGCCGCAGTCCCCCCAACGCTTGCAACGCCCGATTGCGCTCTATGGCCAGCCCGCCCTTTAGGCGCTTGATTCCCTCCAACCCCACCAGACTTTCTAGCGATCCATTGCCGACGACGAGGACCTGTCCCTCTATCGCCTCCAATCGCTCCAGCCCCTCAATGCGGGCGAGGCGGCGGTTGAATTGAATCCTGAGCGACCCACCCACGCGACTAATCCGACGCAATCCCTTCAGATCGACCAAGGCATCGTTGCGCTCAATGATTAAGCTACTCCCCAATTCCTCTATAGACCGCAATCCCTCCAGATCCACGAGTTGGGGATTGCGCCGGATTCGCAGACTGCCCCCAATCCGCTTTACGTGGTGCAAGCCCGCCAAACTTTGCAACGAATCACAATGCTCAATGCTCAGATCGCCTCCTATATATTCGAGCCCCTCCAACCCATGCAGCGTTTCCAGTTGGTCGCTCTGCACGAGCAAATGCCCTGCAACAGACCGGCCTGTCAAAGTGCGGAGATCGGCTGCCGAATTGATGACAAACCCCTCTGCTGGTCTGTTCGACTCAGCCGCTTGTGCTGGACCAACACTCCAACACAACATCCCAATCAGCAGTGCAACCAAGGCTCTGTGATCCATTGTGGGTCCTCGGGCTAAAATTCCCCTAGCCAACGCAAAGAACGCACCGTCAGCGAGTAGTTTGGACTACCCGTACAATCTGATTGGCGTCAACAGCGGCCAACGTCTGCACTTGGCCGTCGGGCCAGCGAATCGCAATATCCGCCTTTGTCGCCCGACCGAGGCCAAAATGGAGGCGGGCATCGTGGCTGGATAGATAGCTTCCCCCGGACTGGCGCTCCCGCACCTGACGCGTGCCGCCGGCAGTAACAGTGACGTGGGCACCCAACGCATCCCGCTGATCAGCACCTACCAAGAGGAGTTCGATCCAGTGCTGGCGATTGCCCCCGTCGTTGCGCAACAGACGAGGCCGCCCGGCCACGGTCGTCGCCAGCAAATCCAGATCGCCGTCGTTGTCCCAATCGGCCGCCGCCGCGCCGCGAACCACGCTCTCAACGACAAAGTCGGCACCCAACTGGTCGGAGACCTCCTCAAAATGGGCACCGCCTTGGTTGCGCAGCATAAGGGCGGGCTGGGCGTAGCGGAGGTCAGCGTCGAGTTGCTCGATATTGTCCACCACGTGTCCGTTGCCGACATATAAATCGAGGTCGCCGTCGTTGTCGTAGTCCATGAATTTGGTCCCGAATCCCAAGGGCAGGTAACTGGGTGCCCCCAAGCCGAAGTGGGCGGTAAAATCGGCAAAGCGCCCCCGGCCATCGTTCCAGTAGAGGGTGTTGGTCTCGCGCGAGTAATTGGTCACGAAAAGATCGGCGTACCCGTCGTTGTCGAAATCGCCGAAATCTACTCCCATACCGGCTTCGGCGTGCCCATCTTCATTGTATTGCACCCCGGCTCGCAGGCCGATCTCGACAAAGCGCTGCCCTTGGTTTTCGTAGAGAAAATTCGGCGTGCCGTCGTTGGCCACGTAAATATCCGTATCGCCGTCCAAATCGCTGTCTGCAAAGGCCACGCCCAGTCCCCGGCCCACCGCACGGATACCCATCCTCTTGGTCACATCGACAAAGCGCCTCCCCTCGTTGCGATAGAGCACATCCCCAATGGGTGCATAGGTGCTTGGCTCGCAGTAAAAGCGCAGCGCCCCCCGCTGGCACTGGATATTGCCCTGCAAGCTGAAATGCACATAATTGGCCACAAAGAGATCCAAATCCCCATCGTTGTCGAAATCCAAAAATCCGGTGCTGGTGCCCCAGCGCCCGTCGCCCACACCAGCTCTTTGGGTGACGTCCACAAAGCGCCCGCCGCCGTCATTGCTCAACAGCACATTGGGACCAAAATTGGTCGCGTAGAGATCTTGATCCCCATCGTTGTCGAAATCGCCCGCCGCACATCCCATGCCATAGCCTTGGTCGCCAGCTCCAGACGCGACACTGAGATCGGCGAAAGTCCCATCGCCAGCGTTGCGATAGAGGCGATTGATGGGCGGAGTCGGGGGAAGGGGCCCCGAGAGATGGGCACCATTGATCAGGTAGAGGTCCTGCCAGCCGTCTCCATCGGCGTCAAAAAACGCTGCGCCCGCGCCAAAGGTCTCGACATAGTAGTATTCGCCTTGAGCGCCGTTGTAGTGCTGGAAGTCAACCCCGGCCTCTTGGGCGACTTCCCGGTATTGCACCTGTGCCTCTGCCGCAACGACACCAGCGCACAAGATGGACAATAGTGCGTATCTTCTCATATACTAACTGTTCGGTTACTTTGACCGACAATCTAATCGCATCAGCAAACCGAGACCCCCGTGCAATTGCACCTAAAAAACGGGCGCTCAATGGCCCGCATTCACCCGTCCTGCAAAAAGGTCGAGTCTTGGCTTGGGGCCGCCTTTTGTCTCCTCATCTGCGCCTGTGGACCCAAGGAGCGAGACCCCTTGGTCAGCGCCGGGATGTACGCCTTTGCACAGGAGCGCTACAGCGAAGCCATCGTCGCCTTTCACAAGGCCCTATCCTCGCGCGCCGACGATTGCGAAGTCCACCACTATCTCGCCCGCTCTTACCTAGCACTGGGCAAATTCCCCCAAGCCCTGCGCGCGATCGAACACGCGATTGAACTAGCCCCCAAAAAAGACCAGACGCGCTCCGAGTTATACGAAGTCCTCGGCATCATCCACACGGCCCGCTACACCTCCAGAGCGTATAGCCAAAACCAGCACCGCGATGTCGAAGCAGCACGGGCCGCCTTTGAGCAAGCGACCGCGCTCGATCCCCACCGAGCAACAGCGTACTACAACTTGGGCTTACTGCACGGCTATCGCAAAGAAGTAGATCAAGCCCAAGCAGCGTACACCGCGGCCTTGGAGGCGGATTCCACCTTGGCACCAGCCTACAAGAAATTGGGCAAAATCCAGCGGGAAAAGGGGTTTCCGCCCAAGGCGGCTGGAGCCTTCAAAAAAGCGGTGCGCTTCGACCCGCAGGACGCCGAAGCACACTTTCTCTTGGGGCTAGCTCATCGCGATATGGGCGATAATGAGGCGGCTTTGCAAGCGCTACTCAAAGCCACCGAACTCAACCCCGACTCGCCCAAGCTCCGCCTCAACCTCGGCAATGTCTATCTCCGCTTGGGCCGCCGCGCAGAGGGCAAGCGGGAAATGGCGCGTTCTGAAAGCCTGCGCCAGCAGCATCGGGGGCTGCACTCCGAAATCTCCCCGCCGACGCACAAATCGCTCCCCATCGGCTCGGCGCGGGATCACTACAATATGGGATTGAAGCACCAGATGGTCGGCGAAACCGATCAAGCTCTGTTAGAGTTTCGTCGCGCGGTCGAAATCAAACCCGATCACAAAGACGCCCACATCGGCCTCGGCCTCCTCCTCGCCGAACAAGGCCGGGACAAACTGGCGGCCCGGTATTTCCAGCGGGCCATCGAGTTGGATCCAGAAAATCCCGTTCTGTACGTGCATCTAGGCAATGCTCACTATCAGTCGGGATCACTCGAAAGGGCGGCCCAAACCTTCGCCAAGGCAACCCAGCTCGACACCTCCCTCGTCGAGCCTCACTACATGCTCGGTTTGATCGCCGCCCAGGAGCACCAGTTCAAAGTAGCCACGCGACTTTTTGCCCAAGTCACAGCCCTCGCCCCCCAATACGCCAAGGCTCACTTCAATCTAGGGGTAGCCCATGCCCAACTCGGCGACTTTGCTGCGGCCCGGACCGCCTATCAACGCTTTGTCGAATTGGAGCCTGAAGATGGGCGCGGACACCTCTACTTGGGCGATGCCTGCGAAGCGCTCGGCCTGCTCGAAGAAAGCCAGAAGCATCGAGCGCGTGGTCAGCAGCTTTTGGAACGAGACGAGAACTAATAGGCCACGGCTAGTGTGCGGACCAATTCCTCCTGACGCAGCTCAGCTCCCGACGTATTAGCATCTAGCCGCAAATGCATTACGTACACCCCCGGCGGCACGAGCGTTCCCTGTTCGTTCCTTCCGTCCCATCCCATTTCGTAAATCCCCGAGGCAAAATCTCGCTGCTCGGCTAGCCGGCGCACCAAGCGTCCCTGCAAATCGTAGATAGTCGCCTCAACCCGCTGACTGCCCTCCACCAAAACCACTGAAAAGCGCAACGCCACCTCGTCGTTGACCCCATCCCCATTCGGCGTCAATACCGCTGGCTCGACCACTAAATCCGCAAAAATCGAGCGACTCTGCGGCTGCCCCACCACCAATAGCCGATTGCTGCCAACAGTCTCCACAGCTTCCCCTGGATCGACGCGCTGCCAGATCCCCTCCCCATCTTCTCCTTGACGCAGTTGCACCTTTAGCGGCCCACCGCGAGAAAACAGACGCCCCGCAAAGTCTATCCGCAACGCCGTCACTTCGCTTCCCGGCTCCAGCGGAGCAAAGGACAAATGCACCCGGTCCGCCGCCGCGGCCAGCACCGCCGCCGCCAAGGGTGAAAAATCCTCCCCGTCCGCACTCCCCAACAACCCGTCATACGTTAGCTCCATGCCCGCTGGTGCTTCCAACAACAACTCGTTGAACCCCCCATCCCCTGCGCCGAACTCGGGTCGCACATACACCGAAAAAGGAGTCTCAGCCCCCAGCCGATCCACCTGACTGGGCGCTACCTCGCCCAAGAGCCGCCGCGCTACCGGCTCGGCAAAGTGCAGCCGCAGCCCTGACAAACTCGCCGCCACATCCGGTGCGGCCGAGCGCAACGTCGCCCGTACCTTGAGAAACTCTCGTGGTGACGGCGAAGTAATGGGGCTGCCTCCCGGCTCGTCGTAGGGCACACTCCACGGCTCCCAGTCCGCGCCGGCGACTTCCTCGGACACAGTCTCGCCGCGAAAAATGCTCAATAGTTTGTTGTAGGCCGCTTCGGAGATTTCGGTCCCATCCTTTTTGAAGTAGTGCACGATCTCGCCCAAGGTGTCGCCGGTGCGGGTCTGAAGCAGCACCTCGGTGCCAAGCGGCGTGTGGGCATCCCACTCGAGGGAGACCAAGTTGCGGCTGCCCCCCAACCGGATCAGGTCCGACTCGAGCTGCACCTCTGGCAAGAACCCCTCGCCAAAAAGTTGTATCTCGCTCATCCTGGTAGCGCTCCGGTTGGGAAGGCGCACATGTTCTACTTCGTACACCAGGCGAAAAAAGCGCCCTTTTACCGGATTGAAGTCATTGCCATCGACGTTGAGGGCCCCCGCGACGCCCCGCTTTACTTGCTCGCGCCGCACGGCAGTGACCCACTTGAGACCCCCGTCCACCTCCCGCGAGCCGTCCGAAAATTCCAATCGATGGTTCCCAAGGGCGTACTCCGTGAAACTCATCCTGTGGCTGTGGATCCAGAAGAACGAGCCCAAGTCAATGAACAACTCGTCCTCTAACCGATTCTCGATGCTGAAGAGGGTCAGCCCCTCTACGCTGGTCACATTGCCGTCGATCATCAATTGGGGATTGATGCTGCCGGGCACCGTAGTAGAAATGGAGCCATTGCGCCGCAAGGCCCCACTGGCCAAGTCGTCGCCTTGGGTCCAAACTTCGAGTTCGGCCAACCGAGGCCGCTCGCGCCGAAAGTAGCGTATCGTCCCCTGCCGCTGAGGATCGAGAGCCTCGTACACTTCCTGTTTGACCACGATCTCCCGCCCGTCGGCTTGGCGCTTGCTATATTCGATGATCCCTCGGTCCTCGGAGGGTAGCTGGTCGTACTCCTCTGGGGATACTTCTCGACCGTGGCCAAAATCGCTGGCCTGCACAACCACTTGGACAAAGCGCCCTACAGCCCGGCGCTGGTCGAGCCCTACGGGGTCGAGTTCGACCTCAAAGGTTCGCTGGCTTTTGTTGGGCTTTAACGTCTGTAGCACCGGAAAGAACTCAATACTCGACCCGCCGATTGCCTGTACTGGCTTCTGTCCGTCCGACACCAGTACATCGAATAAAAGAAAGGGATCGCCCATTCCCTCCTCGACGAATTTTAGCGCGATCTTGTTGATGAAGACAACGCGGCCCAAATCCACCGTAAACCACCACTGAGACGACAGATCTACATTCTCATCGACTGGATCGGGCTCCCAATACGTGGTCAAGTCGCCATCTAGGGCGGCGACGACTCCTCTGCGGTTGGATCCACCCTGAATGGCGTCGAGGAGGACGATGTCTTCAGGCTCTTTCTTGGAGAGGTAATCTGGCGGGTTGTAGCGCAGAAAATCGACGATATCCAACGCGGCGTTGGTGTTCTTGTGGACGCGATTGGGCCGCACCTCTCCGAGTGGGGAAATCTGGATCGTACCGGGCGCAAACTCCCAGTGGTCCCAGTGATCTGCTCCGACGACGACTTGGTTCGCACTGCGGTCGATCCGATGGCCTGCTTGAGCCAGCAAATCCCCGGCCCCATGCGACCAAAGCACGGCACTGACCACCACAAGGCGCGAGAAGAGTTTCGTGCGGATATTCATCGGCGGCACCTTTCAAAACCGTGAAAAATCCGAATTTCAAGGGTACATATGTGGGGAATCTAACGCCCCTTTGGTCGAGAAACAACATTTGCCTATCCTATGAGGATGCACAGAAGACTTGGCAAATCTGAGAAAGGGACCCAATGGAACTGAATTGGCGAGAAATCGACCGCTGGATTTTCGGCGAGGCTTGGACCGGCTCGCAGATCGGCGAACACGTGGAGGTATTGTGCGAGCATATCGGGCCGCGCTGGGCTTCTTCTGAGGGGGAACGCCAAGCGGTGGAATACCTACGAGAGCAGTTTGCGCAGGCGGGACTGACCGATGCGGCGCTGGAGGAGTTTGCACTGAATACCTGGTCGTACAACCGAGCAGAGGCAACGGTGGAGGATCTGGAAATCGACCTCTTGCCCTATAATCGCTGTCCACCGTGCGACCTCGAAGCCCGGATCGTCAATGCGGGCTATGGCACAGAGCACGAAATCGACCGGGTGCGCGGCCAGCTCAAAGGAAGCATCGCCGTCATGCACCTAGCACTGGAGCCTTTTACCGCGCCCTCTCCGCCCAATGTGCGGCTCGCAGCGCTATGCAACGCCGGCGCGGTGGCAGTAGTGGCGATTGATCCAAAAGACGGGCGGCGGGTAGAATACCACAACGGCGGCGATTGGCGCGAGCCAGAGACCGCCGAATTGCCCATTCCGGCGGTGACGACCTCGCGAGAACACGGGGCACTGTTGCAGAAGTGGGCCAGTGAGGGCAAGCGGCTCAAGCTAACCGTTGAAAGCCGGTTTTACCAAGCACCGGCGCACAATGTGGTCGCCTCGATTCCCGGAGCGCGGTGGCCCGAGGAGCGACTGATGTTGGGTGGGCACCACGACACAGTGTACGGCGCACCGGGGGGCAACGACAATGCCTCGGGCACCATTGCGGTGTTGGAGACGGCGCGGGTCCTAGCCGGACTAAAAGCAGCGCTCGGAGTCGAGCCGGGGATGAGCCTGTGCTTTGCGACGTACAGCGCCGAGGAGCAGATATTCCAAGGGTCGAGAGAATACGTGCGGCAACACTGCGTTGAAAAGCCGCGCTTAGCGATTAATCTCGACGAGCTATCGACCGGATCGATCAAAGGGTTAGTACTGGCATTTGGACATCTGCGCGACTTGGTACAGGCCCAGTTCAATGCAATGGGCGACGGGCTAAAGTGCCACGTCATGTCCCAACTCGACGCGACCTCAGACCACTTTCCCTTTTTGCGCGAGGGCATTGACGCGGCGCATCTGTGGCGCTGGCGCTTTAGCGGCCGACACGCCGATTCCAACTATCACCACGAGCCAGCCGACACCGCCGACAAGCTCAACGCGCGGGAGTTAAAAGAATACGTCGGACAGCTAGCGCGCCTGTTGCTGCGGCTGTCGCACGTAGCGCCCGAGGAATGGCCGGAGAATCCGATGACCAAGGAGGCGGTCGAAGAACGGCTGGCAGCCGAGCGCGGAACCGTAGTGCGGGTGTTTTAAGACCAGACGTAGATCTCGTCGTCGTCTGGGGACATGGCAAAGAAGATGGCCAGCACTGCCCGGGGCTGATCGCCGACGACGGCGGGCACCTCGTGAATGTTTTCGGTAAAGAAAAAGTAGAGGTCGCCGGGTTCGAGCTGAACCTGGACGCGCTCAATGCCCTCGCGGGCGACGTAGGCAGCGAATTCCTCGCGCCCCAGATGCTCTGTCAGCGCGGGGCGAAAGGGACAGTTGTACAGGTACGGCTCACCTGTGCCGCCTTCCTTGGTGCTATTCTGAAAGCAAAGCACCCCAGCAAATTGGTGTTTGAAGCGTGAAATCTGGTACTCGAAAGCCCGAGTGCGCTTGGCGACGGAATCGTAGTGCGGGCCGTGGCCGGTTTCCCGGTGATAGACGCGGAAGATGGCCGGGCCGTAGAGGCGACCGTCCGGCTCGCGCGCAGTCTTGACCTCTTTGCCGGGTGCTAGTTGGCCAAGAGCGTCGTACATAGTGCGGACCGGATCGTCATAGCCGTCGAAAAGGGTCTCGAACAACTCCAGCGTCTCTGCGGAGTGGGCGTGGAACTTTTCGCGGTCGCCGCGGTGGTGGCCAAAACTAGTGCCAATATCGACGCGACGCGCTTGGCCATCGCCGACCTCGTGGGGGTCGTAGAGCAGGCTGCGCTCGTAGAAGCGCCGCATCAGCGCCCGGCAATGGGCGGGGTTGTAGTGCTGGCGCAGCACAAAGGCTGGCACCTCGCCGCGCGCTAGGGCCATCAGCGGCTCGGGGTACTGGGCGAGTATCTCGGGGATGGGGGCTTCAAATGGGGTCCATATTTGGGAGGTTGTCATGGCGGAAAATTTAATATGCGTCGCAAGCTGAGTCCACACGGACTATTCGCACTACATCGCGAACGGGTCGGCGCGCCGCTGGCGTGGGTACTCAAGCAGCGGGGGGTGACCACACTTCAGCCTGAGAATGGCGCGATTGCTTTACTGCGCAGATAATCGACGTTCATCTCAATTCCCAAGCCGGGACGGTTGGACAGATGTAGGCAGCCGTCTCTGACATCCAACGGATGGTCGATCAGCACATCATAAGCGTTGAGCTTGGCGCGACTGGTCTCTAATTTGTAGAAATTCGGGACTGTCATCATCGTATGCGCCCCAGCCAGCACATTGATGGGACCGCTTGCATCGTGTGGCGAGATCGGCACGTAGTACGCCTCCGCCTGCGTCGCAATCTTCTTCAACTCTGAAATACCACCCGCCCACGTCACATCTGGCATGATATAGTCCGCGAGTTCATTTTCAAGGACTGGCACGAACTCATAGCGGGTCTGGAGCCGCTCACCGACACAGATTGGCACGCTGACGTTCTGTCTGACCTGCTTCAATGCGTGGTAGCTTTCAACGGGGACCGGCTCTTCAAACCATCCGATGTTGTAAGGTTCCAACCTTTTCGCGAGCCGAATCGCTGTTGCTACATCAAACCGACCGTGACAGTCGATGAGAATTTGAATGTCAGGTCCGACCGCCTCTCGAATTGCAGCGATCACATTTGCGCCCTGTTCCTCTCCTGCGGCATCCATCTGCCCACTCAAATAGCCGTTGGCTTCTTCCGGATGGTGAGGGAACGGATCGGTTTTCAACGCGGTATGACCTGTTTCTGCAATTGCTTTGCAATGCGCTGCTGCGCTCTCTGGATCGTTCCCACCCCCTGGATGCGTATAAAGAGATATCGAGTCCCGAACGGGTCCCCCGCCAACCAGTTCATATATTGGTAATCCCAACTGCTTACCGCGAATATCCCACAACGCGATATCAATAGCACTGACGATATTTGAGGTGGCACCCCGTGTCCCCATGTAGGTGAACGCCCGGAAAACCTTGTTCCATATCGTCTCAATGCGCGTTGCGTCATCGCCTTCAATTAGACTGCTGGTTTGTGCAAGCATGGCACAGACTGCTCTATTTGCTACTGGGCTGGTGCCGGTAATTTCGCCCCACCCTGTGATCCCTTCGTCTGTTGAGACTTGAACGAAGACATACTCTCGTTCTCTGTCGGGGCGGTCACCGGCGGTATCTAGGTAAGGCGCTGGTGATTTAACGAGCCACGGTGTAACTCCAGTTATCTTCATCGTTTAACTCCTGTTTTCTAATAACATTGATTTATCAAAGAAGAAGCTACAAAGCCTCCGCGAATTAACGCGAATCTACGCAAAAAAAGAAAGACTAAAGATGGGCAACTCGCGAATGCAGTAAAGCGGGCGTCAGTACGCCAGCCCGATCAGACGCACGGCATCGTCCTCGCCGGTCTGAGCGCCCAGATCAATGCGGCAAAGGTAAATCCCCGGCGGCACGACCGCACCCTGTAAATCAACTCCATCCCACAGATAAGACAGTAAACTGCCCGTCGATGACGGGCTTAGCCGCGCCACTTGGTGCCCGCTCAGGTCGAAGATGTCCACTTGCGGTGCGGGCGCGGCCACCTTCAAAACGGCAAAGCGGATCGCGACCTGGTCGTTGATCCCGTCGCCATTGGGGGTGAAGACCGGTGGGTCTATCGCGAGGTCGTCGATGAGCCAGCGGCTGCCAGTCAGTTCGGGCAAGAGCACGATATTGGCGCGGCGGGTCATGGCCTCCACCGATTGCCACAGACCCGGTCGCTCGTTGGTGCCGAGGTCGAGGGCGAAGAGGGCGGCGTTCTGCAGGACGCGGGTAGTAAAGCTGACTTCGAGCGAGTCGGCGGCGATCACCTCTGGCAGGGCGATGAAGAGCGAGTCGCCCCGCGCTTCCACCGCCACGGGATCAATGGGTGTTGCTCCCGCACTCACCTCGACGCCAGCCTCGAGGTCAACCGGCCCGGGCAGAGTAAAGCGCAAGAGGTCGAAGCCGCTATCTGCGGGCAGCGCGCGCGTCGCCAAGGCGTAAGTGAAGCGGGTGGCCTCGTTGGGGCGCACCTCGCGCGGCTCGATGCGTCCCAGGGCCTCCTGCACCAAAGCCTCCTCAAACTCGACCGCTAGCGAGTGGACCGTCGGTGCGAACTCGGGGTCGTCGGTGGCGAAGATCAGTTCCAATTGCACAAAGCGGCGCGGACTCTCCGACTTGAAGGGATCACCCGAGGACTGGTATTCGCTGCTCCACGCGCTCCAGTCCTCGCCCACCACCAAGGCGGTGTCGATGGGGCCTTTGAGAACCTTGGGCAGACTATTGTATTTCTCCTCGGTGACCTCGTCTCCCTTCTTGTCGTAGAAGGTGTATTGCTCGCTGAGCGCGTTGCCCGAGCGCGAGCGCAATTGGATGCGGGTGTCCGCGGGCAGCTCGGCGTCCCAAGAGAGTGCGTAGATGACCTTGGGACGGCCATCTACGGCACCCAGATCGATAAAGTCCGATCGCAGCACGACTTGGGCGGGATAGCCGGGTGAGAAGACCATGAACTCCCCCCACTTGGCCTGGCCCCAGCCGCTGTCGGTGACGCCGTGCCAGAACAAATAGCGCATTTTGCGCGGTCTGAAGAGATAGCGGATATAGAGCAGGCGGTCGCTACCGGGGTTGAGGTGGGTGAGCAGTTCGGCGTAGTCGAAGGGCTCTGCTACCGGCAGGCCGCTGACTAAGGCGCGAGTGCCGTCCGAAAAGAGAATGGTGTGGCCGGGACCGGTGCCGCCGACGCCAAAGCCGAGGGTGCCCTCCTGCTGGCGCATCGAATAGATGAACATCTCATCGACGAAAAACACCGCGCCCAAATCGACTCCGAACCACACACCATTGGCCTTCCAACCCAGTTCGCCAACGCCTGAGGAAATGGAGTTGTTGGTGTTGAGATTGGCGTCGAACAGGTTGGCGGTGGCCGTGGCGCGGGCCCCGTCGGTGAAGGAGCCGCGCCGATCGGTGCCGATGGCGATATTGTCACCGATGCCGATGACCTCGATCTCGGCGAGGGCCCCGTCCGCGCTCTGTTCCTCGGCCATGATACTGACGTACTGGATGAGCTGGTAGTGGTCGCGGCGATCCGGCTCTACCCGCAGGCCGGCGTCGATTACCAAGGTACTGTCGTTGCCGGAAAATCCGAGGGGTATGGCGATGGAGGTCGCCTCATTAGGTCGGGTAGTGCGATAGACCGAGCGAAAAAGAAAGACGTCTTGGGTGGCGACGATGCGCACGCCGGTATTGACCAGCACGGTGAACTTCCTGAAGGGACGGGCCCCTTCCCGGTCGGGAAAGATCAGGCGGATTTCGCGAGCGAGTACGGCGCGCCCTAGGTCAATGGTGATAAACCAGTCTTCGGGTGCCGCACCGGGGTCGGGCTGCCAGAACGTCCCGGGATCGCCGTCAATGGCCAGCGCGGCCGTCTCCGGGCTGGACCCCACTTCCCAGAGGCCACCGAAAACCGAGTCGCCGCGCCCTTTGGTCTCGTGCGCAAATAGGTGGGCGTCCTGCACTGCGTTGATATCCTTGCGGAATTTGACCAGTTGTAATTGTCCCTCGCTCCCGACCTGCGTCAGGCCGAAGGGCTTTTCCCAGGTCGCCCATTCTGCGGCGCTGTCGAAGACCAGTTGGTCGGCGCAGACCGGGACGGCGCACAGCAGTAAGGCGCAGATGGCGAGGAGCTTGCTCGACATAGCCATTACCCCTTAGTAGGCGATACCCAGAGGGAGAATCTGTGCCGAGGTGGCAAATTCGGCATTGGGGGCGACGCTCAGGAGATAGACGCCGGGCGGTAGCAGTTCGCCGCGCTCGTCGCGTCCGTCCCATTCGGTTTCCTGCGGGCCGGCGGCCTGCCGACCGGCGTCAATGCGGGCCAGTCTGCGTCCGTCGAGGGCATAGATCTCCAGCACTACTGGTACCAATTCGGGTAGGCGAAAAAGCGTGTAGCGGATTTGCAGGCGATCGTGGATGCCGTCGCCGTTGGGGGTCAGCACCGGGGTCGAGACGCTCAGTTCTTGGACCGCGCTCGGGGTAGAGTCCGCCACCCCCAGCACGTGCAGGCTATTGGTCGATAGCGCTTGGCTGGCGTCGCCACCGATGACCGGCTGTGGCAAGACCTCGCGTTCACTGTCGGAGACCTCGCCGGTGAACGTGGTGGCGAAGGAGAATAGCGCGGTTGAGAAGAACAGGCGCAGCGGCGGGTTGTCGGCGCGGGTGATGCGGGCGGGCAGGCGGACGAGCAGGCCGTCTTCCAACTCGATAACCTCGGCGGGTGCGACTGTTGCGAGCGGTTGGCCCATCTCTAAGCCGACGAAGCGGGTGCGGCTGCCAGTGCGGATGCGCAGCACATCGAAGCCCGGGGCATCGACCTGCGAAAAATCGGCCCGCAGGTCATAGACGAAGTCAGTCTCCTGCCCGAGGGCGACCTCGGTGAAACCGCGCGCCGGTTGCGGGTCGGTGCGCAGGGCGACCTCGCCGATAATGTCGCCAGCCAAAAGCGGGGCGGTCTCGATCCACAGCGAGTCGAGGCGGACGAAATCGTCAAAGGACCGGCTTTCGAGCGCAATCCGCAATTGCAAATAAGAACCGCTGCGCAGGTTGAGCGGCAGGCCCGATTGGGTGAAGGGCACCGACCAGAAAGTCCAGTTCTCATCGTCGTACCCGATGGAGGCGCGCAGGCCGGGGCGCGGCTCCAAGGTGACGATGGGTGCCTCGAGGTTGGGGCGGAACTGGCGGGTGCGTAGCTGGTTTTCGTAGCGCTCGCGCGAGACAACGCGTTCAAAACCCGTCGCCATGTACTCGTGGTAAACGGCGGGATCCCCGTCGCGGCCGGTGCGCACCTCGATCTTGACTCCGACCGCGGCGTCGGGCGTCTCCACGGGCGCTCCGCCGACCATGCGCAAGGACGTGGTCCGCCAGAACAGCCGCCCGAAGTTCACCGACTGGCCGAGGTCGGTGATGCTGGTTTTGTAGATGGCCTTGCGGGGCACGCCCTCGGCGAAGAGCTCGAACTCGGCAATGGTGCCGGGTGGGGCGTCCCGGTATTGGCCGCGGACGAAAGAGGCGAGAAAATCCTCGTCGAGGACCGAGACCTGCCGCCGATAGCGCACGAAGCGCACGTAGCGGCGGGGGAAGGGAATCGCGACGCGCGGCTCGAAATTCTCATCGACATCGGCGATGATATGTGAGAGAGGCTCCAGCGTGCCTTCGACGACGGGCCGCTCGGATTCGCTGGCGACGGACACGTCGTAGCCGGGAATTGCGTCGGTCTTGAGGGGCGTGCCATCGGAGCGGAAGCCTTGGCTGGGGGTGGTAAAGCCGAAGGAGACGGCTGGCACGGCAACGGCCATATCCATGGTATAGACCTCGCGTTCAAGCGGCACGGCGCGGGGCGGGTAATAGGTGGCGTCGTCGCCGTCGATAAGCAGGCTGCCGCTGGGGGCAGCTAGGCCGTCGCTCCACTTCCAGGTGCGCGGGGTCTCACCATCGACATAGCCGAGGATGATATCGCTGGGGTCGCGCCAGAAAACCCAGTTGTCGAGGTGGGAAAAAACCGTTTTTTCAGGCGTCAGGTAGATGGGCTGGATGGAGCCGGGCGCGCTGACGAAGTCAATGAACAGACGCGTGGTGTCGCTTGCGCTCCACGACAAGCCAGCGCCGCCCAGCTTCCACGCCGAAATCTGAGCGAGGGCCGGCTGCGCCATCAGCAGCAGTGCGAATAACAATACGCGGCCGAATGAGGAAAGCTTCAGAGCCATAGGGTGGTCCTTCAATACGCATAATAAATAGTAACTGATGTTACGCAGCTATGGTTATCTGCGGTTTCCTACCGTCCTGCCCGGTGTCATTCCCGCGCAAGCGGGAATCCAGTCTTGTACGCGATGCGGATTTGGCGCGACACCCTGTAGGGGGCGGTTTGCAAACCGCCCCCTACTCGTCCTCTTCGTCTTCTATCGCCTCAATGTCAAAAGCCGCCGCGATCAACGCCCGCGTGTAGGGCTCTTGTGGCGCGGCAAAAATTTCCCGCGTCGGTCCCTGCTCAACGACCAACCCCTCCTTCATCACAATCAGTTCGCTCGCCAAGGCGCGGACTACCTTCAAATCGTGACTGATGAACAAATAGGCCAGGCCTTGGCGCTCTTGTAGTTGGAGTAACAGCTCGACGATCTGCGCCTGCACCGTTTTGTCCAATGCACTAGTCGGTTCGTCGAGGACCACGAAGCGCGGCTTGAGGGCCATGGCGCGGGCGATGGCGATGCGCTGGCGTTGGCCGCCGGAGAACTCGTGCGGGTAGCGGTCCATGGTCAACGGGTCCAGGTTGACTTCGGCCATGGCCTCGGCTACTAGCTGGCGGCGCTGGTGGTAGTCGCCGCCGATTGCGTGAATCAGCAGGCCCTCCTCGATAATCTGAAAAGCCGACAGCCGCGGACTCAGCGAAGCGAAGGGATCCTGGAAGACGATCTGCATCTGCCGCCGCAACGGGCGGATCTGCTTTTGCTGCCAGCTCTGGATGTCGCGGTTGTCGAATTCGATGGGGCCTTCGCTGGCCACCAGCCGCAAGAGCGCCTGCCCCAGCGTCGTCTTGCCCGAACCGGATTCGCCGACGATGCCAACGGTCTGCCCCGCGCGGATACTGAGCGAAATTCCATCGACTGCTTTTACATGGCCCACGGTGCGGCGCAGCAGGCCGCGCTTGATGGGAAAGTGGACCTTGAGGTTGTGGGTGCGGATAACTTCGGGCGCAGCCTCGTCGATCGGAGCCGGTTCGCCCTGAGGCTCGGCGGCTAGGAGCGTGCGGGTATAGGGATGTTGCGGAGCGGTGAAGAGAGACTCGGTGGTATTGTGTTCGACGATCTCGCCGTCGCTCATCACATAGACGCGATCGGCCATGTGGCGGACGATGCCCAGATCGTGGGTGATTAGCAGAATCGCCATGCCCAACCGGGCCTGCAAATCCTTGAGCAGGGCGAGAATCTGCGCTTGGATCGTCACATCGAGCGCCGTAGTCGGTTCGTCGGCGATGAGCAGGTCGGGCTCGTTGGCCAAGGCCATGGCAATCATCACCCGCTGGCGCTGACCGCCCGAAAGCTGATGCGGCCAAGCGTCTAAGCGCTCCTCGACATCGGGGAGGCCGACCAACCCAAGAAGCTCCATAGCCCGGTTTCGCGCTTCCACGCGGCTCAGACCCCGATGTAGGATGAGCGTTTCGCACAGTTGCTTTTCGATGGAGTGCAGCGGGTTGAGTGAGGTCATCGGCTCTTGAAAAACCATCGCGATGCGGTTTCCGCGCAGCGCCTGCAACTGCGCCGACTCAGCGTCCAACAACTCTTCACCGTCAAATTGGACGCTGCCGTGGGGGTGACTGGCGCGCGGGTAGGGCAACAGTTGCAGCACCGAGAGCGCTGTAACCGACTTGCCCGAGCCGGATTCGCCGACCAGCGCCACGGTCTCGCCGCGTTCGATGTGCAGCGAAGCACTGCGCACGGCCTCGACATCTTCTCCCTCGACGTGGAAGCGCACGCCCAAGTCTTCGATGGTCAGCAAGCTCATGCGCCGTCCTCCCCGGCGTAGGTCTTGCGCGGATCAAACGCGTCGCGCACCGCCTCGCCGATAAAGACCAACAGCGACAGCATCACCGCCAGCGCTAAAAAAGCCGTAAAACCCAGCCACGGCGCTTGGAGGTTGCGCTTGCCTTGGTTGAGCAGTTCGCCCAGCGACGGCGAGCCGGGCGGCAGGCCAAAGCCGAGGAAGTCGAGCGAGGTCAGCACCGCCACCGAGCCGGTAAGCACAAAGGGCAAAAAGGTCAGGGTCGAGACCATGGCGTTGGGCAGCACGTGTCGCCACATGATGCGGCGATTGCTCTGGCCGAGGGCGCGGGCCGCTTTGACAAAGTCGAAGTTGCGCGCGCGCAAGAATTCGGCGCGCACCACTCCGACCAAACCCATCCAGCGAAACAGCAGCAACAAGCCGAGCAGCCACCAGAAATTCGGCTCCACCACGCTGGCGAGGATGATCAGCAAGTAGAGCAGCGGCAAGCCCTGCCAGATCTCGATAAAGCGCTGAAAGAGCAGGTCCACCCAGCCGCCGAAGTACCCCTGTACCGCGCCCGCAGCAATGCCGACCGCAGCGCTGAACAGCGTCAGCAGCAGGCCGAAGAGCACGGAGATTCGGTAGCCGTAGAGTACGCGCGCCACCACGTCGCGCGCTTGGTCGTCCGTGCCGAGCCAGTTTTCAGCGTCGGGCGGGGAAGGAGCTGGCTGCTTGAGGTCGTAGTTGACGGTGTCGTAGCTATAGGACACCAGCGGCCACAAGATCCAGCCTTTTTCCTCGATTAGCTCTTTGACGAAGGGGTCGCGGTATTCGGCCTCGGTCGCAAAATCGCCGCCAAAAGTCGTTTCGGGATACGTCGCGAGGACCGGGAAGTAATAGCTGCCGTCGAACCGAACGACCAGCGGGCGGTCGTTGGCGATGAACTCAGCCGGCAGGCTCAGGGCGAAGAGGATCCAGAAGATCCAGAAACTCCAAAAGCCGCGGCGGTTGCGGCGAAAATTGGCCAGCCGCCGTTGATTGAGCCGCGACAACTGCAAGCCCAAAAAGCGCGTCGGAGGGGGCGGTGGGGCGGATACAGCGCTCATGACTCGCGGCTTTCAAAGTCGATGCGGCGATCCACCAGCGTATAGGTCAAATCGCCTACCAACTGCATCAGCAGACCTAGCAAGGTGAAGAAATACAGCGTGGCAAACATCACCGGGTAATCGCGGCCAATCGCCGCCTCGTAGCCCAGCAAACCCAACCCGTCCAACGAGAAGATGATTTCCGTCAGCAGCGCACCGGTGAAGAAGATATCGACAAAAGCACTGGGGAAACCGGCGATGACGATCAACATGGCGTTGCGGAAAACGTGGCCGTAGAGCACCCGGTTTTCGCTCAGGCCCTTGGCGCGGGCGGTGGTGACGTAGAGCTTGTTGATCTCGTCGAGGAAGGAGTTTTTGGTCAGCAAAGTCAGCCCGGCAAAGCCGCCGATGACCATCGCCGCGACCGGCAGAGCTAGGTGCCAGAAGTAGTCGGCGATCTTGGCAAAGAGGCTGAGCTCATCCCAATTAGACGAGGTCAAGCCGCGTAGCGGAAACCAGTCGAGATAATGCCCACCGGCAAAGACCACGATCAGCAAGATGGCAAAGAGGAAGCTGGGAATGGCGTAGCCGACGATGACCAGCCCCGAGGTCCAGACATCGAACCGCGAGCCATCGCGCACGGCCTTGGCGATTCCAAGGGGAATGGAGATAAAATAGACCAGCAGCGTAGTCCACAGCCCCAGCGAAATCGAGACCGGCATCTTCTCTTTAACCAGATCGACGACCCGTTGGTCGCGGTAAAAGCTCTCGCCAAAGTCGAAGCGCACGTATTGACCGATCATCTGCAAGAAGCGCTCGTGTACCGGCTTGTCGAAACCGTACATGCGTTCGAGCTCGGCGATCAGCTCGGGGTCGAGCCCTTGGGCACCGCGATATTTGCTGCTGATCTCGCTGCCCGGTGTCGCGTCGGTGTCGAGGGTCTCGCCCATGCCCGAGCCGCTGACCCGCTCGGTGGCATCCGTGCCAAAGCCCTGAATCACCGCGATGGTGCGCTCGACCGGGCCGCCCGGTGCCGCTTGGATGATGAGGAAGTTGATGGTCATAATGCCGAAGAGAGTCGGCACCATCAACAGCAGGCGGCGGAGGATGTAAGCGCCCATAAAATCGGGCTAACGGCCCTGTTCCAGCCGCGCCGCCTTCTCTGCGTCGTACCACCAAGTGTAGGGCATGACGAAGTAGTCGCCGGTGTAGGGGG
The DNA here is from genome assembly GCA_022827835.1 of Candidatus Latescibacterota bacterium. Lineage (GTDB taxonomy): Bacteria > Latescibacterota > UBA2968 > UBA8231 > UBA8231. Next base: position 71,738 of record JAJEIO010000002.1, read on the forward strand.
CGGACAAGGCGGGTTTGCCGAATTTGTCCCAGTGAACCACGCGGAAATTACCGCTGTACCAGTGCGGGATGGTGTAGTGCCCCCACAGCAATACCCGGTCCAGCGCCCGAGTCGTCGCCACCAGTTCGGCGCGGCTATGGGCCTGAATCAATCGTTCGACCAACTCATCGACGACCGGATCTTTAATACCAGCGACATTGCCACTGCCCGGCTCGTCTGCGACGGCGCTGGTCCAGTAGTTGCGCTGCTCATTGCCGGGACTGTGGCTCTGGCCTCGGACTAGGACAATGACGTCGTAATCAAATGCCTGGACCCTGTTTTGATACTGGGTCCGATCGACAATGCGGATCGTCGCTTTGACGCCGAGGCGTTCGAGGTTGGGGATCATCGGCGCGACAATGCGTTCCCACGACGAGCTGGAGAGCAAAAATTCGATTTCCATGACCTCGCCGGTCTCGCCGTGGGTCAGGACATCATCGACAACTACCCAACCTGCTTCTTGCAACAGCTTTTGGGCAGTGCGCAAGTTTTGGCGGAGCCGACCCGAGCCATCGGTGGTCGGTAGCTGAAACTCAGTAGTAAAAAGTTCGTCGGGGATGCGCCCCCGGTACTCCTCCAAAATTTCCAACTCCCGGCCCGAGGGTAGCCCCGCAGAAGCCAGCTCCGAATTGGCGAAGTAGCTGTTGCTGCGGGTGTAGAGGCCGTAGAACAGATTCTTTTTGGTCCACTCGAAGTCAAAGGCATAGCCGAGAGCTTGCCGCACCCGAGGATCGGAAAACTTGGCGCGGCGCGTGTTGAACCAGAACGCCTGCATACCAGCGGCGCGCTGATGAGGCAGTGGGTCCTTGACCAGCCTGCCAGCGGCCACGGCTTCTCCCTCGTAAGCCGTTGACCAATCCTTGGACGAGTTTTCGCGGCGATAGTCGAATTCACCAGCCTTGAGCGCCTCAATGGCCACGGTCTGGTCGCGGTAGTAGTCGAAGTGGATGCGATCGAAGTTGAAGCGGCCCTTGTTGACGGGCAGGTCGCGCGCCCAGTAGTCCTCAACGCGCTCGTAGGTAATCGAGCGCCCGGCCTCGACCGCAGCGATTCGGTAGGGGCCGCTGCCCAGCGGCGGGTCGAGCGTGGTTTCCTCGAAGTTGCGGCCCTCCCAGTAGTGTTTGGGCAAGATGGACATCTGGCCAGAGATTAGCGGCAGTTCTTTGTTGGTCTCCCCACTGAAGATCAACCGAACTTGACGCGCTCCGACTTTTTCGGCTGTCTCGATGGCCGCAAAGTAGTTGCGCAGCCCGGGATGCCCCTTGGCCTTATAGGTCTCCAGCGTGAAAATCACGTCCTCGGGAGTTATCGGCTTGCCGTCGTGCCAGCGCGCCTCCGACCGCAAGGTATAAAGAACCCAAGAATTGTCGGGAGGAACTTCGATGCGCTCGACAAGACGGCCGTATCCAGTGGCGATTTCGTCTTCGGCACTTTCAGTGAGGGTGTCGTAGATCAAGCTACCTAGACGCGGCGGCTCAAGGCCCTTGAGGATATAGGGATTGAGGCTGTCGAATGTCCCAATCCAACCTAAGCGCAGCGTACCGCCCTTCGGCGCGTCGGGATTCGTATATGCAAAATGGGTAAAGTCTGGTCCGTATTTGAGCTCGCCGTAGAGGGAGATGCCGTGGCCGACATAATTATCAGCACGGACGGGAAGCACCGTCAGAACGGCGATTAAGAAAAGTGCGATGTGCATAGTCAACTTTCTGTCAATGGACGATTCAAGCGCGACATTCACGACGTTCATTTGGATTCTAAACGCGCCGCTTTTTCCGCATCCCACCACCACGTGTCGGGAAAGCCCAGCCCATTAGGCGCTGGCTTTGGCATCCGCCCGAACTTGTTCCAGTAGGCCAAGCGATAGGAGCGGCTGTGCGAGTCGGGGATCACGTAGTGGTTCCAGAGCAAGATGCGGTCGAGAGCATGGGTTATCGCAACCTGCGTTGGGCGGTCGGGAGCGGCGATCTGGCGCTCGATCAGCTCGTCAATGACCGGATCGGCAATGCCGACGTAATTGCGGCTGCCCGCCGATCGCGCCGCCGTACTCGACCAGAAGTTGCGCTGCTCATTGCCTGGGCTCAAGGTCTGACGCCACGAGGCGACGATGATGTCGAAGTCGAAATCCTGGACGCGGTTTTGGTACTGCGCCGCGTCCACGGTGCGGATGGTCGCCTCAATGCCGAGGCGTTCGAGATTCTGCACGAGAGGGCTGAGGACGCGCTCGTACGACGAGGACCCGAGCAAGAATTCAAAGCGCATGACTTCGCCAGTCCCAGCGTGAGTCAGCTTCCCATCTACGACGGTCCAACCGGCTTCTTGCAACAGCTTTTTAGCCGTGCGAAGGTTTTGCCGAAGCTGTCCCGAGCCGTTAGTCGCCGGCGGCGCGTAGGTAGTGGTAAACACCTCGTCCGGTATCCGCCCTCGGTACACCTCCAAAATTTCCAACTCCTGTCCCGTAGGCAACCCCGACGACCCAAGGTCCGAGTTCCCCCAATAGCTATTGCTGCGGGTGAGGAGACCGTAGAACAGATTCTTGTTAGTCCATTCAAAGTCGTACGCATAGGCGAGCGCCTGCCGCACCTTGGAATCTTTGAACTTGTCGCGCCGGGTATTGAACGCAAAGCCCGACATGCCGCGGATGAGCTGGTGCGGGATCTGCACCTTGACCATCCGCCCCTCGGCGATCGGCGCAAAGTCCTCGTAGTCCGTGGCCCATTCCTTGGAATCGCTCAACAGGCGATAATCGTACTCTCCAGTCTTGAAGGCTTCGATGGCCACGGTCTGGTCGCGGTAGTACTCGTAGCGGATGCGGTCGAAGTTGTGGCGGCCCTTGTGTACGGGCAGGTCGCGTGCCCAGTAGTCATCGACGCGCTCGTAGGTAATCGAGCGGCCCGGCTCAAACTCGACGATCTTGTACGGGCCGCTACCCTAAGGCGGCTCAAGCGTAGTGGCGGCGAATTCCCGTCCTTCCCAATAGTGCTTGGGCAATACTCGTAGCTGGCCGATGATCAGCGGCATTTCGCGGTTAGTGCCCTCTTTGAACTCGAACTTCACTTGGCGCTCGTCGAGGGCGAAAACAGTGTCAACATCGGCGTAGAAGGTGCGAAAGAACGGAATGCCCTTGGTAGTGAGGATTTTGAAGCTGAAGATCACGTCGGCCGCAGTCACGGGGACGCCATCGTGCCAGCGCGCTGCGGGGTGCAGTTCGAAGATGATCCAAGAGCGGTCCTCCGGCATCTGCATCTGCGCGGCGAGTTGGCCGTATTCGGTGAACGGCTCGTCCTTAGACTTGGTGCAGAGCCGGTTGTAGAGCATCAGCGAGCCGTAGGCGGCCACGCCCTTGAGGGTAAAGGGGTTGAGGTTGTCGTACGTGCCGATGGCGGCGAGGCGGATTTCGCCGCCTTTGGGAGCGTCGGGATTGACGTAGTCGAAGTGGGTAAAATCAGGCCCGTACTTGGGGTCGCCGTAGAGCGTGAAGGCGTGGGCGCTGAGAACGGGACTGTCCGCGGCATGGGCCACTGAGGCGAGGATAAAGCAGAGAACTAGTGAGCGCATGGTCTGCATGAGAATCGTCGTTTAATGTGAGGGTGATAGAATGGAAAATTAGTGCGCACATAGACTACAAAATTAACCTGAAAACGCATTTACGGCCACCGACGCGGTTGGCCGCAGCACGGCTCTGTTCTATCTTGGCGACGTATAATTCGCTACGCGAGGAGGGTTGCCCATGCTGACGCCCAAACAAAAAGAACACTTTGACGTCTTTGGCTTTCTCTGCCTGCGCCAGGCGTTTTCCCCGGCCGAGATGGCCGAGATTACCCAAGCCGCCGACCAAGTGTGGCGCGAGGATCGGGGCGGCCAACCCGACGACGGCCAGCACCAGGGCCTTGCGCCTTTTGCCGAGCTAAATCCCCGGCTTTTGGACTTAGCCGAGGACGACCGCATTTTCCAAGTGGCCGCCGATCTCTTAGGACCCGATTTCCTGTGGTCGGGATCGGAGGGCAATAAGGAGGGGCATACCGAAAAAGGGGAGCACAACTGGCACGCGGATCGGCCAGGAGCCGCAGAGACCGAGTATCGCCGACTCAAAGTGATGCTCTACCTGACGCCCACCACCAAAGAGCAGGGCGCGCTGCGGGTGATTCCCGGTTCGCACCGCATGCCCTTCCACGAGTGGCTATGGCCCTTACAGTCCCACCACTTCAAGGACGGCACGATCGGCGACAGCTTTGGGGCGAGAGGCGAGGACATCCCTGCCTGCGCGGTGGAGACCATGCCCGGCGACGTGGTCTTTTTCCACCACAGCCTCTTTCACGCGGCCTACGGCAAGTTCCCCGAGCGGCGCTACGTTGCCTTCAAGTTCGTCACCCGACCCGACACCGAGGCCAAGCTGCGTTCCATGCAGCACTACGCAGCAGGGGCCTTTGACGTCGATCCAGCGCTCTTAGCAAGGCCCCGACTGCGCCCCATTGCCGAGGATTTGATCGCATTGGGCGAACAGGCGAGAGCACTGGAGACCTAACGCCTTTATACCGACGGCAACTGCGGCACGACTCGGTTGGCGAGCAAGTCCATTGAGCGTTCCCACAGCGGTCGGTCGTCCCAGTCGTGAGCGATCATCAGCAACGTGTCAAAGCCCCCGGTCGTCTCCCACAAACCCTGTAGCTGATCTACGCACGACGGCACGTCGCCTATTATGCACAGATTCCTGATCAGATACTCGGGCGTGACCTCCTCGTCGGGAACGTCCGGGTCGTGCTTCGTAATGTGGAGCATTTTGGCCCCGCTGAGTACGGCGATCAGGTATTCAAAGGCGCGGCAGAAAGCGCTCTTCTCGTCGAGGGCGTAGTCCCAGGCGCGCGCTTCGTCATCGGCGACGAGGATGCTGCGCGAGATGCGCCAGCGGGTGCGCTCGGGCGCGGGCAGACCGGCCTCGGTGGCCCCGGCGCTGTAGGTCTGCCAGTGCTGGGTCAAGATCGAAGGAGCGACGAGATTGGTGCTGATGGGCAGATAGCCCCGCTGGCCGGCCATGGTCGCGGCCATGGAGTCGCTTCTTATCACGCTCATGCCAATGGGCGGGTGCGGCTGCTGGTAGGGCTTGAGCAGTTCGCCGATGCCGAGTTCGGGGCTCGCCTCCTCAATTTTGATGCGGTAGAAATCCCCGGCAAAGTCAAAAGGGGCGTCCGCCTGCCAGAGCTTGAGGACCATGTCGATGCTCTCGACAGTCATCAGCCCTTGCGTCTTGGGATCGGGCAGGTCGAAAAGGCCCCAGTCGGTGGCGACGCCGCCTTGGCCGAAACCGCAGTTGAAGCGGCCCTTGGACAGGTGATCGAGAAAGGCCAGCCGCACTGCGACGTTGACCGGGTGGTGCTGCGGCATGATGGAGACGCCCGTGCCCAAGCGGATGTTTTGCGTCAGGGGCAGGACGTGGGCGATGAAGAGGTCGTTGGACGGGATCGGCTCCCAAGCGACAGTGTGATGCTGGCCGACCCAAGCCTCGGTAAAACCGAGCTGATCGGCGCGGACGACGAACTCGACGTCCTCGGCAAAGCATTCAGTGCGGTCTTTTTCCGGGGGATGCAAGGGCATCATAAAGGTGCCGAGCTTCATGGTAATCCTCCTCTAAAGGCGATGTAGATGCGCGGTGTTTTCTCTAGCTCAATATCCCAATTCTCGCTCCATCTCTCCGACCACATCCGCGATCACCTGTGCGATTTCCTCGACCTGTTCTTCGCTAATGGTAAAGGGCGGGCTGATGGCAATGTGGTCGCCGCTGACGCCGTCGATCAACCCAGGCGACCCGGGCATGATGAGCACGCCTTTGGCAAAGGCGCGATTGACGATCGCGCCAGACACGCCTTGAGCGGGGTCGAAGGGCGTGCCGCTCGCCTTGTCCTTGGCGAACTCCACGCCGGTGAGCAGGCCCTTGCCACGCACCGCGCTGACTATGGGCGAGTCCATTAAGGGCTGCATCTTCTCCAGCATCAGGTCGCCCATCTGCGCGCAGCGAGTGACCAAGTTGTGGTCTTGGATGTAGTTCTGCACGGCGAGGGCAATGGCGCAGGAGAGCGGATTGCCGCCGTAGGTGTGGCCGTGGACGTAGTGGTTTTGCTTTTTGTAGATCCCGTCGTAGATCTCGTCGCGGACCAGGGTGGCGGCAATGGGCGTGTACCCGCTGGCGAGGCCCTTGCCAGTGGCTATGATGTCTGGAATGGCGTCCCAGTGCTCAATGCCGAAATTGAGGCCCGTGCGTCCGTAGCCGGTGACCACTTCGTCGATGATCATCAGGATGTTGTAGCGGTCGCAGATCGCGCGGATGGTAGGGAAGTAGTCGGGCGGCGGCATCAGGCCGCAGCAAGAAGTGCCCGAAATCGGCTCGGCGATAAAGGCGGCGATGTATTCACTGCCTTCCTGCTTAATAACCCGCTCCAACTCTTCGGCGCAAGCCAGCGTACAGGCGGGCCGGTCTTGGCAGTACGGGCAGTGATCCGGGCGGGGAAAGGTGATGTGCGGGAAATCGAGCAAATAGGGCACGTAGTCCTCGCGCCAAGTGGAGCGGCCCGACATGGAAAGCGCGCCGATGGTGTTGCCGTGCCAGCTCTGCCAGCGGGTGATGACTTTGTACTTCTTTGGGTTGCCGGTCTCAATGTGATATTTGCGAGCGATCTTGAGCGCGGACTCCGTGGCTTCGGATCCGCCGGAGATGAAGAACACGCGGTTGAGGTCGCCGGGGGCTATGGCGGCAATTTTGTCGGCGAGGTCGATTTGCGGTTGGGTGAGGAAGCGGGCGTAGGTAAAGCTGACCTTGTTCGCCTGCTCCCGCATGACCTCAGCTATCTCTGGAACGCCGTGACCGATGGAGACCACGTGGACGCCAGCGCAGGCATCGAGGTACGCGCGGCCGTCTTCGGCGTAGAGGTAGCAGTCTTTGCCGTGGGAAATCTGCGGCCAGTTGTCGGTAATGACGCGGTGGAAAATGCGGTCGGTGGTCATGAATCCGTCCTTTGTATGTAGTAGTGGCAAGGGCCTGAAGATACAAAGTCCCAAGAGGCCAGCATAGGGCGCGACCGATTTTAGCGGCTATTCGGGGTGCAACCCGCTCAATATGTCGATATGTTTCTCTACATACCGACGCTCAACGTCCGTGAGACAACAAACAGGTGAGATTGCAAAAAAATTGTAGGCGAGTGCTAACGGCGTGGCTGCTTTTGGCAGGGACGGCACAAGCGGCAACCCTGAGCGGCTTTGTCACCGATGCCGACAACGGCGAAGCCCTAACCCGTGTCATCGTTGCGGTCGAAGGGCTTCAACTCAGGGCGATCAGCAACAACAGCGGCTACTACGCGGTCGTGCAAGTACCGGCTGGTACGCACGTAGTGAGTGCGTCGCACACAGGCTACCAGACCTGGCGGGACACGCTCCACTTTGGCGCGGACGAGGCCGAGCGGCTCAGCTTGGCGCTGGTGCCCAAGCCAGTGGACCTAGGCGAGCAGGTCTCGGTGGAGGCCGAGCGCATCAGTCTCCGACCCCAGCCGTTGCAGCAGTTGCCCGCCCTCGGCGAGGCCGACCTTTTGCGTGGCTTACAGCTACTGCCGGGTATCCAAGCGGTTGCGGATATCAGCAGCGGCCTGTACGTGCGCGGCGGCGACCCCGGCCAGACAGCCACTCTCCTCGACCAAACCCCTCTGTACAATCCCTCCCACCTGTTCGGCCTCTTCTCGGCTTTCAACCCAGACGCCATTAAGAAGGTCGATCTGTACAAGGGAGCCTATCCCGCTCCGTACGGCCGCACGCTCGGGGCGGTGCTCGACGTGAGCAATCGCGAAGGCAACCGCAAGCGCACCAGCGGACGCGGTGGCGTGAGCCTGATCTCAGGCCGCTTGCTCACCGAGGGACCAGTCGGCCAAGGTTCGTGGATGCTGGCCGGTCGCCGCACCTACTTGGACGGCGTGTTCAGCGCCCTCCGCGCACGCGGGGAAGACATCCCGTTGAACTATTACTTCTACGACCTCAACGGCAACATCAACCAGCGTCGGGGCGACGACACCTACGCCGCGGGCGCGTACTGGGGACAAGACGACCTGCGGATTGAGTTAGAAGACGACGAAGAGTCTTTCGTCGATCTGCGCTGGGGGAACCGCGTCCTGACTGCGCGCTGGACGCGCGCGTTCTCGCCAGCCTTGTTCGGCCACTTCACGGCCGCTGGCTCGTCGTACGAAAGCATCGTCGCGCTCCGTTTCCTCGACGCGCCCGTCCGCATCGCCAACAGCATCCGCGACCTGTCGCTCAAAGGCGACTTAGATTACTTCGCCAACCGCCATCACACGCTTTCCTTGGGATTGTTGGCCACCCTGTTCGAGTTTCACTTCGCGCGGTCCTTCAACGAGCGGACCCAACTCGACTTGCGCCAAGAGCCAGTGCTGTTGGAAGGCTACGTGCAGGACGAGTGGCAGCCGAGACCGACCACACGGGTGCAGCTAGGTGGACGGGGAACGTACTTCAGCGAAGGAAATCGCTGGCATTTCACCCCGCGGCTGTCCCTGAGCCAAGCGTTGAGCGGCAAAATCCGCGTCAAAGCCGCCGGCGGCGTGTATCGCCAACACCTGCAACTGATCACCACCGAAGCCTTCAGCGGCGGCGATTTCTGGGTGCCTTTGGACGACACCGTCGAGCCGGGGCGATCCTATCAGGCCGTCACCGGCGTCGAGTGGACCCCTTCGCCGCGCTATCAGCTTGCCGTGGATGCCTATTACACGGACCTCGCCAACCTAGTGACCGTGGATACCGAACTGCCCGACGACAGCGAGGCCACGCACTCGGAAGCGGTGTTCAAAAGCGGCGGCACGGGCTGGGCCAGAGGAGTCGAGGTCTTTTTACAGCGGCGCACTGGCGCGCTCACCGGGTGGATCGGCTACGCGCTCGGTTGGACGCGGCGGACCTTCCCCGAACTCAATGATGGCCGTCCCTTTCCCCCCAAGCACGACCGCCGCCACGACCTGTCTTTCGTCGCCTCCTACGGGGTGGGCGCATGGCGGCTCGGCGCGAACTTAGCGTATGCCACTGGACAGGCATTTACACCGGTCTCCGAGTCACCAACCCAGCGCAACAGCGCCCGCCTGCAGCCCTATCACCGCCTCGATGTCAGCGCCAGTCGCTCGTTCGAGCTGCGAGGAGCCGCCAGCGAGTTCTACGTGCAGATATTCAATGTATATAGCCGCCGCAACGAGTGGTTTTTGCAGCTTGATTCAGTCGATCCCGAAGTCGATCCGCGCAAGATTAAACAATTGCCCATAATCCCCACGCTAGGCCTCAACTTCTCTTTTTAGCAGCGAAATCCAAAGTCGCCATCTTGACGTGTTGGAATTCATTTTGCGGTAATATATGTCTAATATTTGCCTAATATATATTTATAATTTGTATAGATATGACACATCTAAAAAGGTTTTTTATTGCGTAAATCACCTGAATATATTGACAAATAATAGACAATATCTATATTCACACGTATGGAATCGACGCCGGGACATTCTATCAAAGTAGTAGTGCGGCGGACCGGGCTTTCGGCCCATGTCATCCGCGTTTGGGAAAAGCGCTATCAAGCCGTGGTGCCCGCGCGGACGACGACCAATAGACGGCTTTATTCGGACGAGGACATCGCGCGCCTACAATGGTTGCAACAGGCAGTACAGGCCGGACATAGCATTGGCCGCATCGCCCATCTTTCCACGCCCGAGCTGATGAAGCTGGTCCGCGCTGAGCAAGCAGCGGCACCGTTGGCTCAGAGGACGACCGATAAAGAGGACGAGAAAAAAGACCCCGGCGAATTCCTCGAACGAGCCTTAGTCGCAGTGCAAGGGCTAGACGCAGTCTCGCTCAAAGAGCAATTGGTTCGCGCCTCCATAGCGCTGAGCCAGCAGCATCTGCTCGAAGAAGTGGTCCAGCCGCTTATGGAGCGCATCGGCCAGATGTGGCAGGAAGGCACCTTGAGAGTATCCGACGAACATATGGCTTCGGCCGTGGTGCGCAGCTTTATCGGCAACATACAGGCCAGTTTCCAAGTATCGAAGGCTGCTCCCCACGTCGTCGCCACCACGCCCGCAGGGCAATTGCACGAGATGGGAGCTTTGCTCGCTACGGTCGTAGCCACGTCAGAGGGCTGGAATTCGACGTTTCTGGGCCCCAATCTACCGGCCGAAGAAATCGCCGGAGCCGCCGCGCAAAAGGGCGCTAAGGCCGTTCTCCTCAGCATAGTCTATCCGGGCGACGATCCCCATCTAGGCGGCGAGCTGGTCAAATTGCGCCGTCTGCTGGGCGACGACATAGCCCTGTTGGCCGGCGGCCGGGCCGCCCAGCACTACCGGCTTTTTCTCGATCAGGCTAGAGCCGTTACCCCAGCCAACCTGAGCGATTTGCGCGATTCCTTGCGTCTTTTGCGCCAAGAGACCATATCGGCCCAAGGCTAAAAGCGCCTGATCAACAGGTAAAACAATTGACAGATAGGGATCGAATGGAACCCTGTGGATGCTCGCTATTCATCCACATCTTCGTCCATCGCCTCTACGCATACACCTTTGCCGCCGAAGGTGAAGAAAACTGGATGGAGCGTTACTTTTTTACCGGCGGCATCATGCCCTCCGACGATCTACTGCACTACTTCCAGGATGACCTAGTCCTAAGAGGTGCAACAAAGGGGTAACGGCAGGGCGGATTTAGGGGTTAAAAGGAAGTGGTAGGTATCGCATTATCGTTTTAAACGGAGAAAGAATGGCAATTATTAGATATTGGATGGTGGCTCTATTGGTGGCCATGCCTTTGGCGGCCCAGACTCCAAGTGCCACTTTGAGCGGTTTTGTCACCGACGCCGACAACGGCGAAGCCCTGATCTTGGCGGTCGTCGTAGTGGAGGAGCTTCAGCTCGGAGCGACCAGCAACAACAGCGGCTACTACGCCATCAAGCAAGTGCCGGCTGGCACGCACGTGGTGAACACGTCGCACATCGGCTACCAAACCCGGTGGGACACGCTGAGTTTTAGCGCCGACGAGGCCGTGCGGCTCGACGTGGCGCTGGTGCCCAAGCCAGTGGACATTGGCGAAGAGGTCGTGGTGGAGGCCGAGCGCCGCGAAGAGCTAGAGCAAGCCACCCAGAGCAGTTTTATCGCCCTGCAGGTCGAGCCGTTGCAGCAAATGCCAGCCATTGGCGAGGCCGATCTGCTCCGCAGCTTGCAACTGCTGCCGGGCATCCAGTCGGCGTCCGATGTCAGCAGCGGCCTGTACGTGCGCGGCGGTGGCCCCGACCAAACGGCCATCCTCCTCGACCACATCCCTCTGTACAACCCCTCCCACCTGTTCGGCTTCTTCTCGACCTTCAACCCCGACGCCATCAAGGACGTCCAGCTATACAAAGGAGCCTATCCGGCTGCGTACGGCCGCACGCTCGGGGCAGTACTCGACGTGAGCAACCGCGAGGGCAATCGGCAGCGCTTCAGCGGCCGGGGCGGCATCAGCTTAATCGCGAGCCGCTTGCTGGCCGAAGGGCCGGTGGGGCAAGGCTCGTGGATGATGGCTGGCCGTCGCACGTACTTGGAACCCGTGCTCAGCGCCGTTCGCTCTCGCGGGGTGGACATCCCCTTGAACTATTACTTCTACGACTTCAACGGCAAAGTCAACCAGCGGTGGGGCGACGACACCTTTACCATGAGCACGTACTGGGGCCAAGACGATCTACAATGGGAGGACCTAGAAGACGAGACGTCCTTCGCCAATTTGCGATGGGGCAACCGCGCCGTGACCGCGCGCTGGACGCGGGTGTTCTCGCCGACCTTGTTCGGGCACTTCATGGCCGCCGGCTCGTCGTACGAAAACATCCTCTCGTTTAGTTTCTTCGACACGCCGTTCAGCGTTACCAACAGCATCCGCGATTGGTCGCTCAAGGGCGACGTGGATTACTTCGCCAACCGCGACCACACTCTCACCCTCGGCTTTCTAGCCACCCTGTTCGAGTTCGACTATTCCCAGTCCTTCAACCAAGAAGAAGAGACCTTATACCAGAAGTCAGTGTTGGCCTCAGCCTACGTCCAAGACGAGTGGCAGGCCGGGCCTACTACGCGGCTGCGGCTCGGGGGACGAGGCACTTATTTCAGCGTTGGGGATCGTCTGCACTTTGCGCCGAGGCTATCCCTCAGCCGCGCCCTCAGCGAAAACGTCCGCGTCAAGGCCGCCGCGGGGATGTACCGCCAGTACCTGCAATTGATCACCACCGAAACCTTCAGCGGCGGCGATTTTTGGGTGCCGCTCGACGACACCGTCGAGCCGGGCCGCTCTTATCAGGGGGTGATAGGCACTGAGTGGAACCCCTCGCGGCGCTACCAGCTCTCCGTGGAGGCCTACTACACCGACTTGGCCAATCTGGTGGTGCTGGACAACGCAGTGGCCGTCGATAACGAAGGCACGCGCTCAGATGACATATTCAAAAGCGGGGGCAGCGGCTGGGCCAGCGGAGTCGAAGTCTTTTTGCAGCGGCGCACCGGAGCACTCACCGGCTGGATAGGCTATACGTTGGGCTGGACGCGGCGCACCTTCCCCGAGCTAAACCGTGGACGCGCCTTTCCCCCCAAGTACGACCGCCGCCACGATCTGTCTTTTGTGATCTCGTACAACTTGGGAAAATGGCGTCTTGGCTCGAATCTCGTGTACGCCACCGGACAAGCCTTCACCCCGGCCTCGGCTCGCTATTCGCTGCGTCAGCCAACCACAGGAAAGGTGGCAGACTACGTGCTATCAGCCGAGCGCAACAGTGCCCGCCTGCTGCCCTATCACCGTCTCGATGCAAGCGCCAGCCGCAAGTTTGGGCTATGGGGTCTTGACGTCGAGTTCTTCTTGCAAATTTTCAATCTCTACAGCCGACGTAACGAGTGGTTCGTGCAGTTCGACACCAACAATCCCGAGACCGAGCCGGAGGTAATCAAGCAATTGCCCATCGTGCCGACGCTGGGTTTCAATTTTTCGTTTTAAGGAGAAAGTCGTGCGCTACGTTTTTATCATCCTGTGCCTGACGGCCTGCGCTGCCGAGCGCCAGCCAGGAGATCTCTTCGGCTCGGTAGAAGAAGGCAGCGCGTTGGTGGTGGACGGGATTCTGCTAGTTGATCAGACCCTGCCCGAATTGTTCGTGCGCCGCACCTTGCCTCCCGGCCAATTCTACAGTCAGGATGCGGCGGGGGTGCTTGACGCCCAAGTGCGCGTCTTCCAAGGGGACCAGATCTTCGAGTACGCACCCGACTCGGCTACACCCGGCCGCTATCTGCCACCATCAGAGCCCCCCCAAGTGGACCCCCTGACCGAGTACCGGCTAGAAGTAGAAGTCGAGGGCAAGACGGTCCGGGCGAGCACCACCACGCCAGAGCGAGTGTGGGTGCGCCAAGCGGTTTTATTGGATGAAGACACCGAAGAAATCATGCGAACCCTCAAGTCATTTGCCGAGGTTGGGGACGAGGTGTACACGGCACCGGAGAATCAGCTTACTCATCTGGAGGGCATAATCGAACTCCACTTGGAAAAGGCGGGGGAAGCCTACCAAGCGGCGCTCTTCACCTTGGAAGAGGACGCTCAATTGCTCTACGAGGATTTCCCAGATATATACGACCGAACCCCGGAAGACTTGCGTGCCAACCAATCGCCCCCCTTCGCCGCCAGCGACGGAATCGTGCGCTGGCCGTGGTTCGCCGTAGTTTATACTGGTCGTTCTCTAATAAAGGTGTACGCAGTCGATCACAACTGGTTCGAGTACGCCCGCTCTAGCCCCGACCAGCAGGAACAGGGCGACTTTGGGGGGATGGCCGGCGACAATTTCGAGCGGCCGTTCTTTCAGGTAGAGGGAGGAATCGGGCTGTTCGGTTCGGCATCGGTGGATTCGGTGGGGTTTGTCGTTTTGCCGCGACAGGCCGAATCGTCTGATTGACCAGCCACAACCCGAGATATATACTATGATATATATCCTGCCACAGGAGGCACATCTATGCAGACAGCAAAGTTGTTCAACAATGGCCGCAGCCAAGCCGTGAGGCTCCCGAAGGAATTTCGTTTCAGCGGAGACAATGTCTATATCAAAAAATACCAAGGCATTGTTATGCTCTTGCCCAAGGAATCCCCTTGGGCCTCGCTCGTGGACAGCCTAGACCGCTTCTCCAGCGATTTTATGAACGAGAGAAATCAGCCCGATCAGCAGGAGAGAGCGTCTCTGTGATCGATTTCCTGCTCGACACCGACATTTGCATCTACCTCATCAAGAGACAACCAGCGCAAGCCTTGGCCAGACTACAAGCCCTAGATATCTCGCAAGTCGGAATCTCCACGATCACGCTGAGCGAATTGGAATACGGGGTCTCGAAGAGTTCGAAACCAGAGCAAAACAAGCTAGCTCTGGCTGAATTTGTCGCCCCCTTGGAGATCATCGCTTACGGCGACGCGGCAGCAGCGCATTACGGTCGCATCAGAACCTTACTTGAGCGCCAAGGTACCCCGATTGGCCCGCTAGATACCCTGATCGCAGCGCATACATCAGCCCTCGGCTGTACCCTCGTGACGAATAACGACAGGGAGTTTTCTCGGATTCCCGATCTCGCGGTCGAGAATTGGACTAGTTGACCTTGCCATCCTGCCAACAAGGACCAGCCACTCTTTCTATGGAGAACGCATCCCGACCAAAATGACCGCTCAATGCACCCCTAGGTACAGAGCTTATCCACCCTGCCTTATGCCGGCGCAACGAATGGTTCATATTTAATCTCGATATCAACAACTGGGAGGAACAAAAATGGAGACAGAATGCATTCTCAGCGACTATCTTGAACAGGCCATGGAAGTTGCGGTTTACGACAAGTTGGATGACGGCACCTTCGCAGGGAGGATCCCACCATGCAAAGGTGTTCTCGCTTTTGGGACCACGCTGAAAGAATGTGAACGTTTATTGCGCTCCACTTTGGAGGACTGGTTGCTCCTCGGTCTTACGACCACTGAAAATCCCTCCAACGCATCTGAATTTATTCCTCTCCCTGCGGCCTCCTGTCCGCCAGGTCCCGATCCATCAGAAAGAGGCCGTCGCGGCTTTCGATAATCAGCTCCATGTCGCTGACGATATTGCGGACGATGGCTTCCTCTTCCACCTGCTCGTTGACGAACCACTGCATAAAGGTGTGTGTGGCGTGGTCGCGCTCGGCGAGAGCCTCATCTACTACCGCGTAGATTCGCTCGCTCAAAGCTCGCTCGCCTTCTAGAGCGAACTTGAAGGCGTCTAGCGGCGAGTCCCACTCGTTCTGTGGCGCAGCTAGGGCCTGCAAGCGCACGCGGCCATCGCGGTCGTTGATGAAAGCGTAGATTCTTTCCGCGTGCATCAGTTCCTCTTGGTATTGGATCTTCATCCAGTGGGCAAAACCATTGAGCTCGAGGTCCTCGAAATAAGCCGCTAGCGACAAATACGTATAGGCCGAGGCAAACTCGGAATTGAGCTGATCATTAAGTGCCTGTTGAAGTTTTTCGTTAAGCATCTTCTCCTCCTTGATTAGCGGTTCGCGGCCACAATACTGTGGCCGGACTGCTCAGTCGCCTGCTTGAGCACTCGGCTGCGCTCGTACAGCTCGGCTAAGTCCATCTCTCTAAGAAACACCAAACCCCGCGTAGCGCGGATCAGGGGGCTGGGGTGCTCTTGAAACCACTCGCGGCCGAGGCACGTTTTGATTTTCTGGTACTGCTCCACCTGCACCCGGCGCGCCAACTCGGAGAACGGGCCATCGTGTTCGTAGCTAGGGAACGAAGCGTCGCGCTGAGAAATAAAATTGCTCATAAACGCGCTCTGCATCACCGAGAGCATGTTGAGCGAGACCGGCACGAAAATGTTGGCCTCGCTGGGATCGAAGCGGTACCACACATTGCGATAGCCCCAAACCTTGATGGGCGCGTCTTGGCGCTGGCGCTCGTAGCGGCGCAGGGCCTCGGTGACGGCCTGCAATACCTTGTAGTGGGTGTCCGGGCCGCTGGCCTCCGGGTCCAGCGCCACGCTAACCACATCGGGCGCAACTTCTTCAAGCAGCGCGAGCACGGGTAGCACGTCGCCTTCCACCGTCGGATCCTTGGTGAAGAGGTCGCCCGTGTAAAACCCAAGGCGCAAGTGCTTGACGCTGGTGCAGTCCCACCCGAGATAACCCCACGTGCATTCAGCCTCCCATTCTCTACACAAGCCCTTGAGGGTCTGAACTTGTGGCGCGTCTTTTTGGCCAGGATAGCGGCTGGCAAAATAGGCCTCCAACTCGGCCAGCAGCGCCTCAATGCCCTCGCGGTCCTCGACGCCATACAGCTCGACGAGGTTCCGCAAGAAGCGCCGCGCCATCCCTTCGTCGCACATCCGCGAATCGTCGGCTGCCACTCCGTCGAGATACAGCCAAACATCGCGGTTGCGGCCGTGCTCATAGCTCGGCGCAAAGTAGCCTTCGGCCAGCAGCTCGGCGCACCTAGGCAAGAAGCGCCGCAGCCGCTCGATGTG
The DNA here is from genome assembly GCA_022827835.1 of Candidatus Latescibacterota bacterium. GTDB lineage: Bacteria > Latescibacterota > UBA2968 > UBA8231 > UBA8231. The sequence continues at coordinate 88,308 of JAJEIO010000002.1, forward strand.
ATCCTCGATAAAGCGGTTAGTCACCGCGGTGAAGCCGCCGGTGAAGCAGACGAAGTAATGCACATTCGTGGCGTCGCGCACGTGGCGGACGATATAGGGCAGATAGCCGAGCATCAGGTCGTCGTGGTGCGGCTCAGTGTGGAGGAAGCGCGTGCTGGAAAGGGTCTGGCAGCCCCGCTCAATCTTGCCAATCAAGCGGTCGCGCACCATGCGCGTCAGGGTTTCAACCGATTCGGCGCACCGCTGCACAAGCACCGCACCCAGCTCGTCCTGCGCCAGCTCCTCCTCGGTCAAATCGACGACCTTCTTGTCCAGTTTGCAGGCGAGTTCAACCGCGATCTTTTCCACCGCTTCGTCGTCAATGGCCTCCTGCTGCTGCAAAAGCACTCGCTGCCGCGCCCGCAGCAACTTGGCCGCGCCGCGCGTGATGTAAAATCGCGCGCGTGGCAGGCGGTGCAGGACCGAAGCCGGATAGCGCACATCGGCCGCTTCCTCAATGGCAGCGGCGACAATCCCCGCCTTGGCCTCGCCCGCGGCAATAATCACGGCGCAGGCATCGGGACGGGCGGCGATGGTGCCGAGGCCGATGGTAATGACCAACCGCTTGCGCGCCACCTCCATGCCGCCTAGATCGGCTGCGGCCGCAGCTTGCGTCTCGTAGTTGACTTCGGTCAGCCGCGTCGTCGAGAAGTGGTCTGAGCCGCGCACGTTGAAGCCAATGTGCCCGTCCGGGCCAATGCCGCCCAAAAAGAAGCCGATGCCGCCCAAGGCGCGGATCTGCTCCTCGTATTCCAAGCACCACTGGTCGATCCTTTGCAGCGCGTCTTGCTGCACTTGCTCCAACAGGGTGCACGCGGGCCGGTGGCGCAGCGACAAGTCAACCGCGCCGTCGGGCCACACCTCGGCGAGACTCTGGCCGGGCCGCAAGCCAATCTCAGCGCAATTGATCAGCAGCGCTTTGGCCGGGTCGAGCCCAAAGCCGTCGATGTAGAAGCGGTTTACATAGCTGTAGAAGCTGTTGTCCTGCTGGGGGTCTATTGGATAGAACTCGTCGATCTGCACGAAGTGCAAGCCGCGCAGGTCTGGTTTGCGCGCCGGATCAACGCCGGCTTCTGCGAGCATGCGCTGGACTTCGGCTTCGTCCCAATGACGCACCAGCCGCTCGACCCAGCGGATGAAGTACTGCGGAGTTTTACCCGTCGGCAGCGAGATCACGCCCTCGGGATGCTCCTGCACCCATTCGATGAAGCGCATCGCCGCCAGCTCACCCAGCCCCGGGAAGTTCTCCACCACAATGGTTTTGATCTTTTCAGTCGGCGGATAGAGGGCGTCGAAGGGAGAGGCGGCTATAGCGCGGCGCTCAACGGTAGTGAGGTCTTCGGTGTGTGCCATCTTGGAGAGTGGGAAATGGGGAGTGGGAGTGGATAGGATCTAAAGTACTACCACAATATCACAAAGAGTAGGACGCTCGCAACCGCTAGATAAACGCCGATCCACACCCCCGGCCGCAAATACCAGCGCGGGCCGTCCGCGCCGACCGCAAAGGGGTACTCCGGTCGAATAGGTGCTTCCGTCAGGGTCTTCTGCAACCAAGTGCCTTCCAGCGCCGCGAGCCGCCGAGCCATGAGCGGGCGCAGTGCAGCCGGATCTTCGTGGCGAACGTAAATCAACCCGCGCAATTCTTCGTCGCGCACTGGACCGCGCCGCCAGTCGATCACCTTTGAAGCGATGAGCATACTCAGCGCGGGCAGCACCAAGTTCCACAGATAGGTCCACCAAGTATTCTGGTACCACACCGGCAGCGGCCACTCATTGAAATCGGCCAAGATCGCCGACATCCCATAGCCAAGCCCCACCAGCAAACCGACGATCCCGGTCTCGCGGTGTACGCGCGTAAAGACCCCCATCAAAATGACCGTCATCAGCGGCACGGCAATGGCCCCGGCCAGCCGCAGGTAGAACAGCAGCATCCCCTTCTCGCCCAAAAAGGGCACATAGACAAAGCCCAGCGCCAAAATAATCGGCACCGATATCCGGCCCACCTTGGTGTAGTGCGCGTCCGTGCCGTTTTTGACGATAAAGCGCGCGTACACGTCGCGCACAAACAGCGAGGAAATGCCAATGCCGATGGAGTCGAAAGTCGAGTACCCAGCCGCCACCAACCCGGCGACCACCAGCCCGACCAACCCAGCGGGCAGGTACGCTTCGATCATCAGCGGATAGGCCTGATCAACGATTTCCAAGCCGGGAAACTGCGCCCGCGCCATCGGCCCCAAGCTGACGTTAAAGAACAGGCAGATCGCCGTGGCGATGCTGGCCACCAGCGCGGCCATTTTGAAGTCCCACTCCGAGCGCGCACCTAAGAAGCGGATGGCCTCGTACTGATTGATGACCGCGTACGTAGTCAACACCACCAAAAAGCCGAAGATCACGATGAAGGGAGGCACACCGGGCGGCGAATACCCCCCCACGTGCAGCAGCGTATCCGCCAGCCCTTCTTCCACGGCCTCCAGCCGCGCCGTCACCCCATCCCAACCGCCCAATCCCGAATAGACAAATCCCCACAGCACAAAAGAGGCCACGATCATCGTCGCGCTTTGCAGCGCATCGGTCAGCACCCCAGCCCGCAAGCCGCCGCGTACGATGTAGAGCACCGAACTGAGCGCCACGCCCACCACCACTAACCAACAAGTCGTCTCCTCAATCCCAGCGATGATATTGAGCACCAGAAACATGGAAAAGAAGATGTTGCCCAGCACATTGGTCCGCGATTGGACGTTGATCAAAACGGCTAGCAGGCGGGCCGCTGGCCCAAAGCGGAATTCCAGCCACTCGGCGTTGGTAAAAACCCCCGAGCGGTACATCGGCACGATAACGAAGAAGCTGAGCACGGTCCAGCCCACGGCAATGCCCAGCCACCACTGCGCCAACTGCGACAGCCCGAGGTTGTACGACCCGCCGACAATACCGACGTAATCGCCGCTATCCACGGCCGTGCCAAACGCCGACAGCCCGATCACCCACCAGGGCATGGACTTGGCCGCGAGGTACCAGTCGAAGCTCTCGCCCTTGTTGCGGAAGGCAATCAGGCTATAGGCGACGATGCCGCCGTTGAGCACTGCCACGACGACCCAGTCTAAGGCGGTCATCGCATCACGGAGCCGGTAGGTGGTATCCGTCCTTGCCGACTGTTATCTTGGCCAAGATTCCGGGGTTTTCCGGCGGCGCGCCCCCTCCGTAGGTGACGTAGAGCGTCTTGCTCTCCTCGCCGCGGCCAAACGCCACATTGGTCGGGACCACGGGCGTGGGGATATAGGCCAGTTCCTCACCGCTGGGCGCATACACCACAATGCCCGGGCGCGTCACATCCCGCACCGCCACGTACAGATTCCCCTCAGCATCGACGACTAGGCCGTCCGGCCCGTCTTCGGGATAGTAATCGACGAGCACCTCGCGGAAGGTGGCCGTGCCGTCGGGATGCAGATCGTACGCCAACAGCGCCATCCGGCCCTTGTGCGCGGGCATGTCTAGCAATTGGAATATCCCCGTATTGCCGTTGTCGTTGCTCACCACGTAGAGCGACTGCTGGTCTGGGGATACGCAGACGCCTTTGGGCTTGCCAGCATCGGCAATGATCCGCTCAATGGTGCCGTCTGGGTCAAAGCGATAGACCGCCATCACCGGTTGGTCAATCGGCTCGTGGCCCAAGTAGCGCGGGTCGCTGAAGTAGATGCGGCCCTTTTCGTCGATGGAAATGTCGTTGGGGGCGTTAAAGGGGCGGCCTTCGTACAGCCCGGCGATGATCTCGGTCTTGCCGGTTGTAAGGTCCGTGCGCGTCACGCGCCGCCCCCCGAAATCCGCTCCTTCAGCAGCAATCAGCCGACCCATCGCGTCGAACTTGAGGCCGTTGGACATGCCGCTGGGCGAACGGAAGACCGCGGTCTGGCCGGTCTTGGGATCGTAGCGCCAGATGTGCCCGGCCTGCATCCCTGATTCCATGGAAAAGGTAATGTCGCTGAAGTAAACCGAGCCATCGAAAGCCACGGCTGGTCCCTCGGAAAAAAACGCGCCGTCGAAGAGCACTTCGAGCTTGGCACCTGCGGGTATAATCGACGGATCGCCCATCGGCTCTTGGGCAAAGGCCGTGCTGGCGACCAAGGCCAGCGCGATTGTGGCGAGACGTTGCATCATGGTATCTCTCCTTGGAGTATGTGAGAGTTAGGAAAACACCGCATTGTACAGCCGCCGGACGCCTTGGCAATGTTCCTCCAAGACCGCCTCTAGCGGTTCGTCTAGTTCCAGCAGTTCAGTTAGGATTTGGCGATCCTCTTCCTCTTCGGGCACCGCGTACACCGGCTGGGCCTCCTGAATTTGCAGCAAGTTCTCTAGCTGCCGCAAAAAGCGATAGGCTTCCTTTAGGGTCTGGGCGTCCGCTGGCGCAAGCAATTCGGCCCGGCGCAGGCGCTCAATCGCCGTCAGGGTATTGTGGGCGCGAATCTGGGGATGGGTATGGCCGTTGAGTAGCTGCAAGCACTGGACGATGAATTCGATGTCGCGGATGCCCCCAGGCTGCAGCTTGATATTGTTTTCACCGGCCCTACTCGCTATTTCGGCTTCGATACGCTGCTTGACGCGGGCAATCTCTTGGCGCGGGTCATCCGTGAAGTGGCCCGGAAAGACAAAAGGGACCAGCATTTGGCGAAACTGTCGCCACACTTGAGTTGAACCAGCGGCGCGGCGAGCCTTAATCAGCATCTGGCGCTCCCACAACTCGCCTCGTTCCTCGTAGTAACTCAAGTAGCTGGCCAAGGGTCGCACTAAGGCTCCATCAATTCCGTCGGGTCGCAGCCGCATGTCAACGCGATAAAAAAATCCTTCCCCGGTCATCTCGGTCAACAACTGGATAAGCCGTTCGCCCAAGCGCCGAAAAAACTGGCCGTTATCTACTGAATAGCCGCCGCGCGGAGCGCGCGTTTCGCCTTCTTCGTCGTAGATGAACAACAAATCGATATCCGAGCTGTAGTTGAGCTCTTGGCCGCCGTACTTGCCCAAGCCCACCACGCAAAACTTGGCCGGCCGGCCGCGCTCGTCCAGCGGCCGGCCCCAGCGCAGCAGCAACTCCTCCCAAGCCCACTTTAGGGCCTGATCTACGATCCCGTCGGCCAAGTCGGCCAGTTCGCGGCCGACCTGCCGCACGTCTTTCATTCCCAGCACTTGGGCCGCGCCCAATCGCAGTAACTCGCGCCGCTGGAATCGGTACAAGGCCGCTAGAGGATCGTCGTCATCCGTCTCTTGGCTTAAGGAGCGGCGCAGGGCAGACAGGGCCAGCGGCTGGCTCAGGTAGGTCGTCTCGGCCAGCAGCCAATAAAGGTGCGCCGGGTCGCGCATCAATACATCGGTTAAAAAGCCGCTGTAGCTCAAAATCTGCGCCAATTGCTGCCCCAAGATGGGAGTGTCGTTGGTCCGGTGATGCAGCGCCGTAATCCCGCCCGCTCTCTGCAAGAACCGCTCCAACCGCCGCAGCGCTTGGTCGGGCTGGACGGACTGGCTCACCGCCGCCAGCAGCGACACCGGGGGATCTAAGGCGTAAACTGGCCCCGCCAAATCGACCAACAGGTCCAGCCGCCGCAGCGCTTGATAGGGCTGGTCAAAGCCCAATTGCGCTAGGGTATGGCACGCCGGCCCGGTCGCTTCTTCATAGACCCGATGGGCTAGACGCAGACTCTCTTGGAACGCAGGCATCAAGCGCCTCCTTTAATGCTCATGCCCTCGGCGGCCACGGATCCAGACAGGCTCCAATTGGCCGCGGCCCGGTCGGTCGCCAGCGGAACGCATCATACGACTGGTATTCCAAATCCAACCACGGCGTCTCCAGCCGCTTGTACCCCTCGTAGCGCGACGTCAGTGCCGCTTCGAGGATGCCGCTGGTCAACAGTGTGCGCTCGACCGGATACTGGGCCTCGCCGGTCAGGAACATCTCTTCGACGTTGAGCGACAGATAGCTAAAATGCGCGTACGCCCCTTCTGGCCCGCCGTGCCCTTGGGCGTGGAACTCGCAGGCTTGCACTTGGCCGCCGACCCGCGCCGCGTACGCCAAATCGTGGACGTAGCCGTTGAGCATCAACACGGCTCCCCGCAAGCCGTCGCTGTATTCCACCGCAAAAAGCGCCGGATTTTCGCAGTGCTCCTCCATCGTCCCCTCGGGCTTGTCGGGAATGGTCGCGCAAGCGGCCTCTGCTAGTTCCCGCGACCACAATCCCTCGTCAGCGGCCCGCCACACAGCCTCCCCCTCCAAACAAGTCACCGCCGCCACTCCCGTCTCGCCTCCCCGCCGCCGCTCGACCATGCACTGGAGTACTTCGAGCGTGTGGAACCCGTAGATATCCAACCCGGAAAACCCAATCGCCACCGCTTCCTCCACGGGCGTTTCCAACTCGTGCTCAACCCAGGGTTGCCGCCAACACACCGGCAGCGAAGACCCACCCATAAACGCCGCTCCCACCGCCTGCGCCCGTTGATACATCCACAGCGCATCGGTCCAGCTATAGGACAAGTGCTTGTCGTTGAACACCGGCACCCCCCGCTTCGACGTCGCCATCACCCCGCAGATTTGCTCCATAAAGTAGCGCCGCGGATAGAGCTGCTGCTCCTTCTCGTTCCAGGCGTAATCCCCGTGCTCGCCAATGGACAGCACCCCATCCACTGCCAACTCCCGTCCCCCCAGACACAGCGCCGCCGAGATGCTGTTATAAATCGGCACCCCGTGCTCTTGGGCCATCGCCCGTCCCATGTCGTTTTCGGGAAACTGGTCGATGTACATAGACGCGATCTCGACCCTCGGCGCGCACAAGCCTTCGTCCGTGGGAAATCCCTTGAGGAACTTGGAGACGATCACGTCGGCGTGCGACCTAGGGCGGTATTCGGTGATGATCGCCGCGATTTTCTTTTTGCTCATCTTTATCCCACTACTTAACCGCCGCCAACGCAGCAAACAACGCCTTGATGTACCCCACTGAGTACGCCAACCCCCGCGTCAGTGCCCCCTCGTCCCCTTCTAGCGCCGGTATGTGATCGGGATTGATGCACCCGTCGAAACCCACCCGATCCAGTTCCAGCAAAATTTTGGCCATGTTCATGTCGCCGTCTTCGAGCAAGGTCTCCTCAAACCCCCCAGCCGTGGCCAAGCTCCCGCGCACATTGCGCAAATGCACCATGAAAATCCGGCCCTTGCGCCCGTAATTGTGAACCTCGTCGAGCACTAAGGGCAGACCTCCGGCCTCGGCGCGGGTGCCGCAGCAGTAGAGGTACCCGACTTGGCGGCTGGGAAAGGCGTCGATGACCTTGTGAAAACCCAAGCCGCCCAGCGGCGTATCCGGCAGCGGCGAGTCCGAAGGGTGAATCGCCAGCTTGATATCGCGGTCTTCGGCAATGGGCACCAAGCGCTCGTACACCGCGCAAAAGCGCGCCCACCAAGCATCGAGCTGTTCTAGCGAAGGCGGCCCCTCGTCGCTCTCGGCCAAGCTGCGGCTCTCGGCCCGGTAGTGGTAGCCGCCGCGCCTTGGCGAATTCCAGCGACGGAGCATCCACGGGAACACGTCGCCGTGAAATCGCTGCCGCGCAATGGGTGCCCCGGCCTCGGCAAAGACCTTCAGTGCCGCAACCGTGTTTTCCAACTCCTTCTCGCCGTCGTCCTCCCCGGACATGAACTTTTCGGTTATGTCCGGCAAGGTCACGCGATTGAAGTCCAGCCCCCAAGAACGGATTTTTTTTCTTATTTTTATCACGGCGTCTAGGTCGGGATAGCCCTGCTCTTTGACCCCGGGGAAGTAATCGCCCGAGCCAAAGTCCAAGCAATCGACCCCGAGTTGGGTGACGTAGCGCAGGTACGAATCCGACAAATCGCCGTGCCAAACGGATATTTTGAACATCGTCTTACCCTCCTTTTGCGGGGCACAAAATAGCCAAGTCCCCTCAATCCAACAAGCAACCCCCTCTTGCCCATAGGACAATAAAACATGCCAGCACAGCCTCCCGACTTCACGCTCACCCTAGACGTCCGCGACTACGAATGCGACTTACAGGGCATTGTCAACAACGCGATCTACCAACACTACCTCGAACACGCCCGCCACCAGTATTTGCAAAGCCTCGGCCTCAGCTTCGCCCGCTTCCACGAACAGGGTCACGACTTGGTCCTCACCCGCGCAGAAATCGACTACAAGACCCCCCTCCGCAGCGGCGACCGCTTCACAGTCGAGCTGCGCGTAGAGCGGGAGAGTCGCCTGCGCTTTTGCTTTGTCCAAGACATCTTCAGAGAAGCCGATGGCGCACACGTGCTGCACGGCCGCCTCATCGGCACCAGCCTCAACCGCGACGGGCAGCGCGGCTTTCCGCCTGAGATAGAGGAACTGTTGGCGAATCGCTAATCTTCTGTCGATTATTTATGCAGCGTTGAAAGGAATATGACCTTATGAAGTCTTTGATCGGCAGTATCATCGGACTAGTGTTGAGCGTCAGCGTCGGCGCGGAGCCGCTACTTGAAGGCCGGGTGCGGCTGGCGGCTGGGCAGCCAGCGACGGACGTTCAAGTGCGGCTGTTTGATTTGACCGATCTGCGCCGGTCGGTCGGCACGACGACGGATGCGGCTGGTTTTTTTGCGCTGTCTCTGCAAACGCTCTCAGGGGGCACAGCCCTGCCGACCGACTTTGCGCTGGTGCAGAATTACCCCAACCCGTTCAATCCTTCGACCGTCATTCCCTACCAACTGTCGGCGGCGGGCCACGTGCGGCTGGAAGTGTTCAATATACTGGGGCAGCGGCTGGCGACATTGGTGGATGGGGAACAGTCGGCGGGGACGTACACAGCGCAATGGGATGGGACGGATGCGTCGGGGCGGGCTGTGGGCGCAGGGGTGTATATCTACCGGCTGAGTAGCGGTGGAATGACAGAGAGTCAGCGGATGGTGTTGGTGGATGGGCAGGCGGGGATTCCGGCGGTGGGAGCGGCTCAGGGGCCGGTGCGGTCGAAGGTCGAGGGTGCGGTCGAAGCAGATGGCTCGGTCTATGGGCTGACCGTTTCGGGCGAGGGTTTGGTCGCGTATGTGAATCCGGCTTTTCGGGTGGGGGTTGATGCGGCGGACATTGTGATCGAAGAGCACGGCGGCAATCCGCGAATGAAGCTCACTACGGGCAGGATTTTAGGCGATGTGAACAACGATGGCCAAGTCGATGCCTTCGATGCGCTGTATGTGCTGCTGTACAGCGAGGATTCGTCTATTACGCTCCCCAACAACGGCGACATTTCTCTCGGCGATGTCAACGGCGATGGTCAAGTCGATCTCGCCGATGCCGTGCTCCTCGCCACATACAGTGTCAATCCGTCCGATCCCTCGTTGCCGCCGGGGATCGGACAAGCCGCCCCAGACTTGGAGCCTTCGGTAAGCGGGATTTCCGGAGATCAGGACATCACCTTGTCGCATATATACTGGACAGACCCAGGCACGGAGAACATATGGCGGGCTAATTTGGACGGTTCTAATATCGAAACCCTCATCACCATAGAGAAAGGCCCAGGCCCATACGGCTTCGCCTTAGACGTGGGTGAGGGAAAGATGTACTGGACGCAAGGGTTGCGAAGAATCCGGCGTGCGAACTTGGATGGATCTGACATCGAAACCCTCATCATTACCGGTTATAATCTCTACCGCCTCGCCTTAGACGTGGACGAGGGCAAGATGTACTGGACGGAAAGCGGTGGGAACCATTACCCATATAGAATCCGGCGTGCCAATTTAGATGGCTCAAACATTGAAACCCTCATCCTTCCCGGGGGTGAGCCATCCGGTCTCTCCGTGGATGCAGCTGGGGGCAAGATGTACTGGACGGACCGGCTCAACGATAACATCCAGCGCGCCAATTTAGATGGCTCCAACATCGAAACCCTCATCTCTCACGAGCACTCAAGGATTAATCCATCCGGTATCGCTTTGGATGTGCCTGAGGGCAAGATGTACTGGACGGAGAGGGGTTCGAATAACATCCGGCGTGCGAACTTGGATGGATCTGACATCGAAACCCTCATCACCACCGGGTTGGATTTCCCATCTGGTATCACCTTGGACGTGGGTGAGGGCAAGATGTACTGGGTGAATAATGGAGGTAGTCGCGATCCAGGTGAAATCGAGCGCGCCAACATCCAGTACGCCAATTTAGATGGATCTGACATCGAAACCCTCATCACCGGGTTGGATTATCCAAGCTTGGTTGCCCTCGGACCTCATTACGAACTGACCAACCCTGAGGAGACCCCAACTAGGAGCCGGGAAGAGGCTCGCAGTGAGTTGGCTGAGCGAAGCATTCCCTATAGCCAACGCTCCTTCGTTACCTACGCACAAAATGGGGATCTGGATGTGGTGCGGTTATTTGTTGAGGCCGGCTTGGATGTCAACGTCCAACCCTTTAGCTCCTCCAGTGTCTATATACCAACACAAGAGGATGTGGAGCAGTTGGATGATCTAGAGGCCGTGTGGTTTCCCCAAGAAGGGGATGAGGACAACGATACCGCCCTGATGAAGGCCGCCGGACAAGGTCATATAGAGGTGGTGCGTTTTTTAGTTGAGCAGGGGCAGACCTCAATATCCGCAACACTCAGGGGCAAAACGCCTTAATGTTTGCAGCCGCAGGTGGCCACTTAGCGGTGGTTATCTTCCTCATCGATAGCGGAGGCTATGGAAGTGAAAGCCGCGATCCCATAGGCTACAGCTACAACCACGGTCCCAAAACTTCCTTGATGTGGGCGGCCTATAACGGTCATTTAGACGTGGTCAACCTCCTAACAGAGTACGCAAAAGTTGTCGGCGACTCCTTCGTCTATAACTTTTCCGCCTCCTTGGGGTGGGCGGCCTATCGCGGTCACTTGGACGTGGTCAACCTCCTGCTAGAGTACGGCGTTGAGCTCAATCCTAGACCCGCACTTGGTAAAAAAAGAGGGTCAGGGACTACGGCGTTGATGTTGGCGGCTTATGGAGGCCAGTTGGAGGTGGTCCGCTTCCTGCTAGAAAAAGGGGCCGATATTCACGTTCGGACAGCCAATTGGCTACCAGTACAGACTGACCGTGGCACCATTTACTTCCAAGAAATCGGTGCGAGTGCCTTGACGTTAGCCATTGATCAAGGCCATGCCGAGGTAGTGCGCCTTTTATTAGAACATTGGATGTGGGAATACAGTGCCGATGGTCGAGACGACCACGGTTTGACCGCCTTGATGTACGCCGCCGCCGCAGGTGACCTAGAGATGGCGCGTCTGCTGCTACAGAATGAAGCCCCGGTCAATGCCCAAACGGACGTCGGCACAACCGCCTTGATGTTTGCCGCTGCTTTTGGACGTGTAGAGGTAGTGCGTCTTCTCGTCGAGAACGGGGCAGACATTCACATCCAAAATGGCCACAACTACACGGCCTTGAGTCTGGCCGAAGAGAGGGGGCATCAAGAAGTGGTTGACTTTCTCCGATCGGAGGAAGACGCTGGGTAAAGGTAGGGCAGCGACGATCCGTGGACGCGTGTTATTTATTATTCCTATGTTAGTAACCTGATCGCAAGAGAAGGCTAATTCCTCAGTGGGCACAGGACACCGCGAGAAGCAAATGGCGGCTGTCGAAAGACAAGAGGAAATTCACGACATTCTTAGCTTGTCTCTATGGAGTTCATAAGACCAAACTACTCTCTCGGCAATCGAGAACCGGTCGGGAACCTTAGAGCGCGCGGCCCCTCCGAGACGGCTCAGTTCTGAGATCATTTCGTCTTGCTCCTCGAATAACGAAGATTGTAGCTGTCCTCCTTTGGGAGGCCCCAACTTGGGGACTGGGTAGTAGCTATTATCAACACGCAACGAGAGTCACCTCCTTTTGTTGTCGTTGAGCCTATGCATGCGGTCACATACATAGGCTGATGATGGCCTCGACTTAGCAGACGGGCCTTATGAATGCTGCGTTGTGACAAACGGGTACCGTAGGGACCGGCAATAGACAATGTCAAGATATAACTCGCCGCATAAGCTGACGCGCGGAGGTTGATCCGACCTTGAAAATGGGATTGAAGAACTTAAATCTGATGTGGATGCGGAGTGCCTTTAGGCGAGCAGAGCATCTGAGGGGCAATCCAAAGTCTGGAGGATTCTTGACAAGGAAGCGGGAGCAGCAATGCTCCAGCCCGGATTGATTGGGCCGAATACGTTGAAAGGCGTATGCTCGGTTCTGAGGGGGCGAGGGAGTGGCGACACTTCCTCGCTACCAGACATTGTGACCATCATCTCGGAGGCGACCATGTACGAATCGTCGGTAGCGCAGTATTTCGCGGAAAAAGGTATTGAGCAAGGCATTCGCGAAAGTATCCAAGAAGTGTTGGAACTGCGCTTTCAGCCAGAGGCCGTGCGCCGCTTGGCCGCCCGCCTTGGGGCCATCAACGATGTGCAGCGCCTCAAGCAGTTGTTTCGGGCGGCCATACAGGTGCCCAGCCTCGAAGTCTTTATGAACCTGCTAGACGAAGCCGAGTAGGAGTACCACGTAATCAGTTACTGACGTTACGCAGTTTTCGTCGCTTATTTCCCATCCCTGTATCCTTTCCGCTACACTCCAGCACCTCCGATCCCCTCCTTCTCTCTGAACCGCTGCCGTGGCCCGATTTTTGCTTAGCTGTGTTTGTATTTGTATCCCAATTGGATATATTCTCTCCAGCGCGTCAGCGCTTAGCAGCAAGGCTCGGATGGCCGCTTTTGATAGTGTTTCCAAGTCCCTAATTAGCACCTATCCGCACGACTTTTTGGCCTTTCTGCTCGGGCACTCGCAGGTGCAGATGCTGGATATGCTCAACCCGGAGCAGACCACCGTTGAGACGCAGGTGATGGACAGCCTGCTGCGGGTGCAGATCAACGGACAGGAGGCGTTAGTTCACTGCGAGTTTCAGACCACCGACAGCACGGCCTTGTCCATGCCGCTGCGGATGGCGCGCTACATGGGACGCTGCCTTGCCGAGTATGGCTTGCGCCTGTTCTCGCATGTGATTTACTTGCGTCCTGACGCGGGTCGGCACGATCCGGGGCAATACATCCAAGAGGATGCCGGTTATGAGGTGGTGCTGCGCTACAAGGTGATCCGGCTGACCGAACTAGATGGGCTGGCGCACTTGGCGTCGGGCAATGTGGGGGTGCTGCCGTTCACGCCGCTGATGGGTCGTCCCGAAGGGATGGATGTGGATGCGTGGTTGCGTCGGTGCGTGGAGACGACCGAGGGGTTGACTGCACCTCGGTCGGTCAAAGCGAGTGTGCTGGCACACATGGGGGTGTTGAGTTCGTTGGTGTGCGAGGAATCGACCATTTTTTCTCTTATCTCGGAGGAGATCATGGCGGAATTTCCATTACTTGAGACGTTGCGCAAGCGAGCGTGGGAGCAAGGCATTGAGCAAGGCATTGAGCAAGGCATTGAGCAAGGCATTGAGCAAGGCATTGAGCAAGGCATTGAGCAAGGCATTGAGCGAGGAGGCCGAGAACGCGCCGTTGAAGACCTGCTCGACGTGCTGGTGATTCGCTTTGGGCTGGCCGCGTCGGATCCGTTGGCCGCCCGCATTGGAGCCATCGACGATGTGCAGCGCCTCAAGCAGTTGTTCCGGGCGGCCATACAGGTGCCCAGCCTCGAAGCCTTTAGGCCCCTGCTAGACGAGGCCGAATAAGGTCGTCGCGTAACGTCAGTTACTCAGTTAGCTTCCTACTTGAGCGCCAGCCCCGCTTCCCGCAGATACCCCTCACACTCGTCCAGCGATTCGCCAACCAGCAACACAGTAGCAAAAGAACGAGCCTGCGCTGGATCAGTCGTAAAAAGCACCCCACCGCTCAACTGCTTGCCATCGGGCATCAACTTGGCCGGATGCGCAGCCTCCAACACAGCGGCACATTCGACTAAGCCAGCAAACCCAGCCGCCGTCACCTCGCGCCGACTAATCACCAGCCACAGGGCCGTGCGCGCCGAATTAACCGCCTGTTGCAACTTGAGCGCCACCCGCCCCATCGTCGTGCGCGGATTGACCTCCACAATCGGCTTTAGCCGCAATCGGTCACAGTCGCGGTACACCATGGCATCCACGCCGACCGGCCCCTGATAACCAGCAGCGCACAACGGCTCAGCGAGCCATTCGGCAAGCTGTTCGCCCAACTTCGGCAAGCGGCGTGCATCGCGCCCATCGCCGTAGAGAAACCGCTTCACTTCTTCATCGAGGCCAGCGGTAAGCGAGCCAACGAACGAGCCGCGATACTGGCCGCGCCCATCAGTGAGAAACCGCGTCCAGCCAGCCACCGACACCTCACCCTCTTCTCCCACGTCAAAATGCAGCGACAGATCCACCACCTTGTCGAGCCACGGCTCTACTACAACTTGACCTTGCTGCCGCAAAATATTCTCCAAGCGACCGCACTGCTCCGCGCGCAATTGTCCTCCACGGCAATGAATTTGGCCGCGCCCCGAAGAGCCGTAGATGGCCTTGACGACCACCGCGTCAAAACCCTCCACCGCCAAGCACTCCATCTGCGCCACAACTTGGTCTGTCGTCTCACAAGCCGTGCCGACCACATCCGTCCCGCAGAAATAGTCCGCCTTCTGCACCGCGAGAAACTCGCCCAGCCGCGCCGCGCTCCACGACTTGGCATAGAGCGACCGAATCGCCGCGCTCCAGCAAGGCCCTTCTCCACCCCGAGGCAATCCCTCAACCAACGGCGCAAGCAACTCGACGCTGTCTGGACTCCAACCCCAGGGCCTGAGGGCATTGACCTTGCGCTCGGCAAGCGCCGCGAGTCCGTCCGCGCTGCACTCGACAAATTCCGGTATCGCAAAACCCAACCCCTGCATCCGCCGCAAAAAGCCCGGCGAAGGCTTCTCGCGCAAAAGCACCACATCGTCGCGGGCGCACAACAGCATGGGCAGCGCTTGGAAGTCAGCTTCCAGCTCGGCCACCCGCTGCGACGGCGTAAGACCCGGTCGCCCCAACGCCACCTGCTCCTCGCAGTTGGCGTTGAACCAGTACACAGCCGGACAGCGCCCCCGCGACTGCGAAAACAGCTCTAGCTCGTCAATATAGTCCGCAGAAAGCCCCGCTTGGAGCCGACCCGCGCGATTGAAGCCAATGCCCTTGGCCCGCGCCGGCCCCAGCGGGAAACGCAACGCCTGACGATAGGAGTCCCATTCGCTCAACTCGGCCTCCTGCCAGCGTCTAAACCAAGTCAACCCGTGTTTGACGTGGCCGATCTCGTCGCGGTAGATCCGCTCCAGAATCGCCGCGGTCTCTGGGTCGTCCAATTGCCGATAGACCTCGGCGTAGTGCCGCGCGTAGTCGAGATTGGCTTGTTCGAGGGTCAGGCTCAAGCTCGTTACAAAGTCCATCGGGGTCTCCATCGGCCCGATGGCCTTCCAAAAAAAATCGCCGACCGGGATCTCGCCAAATTGCACCCCAATCTCCTGCATCCGCCGCTGGTAGAGCCGCACGTGCTCCTGCTCGTCTTTGAGCGTCTGCACCAAGCCCCGGCGAAACTTCTCCGGTGCCTGCGGGAATTTGAGCAGCGCCAGTGCCATCAGTTCCAAGGCGAGCAACTCGTGGTTGGCAAAAAAGTGCAAGACCAGCCCGCGCTCTTTTTCGCTGTGAAAGTGGCGCACGTCGCGAAAGCGGAGCTTTTCCCGGTGGTGCCACTCATCTAGCCCCAAGCCGGGCGGGCGACCCGGCGCACTAGGGGTCGCAATCCCCGCACCGGGCGCGTGGTCCTCGTAGCGATCGAGGGCGACGAGTTTGTCTTCCCAGCGCGTACCGAAGAGCACTTGCTCTGCAAATTGGCGAATTTCCATGCCGGGAATATAACGCATTCCCCGCCTTGACACTTGGCTCGGCCCGCCTTATCTAGCCCACCCTACCACTTCCAAAAGGAGCTCCCAATGCAGGTCCAATCCGTCGAACTCATCCACTTAGACGTTCCGTTTACCGACCACACCAATCAGCACATGAAGTACTGGTTGCCGCACTGGCGCATTGTCCAACTCTGCAAAATCACCCTCGCCGACGGCACCATCGGCTGGGGCGAGACCATCCCCAATTATACGTGGGCCAAAGTCCCCGAAGACATCGAAGACCGCATCGTCGGCCGCGCCGTCGGCGATTTGCTGTGGCAGGATGCGCTAGGGGCCGGGGTCCAGCAGGCGCTCTTCGACGCAGTGGGCAAGGTCTTGGGCACCCCGGTTTATCGCCTGTTGGGCACCAAGGTCCGCACGTGGTGTCCGCTGTCGTGGTGGGCGATGGACATGCCGGCCGCAGACTGGGCGCGCCAGTGCGCCGACGCCGTCGCACAGGGCTATACCACCGCCAAGCTCAAGGCGCGAACATGGTACGATCTGCACGCCTGCATCCAAGCCATTATTGAGGCCGTTCCCCCGCAGTTCAAGCTCGACTTGGACTTCAACGGCACGCTCGCCAACGCCGCCAGTGCCGTCGAGTTTTTATCAACCTTGGAGCAATACTCGCAGGTGGCCATGATTGAGACGCCCATCCCCCAATCCGATGTGGCTGGCAACGCCCAAATCCGCAACCACATCCGCCGCCCGCTGGCCATGCACTACGGCTCGCCGCCCATTCTCACCACCCTGCAAGAAGACGTCGCCGACGGCTTTGTCGTCTGCGCTGGAGCCCACGGCATCGCGCAGCAATCCGCGGTCGCCGACGTGGCCAACAAACCCTTCTGGCTCCAGCTCGTCGGCACGGGCATCACCACTACGTGGGCCGCTCATTTGGGCGCGGTCTGCCCCCAGAGCAAGTGGCCGGCCATCACCTGCATGAACATCTGGGAGAGCCAACTGTTGACCGATCCCATCGAGCTTCGCGGCGGCTACTACCGAGTTCCAGAACAACCCGGCCTCGGCATTGAGATTGATCTCCAGGCCATAGAGCAATATCGAGTGGATTACAGTTGGGTCGATCCGCCCCGCCACGTCTATCGCTACGCCCGCGCCAACGGCGAAGTCACCTACTATGGCTGCTCCAAACAGGATCTCCACAACGAATACCCCCGCGACGCCATGCCCGTCTGCGAAAGCGGATCCGAATGCCTTCCCGTCGAAGACGACGGCAGCCGCGAGTTCGCCCAGATCTACGAAGCCGTGCAGGATGGAGGGACGTTTAGAAGGATCGAGCAGACCAACCCGTGAACAGGAGCTCTTACCCGCGCCGCTACGACCTCGACGCCCTGCGCGCCACGGCGATGCTGCTCGGCATCGTATTGCACGCGGGGCTGTCCTTCACGCCGTTTCCCTGGGCAGTCCAGGATGAGCGGCAAAGCGGTTTCTTTTGGTTTTTATTCGCTGCAATCCACGGCTTCCGCATGCCGGTGTTCTTTGTGCTGAGCGGCTTTTTCACGGCCATGCTTTGGCGCGGACGCGGCTTAAAACCAGTGCTCTCCCACCGCTTTCGCCGCGTGTTGCTGCCATTCCTACTCGGACTAGTAACAATCATTCCCGCAGTAAACTGGATCAGCGGCTGGGCCATTGCATCTGGATTAGAAGCCAACGCAGCCAAGGCCGAAGAAGACAACATCTGGAGTGCAGCCAAGAACGGGGACCTCGCCGCTACTGAACGGCACCTGCAAGGCGGAGCCGATATCGATGGGATCGATCCGGCATTCGGGCAAACTCCCCTGGTATGGGCCGCGCTGGCCGGCCAGCTTGAAGCCGTCGATTGGCTGCTGCAAAACGGAGCTGCGATCAATGGTCGAACCAAAGACGGCGGCACGCCCTTGCACGCGGCCGCTTTCTTGGGACGAGTAGAAGTCGCCAAACTACTGCTTCAGCACGGAGCAGATCCCGAGGCAAAAAACAACAACGGCGATACGCCTCGGGCGGCCCTAGCGGTGGACTGGGAACTGACGCAGTATTTGGCGGACTTGTTGCAGATCGAACTCAATGCGCAACAAGTCAAGGACGGCCGCGTTGAAATCACCGGACTGTTCGGACAAGCCTCCGCTGTCGAAGGTCAAGAAAGAACCGACAAGGCAGAAGAGAAATCGGCCGAGTTCCTCAAAGCGATGGCGTCGCCGATCTTTGCTGTGCCGCTTTTTCATCACCTCTGGTTTTTGTGGTTCCTCTGCTGGTTGGTCTTCGTCTTCGCACTCTATGCCCGCCTCGCTGATTGGCTGCAATGGCAGGGACCGCCCAAGTGGCTGATTCTTTCACCTGTTCGATTTCTCTATTTAATCCCCCTGACCATGATTCCACAGTCGCTCATGGGACTGGTCGGACCCAGTTTTGGCCCGGACACCTCCTTGGGCCTTCTGCCCATGCCGCACATACTACTTTACTACGCCCTCTTTTTCTTCTTTGGCGCTCTGCATTTCGACTGCGACGACCCAGACGGCCGGGTCGGAAAATGGTGGTGGCTGGCGCTTCCCGTGGGGCTATTCATCGTCTTCCCGTTCGGGCTCGAATTTTCAACGGGTGCATTTGGATTTCGCCAGGAGATATTCGATCCGGCCACGGCCCGGACAGCAGCGGTGGCATTGCAGGTAATCTACGCCTGGATGATGACCTTTGGGTTCATCGGCTTGTTCCGCAAACTCTGCACCCGCAAAAACAACACCATTCGCTACATGTCGGATTCGTCGTACTGGCTGTACGTGGCGCACGTACCGCTGATCATTGGCGCTCAATTGGCCGTGCGCGATTGGCCGATTGCTTCAGGGGTAAAGTACTTCCTAGTCTTGCTCGCAGTCACCGGCCTTCTATTGCTGATCTACCAATTTCTCGTCCGCTACACTTGGCTGGGCCGATTGCTGAACGGTCCCCGAGTCCGCCCGACGAGCTAGCGTTACACTCTCATTTCAGTTGACATCTCCCGATAAGTAAGAGTACTCTATATATGCGTCTGGGATGAGTCGCCAAGCGTCTCACCTTTAGGCTTTGAGCCTGAATCCCAGACGCTTTTTTCTGTACTGTATGTCCCTATTCAAAACACCCTCCCGAGTCGGTCGGTATAAATACGTTACACTTCCATCGTCGCAAGGGCATTCTCGTAAGCGCCGTACGTCACATCATCGAAGAGGACGAAACGCACCTCATCGAGACCGTCGTGCGCTTCAAGGAACTGCTTTACCCCATTAAGCGCGACAACCGCGGCTTGCGCGACTGGATAGCCATACACACCGGTGCTAATGGATGGAAATGCAATCGTCTTGATACCGTGTTCCACTGCGAGTCGTAAACTTTCCCGATAGCAGCTAGCAAGAAGTTCAGATTCACCAGCGTCTCCACCCCGCCAGATCGGCCCCACAGTGTGGATGACGTGCTTCGCGGGAAGATTGCCACCCGTCGTGATAACAGCTTGACCCGTGGGACAACCGCCCTGCTTGGCGCGAATTGCGCTGCATTCCACCGCGATAGTCGGTCCCCCAGCGCGGTGAATGGCACCATCGACGCCACCGCCGCCCATGAGCCGCTCGTTGGCAGCGTTGGCAATCGCATCGACGCGTTCCCTTGTAATATCTCCGCGCACGAGCGCGAGGGTCGTTTGGTTGATTTTCATCGTCATAAAGAATTTTCCTCACCGTCGCTTTCTCTTCGCGGACCTTCGCTACAACAACTTCATGCGTCGCGTGACTTCCGTTGATACGCATCGGCCCAGTGCGTTGCGGCGCATTCGCGGTCTTCGTTGCCAAGCGCACTGGCGATGGCTTCGCGCACCCCTTGGGGCCGAATGTGCGGAAAGGTTTGCCGGGCTGAGTCGTCGCGGACGACCGTCGGGTGGCGAATGCTGTCGATCAGCTTCCGCCCAATTCGGGCGTATAAGGGCGTCACTAGACCGAGCCAGAGGCTAGAGAGGCGCGGCGTCAACAACGGCACGGGAATCATCAGCCGCTTGAGCCCACGCTGACGCGCGTACTCCCGCATCAGGTCGCCATAAGAAACCGCATCAGGACCGCCGATTTCAAAAATCGCATGGTCATCGGTTTTTAGGTCGAGTGCGGCCGAGAGATATTGCAGCAGATCGCCAATTGCTATCGGCTGGGCGATGACGTTTACCCAACGCGGAGTGACCATCACGGGAAGCCGCTCCACCAGCGAGCGAATCATCTCAAACGACAAACTGCCAGAACCAATGACAATAGAGGCGCGAAACTCGACGACCTGCACCCCCGATGCGCGCAAGACCTCGGCGACCTCCTGCCGGCTTCTAAGATGCGGAGACAGTTCCTCGCTCGTTGCGCCGAGACCGCCGAGATAGATAATCCGCCCGACGCCCGCTCTCCGTGCCTCTGCGCCAAAGTTGTGCGCGGCCCGGCGATCCTGTTCCTCAAAATCGCCCTTTGAACCCATGGAGTGGACCATGTAGTAGGCAATCTCGACGCCGTCCATAGTCCCTGTTAGGCTGTCACCGTCGAGGACGTTGCCGCTGACTACTTCCGTCGTTGGCTCAACGCAAGATTGGAGAGCCTCGGGACGTCGAGTTACACAGCGCACCCGATGTCCGGCACTTTCCAACACGCTCAACAGTCGCCCGCCGATGTAGCCGGTTGCGCCCGTTAAGAGAATGAGCGAAGTCGTTGACGGTGTAGGCACTGGTTTCCGTTTCGCGAGGGTGCTTATGGCCACAGGGCATCAGCGGCCAACAGATTGGAAAATTGCGATAATGGCAGAATCTCAATGCCGTCTGCCGTTTGTAACTCGGGCCCTGCGGGATAGACGACCATGCGTCGGCACAACCCCTCTAAGTCGGCTAGCACTCTCAATCCTTTGCACCAAGATTCGGCAAATACACTGCCGGACTTGACCTCAATGGCGACAAATTCTCCCCCGCGTTTGAGCAAGAAATCGACCTCGGTTTGGGTTTGCGCAACGGTTCCCCAATAGAAGCATTCATCACACAGATTGCGATAGTCTGTGTACGACCGAATCAACTGGGCAATCAGCCCTTCAAAGAGGACACCGCGTTCCTCTGGTGTTGGAGGCGTCGTGACCTTTTTCATGGCTCGCACAATACCGGGGTCACACCAATACCATTTGGGCAATTTGCGTTCGCGCACGCGCAATTGGGTTTCATAGGCAGGAAGCTGAAAGCAGAGGAGCGTTTCCTCTAGGATCTCCAGATAACCCGTCACCGTCGTGCGGGCAACCTTAGCTTCTCTGGCAATGTTGGTCACGTTTAGAGTCTGCCCGTGAAAGAGCGCTGCAATAGGCAAAAAGCGTGCGAATCCCGGTAGGTTGCGCACTAGGGCCTCGGCTTGAATCTCTTCTTTAAGATACATCTGCGTATAGGCAGTGAGCGTCTCTGCTCTGTCTTCTGCATCCCATATAATGGGCAGCAAGCCGTGTTGCAAGGCGTCATCGAGCGCAAATCGCTCCCCCAACTCCTCGGGAATAAAGGGGTGCATTGCGCGGTGCAGGGCGCGCCCTGCGAGCAGGTTGACACCTGCCTGTTTGAGCTTTCTTGCGCTGGACCCGCACAAGACAAAGCGCAGCCCCTTTTCTTCGATAAAACGGTGTACTTCGTTGAGCAGTTCCGGCAGCCTCTGCATTTCGTCTAAAACCACCCAGCGGTCACTGGGCACAGCCCGCAGTTCAGCCGCCAGGAGCCCTGGATTTGCAAGCAGGCGCTGGTACGTATCCTCGGCGAGCAAATTGATGACGTGGGCAGCGGGAAAAGCGATTCGCAAATAGGTGCTTTTGCCAACGCCACGCGGTCCTAAGAGAAAGAAGCTCTTTTTGGGTGCTTCAAATATACGCGGAATCGTCATTTGACTATATTGTCGTCATTTTTCACAGTAATTTGACGACAACATATACATTTTTCATGGGCTGTCAAGTTATGGACGCATTCATGGTAGATGGATTCAAGGCGCGGAAGCCTTGGGGCTCGTGTTAGGCGACGGCTGTTCGAGCTATCAGACCAAGAGATCAGGGTACGCGTGTTACCTGTTGTGCGGCCACACCGAGACAGAGGAATTTCGCGGACTCACCGGATGCGACTCTTAACGAGTGAGTCTAACTTAGCGGAACATCCGTCAGCGCCCTCATCGTGCCATACATAAACTACGAGGTTGCCCTTTGTGTGTACCTTTGAGTGCTCAGCTCCCCGAAGACGAAGGAGAGCCGCCGCGCGCTGGGCTGCTTGGGCATGGGAGAATCTGAGTCCAAAGATTCCTGCTTCCCCCTCACCTTGATAAATGGAAAACAGAAACTCCTCCAATTCTGCCACAAGTTCGCTGGTTGTACTAGATGTCGAATCTTGGCCAGCATCCGCAGAATGTTGATGACGGTGTTGGTGCGGCGCTAGCAGCATCCCACCGAAACACTCAAGGTATTCCTGCTCAGACGTCACAAAAGGGTTGTCTTGGGCCCCGCATGGCACCTTCGCGTCGGCTGGCAAAGCAGCCAACGTACACGCCTCCAATTCGTCACTCTCAAAAGTGAACTTGGTTAGCTGTAAGGGGCCGCCGCAAGCCCCCAATGCCAATATCAATGGAACCATCTGCTGCCGGATGCGGACTTTAATAGCTGCTGGTCTCATCATTTCCATCGTTGCGATAAAAGACTCCTAAACCTCAGGGCTTCTCTAACTCGCCGATCTGCACTCGATACAGCACTGTCAGGCCGATCAAGGTCATCAAGAAAGTCACGCTGCTCTTCACGGGTTCGATCCGACCGTCCTTGGCGCGCTGCACTAGGCCTGCTTCGATCAGGCCCTCCAGGACCCCATCGAGGGCTTCCCTATCAATCGCGCATAACGTCACCAAGTCAGCTACTTGCTGTGGCCCTTTGACCAATTGCCGAATCACACCGACGGTCGCCGGATCGGTGAACAGGGAGGCGAAGCGGGCAATATCGGCGTCTTGCGCGCAATCCAGATACTCGTCTATATCGTCGAAGGACCAAAAGGATAAGCGCCGCTGGTTGACCTTAGCCCCTAAGCGGTAGGCACCTGCCAGGCCCCAGATAACCGGGTTTTCCTGGTCGGTAGGCAATTTGGTTATGGTCTGCCCCGCCGCACTGCGAGCTTGATCGAGCCAGTGATTGTCCTCCCAGTTGATGACGGCGAGTTGGCGTTTTATCTGGGCGATATCGTCCTGCAGGCCTTGGGTCGCCTCAGCAATCGCCTCTTGCAGGGCCACTTGGTCTATATCGGCTTTAGCCATGTTTATCATTACCTCCTTTAGTTGTTTGCGGGCGCGGTACAGGCGGCCCTCGATCGTACTGAGAGACACGTCTAAGACCGCGGCGATTTCTTCGTAGGATTTGCCCTCGAAGTAGTGCAGAGAAGTAACCGAGCGGTTTTTCTCCGACAGTTGGCCGACGGCCACTTGAACCCAATGCGCTTCTTCTTGGTCGATCAGGTTCTGGTCGGCAGCGGGAAACGGTTGGCCGCCCCAATAGGATTCGTCCACTTGGATGTGAGTCGCCCCCTCCCTAGTCTCTTCTTCATAGGACAAATAGCTACGTCGGCTGCGCAAATGCGAAAGGCAGCGGTTGCGCACAATAGCGCGCAACCACGACGGGAACTGATCGGCATCGCGAAGTCGGTCGAGATGATGAAATGCTCGGCTAGCGGCCTCCTGCACCACATCTTCGATTTCGGCGGAACCCTTCAGGTACAGACGGGCGATATGGTGCATATCCTCCAAGTAGCGCTTTATCAAGGCGTCAAAAGCTCGCGGGTGTCCGGCGCGCACTTGTTCTATCAGTTCCTGATCGCTCAGTGTTTCTTTCATGGTCTGCTAATAGAATAGACGCGACGAAGACGATAAAACTGACGTCGGACGAAAAATAAAAAGCTGTCGTAGGACCAATATGGCTTACGACAGCTTAAAAAGAAGGGGGCGCAAACGGCTACTGTATCGCCGTGCGACTCGTCCTTTGACTTCCGCACAACTCGATTCCTCTATTTCACGTCGATTTCTTCCAGCCGCGAGAGCCGCTGATCCATATTGTCGAGGACAGGATTGGGATCGTCGATGAACATCCGGGGAGAGCGCAGCCGACGGCCCCGGATTTGGTAGTGCTGCTCCAAAGTCCTGAGACTCATCTCTAATTCTCGGAGGGCTCGATGCATCTCAAAGTGGAGTCGTCTGGGACGGCGTACCCGCAGGGCCGGCTGACCGGCGCACTTGTAGAGCTGGCGCAGCCGATCAGCTAGCTGATCCAGCCGTGCGCGATTCTTTTCTTCGGTCCGTCCATACAGGGCTATGGCTATGGCGAAAGAGAAGGCTATAACTATGGCTAAAAAGGATGAGAAATACGAGGTGAAATAGTTTAGTTCCATAACAATCTCCTATGATCAGGTTTCGTCCATCCGCCGCAGCTACAGTACGCTATCCTTCTCTTCGGCACGGGGCACTTCCTCGCTGCGAATGAAACCATTGCAAAGGGCACAGTGGAGAACCCGCAGGCCCGGTTCCTTCCCTTTGGACGTGCGGCGTGGCGGCTCAAGAACAATGCGCGTGTTGGTGACGCGGCGGCAGTGGGGGCAATAGGTAGTGGACATAAACAATCCTCCGCAAAAGTTGCCAATAGAACTACGCGTCGATAATTCGCCGACGCCCACCTTTCAGCCGATCCAGTACCTCCAGACACCGCGGCCGACGGTGGTTTTGCTCTCGCAAGGAAGTTAGATACGCTTCCCATTCCTGCTTGCGACCGGCCCGAGTGAGCGCATTTTTCATTTTCCGCAGATAGGGAATCGCTGCCTCGTACCCACTCGTACTGACCCGGGCGATCTGCTCCTCGGCGGTTTCCCGCCAAATGTCTAGCGCCCGCTCCGGGTGGGCCGACTTGATGGCCTCGGCCACCTCGGTGGGGTTGACGATAAAGTCATACAACCTCAATCCACCCCTTCTGCGGCCGGCATAGTCGTACCACTTGAGCACCTCATCCGGCTTCTTCTCGGCAATAGCCAACTCGATTAGTATCCCAGTCATCGGTGCCTCTGTTGCCTCAATGTTGGGTACTTCGACTTCAGGGGACGGCAGAAGCCAAGCGATCTTCGGATCGCTCTTGCGTTTCCGACCGACACCAGGTCGCCGACCCGTTTCCAGATAGTGCCGCGCCCAAGCCTCGACGCCCTTGCCGACGCGCGCCTTGTGAGCGGCTTTGCACAGAGCTTGGAAGCCGTGCAGGCCAGGATTGGCAAAAAACTCCTCGGCCTGAAGAGCCAACCCAGCGAGCGGATTGCCACTGCGTCGATTAATCGTCTGTAGCTGCTTATGCAGGGCCGCTTCAATGCCCGGATAGATAGGGGCAGTCGCCTCCATCCCCTGACGGCACCAGTACCGGGCCTCTTCCCAGCGGCGTTTGGCCATCAGGAGGTCCACCAAGTGAGCATAAGTGTTGGTGATGGGCGCTTCGCGCTCCCACAGCGGGATAATCTCGTCTTGGCGACCAGCCTTTTCCAAGGCGCGCGTCAGCCAGTCGGCAATTTGGCTCCGTTTGAAGTTAGGCAAAAAGGAGTCCTCTTCCGCAATAGGCTCAATGGCTTCGAGACGCTGCGCTAGCCGGTCGCACACCGCGGACCAATCGCTTTTGGCGTAGCCTTTCTTCCACAGGCGTTCCAAGCCAGCGGCGCACAGGCTGTACCCGTCGGCCTGTTCCATATCTATGGCCCATTCTATCTGGTCCGCTGGCGATAGGGAGGCCGTATTTAGAGCCTGAAAAAGCACCTCAAAGCAGTCGGCGAACGCTGCGTCGGATTCGCCTTCGCTATCGTGCTCAAGTGCCCGGCTGCCCGCGTCCAGTAACTCCGGCCCTAGTCGCACGGCCGCGTCGGCCTGTCCGGCTTCGACCAACCCTTTGAGCGCCGCATTGAGGCGACCTACGTTGGCCGCAGGGTCTCGGTAGTTGTATTCGTCCCATAACGACTCTTCTAAGGCATGGATCTCGCGGCGGATCATCTGGAGAATTTTTTGCGTCTGCCCGGAAGCCAAATTGCGGCGGTCGGCGAGTAATTGGCGCACCGCGTCGTGCGCGTCCGCGAGTTCAATCACCAGCGCTACGAGTTCGGCTTTGGTCTGCTCCTCGAGGTACGGACGCAGGGAAGCCGCTTTGGATTTCTTGGATTTTGACCGCCCGGAACGCGCCTTGAAGTTTTCTTCCTCCTCGTCCTCGTCCACTATTGCTTCTAGTTTCAACAAGCGCGGATCGTCTTCCTCAATTTCGCCAATAGCACTATCGGTCTTGAGGCATTCCAAGTATTCCAGTACCACCGCCACCGCGTGCTTGCAGGTATCCCAATAGGGACAGGTGCAGGCGGATTCCAAGCCGTTCCTCTCGGTAAGGCGAACCCGGGTGGCATAGCGCCGCGTTCCTCTCACCCAAGCTGCCAACGTCCCGCCCTCAGTGCGTCCCAAGTTTTCAACCGCTCCTTTTTTATGGTAGGGGCGTCCTCGTCCGACGATGACGTTGCCCGCCCATTCTTCTAGGTCTTCCCAAGTGAGTTTCGAGAACGGGTCAGAGGGCTTTTTCTTTTTAGTGGTTTTCTTTTTTTGCCGCGCCATATTCGTTTATCCGGCTACTCTTGGATGGCGATGTTGTGGCTTCTTATATCAATTGTCCTAATAAGGGCCATATGCGACATTCCTACAACGGGCTTTCAGGGAAGGTAGGCGAGCGATGGAGACGAGGAACGCGAAGATCAAGGTAAAGACAGTCGCCGTCCGTGCGTGGCTAGTGGCCCTTCTGCCAGCCCTCGCGGCTCCCGCCGAGAGCCTGCAGGTGGGGGCTTCACCAGCGCGGCGGTTCAGGGGGCCGTGTCCAGAGCCTCCGCAGGGGACACTCTAACGAGTACGGCTACAGCGCCCAGGTAATCCGCATCCTGCAGCACATATCCGGTCTCGAACTGCCCTATTTTCCCAAGTAATCCAATAGCTGGGACGGATCTTCATGCGAGAAAAACGAGAAGCCAAATATCGGGTCGGCGTCATTGGCTGCGGACGGGCCGGCACCAGCCGGGCCCGGGCCTTTGATGTGCACCCCTTGTGCAAGGTGGTGGCCATTGCCGATACGGATGCGGAAAATCTGGCGCTGGGTTGCCGCCGCTTCGGGGTGCCCGGCTACGCCACCTACGAGGAGATGTTGGCACGCGAGTCGATCGATATCGCCATGCCAGTGCTGCCGGTGAGGGCCAACGCCGGAGCAGTGGTGGCCGCGGCCGAGGCCGGAGCCAAGGCCATCTTTTGCGAAAAACCGCTGACAGCCCGGCTGTCCGCAGCCGACCGCATGGTGGAAAGCTGCCAGCGGCGGGGCGTGTATCTGGCCTCGGGCATCATGGTGTCGAGCCATCCAGACTACCGCCGGGCCTACGAGTTGGCCGCAGGAGGGGCGATTGGCCAAGTGCAGCGCATCAATCTGTACGGCGGCAACGGCCAGGGGGGCTGCCACGGTCTGAACTTGGCGCGCAAATTCGCCGCTAAGGCACCGGCGGAGTGGGTCGTCGGCCGGGTCGAGGGCGATCCCCACAGCGATCACGAGGAACCCTACGAGGAGGGAGCCACTGGTTTCGGCGGCGTGGGTGGGTACATTCGCTTTGGCAATGGCATAGAGTGCTTCAGCAGCTTCCCCGGCCCAACTTGGCGCGGCCTTGAGGTGGTGGGCAGCGAGGGACTGATCTGCAATTGGAACAATACGGCCCTCGGTTTGCGCCTGTTCAAGCACAGCGGTCGAGGGGTTCCTTTGGTCGAGGAGGAAGGGGTGTTCGAGCAATACACCGAGGCAGAGAGAGGGTACGACGACGAGGGCTGGCAGGATCCCGGACCGGTGATGCGGGCCATTGTCGAGGATATCATCCGCGTCCTCGAAGAAGGCGGAGACTTGGCAATCACCAGCGGCGACGATTTGCGCCATGCCCTGGAGTTGGCCATAGCCCTGCGCCAATCGCACCGGCAGGGCAGCGTCCAAGTGTCCCTGCCCTTGGCAGATCGCTCCCTAGTGATGTACCCGGAAAAGACGCGCTGGAACTACAAGAAAGACCTCATGGGTCGAGCCGCCTATATGGAGCAGATGGCACGCCAAGTCGAAGGAAGTGCGTGATCAGGTGGTGAGCAGCTTTGTCAGTTCGGGCAAGACATCCTCAGCAAGCCCCTCGACAAACCAGTCCTGTGCATGTATGAAGTCCGGTCGTTCTGGAGCCACAACGACGATTTGGAGGGCGTTGTCACGGGCATAGTCTAGCAGGCCGTTATTTGCATCCATCGACACGCCTATAACCAAAGCCACCTGACCTTCCTCAATCCAAGCCCAGCCCTCGTCTGAGCCTTTAAAGTATTTGGGTTCATTTATATGCACTTTTTGGCTACCGGCCCATTCGTGTAGCTCGTCAAAATTGCCCGTAATGATGTGCTTCAGTATCCCGTGTTTTTCCAATTGTGCAAGAGCCGCATGGGCTTCGGTGGGGCTGGCTGTCATAAAGCGGGTATAGAATGTTCCCAGTACCAGAGCCGTCTCACGAGGTCGGTGTATTATCCAATCGGCAACAGTACCGGGGAAACGGTAATTGTCGATGGGGAATTGCTCCTGCAGTCCACCTTTTCCGTCAAACGTGGGAATACCTGCCGCGGTCGATAACCCAGCGCCCGTAAACGCCACCAGTGGCTCACCCTTAATGCGACGCGCAAGTTCCGCCACATCAACAGCCTCAGCCCGTTCAGGGGTTTGCTTCGGACTTACGGGGTAGTAACCCCCCGGATCTTGCAGTTCAGACTTCTTGCGGGCACGGTCAGATCGCAGTTCAAAGTAATCATTGAAATAAGGCTCTCTAAAAATGGCGGGATTGTCATGTGAGAGTAACAAATGAGTTGCAACCGTTCCATCGCTCGTTGGTGCGGAAAAAAATTCTAACTTAAACTCCTCCCAGACAGCGTCGAGTCGGCGCTCCTGGTACAATGTAGCATCCCACAGGCCATCCGTGATAGTCTGTCGCAGAGCACTTATCTCGGCAATCATCTCATCCTGCTCGTGTTCGCAGGAATGGGCTACTAGGAGGTTTGCCAAGTCAACCTGACCTTCGCTGGAGATATCAAACTCGCCATAGAATCCGAAAAATCCCGACGGTCCTCCAAAATTGAAATCCATTCCATAGAAGCCCCCAGTTTTTTCTTTGTACCACTCCAACTGCTCTGAGGTTATTTGAGTCAGCCTTATCATATTAATCAGTAGTCCCGCAGAGCGCCGTCGGGGCCAATCACCGGCTCCCGGGCATACGGCTCAGGCGGGTAGTGCGGGAACGCTTCGTCGTTTAGTTCAATGCCAATACCAGGAGTCTGCGGCACAATCAGGAAGCCGCCCTCACGCCGCAGTGGCATCTCGACCAGATCCCGTTTCGGGGCATCGTACTCATCCCTCGGGTACTCTTGGATGGCGACGTTGTGGATGGCGGCGTCGAGTTGCACGCACGCCGCGGTCAGGACGCAACTCAGTGGGTTGTGCGGGGCGACTCCTACGTAGCTTGCTTCGGCCAGCGCCGCGATCTTTTTGCAATTCGTGATTCCACCGGCGAGCGACAGATCCGGCCGGATGTACGAAGCTCCCTTGTGGGCTAGCAACTCGCGGAACTGGTAGGTGGTGTAGAGCCGCTCACCCATGGCCACTGGCACCGGCATATTTGCCGCGACATGACCCCACGCGTCCATGTTCTCAGGCTCGATGGGGTCCTCGAAAAAAAACAAACCATAAGGCTCAAGCGCCTTGCCCACCTCGATGGCCTCCGGCGGCGTGAGGCGGTTGACCACATCGACCATGAGATCAATCTCGTCACCCACGGCGTCGCGCACCGCCTGCAGGGTAGCCGCAGCGCGCTTAGTCATGCCGCGAAACGACAGTTGCTCTAAGCTTATGCCCTCGCCAGACGCAAAGGCACCGAACGGATAGAGGCGCAGGGCCGTGTAACCAGCCTCGACCATGCGCCGCGCATCTTCGGCCAACTCCGCCGGGGAGTTGCCATGCAGATGGGAGTACACGCGTACGCGCTCCCGCGTGGGACCGCCCAGCAGCGAATGAACAGGTAACTCGGCAACCTTACCTTTGATGTCCCACAGCGCAATGTCAATTGCCCCGATCGCGGCCATGGTGTCCGCGCCGCCGCGAAACACGCAGCGGCGGAACATGTGCTGCCAGTTGCGCTCAATGTGGAGGGGATCCTTGCCGATTAGGTACTCGGCGCAGTAATCCACCGCTGCAATGGGCGCAAACGGCGTGCCGCTGGTACCGCTTGCGGGATGCAACTCGCCGACACCCGATATGCCCTCGTCGGTGTGCACCCGCACGTACATAAAGCGGCTGGCCCTCAGGGTCTCGATCTTCGTGACTTTCATATCGCAACGCCTCCCTCGCGTCCCCGCAACGCCCCACTCCCCACCATCGCAATCTCCAGCGCCCTCAGCCCATCGCGGTGATCAACGGCAAACGGCACTCCAGCGCGGCACTGGTCTATATAGTGGGCTACCTCGGCCTTGTACGCCGGCCCGAAGCGCTCGATAAAAAACGGCACTCCTGCGCCGTAATCGCGCAGGGCAAATTCCCGCCGCTCGATTAAACCCCGCCGCCCAAATGCTTCTACTTCTACCATAAGCGAGTCGGCACTAAAGGCCCCCACATGCACCAACCCCTCCGTCCCGTAAACCCAAGTCTCGTTGCGATACCCAGCCACGTGGTTGCGGCTCACCGTCACTTGGCCGATCAAATTCTCGGGAAAGTACATCTGCAAGAGAGCATCGTCGAAGTCCTCTTTGACGTCCGTGTGCTGCTGGTTGTACAGCAGGCTGCCAAAACCAGCCAGCCGCTCGGGCTGCTGCCCACCGAGCCAGAGGATCTCGTCGATATTGTGCACCGCCATATCCGAGAGTATGCCAGAGCTATTGTACCCCTCGGGCGGCGGCACTGGATCTTCGAGGATCGAGACGATCTTGAACGGCGCGCCGATAGCGCCTTGATCCAACAGGGCTTTGGCCCACAACAGCGGCGCGTCAAAGCGGCGCATAAAAGCCTGCATCAGCGCCGTGCGGCGGAAATCGTCGGCGTCTAGATAGGCGGCAAATTCCCGCGCTGTGGCCAGAGAATGCGTCAGCGGCTTTTCCATCAGCACCCGCCAGCCCGCATCGATTAAGGTTTGGGCCTCGCGGTAGTGGTTTTCAGTCCGCGAGGCAATAAACGCGCCGTCGGCTGCCTCAGCCGCGACTAGTTCCTCTACGTCTTTGAAAACACCAATCGCCGTTTCTTGACCGGCCTGTAGCTGAGCCGCGACCTCAGCGGCCAAGTCGCCGTAGCCATCTACTACCGCAGTCAACGCGCAATCGCCCCGCTCGCTGGCCAGCTCTTGGACGTGGCGGGCGTGAAATGTGCCAATCCGGCCGACGCCGACGACCGCTATTCTGAAGAGATTATTCATCAGTCTAGGTACTTTCCGTAAAGTGCGCGGAGCCGTTCCTTTGCCTCTAAGGGAATCACCGCCGGGTCGGTGATGATAGCGCTTTCGGCAGCGCGCAAACAAGGACAAGCAGATTCAGCCGGCAGGCGCGTGGCTACCTCGGCGACGATCTGCACGGCCAAAGCACTGTTAGCCCGTAGCACCGCTAGCACTTGCTCGATGCTCACGTCTTCTTCTTCCTCGTGCCAGCAGTCGTAGTCCGTGCCCGTCGCCAGCAGCGCGTAACACATCTCCGCTTCGCGCGCCAGCTTGGCCTCGGGTAGAGCGGTCATGCCGATCACAGCCGCGCCCACAGCGTTGCGATAGAAATGCGACTCAGCGCGGGTGGAAAAGGCCGGCCCCTCCATGCAGAGATACGTACCGCCCGCGTGGACGTTGGCATCGGCCGCTTGAGCCGCCGCGATGACCTCGCCCCGTAACGTCTCGCAGAACGGGTCGGCAAACATCACGTGTCCGACGATCCCGTCGCCGAAAAACGTCGATGGGCGTTGTCCGCGCGTGCGGTCGAAAATCTGGTCGGGCACGATCATGTCCCCAGGCCGGATCTTTTCCTGCATGATGCCGCAGGCACTGATGGCCAAAACGTGGTTCACCCCTAGTTGCTTGAGCGCATGGATATTGGCGCGAGCGGGCACTTCGCTCGGCAGCAGTCGATGCCCCCGGCCATGTCGCGGCAGGAAGTGGACTGTGCGCCCGCCGATGCGCGTCTCGACAATGGCGTCCGAAGGCGCGCCAAAAGGCGTATCTAGCCGGTGCTCGGCGACCGTTTCGACCCCTTCTATGTGGTACAACCCCGATCCGCCAATGACGCCCAAGACTACAGATTGACTCATTATCGTCTCCTGTGAGAATGCAAGTGCCTGCTAGCGACCCTATATTATAACACCATGCCCCCGCGCCTGCTCAAAACCTCGGTCCGCGAACTCGTCGGCTTCGTGCTGCGCTCTGGCGATCTAGTTTCCGGCGGCTTTTCCCGCCCCGATCGCCTAGTGGAAGGCACTCGCGGCCACCAGAAAATCCAGCGCGCCCGCCCCGCCGACTACCAGGCAGAAGTGCCCATCTCCTACTTAGTCGAAACCGACGAGATCACCCTCGAAATAAGCGGCCGCATCGACGGCCTGCTCGTCGAAGACGACGTCGTACTCATCGAGGAAATCAAGACCACCGAGGCCGATCTCGACGAGGTCCCTGAAAACCCAGCGCATTGGGCACAGGCCAAGCTCTACGCCTTCATGGTCGCCGAGCAAAGTGGCCTCGACTCCATCGACATCCAGCTAACCTATCTTCAATTAGAAACCTACGAGCACCGCGAGGACCGCCGCACCTTTGCGTGCGACGAACTGGCGGCGTTTTGCGCCGATCTCATCGAGCGCTACCTGCATTGGGCGCGCATCTACCAACAGTGGTGCGCCGAGCGCGATCTTTCGCTTGAAGCATTCAAATTCCCCTTCGCCGAGTACCGGCCCGGCCAACGCGATCTGGCCGCGGCCACCTACCGCACCATCGACGGCCGCGGTCGCGCCTTCGCCCAAGCACCCACCGGCATCGGCAAAACCATCTCGACTCTGTTCCCCGCGGCCAAGGCCCTCGGCTTGGGTCATACTGAAAAAATCTTCTACCTGACGGCCAAAACCAGCGGACGCAGGATCGCCGAAAAGGCCATCGACGACCTGCGCGGGGGCGGCGCACGCATCAAGAGTCTAACGCTGACGGCCCGCGACAAGATCTGCTTCAAACCCAATGGCGGCAGCACCTGCGACCCCGAGCAATGCGAGTTCGCCCGTGGCTACTACGACCGCATCAACGACGCGCTCGAAGACATCTTTACCCACGACGCCTTCACCCGGTCCCTCATCGAGGAATGCGCGCAAAAGCACACTGTCTGCCCCTTTGAATTCTCGCTCGACCTCGCGCCGTGGTGCGACGTCATCATCTGCGATTACAACTACGTCTTCGATCCACGGGCCTTCCTCAAGCGCTTCTTCCAAGACACCCGAGGGCAATACGCCTTCCTGATTGACGAGGCGCACAATCTCGTCGATCGAGCGCGCGAAATGTTCTCGGCCGATCTGTGCAAATCCGAGATCTCTGGGCTAAAGCGCTTAGTCGGCAAGACGCATCCCGACTTGAGCAAACAGCTCGACGCCCTCAACCGCTACTTTGCCAAGCTCGGCAAGAAGGTCGAGCAGGAAGGCGACGGCGAGTGCTGGATTAGCCCGCAGCTATCAACGGATTTAATGGCGCTGGTTCACAATGTCCTCCGCGCCGCCGAGAAGGTCCTAGAGCAGGGCGCGGCCTTGCCCTTTTGGGACGAATTGATCGAATGCTACTTTCGGGTGCTGGGCTTTGAGCGCATAGGCGAACTGTTCGACGAACACTACACCACATACACCGAAAAACAGGGGCGAGATATTCGTTTCCGGCTCTTCTGTCTCGACCCAGCGCACAATATCCGCCAAGCCTTGGAGCGCGGCTGCGCGGCCGTATTTTTCTCGGCCACGCTCTCGCCGCTGGCGTATTTCCGCGACCTGCTCGGCGGCGAGGAGGGGGATACCTTATTGAGCCTTGGCTCGCCCTTCCCGCCCGAGCACCTGCGCCTGCTGCTGGCCGACCACATTGAGACGACGTACAAAAAGCGCGGCGAGAGCTACGACGACATCGCCGAGTCCATCGCCGCCCTCGTCAGCCAGCGCGCGGGCAACTACCTCGCCTTTTTCCCTTCGTACAAATACATGGAGGAAGTCGCAACGCGCTTTGCCGAGGCGCACCCGGACATCGACCTGCTCGTCCAAGAAAGCGGCATGTCCGACCGCCAGCGCGAGGAATTTCTCTCTGCATTTGACGCGGAGCCATTGCAGCCCGAACAATACACAGTGGGTTTCGCGGTGATGGGCGGCGTCTTCGGCGAGGCGATCGATTTAGTCGGCGAGCGATTAGTCGGTGCAGCAGTCGTCGGCGTTGGCCTGCCGCAACTATGCTTGGAGCGCGACTTGATCCGCCACTATTTTGACGAGCGCGAGATTCCCGGCTTTGCGTATGCATACGTCTATCCAGGCATGAACCGCGTGTTGCAGGCCGCCGGCCGCGTCATCCGCACTGCGAGCGACCGAGGCGCTATCCTCCTCGTCGATCGCCGCTTTGCACAAAGCCGCTACCGCCAACTTTTTCCCTCCTCTTGGCACCCAGTGCATTCCGTCCGCAATCCAACCCATATCGCCCAGTCGCTGGCCGATTTCTGGCACCATGACCCCGCGGACACTTAGCATCTGATGTTTACGCAAAGGCCATTCGGTATGGGATGCTTCGCTTCGCTCAGCATGACAAGGAAGGAACGCGCCCACTGCTGTCATGCTGAGCGGAGCGAAGCGGAGTCGAAGCATCTAATACCTAGATGCTCGTGCGTAACGTCCGTTAGCATCCTACTGCTCTTGCTCTGCCCCGCGCTAGCAACGGCCCAAAGCGTATTCGCCGCCGCTAGCCTAAGTTCCGCACTCTCAGAACTGGCCACCCACTACGAGGGGATGCATCTGTCCGTTGCCAGTTCTTCTACCTTGGCCAAACAAATCGCCGCCGGTGCGCCAGCCGACATTTACTTTTCCGCCAACGCCGAGTGGATGGACTATCTCCAAGCGCACCAGCACATCGAGCAAGACACCCGCGTCGATCTCCTCGGCAACGCCCTTGTGGTCATTGCACCTAGGGAAGTGCCCTTCACCGTCCTCTTGGCAAGGGACTTCGACTTTGCCGGTGCTTTCGCTGGCCGCTTGGCCCTCGGCGACCCCGATCATGTCCCGGCCGGCCAGTACGCCCGCCAAGCCCTAGAGGCGTTGGGCTGGTGGCCGGCGCTCAAAACCCGCATCGCACCCGCGCCCGACGTCCGCGCCGCCTTGGTGTACGTCGAGCGCGGCGAGTGCGCCGCGGGCTTGGTGTACGCCACCGACGCGGCTCAAAGCGACCGCGTAATAACCCTGTCGACCGTGCCAGACTCACTGCACCGCCCCATCGTCTATCCGGCGGCCATCGTCAAGGACCGCGCCAGCACTCAGGTCCGCGACCTGCTGGCGTTTTTTAGCTCAGATACGGCCGCCAGCATCTTCCGCAAACACGGCTTTACCTTTTTGGGCGACCAACGTGTTCAGCGCTGAGGAAGTGCAGGTCCTTTTGCTCTCGCTGCGCGTGGCCTTTTGCTGCGTGCTGCTGAGCCTGTTGCCGGCCGTGTTGCTGGGCTGGCTGCTAGCCCGGCGGGAGTTTCCGCTCAAGATCGCGCTCGACGGCCTCTGTCACCTGCCGCTGGTCCTGCCGCCGGTAGTCACCGGCTATCTGCTCCTGTTGCTCTTTGGCCGTCGCGGTCTCTTCGGCCCGGTGCTGGCAGCCTTTGACCTCCAGTTGGCCTTTGATTGGAAGGGCGCGGTCCTGGCCTCGGCCGTGGTCGGCTTTCCCCTGATGCTGCGCTCCGTGCGCCTCGGGATCGAGAGCGTGGATCCGCGCCTAGAGCGCGTCGCCCGCACCCTCGGGGCTGGTCCGGTGCGCACCTTCCTGACCGTGACCTTGCGCCTCGCCGCTCCCGGCCTGTTGGTTGGCTCGCTGTTGAGCTTTGCCCGCTCCTTGGGCGAATTCGGCGCGACCATTATTTTTGCGGCCAACATCGCCGGACAGACCCGCACCATCCCCTCGGCCATTTACACATACCTCAACCAACCGGACGGAGAAAGCCGCGTCGTCGGACTAATCGCTATTTCGGTCACACTCTCGCTACTGGCCCTCGTGGCCAGCGAGTGGTCGGCCCGTCGCCTGCGCTCGCATTAGCAATGCTCAACCTCCGCACCCAACGCCAACTAGGCCCCTTCACCCTCGACATCGATATCGAGTGCCACCACGCCGTCACTGCCATCTACGGCCCGTCGGGCGCGGGCAAGACCTCGCTGCTCAACGTGGTCGCCGGGCTAGTGCGACCGGACACCGGCGAAATATCCTTGGACGGCCAAACCCTCTTCTCCTCGGCTCAGCACATCGACCTGCCGCCCGAGCATCGCCGCATCGGCTACGTATTTCAAGACGACTTGCTCTTCCCGCACCTGAGCACTGAGGAAAACCTGTGCTATGGTCGCGATTTGCTACCGACAGCGGCACGCCGCTTTGCCCTAGACCAGATCGTCGATCTGCTCGAAATCGGCTCCCTGCTCAAGCGGCGACCGAGACACCTGTCCGGCGGCGAGCGCCAGCGCGTCGCCTTGGGCCGCGCCCTACTCACTTCCCCGCGCCTGCTGCTGATGGATGAACCGCTGGCCTCGCTCGATCAGGGCCTCAAAAACCGCATCATCCCCTACTTGTGCCACGTCCGCGACGCCCTCCAAATTCCCATTCTCTACGTCAGCCACTCAGTCGCCGAAATCCTCGAACTCACCAGCCAAGTAGTAGTCCTCGACCACGGCCAAGTCATCGCACACGGCGACTTCTTCACCATCGCGGCCCATCCCCAAGTCCTGCCGCTGGTCGAAGAGCACGGCTTTGAAAATGTCCTCGACGTGGAAATCGCGGCGACCGACGCTGAGCGGGGCGTCTGCGAGGTCCTGTGTCATGGTCAGCAGCTCAAAATTCCCTACTGCGATCAACCCGTCGGCAGTCGCCTCTTCATCGGCATCCGCGCCGACGACATCGTCCTCGCCCGCCAGCACCCCACAGGACTGAGCGTGCGCAACGCGTTGCAGGGGACTATCAGCGCAATCGCCGATGTGAGGGGGAAACAGCTCATCTACGTGGATGTCGGGCGGCGACTGGCCGTCAAGACGACCCCAGAAGCCATCGAGGAAATGCAACTCGGCATCGGCGACCCAATCTACTGCCTCGTCAAAACCCATTCCATCCGCTTGGGACCGCAGTTGAACCGACCCGAAAAGCGTTGACACGGCAAATATCCGCCTTTTATACTCTTTACAAAGGATTACAAGCTGGGACCTGATCACTTCCAACCTAAGAGACTCGCCATGAATGTCATCACGGTTGCCCGTCAGCTCGGCAGCTTTGGCGACTGGATCGCCGAGCAGTTGGCCGCCAAGCTAGACTACGAATTTATCGACCGCCGCCTCGTCGAAGAGATCGCCAGCATCACCGACACCTCGGTCGAAGAGGTTGAGCGCTACGATGAAAAGGGGGAGGGCCGCCTCCGGTTCTTCCTCAAGAAATTGCTCGTGCCCGAAGTCGCTCCGGGGACTTTTCCCCTATCGGCTGCCGCGTACGCGCCCGAGTTTGGGCTCGAGTTCCCCCACATACGCGAGCACGAGGTCAGCGAAGCGACGTACCTCGACCGAGGCACGTATCAGCTACTCATCACGACCCTCGTGCAGGATTTCGGCCAAAGCGGCAAGGCCGTCGTCGTCGGCCGGGCCAGCCAAGTCGTCCTCGCCGATTTCCCCAATGCCTGTCACGTCAAAATCATCGCCCCGCTCGAAACGCGGATTGAGCGATTGATGCAAACCCGCGACATGGATCGCGAGCAAGCGCAGAAACTCATCGAGCAACACGACCAATGGCGGCAGAGCTACCTGCGCAACTTCCACCGAGCCGACTGGAACGACCCCCTACTCTACGACCTGACGATCAACACCGGCAAAATAGATCGAGAGGATGCCGTTGATCTTCTCGCCGGGTTCTTAACCGAATCCTAGAGATCAAACGAACGGGGCACTGCTTTCCCCCGCGCCCCGTGTAAAAACGCGTCGTCCGGGCGCGGCCAGCGCATCGCGTACTGCCGGCTGCGCTGGCGGCGGTAGCCAGCATTGTAGTACGTGCTCGCGGCGAGCCAGCGCAGCAAACGGGCCGTAAGCTCGTTTTGCAACTCTTGATGCTCGGGTCGGCCCCAGAGGTTCCACAACTCGTGCGGGTCCTGCTCCAAGTCGTATAGCTCGCCCTGATCTTGGCCGATGTAATAGACCATCTTGTGCCGCTGGCCGCGCATCATCACCTGATAGTTGTCCTCACAGAATACCCACTCGCGCGGCGCGCAATCCGCAGCCCCCTCTAAGTATGGCCGCAGCGAGCGTCCCTCTAGGTAACTGGGCACCTCCACGCCCGCCGCTTCTAGGATCGTCGGCCCCAAATCCATCAGCGAGACCAAGTCGCCGGTCTCGCGGCCCTGTTGCGTCCGCCGACTGTCGCGCACAATCAGCGGCACGTGTACTATCGGATCGTACATCAGCCACTTATACGCCAGTCCGTGATCGCCCAACAACTCGCCGTGATCCGAGCAGAAAATCAGCAGACTATTGTCCAAAAAGCCTCGCGCTTGCAGCGCGTCGAGAACTTCGCCCAGCTTCTCATCGACCGTGGTAATTTTAGCGTAGTAATGCCGCCGCATGTGGGCGATATCCTCTTCGCTGGGCGAGTACATGTCGATCGCGGATTCGTGCTCGGTCTCAGCGTGCGTCTTTCTCTGCGCCGCGTGCTGGGGCGGCTTGTCCTCCAACTCGCCTTCGCGCATCACGCGCGGGGGCATTGGCCGCCCCGCGTACTGTTCCAAATGCCTCGGCAGCGGATCCCACGGCTCGTGCGGTCCAGTAAAACCCACCTGTAAGAAAAACGGTTGTTGACCCTTGTAATCGCGAATCCAAGTAAGAGCCGAGTCGCCGATAAAAACATCCGAGTGAAAGCGCTCCTCCAAGTGCCAAGGGACGCCTTGGTATTTCTGCAGCCAATCGGGGTCGGTCTTGTTGCGGTCGTTGGGCCGCTCCAAGCCGTGAATCCGCAGGTAGCGGCCCCAGTCGTCGTCCGCCCCACCCATGGCGAGGTTCTTGTTAGTGGGATTCTCCACCACGACCCGCTCGTGAAACCCCCCGGCAACATCGCGCGGAGCAAAGTGCATCTTGCCGATGTTGACGCAGTGATAGCCCGCGTCGTTGAGGTCTTGCACCCAATTGCGGTGACTGGCCCAGTGGTCGAAGCTGTACACGCCGGTATTGTGCGGGTACATACCCGTGAAAATCGCCGCCCGCGAGGCAATGCAAGTCGCACCTGGGCAAAAGGCATTGCGGAAGGAAAGCCCCTCCGCGGCCAAGCGGTCCATCGCCGGCGTAATCGCATAGTCGTAACCCCAAGCGCCGATTGTGTCAAAGCGCTGTTGGTCGGTCATAATGAGAATGATATTGGGTCGTTCAGGCATTCGATATCTCCTATTCATTTAGGAATTAGAAATTACGAATTCCCGGCCCCAGCCTAATTCGTAATTCGTAATTCATCACGTATTCGGTATCTCCTCCAAACCTGCTTCTGCAAGTGCCCCCAGTAGCGACGGCACGCCAAAAAACACCAAACTCAACGCGGTCGGGTGCATGGCCACCGCGCCCCGGTAATCCGGGCGGTCGCTCCAGTCCTGTTGGTCAATCAATTCGGCCAACACCGCGCGTCCCACCTCCAGATAGCCCTTTTCTCCGGTCAGCCGCCAAGCGTACGCCAGCGAGCCGCAGAGCACGCCGTGGTAGCTTTGCGCGCGGGCAAACTCGGCGTCGAAGGAGCCTTTGCCGCCGCAAAACCAATCGACGGCACGCACGAAAACCTCGGCCACATCCGCGCGCCCGGTCATCCTGTGTAGCCGCTCCAACCCGACCATCAAATAATGAGTCTGATAGCCCTTCTGCTCCTCGTAGGGCAACACCCGCTTCAACGAGCTAAAGCTCCCCCCCAGCGCGAGGTATTCTTCGGCGCTAAACGGGTCCGCCGTCCCCATTTCCACCGCCAAGGTCGTCCCCTCGGTAGCCATGCCGTACGGCCCTTGGTCGGGCAGCTTGGCCTCAGTGGATACCTGGAAGCGCTTGTGCCAGCTACCGTCCTCGTTTTGGCCGCGAGCCACCGCGTCGTACACCTCTTCAGCGCGGCGCATAAAGCGCGCTTCACCGGTCAACTCGTACAGATAGAGCAAGCCCCGCAGTGCGTTGGCGATGGAGCGCAAGCTGAAGCTGTAGCGCGGGTCCTCGCTCCAGCGATAGCGCAGAAAAAATTCCCCGGCCTCGTGCAAGACCTCCCGCGCCCGCTCATCGCCGCTCAAGTAGTAGTAATCCACCCAATTGTCGATGAAGGTGTGCGAAGCGCACGGCTCGTCGCCAAAGTGATCCATGCTGTGGCGGAAACAGCCGCCGACCATGTAGGGCCGCAACGGATGATAGTGGCAGGTATCTACGTCCAGCGAGTGCCGGGTCATGGCCTCGGCGAGCGCGTAGTAGCGCCCTTCGCCCGTGCGCAAGTACTGCAACCACACGGCGTGGCGCGGATCCCATTCGCTATTGCACCAACCCCAGCGGCCCTTGAAGCGCCAGCCGCCCTCGCTCTCCTCCCAAGTGGCCATCACGTCGCCCCAATCGAAAAACCCCTTCCAGCGATAGCGCTCAATGTGCCCTTCCATCCAGGCGACAAAGCCCGTCAACATGCGGTCGGAGCGCGGGAATTCCGCGCCGGTCGCCAAGCCGCCGACCGCCCCGCTCTGCACCACCCAATCCGGCGCGACGCTCACCTGTGGCGGGTGCAAAAGGCCCTGCAACCGCTCGCCGCTGGCGGACCCGGAGCGAAAAAAATCGACGAAAAACTCGCTGCTCTTCGCCGTGCCCGTGCCGTCGGCATAGACCCCTTCGCCCTCGTGCCAAGCCACCTCCTCGGCGTAGCGTTTGCAGCTAAGCCGCCGACCGTCTGGGTCGCGCCAAAAAAACACGTCAATGCCGTGCGCACCCACACCGAGAGCCTTGGGATATTCCTCGGCCATATAGCGCAGCGCAACGCCAACGCCGACGCGGCCGTTCTCAGCGCAAATCCAGCCCTCGGCCCGTTCGCCCTCGGCCCGCGCGGCGCACTCAACACCTTCGTACTCCTCCCAATAGAAGTGATTGTCCGACCGCTGCGAGAGCAATGAGTAGCGCTCGGGAACCCAAGCCCCCTCCATGACCCGTCCAGTCCCGACGCGCCAAGTTCCGCTACCTTCGGACAAAATTGGAACGCGCAAACCCAACTCCTCCACCTCGGTCTCGCGCGGATTGCAGGTGACGACCACCGTGTGCACCACCCGCACCTGCGCCTTACCGGCATAGGCGTAGATCCGCGTCGCAAAGCGCAGCGGGCGATAGCCGGCGTAGTGGTGCATGGGCGCGGTTGACTCGTAGGCCCCTCGGCAGCAAATCACCGCCCGCAAGGGACCGGCCTCTTCTATCTCAACGGCGTATTCCTCCACGCCCTCTGACGCCAAACACATGCCCCCCATCCCGTAGATCCGCCGCTGCGTTCCACCGACAAATTCCGACTCGGAAATTTTGGCCCAAGCATCGCCGCCACCCCGAGGTGCAACTTCCACCTCGGAGACAAACGACCCCTCGGCTCGCTCCCCTAGCTCTACCCCGTCAAAAAGCGCGAACGCCTTTTTGCCAATGCCAAGGCGCAGGGGTCCGGTACACACCTCAAAGCGATCTTCCCGCTCGGCGATTTCCACGCCTTGGACGCTCGCCGCGGCTTTTTGGTCCGTGTATCGCAAGGTGTACACGGCCTCTTGCCCCGCTTCCACATCGGCCTGAAAATCCACCAAGACCCACTTTGCGCTCTCGTCCGGCCAGCGGCCCAAGACCCGTAGCTGCACCGGGATCTCTCGGCCCTGTGCGTCCTGCAAAGACAGGTTTTCCACACCTGCTACAGTGCCTTGGGGTAGGGGGACGCCTCTTGTCAGGGGGTACTTTCGGCGGGTAATGCCCGTGGTCTCGGCTACTTTTAAGGCAATGCCTTCGTCGGGTATGCTCACGTGACTTCTCCTTGGCCTCGTCTGTGCGGCGAAGGAAAATAAGCAAGCGACCAACGCCTTACCAATCCGCATTGACCCGCCTCCACCCCCCTCCTATCTTCTCGCTGCCCAAGCAAAAGGAATCGCCCCGTGAAACCAGACCAAAACCTGAACGCCCAAAAGCTCCTTCCATCAATCCAGCGCTTTTTAACCCTTACCGGTGCCAAGATCCTCGATCTCGACAACACCTGGGATCCGGATCGCGGCACCCCAGTCTTCACCCAGCAGGGGCGCTACACCACCCGAGGCTGGACCGAGTGGACCCAGGGGTTCCAATACGGCTGCGCCATACTCCAGTACGACATGACCGACGACGCGCGCTTCCTCGCACTCGGCCGCGACCGCACCATCGCGCACATGGCACCGCACGTCTCGCACATCGGCGTCCACGACCACGGCTTCAACAACCTCTCCACCTATGGCAACTTGCGCCGCCTGATGCTAGAAGGCCGCATTCCGCACGATCAGCGCGAACTGGACTTCTACGAATTGGCCATCAAGCTGTCGGGCGCTGTGCAAGCCGCGCGCTGGACCGAGACCGCGTACGGCACGGGCTTCATCCACTCCTTCAATGGCCCGCATTCGCTCTTTTCCGACACCATGCGCTCGCTGCGCATCTTGGGGACTGCGCACCAGCTCGGCCACGCGCTGATGGGCGAAGGCGACAAGCGCATCAGCCTGCTCGGTCGCTTAATCGAACACGCCCAGACCAACGCCCGTTTCAACGTGTACTACGGCGAGGACCGCGACGCGTTTGACACACCCGGCCGCGTGGTCCACGAATCCATCTTCAACGTTCACGACGGCCAGTACCGCTGCCCCAGCACCCAGCAGGGCTACACCCCGTTCTCGACTTGGACTCGCGGTCTGTCGTGGGTGCTTACAGGCTACGCCGAGCAGCTAGAGTATTTCGCCACACTCAGCGAGGCCGATGTCGAGCCGTTCGGCACCAAGACCGACCTCGTGCAAATCATGGAAAAAGCCGCCCTAGCCACCGCTGAATTCCACATTGCCAACAGCTTTGCCGACGGCGTGCCCTTCTGGGACACCGGTGCTCCCAGAGTTGCCTCCTTTGGCGCGATAACCGACCAGCCCTCCGACCCATACAACGACGTCGAACCGCTCGACAGCTCGGCCGCAGCCATTTGTGGCCAAGGGTACTTGCGCTTGGGCAACTACTATTTGTCCAAGGGGGACGAAGCAAAAGGAACGCGCTATCGCGCCGCGGCCTTCACCATTGCCCGCGCCCTCTTAGAGGAACCGTATCTCGCCGTCGATCCCCAACACCAAGGCATCACCCTCCACGCGATCTACCATCGCCCCAATGGCTGGGACTACGTGCCCCAAGGCCGCAAAATCCCCTGCGGCGAGGCAGCCATGTGGGGCGACTACCACACAATGGAGCTGAT
Organism: Candidatus Latescibacterota bacterium; assembly: GCA_022827835.1. GTDB lineage: Bacteria > Latescibacterota > UBA2968 > UBA8231 > UBA8231. Next base: position 131,993 of record JAJEIO010000002.1, read on the forward strand.
AAGCCTGATCAAACGCGAAGCCGAAAACGCCCCCTATCCACTCTTCTTCCCATAGCGAGACCTACCGTGAAAATCACCGCCATCACTCCCATCATCGCCCGCTTCGGCAACCGCCCCCGCGTCTTGGTCAAAGTCGAGACCGACGAGGGCATCACCGGCTGGGGCGAGACCTACTCCATCGGCCCCGACCTAGCCGTCGGCCCCACCGTCGATTATTGCTTTGAGCTAATCAAGGGCATCGATCCTCGGCGGATCGAGTTCATCATGATGAAGCTGCACCAGCAGTTTCGCTTTCCACCGGGCGGGATCGGTCTGTCGGCCATTTCCGGCATCGACCACGCGCTGTGGGACATCTCCGGCAAAGCCGCGGGCGTCCCGGTCTATCAGCTCTTGGGCGGCCACGCCCGCGACCGGGTGCGCGTGTACCGCGGGATCGGCGGCCGCGACGGCAAAGAGGCCGCTGACCAAGCCCAGCGTCTGCACGAGGAATACGGCTTCACCGCCTTCAAAACCAGCCCCTATCAGCTCGATCCCGACGCCAACCGCTGGGGCCGAGTCTGCGCCGAGGCCACCAAGTATTTTGAAGAATTGCGCGTCAACTGCCCCGACGACTGGGAGTTTGCCTTCGATCCGCACGCCAAGATCTTTGAGCCGATTCGCGCCTTGCAGCTAGCCAACGCCCTTGCACCGTACGACCCCTTTTTCTACGAAGAGCCTATGCGCCCCGAGCACATTCCGGCGTGGACCAGCCTCAAGTCGCAGATGCAGGTACCGTTGGCCACCGGCGAGAGCCTCTACGCCCGCTTTGAGTTCCTCGATCTAATCGCCAACCAAGGTGCCGACATCATCCAGCCCGACATCTGCGTTTGCGGCGGCTTGCTCGAAATGCGCAAGATCAACGCCATCGCCGAAGCCCACTACATCAGCATCGCTCCGCACAACCCCATGGGGCCGTTGGCGACTGCCGTCAATCTGCACTTCTGCGCCTCAGCACCCAACTTCAAAATTCTCGAATACCTCCTGCCGACCGAATCCGAGTGGAACGATTGGGTTGACGAACCCTATCTGCCCAAAGACGGCTACTTAGAGTTGCGACCAGACCGGCCGGGGCTAGGCGTCGAGGTCAACGAAGAAGCCATCACCGACAACGAATACGTCCATTGGGAACGCTCTAGCCCGACGCGTCCCGACGGCTCGACCGGGTACATCTAATGCTCAGCCGCGACCACACCGCGCTCGTCCTCATCGACATTCAGGGCAAGCTAGCCTCGCTGATGCACGAACGCGAGGCACTCTACCGCCAGCTACAGATTCTCGTCCAAGGCGCACAGATTCTCGGGTTGCCCATCCTATGGCTAGAGCAATACCCCAAAGGGCTTGGCCCTACCATTCCCGAGATCGCCGACCTGCTATCCGACCAAGAGCCACTGGCCAAGACCTGCTTCAGCGCCTACGGCCTCAGCGCTTTCCAAACCCAACTGCGCCAGAGCGGCCGCCGCCAGATTCTCCTAGCCGGCATCGAAAGCCACATCTGCGTCTATCAGACTGCCCGCGATTTGCTGGACTCGAACTACCAAGTCGAAGTCGTCGCCGACGCCGTCTCCTCGCGCACCGCCGAGAACAAGGAGCTGGGGCTGCAAAGAATGGCATCCGCTGGCGCGCAGATCACCGCAGTGGAAATGTGTCTATTTGAATTGCTGCAAGAGGCGGGGACAGCGGAGTTCAAGCAAATTGCCGCCTTGGTCAAGTGAGCGGTGCTGTTACCTCTGAGGAACGGCATCGTTTCTACAAGGCAACAACACGACGCATACAGCACATAACGCTACCAGAGGGGAACGGGCATCTGCCAAGCATGGCCTACCTTTTGCTTATAGGGGGGAGTGCTTACATTTACCCAAAGAGGACCTTCTCATGGCCGAGCAATCGTCCAAGCCCGCCCAACCCACTGAATCCACCCTCGCTCTGAGCTTCCTGCGCGAGGATATTCAGGACCTGCGTCAAGACGTGCGCCAAATTCACGAGCGCATTGATCATACCAACGGACGCATCGACGATCTGCGCACCGAGATAAGCGGGCGCTTCGACCAAACCAACGGACGCATCGACGATCTGCGCACCGAGACCAATGAACGCATCGACGACTTAGCCAAACAGCTCGATTCGCGCTACGCGCGGCTAATGGCCATGCTCATCGCCTGCACCAGCATCCTCGTCACCACCATGGGCGCAGCCGTCGCCTTACTCAAGTAAACCTACTAAAGCGACATCGGCGTCTATCTGCTTGCCCGCGACTTGACGGCGGGTTTTAAAATGATCTTAAATTCCCAAAGTATAGGAGCCAAAGATGGCTAAAATTATATCTTCTCAAGAGCAATCATCGTTTGAAGTTATCGTGGAAGCCGAAACCCTGAGCGAGGCGATAAAAGAAGCTGCGTCATTGGCAGATGATGTGAAGACGCATGGATATGTACTTTTCCAAGTAGATGAAAACCTTTTCGGAAACAGCGATGATTCTCGGCAATGGCGTCTCAAGTGGTACGGAAAGGAACGTTAGCGGGTGCCCAAAAACAAGCCTTATATTTCAACCACTACCCTATTATCTTTTTCGCCCTTAGCCGTCGCCGTACTCAAATAACGTCCTAAGCTCTCCCCGGAAACCGCTCCCGGTACTCCCGATCAAATTCTTCACTGCCGTCGTCGAGCCGCACTTGGAGGTCCATTCCCGGATAAAAACCGGTGATTTTGCCAGCGGTGAAATCGCCCCGATACCCTCCGCCCGGTGCCCACAACTCCCGACCGTCAGGCCAGCGCACAACGTGTATTTGGCGCACCGGCGCTTTTGCAAAATCCGGCTCGACGCGCAGGCGCTCCACAGCATCCCGGTCCAACTCGACCCCCAAACCCGGAGCCTCCGGCACCCGCAGATGCCCGCCCTCCACGGCAAACTCCTGTACCAAGACGTGCGAATAGATATTGACGCAGGGAATCGCCGGCCAGCGCGCTTGCGTTAGCACCGCCCCCAAGTGCGCCGCAAAGGTCGCCGTCAGACCAGTGCCCACCATCTGCAACCAGAACGGCATTTGCGCCCGCGCCGCCAAGTTGCCGTCGCTCAAGACACGGCTCACCCCGCCACCGATGACAAACCCGTCGCACACGCCCTCGCGGATCGCCGTCATGGGCGGCGGCTGGCCTATGTGCATGGCGATTGGACTTTGAATCTTGCGCCGCAGGAGCTTGTTGCCCTCCACGTCGTCCTGCGGAATCGGCGACTCGACGATCGCCAGACAAGCATTGTCCCGCTCTAAGCGCCCAATGAGCGGAGCGGCTTGGTCAACCCCCAGCAACATGGTGTTGAAGTCGGCGTCCAGTTTGAAGTGCTGAGAAGTGGCCTCATCCACGGCCTGTAACTGCGCCGCAATATCGTACCAAGGCCGCGCCTTGACCTTCATGGTGGTAAAACCATGCGCCTCGGCTGCGCGCGCCTCAGCCGTCCACGCTGCGGGCGGCATGCTTTGCGCCCACCAAGAAACTGGGCAGGCGTCGCGGTGCTGCGGCCCCATCAGCCGGTGGCAGGGTACACCTAAGTGCTTGCCGGCCGCGTCGAAAAGCGCCATCTGCAAGCCAGCCCCCAGCGAGTCGTCCCACAGCACCTCGAAAACATTCCGGCCGCGCACGCGGGCAAACTCCGCTTCGCGCGAGTGACCCCACGTATATCCCTGAATCGTCTCGCCGATGCCGACAACGCCGCCCTCGGTCTCCACTTCGATCAATTCGACGATGGACCAACCCGGCCCATAGACTTCCATGGTGTCGGCGCAGCGCTCGTGGAACGGCACGTGCAGCACAGTGCGCACGACGTCTTTAACAACACAAGAACTCATCGCATCCTCCCGCCGGCCCTACTCGGCCATCCGCCTGAGTACTGCGTGTAAGATCCCCCCGTTGCGGTAGTAGTTGATCTCCACGGGGGTATCTATCCGGCATAGCACCGCAAAGCGCTTCTCGCCCGTAGCGCTCTTGGCCACCACCTCCAACACTTGCCCCGGCTGCAGGTCATCGTCGAGGCCCTCAATGTCGAATACCTCCTCGCCGGTCAGCCCCAGCGAGTGACGGTCTTCACCGGAGGAAAATTGCAGCGGCAGAATACCCATTCCAATCAGATTCGAGCGGTGGATGCGCTCGTAGCTCTCGGCGATTGCGGCCTTGACGCCCTGCAGGAAGGGGCCTTTGGCGGCCCAGTCGCGGCTCGAACCCGATCCGTACTCTTTGCCCGCGATAATGATCGAAGGCACGCCTTCTTCTATGTATCGCATCGCCGCCTCGTAGATCGTCATCTGCTCGCCCGAAGGCAGGTGGCGCGTATAGCCTCCCTCGACGCCGGGCACCAGCTCGTTGCGGATGCGGATATTGGCAAACGTGCCCCGCATCATCACTTCGTGGTTGCCGCGCCTAGAGCCATAGCTGTTCCAGTCCTTGCGCTCAACGCCGCGGTCGGCGAGGTACTCGCCCCCCGGGCTGCCTGCGGCAATGGAACCAGCCGGCGAGATGTGGTCGGTCGTCACACTGTCGCCGAGCTTGGCCAAGACGCGCGCGCCTTGGATCGGCTGGATCGGCTGGACCTGTTTGGTGAGGCCGTCGAAGAAATTCGGCTTGCGAATGTACGTGCTCTCCTCGGCCCAGGCGTAGCGCTTGCCCTCGGGCACGGGAATGGCGTTCCAAGTCTCGTTCTGGCGGAACGCATTGCCGTATTCTTCCTCGAACATCTTCGGCGTCAGCGAGCGGGCAATCGCATCGCGGATCTGGTCCTGCGAGGGCCAGATGTCGCGCAGGAACACCTCGCGGCCCGCTTGGTCGCGGCCCAGTGGCTCGCGCTCAAAGTCAATCGTCGCCCGGCCCGCGAGCGCGTAGGCCACAACCAACGGCGGCGAGGCGAGGAAATTAGCCCTCGTCAACGCGTGTACTCGGCCCTCGAAATTGCGGTTGCCGCTGAGCACACTACACACCACCAAATCGTTGTCGGCCACGGCCGCGGAGAGTTCCTCGGGCAAAGGCCCCGAGTTGCCGATGCAGGTCGTGCAACCGTACCCGACCGTGTGGAAGCCGAGGGCCTCTAGACTCTCGGTGAGGTCGGCCGCGTCGAGGTAGCGCGAGACGACCCGGCTGCCCGGCGCCAAGCTGGTCTTGACGTAGGCTGGGACTGAGAGGCCCCGCTCGGCCGCGTTGCGCGCCAACAACCCCGCCCCCACCATCGCGCTCGGATTGCTGGTATTCGTGCAAGAAGTGATAGCGGCGATGAGCACGGCACCGTGGTCCAGTTCGACCGCACCCTGCTCGCCCAAATCGACTGCGACCTTTTTGTCGCTGTCTTCCACCTCAAAGCGGTCCGTTAGCGAATCGGCGAAGGCACTCGGCACGTCCTTGAGCGCGACCCGATCCTGCGGCCGCGTCGGACCGGCCAAGCTCGGCTCGACCGTACCCATATCCAACGCCAAGTGCTCGCTGAAAATGGGATCAGGAGCGTCCGCGTGGTAGAACATGCCCTGCGCTTCCATGTACGCGCGGACGCGCTCGACCACCGCTTTCTTGCGCCCGGTGAGCGCCAAATACGCCAGCGTCTCCTCGTCAACCGGAAAAATGCCCATCGTCGCCCCGTATTCTGGGGCCATGTTGGCGAGGGTCGCCCGGTCGGCCAAGCTCAGTTCGCTCAAGCCCGGGCCGTAAAACTCGACGAATTTGCCAACCACGCCGTGCGCGCGGAGCATCTGCACCACCGTCAGCACCAAGTCCGTCGCCGTCGTCCCGGTGGGCAATGCGCCCGTCAGTTTGACGCCGACCACTTCGGGCAGAAGCATGTAGATCGGCTGCCCTAACATCACGGCCTCGGCCTCAATGCCGCCCACGCCCCAGCCGAGGACGCCGAGGCCGTTGATCATCGTCGTGTGGCTATCCGTGCCCACTAGGCTGTCGGGATAGAACTCGCCGTCCTGCTCCTGCACCACCTGCGCCAGATACTCCAGGTTGACCTGATGCACGATGCCAGTGGCCGGCGGCACCACGCGAAAATTGTCGAACGACTCTTGGCCCCAGCGCAAAAACTCGTAGCGCTCGCGGTTGCGCTCGAATTCGCGCGCGGCGTTCATGGCCAGTGCCTCGCGTATGCCGTAGTAATCGACCTGCACCGAATGATCAATGACCAAGTCAACCGGAATCAGGGGATTGACCTTCTCCGGGTCGCCGCCCAAATCGGCCACGGCGTCGCGCATCACGGCCAGATCGACCACCGCGGGCACGCCGGTAAAATCCTGCATCACTACCCGCGCCGGCTTGAAGGGAATCTCTTCCTTGCCCGCGGTCTCGGGACTCCAGCGCGCAATGCGCTCGACGTCCTCGCGGGTAATCTCAAACCCGTCGCACTGCCTGAGCGCTGCCTCTAGCAGAATTTTGATTGAATAGGGCAGCCGGCTCACCTCGGCCACGCCGTCTTCTTCTAACTTTTGAATGCGGTACAGAACGCCGCTACCGCCGCTGCTTTCCAGCCGGGTGCGCGCCCCGAACTCATCGTTTCTCGCCGTCATGGAAAACCTTTCGGAGATGGAGATGTTTTAGCAATTTGATTTTAAGACTTTAAATATATTCAAGACCAACTCTACCTTCCACCTGCCACCCTAGGCCGCCATGCATAACCTGCGCCAATTCCTCGACCTCCTACGCCGCGAAGGCGAGCTAGTCACCGTTGACGCTCCGGTTTCTTCTGAGCTCGAAATCGCCGAGATCCATCGCCGCGTCCTCGCTTCCGCTGGTCCGGCCCTGCTCTTTACCCACATCGAAGGCGCGGACTTTCCCTGCGTCACCAATCTCTTTGGCACGGCTCGGCGCGTCGATTTGGCCTTTGGCCCTAGGCCGGAACAGTTTATCCAGCAGCTAGTGCAACTCGCCCAAGACCTGCCCTCGCTTTCGCCGGGCAAGCTCTGGCCGCACAAAAACCTGATCCCCGCCGCGCTCAAGGTCGGGCTGAAGACCGTCGGCAAAGGCCCCGTCGGCGAGTGCGTGCAGTCGCCGCCCAATCTCGAACGGCTACCCTTGCTCAAAACTTGGCCCGAGGACGGCGGGCACTTCATCACTCTGCCGCTGGTCTATACCGAACACCCCGATACCGGCCACCACAACCTCGGCATGTATCGCATCCAGCGCCACGATTCCCAAACCCTCGGCGTCCACTGGCAAATCCAAAAAGGCGGCGGCTTTCACTACCACGTCGCCGAGCAGCGGGGCGAAGACTTGCCGCTGGTCATCTTCGTCGGTGGGCCACCGGCGCTGATCCTCGCGGCGATCGCGCCTTTGCCCGAGGACTTGCCCGAGCTGGTGTTGGCTTCCCTATTACAGGGCGAGCGCCTGCGCCGCGTGCGAGGCTCCAGCCTACCCTTGATTGCCGAAGCCGAATTCGCCATTGAGGGCGTGGTGCCGCCGCACGTGCGCGAGCCAGAAGGGCCTTTCGGCGATCACTACGGCTACTACTCGCTGCAACACGACTACCCAGTGCTCCAAGCCAAGCGCCTCTATCATTGCAAAGACGCCATCTTCCCGGCCACTGTAGTAGGCAAGCCGCCGCAGGAAGACATGTTCCTCGGCACCTACATCCAGCAGCTCATGGCACCCTTGAGCAAGCTGGTAATGCCCGCGATCAAGGCCATGTGGAGCTACGGCGAGACCGGCTATCACTCGCTGGCGGCCATCGTCGTCGAGGAGCGCTACCCGCGCGAGGCCATGAAATTCGCCTTTCGCATCTTGGGCGAGGACGGCGGCCAACTCAACCTCACCAAGTTCTTGGTCGTAATCGATCGCCCCTTGGACTTGGGCGACTTCCGGCAGGTTTTAGCGTATGCCTTAGCGCGGGCGCAACTCGCAACCGACCTTTTCGTCATCGCCAATCTCGCCATGGATACCCTCGACTACACGGGACCGGCCGTGAACCAAGGCAGCAAAGGAATCCTCATCGGCGTGGGCGATCCAGTCAACGAACTGCCCGCAGAATTCAGCGGCGACCTGCCCGGCGGTGCCAGCGCCGCCGAAGTCTATTGCCCTGGTGCCCTCGCAGTCCAAGGCCCGACGTACGCGGAAGACCCCGGCTACGCCCAACACCTCGCCGCAGACCGGGCGGTCGCAGCTTGGCCGCTGATATTTTTGGTTGACGACGCCAGTGCAGCCGCCAAGAACGTCACCTTCCTTTGGAGTACCTTTACCCGCTTTGAGCCGGCTGCCGATACGTATGCCGCCGCGGTCCAACTCCGTCGCCACCACCCCTGCTATACGCCGCCGATCGTCTTGGATTGCCGCATGAAACCCGGCTACCCAGACGAGTTGATAACGGACGAAGAAACGGCGCAAAAGGTCAGCCGGCGCTGGCAGGAGTATTTTCCCCAAGGCGGCGTCGAAGGCGCGGAAGACCGACTCGGCTACACCGGATTTTCCCTGTTGGATTAACCCTGATCAGAGGTCGCCTCATGGATGACACCCTAGCGTTTGCCCCCATCGCCGAACTCGCCACCCTGATCCGCCGCGGCGAACTCTCCCCGCTCGAACTCACCGAACTTTATTTAGGTCGCATCGAGCAATATAATCCAGCGCTCAACGCCTATCTCGCCGTCACGACTGAGCGGGCGCGCGCCCAAGCCCGCGCTGCCGAAGCGCAAATCGCGGCCGGCACCTACCTCGGCCCCCTGCACGGCATTCCCCTCGCCTTTAAGGATCTCGTGGATGTCGCGGGCCTGCCCACCACCGGCGGCTCGACCCTACTGCGCAACAACATCGCCGCGGCCGACGCCACCATTGCCCACCGCCTCTTTGCTGCGGGAGCCGTACTCTTGGGCAAGACCCACCTCGTGGAATTCGCTTTCGGCGGCACCGGCGTCAACCATCACTACGGGACCCCAGTCAACCCCTGGGATCCCGAGACCCACCGCCTGCCGGGCGGGTCGTCTTCTGGCTCGGGCGTGGCCGTGGCGGCTGGACTAGCCCCGGCCGCTCTCGGCTCGGACACCGGCGGCTCGGTGCGGATTCCCGCGTCCTTTTGCGGCCTCACCGGCCTCAAGCCCACCTTTGGCTTGCTCCCCAACACCGGCGTCTTGCCCCTCGACCCCACCCTCGACAGCATCGGGCCCTTGTGCCGCACAGCGCAAGACTGCGCCCTGTTGTGCCAAGCCATGGCGGACCCCCTGCCCGGTGATTCGCTTGTGGAGCGCTTGGAAGGCGAGGTCGCCGGTCTCCGGCTCTGCTTCCCACGTGAGTATTTCTGGGACGATGTCGATGCCGAGGTCGAAGCAGCGGTGCGCGCGTCGGCGAGCGTGTTCGCTGACCTCGGCGTCTATGTCGATGAAATATCGCTCGTGGTGCTCGACGACCTAGTCGAATGGCGCAACGGGCCCAGCACCACGGCCGTCGAAGCCTATCTCTATCACCGGCGCAACCTCGAAGCGCACCTCGATCAGTTCGATCCCATTGTCTCGGCGCGCATACTCGACGGCCGCGATATCCTCGCCGCGGACTTCCTCGGGCAACTCAGAGCACGCGACGAGCTGCGCCACAAAGCCCGCACGGCCCTCGAAAACGTCGATTTCCTCATCACCCCAACCACCCCTTTTGCCGCCCCAATTCTCGAGGAGATCGACCGCGACGACGTCTATTTCCCCATCAACGGCCTCTGCCTGCGCAACACCATCGCCGTCAATCTCCTCGACCTGTGCGCCGTCTCCCTGCCCTGCGGGTTCACGCGCGATGGCTTACCCATCGGCTTGCAGCTCATCGGCCACCCCCGCGACGAGGCGCGGCTGTTGCGCCTCGCCCGCGCCTTTGAGCAAGCCACCGACTACAATCTCCTCACGCCCGCACTCGACGACTTCGCCTAGCAAAATGTGACCGGGTGGCTTGCCAATATACGGGGTCATTTCTATATTTTTTGCTTTGCGTGCTCCCATCGTCTAGCGGTTAGGACCCAGGGTTTTCAACCCTGTAACCGGAGTTCGAGTCTCCGTGGGAGCACCATTTTTATGTACGCTACACTACGCTGAGGAGGAACTCATGTTCGACATCGGCATCTTCGCCCCCTTTGGGGCCGACCACGATCGCAACATCGCCTATTGCCGCGACGCCGGCGCTAGCCACATCGTCTTGAGTACGGGCACCATCTCTTCAGACGACGCACCCGCGGCCGACGCACTCAAGACACTAGCCGACCAATACGCCAGTGCCGAAGTTGTGCTGGCCGGGCTGACCCCGCCGCGCCTTAGCCTCGACGCCTGCGTTGACAGCGCGTCCCGCACGCGCGAAGTAGGGTACATGCGTCGCCTGATCGAAAACATGGGCCACGCGCAAATATCTTTCGTGCATTTCTACCTCAGTGCCGACGCAGCCCCCACCGACCCAGACGAGCGACAGCAGCACTGGCAGGGCTTGGTGGGAATCTACCAAGAACTCGGCCAAATCGGCGAAGATGTCGGCGTGCGGATCTCCACCCACACGTTTCACGTACCCGACCGCCTGATCTGGAACAGGGAGACCTTTGGGAATCTAATGGAAGCAACCGATTCGCCAGCCCACGGCCTGACCTTCTGCCAGGGCAAGTCGCAAATGGCTGGCGACAGCCTGTCCGAGGTCATCCGCCACTTCGGCGACAAGGTCTTCATGGTCCACGTGCGCGACATCGCCACCAAGGCCCAAGGGCCTTCTACTCCGGAAATCGAGCAGCGGTTGGCAGACTTGGGCTATCTCGAAGTGCTCTTCGGCTCGGGGGAAGTCGATATGGTCGGCACCATCCGCGCCCTCAAAGAGATCGACTACCAAGGCCAGATTTACCCCGAGCACTTCCCGTCCATCGCCGGCGACCACGCCGCGGGGCTAGCTTGGACTCTTGGCTACATCCGCGCCTTAGACCAAGCAGTCGTTGTCTAATGGGTAGGGGCGATTCGCGAATCGCCCCTACAAGACATCGGCCACTGCGCTCCCTTCGACAGTAGGGGCGACTACGTCGGCAAATGGACACCCTCTTTTAGCCGCTCTATATTTGCCTTTTCAACCCCATTGGAAAGGTCCTGCCATGTCTCATCTTACCTCCGCCGACAAGCGTTCCTTTAAGGAAAATGGCTGTCTCATCGTCCGCGGCGCACTCACGCCCGCGCAAATTCAAGCTGCTCAAGACGCCCTCTGGACCGGCATTGACGCCGACCGCGACGATCCTGCAACTTGGGTCGAAGCTGGGCCGCGCACCCCTGTGCCCGCCCATCACCCGGCCATCCACGCTGCCGTCCACGAGTCGCCGCTCTTTGCGATGATGGAGGAAATGGTCGGCGAGGGTCAGCTCAATTCCGGCAGCGCCGGTCCCGCGTTGGTTTACCCAGCCAAAGACAAGGCTTGGTCCCTGCCCGAGCGCGGCCACCTCGACGGCTACTACACCCCGACCAACGGCGTGCCCGAAGGCACGGTCGGCTACATGACCATCAACGTCACGATCTACGTCGAGGACATCGACTCGCAGGGCGGCTGTTTCACCTATTGGCCCGGCAGCCATAATGTGGCGTACGAGTACTTCAAGACGCACTCGCTGCTGTCGGTGCAGGGCGGCGTTTCCAGCGACGTATTTGCGGAGGGAACCTTCCCCAAAGGAAGTGAATTCGTCGGCCAAGCCGGCGATGCCATCTTCTGGCACGGCCAGCTCTTTCACACGGGTTCCAAGAACGTCAATCACAACATCCGCATGGCCCTTATCGGCCGCTTTTCGCGCAAAGACACCAACGATATCCGCTTTGAGACCTGCGACGACCAATGGACGCATTGGGAGGGGATTAGCTGATGCACCTCGTCTTCAGCCCGACCCTCTGCCCGGACCTGCTCTTGCCCGAAGTACTCGACCTCGCCAAAGCGGCTGGCTTCTCCCGCCTCGAACTCTTCCGCGCTTACACCGAGAGCACCCCCGTCCACCGCGACTGGTCTGTGCCCATGGTCCGCACCGCCATTGCGGACGCTGGCGTGCAACTTGCCGGCTTCAACATCCGCAACCTCACCGGCCGCAAGGCCGACTCCGACGAGCGCAACCTCGCCTACAACCTGCGCCAGCTCGAATGGGACATCCACTTGGGCCGCGCCCTTGGCGTCAAAACCCTCAACACCAAGGGCGGTGCCCGCACGGACGAGGCGCTCGCCGACCTCATCGAAGGCGTCAACACACTCCTCGACAACATCCCCGATATCGCCCTCAACTTGGGCAACCACAAAGACAACCGCCTCCAAGGACTGGCTGACTACCAAGCGGTGATGCCCGAGTTGCCCGAGCGGGCGCGCGTGCTCTTGGACACCGGCCACTTGCTCTCGGTCGGCGAGCCGATTATGCCCTTTGCCGAGGCCCTCGCCGGGCGCATCGGTCTCGTCCACCTGCGCGATCAGCAGGGAGAAAAGCCCGTGCCCTTTGGGGAAGGGGAATTGCCTTTTGCGGAGTTGTTCGAGCTGTTAGCGGATAGCGATTACGACGGCCCCCTCGTCGTCGAGCTTGAGGAGGTCGATTGGGACGAGCCGCTGTCGGCGGCTATTGCTGCGCGGGAATACGTCGAGGGTCTGCGGCCCCAATACTGAGGCCGGACAGCTCTCGTCTGAGTTTGGGCGCAGTGCCCCGTAGAAGCTATTTGGGACTTTTGATTAAGCAGCTTTTGGCTTGACGTAAATTTCGACTTGCATCCCCGCCCGCGTCAGCATATTAATCAGTTTATCCACACTAAAACGACTAATCTCCCCCTTCATTAAATTGCTAATGCGCGGTTGGGACTCGCCAAAAAATGCCGCGGCTTGACGTTGGGTCCACCCTCTAGTTTCGATGTACTTTCTCAGGTCGAGCATTAAATCAGCCCGGACTTTTAGGCTCGCCGCTTGTTCCCGCTCGAAGCCGATATCCTCGAATACGTTATCGATGCCTCGGGTCACTTCCATAGTGTAGTCTCCTTATCATCCTTGCCTATGTCTTAGCAGCATCCGGTATCGTTGCTGGCCAAGTTGAATATCTTGCTTCGATGCGACCCAAGAAATTGACTTGTTTAACATACACTTAATATACCTAATTCGGCATAAAAGCAACTAGAAATAGGGATGTCCATCCTCTCGCCCTCGCCTGAGTTTGGGCGCGATGCATATTAGGGTAGACCTTACTCCTGCCGTTTGCCCCACCCCATCTCACCCCATACATTCCCCACCTAGACCCCCACTCAGGAGCCTACCATGAAACGCATCACTACCGCCGACTTCCGAGACTATCGCCGCGACCGCTTCATCGACGCCCAAACCACCCGCGCCGCCCGCCTCGCCCCCACCTATATGCTCACCAACGAAATGGGCGTTGACGGCGACATCTGCGAAGAACTCACGCCCGCTCTCTGTGCAAAAGTCGAATTCGACATCCCCTCGGCCAAGACCAAAGGAGCCGAACTGCTCTTTTACGTCAACGCCGACAAATCCACCGTCGACAAACCCATGCGGCTCCAAGTCAACGGCCACGTCCTCACCCACCGCCAAGACCGCGAGCGCATGCTCACCGGCGGTTGGGACCGCAAGAAAATCGCCGCCAAATACCTCAAAAAAGGCACCAACGAATTCGTGTTCTCGCACAGCGGTGTGCTGCACATCGACCCCTTCCCGGGCGGTCTGGCCGACGCGCCCTCAAGCCGTTCGAGCCGCAGTTTTGACGGCGGCAAGACTTGGCACCAAGGCACCTTGGGCGAAGCCCGCGCCATTGAAGGCGAATATCTGGTGCGACTGCGCGTCAAGGGACATCCGCCCCAAGGGACGCTCTGCTCGCCAGTCATCGACCTCGCCGACGAAGACGGCCGCGGCCGCATCGCCCCCAGGATGGGCATTCGCCGCCTGCACCTGAAAGCGCGGATGCGTCAACCGCAGGGGACCCAAATACACTTCGAGCTACGCGCGGGTGCGACGCCTTCCTTTGACCCGCGCACTTGGACGGCTTGGGAGCGAGGCACCGCCTTGCAGTGGCCCGGGCGCTTCGTGCAGTGGCGCGCCATCCTCGAAACCAACGCGGCCAACAAGACCCCGACCCTCCAATCCGTCACGCTCGAAGCCGACATCGAGGAAGACGCCAAGAGCCTCACCCCCTTCAAGCGGGCAGAATTCGACCAACCCGAACTCGTACACAGCTCGTACTCCTTCGCCTATATGGGACTGCACCCGCACCAAGAGCGGCTGCGCAAGCAGTACCGCCTCGACGAAGTCATCGCCGCGGGCAAAACCGAACTCGAACAACTAGCCCTTTTGCGCGACTGGGTCCACAGCCAATGGCTGGGCTGGCAATCCGACAAATATCCCCATTGCCCCTCTTGGAACCCCCTCGAAGTCCTCGACACTACCAAGGGCGACTGGGGCTTTGGCATGTGTACCCACTACGGGGCGGTGTTCGCTGGCTGCGCCTCGTCCCTAGGGTGGGTGGCCCGCTCAATCGTCGTCGATCACCACTGCTTGGCCGAGGTCTGGTGCGAGGAGTTGCAAAAGTGGATCCTCGAAGACGCTGGGCCGGCCCGCGAATTCGACGCCACCTACGAAATCGACGGCGTGCCCATCAACGCCTTAGAACTGCACGAGGCCGCGGCGGACGAGCGGCGCGAAACGATCATGGCCAACAAGCTGCCGCAAAAAGTCGTCGAGCCCATGAGCAACTACATCGACGTCTTCTGCCGCTTCGGCATTCCGCTGCGCAACACGCACCTGATCTTCGCCGAGCCAGCAGAGCTGCGCCACGGCGCTGGGCAGTACCACTGGGATGGCTATCTGTGGTGGTCGGACGACGTCGATCCGCGCTACGCCGAATACTCTTTGCAGACCTCTCGCATCGGGGACTTCTACTGGTCGGTCAACCAGACGCGGCTCTACCTCCAGGTGGCGGAAAAGGTGCGCACGCTGCAAGTCGATCTAGAGCACACCGCGCCCAACTTCTCGCACTTCTTGGTGCGCCAAGACGGCGGCCCGTGGCGCGAGGAGCGCGAATCCCGCTTTGAGTGGACGCTCGCCGAGGGCGAAAACCTGCTCGAAGCTCGGGCGGTCAATATCTTCGGCAAGCAGGGCCGCATCGCCAAAGCGTGCGTCGAAGCGTCGTAAAGCCACCTAGCCTGTGAGCGCCTCGCTCTCTCTGGCCACGCGCGCCCTGCGCGGTTTTCTCTGGAACGGCAGCGCTTCCGTTATCCAGCTCGGCGTCATGCTGGCGCTCTACAAGCTTTTACCGCTTGAGAAGCTGGGCCATTTTGAGTGGGCACTCGCCCTAGTGATGCTCCTATCGCTGGTCGGCGACTTGGGGCTGGGCGCGGCCTTGGTCCAGCTACCGGACGCGGGAGAGGAACACTTCGACACGGCCTTCTGGACCTGTTTGAGCTGGGGACTGCTGCTCACCGCCGCGGTCGTCGCCGCCGTCTCTTGGCTCGCTCCTCTTTTGGGGGGCGAAGACCCGCACACCTTCAGCCGCGTCCTGCGCACGCTCTGCCTGGCGATTCCCTGCGCCTCATTGGCGGGCCTGTTGCGGGCCAGACTTCAGCGCGACCTCGACTTCCGCGCCGTGGCCCTTTCCGAACTCGTCTCGGTCCTGACCTTTGCTTTCACAGTGACACTGTTACTTTTCTGGCGACCCGAATTGGGAGTCCTAGTCCCGGTTATCGGATCAGTTGTACGCGAACTAGGGCTCTTCAGCAGCCTCGCGCTTTCGGCCCGCTGGCTTCCGCGCTTGCGCTTCCGGATCCAAGCGCTGCGCCAGATCCTTCGCTTCGCGCTGAATCTCACGGGGTCGCGCGTAGTGGCCCTGCTCAATACCAAGATCGCTTATGCCTTCATCTTCGTACCGCTGGGGGCCACGGCCCAAGCCTATTACAGCTTGGCCGAGCGATTGACCTTGCAACCCCTGACCCGGCTGGCCACGACCATCCAGCGCGTTTCCTTCCCGACCTTTTCGACGATCGTGGACGACGACTCGCTCCTGCGCCGTGGCTATTTGTCCTCGGTACAAGGCTTAATACTAGCGCTAGGTCCAGTTCTCGCGGGGATATTCGTCTTCGCGCCGGAGATTGCCGCCTTGCTCAACACCGAGCCGATGTGGATGGTGCTGCGCCTGTTGGCCGCGGCCACGCTTTTGAAAGTCGCCAGCACCTTGGTCGGCTCGATTTTTATGGCCAAAGGCAAGACCAACTGGTCTTTCTACTGGTCGCTCTTTAGCATGGGGGTGCTGATCCCGGCCCTGTACTTCTATGGCCTGCCGCGCGGCGTCGAAGGCGTGGCCAGCGTCATCGCCGCCGCCGCCCTGCTGTTCTTGCTGCTTTCGCAGTACCTCGTCAACCGCTTGATCGGCCTGCCTTTTGCAACCTATCTCGCCGCGCTCAGCCGTCCCGGTTTGGTGGTCGCCTTTGTCTTCACCGTTCTCCTGCTGGCCCGCCCCCTCCTGCCCTGGTCACCGCTCGCCGTTCTTATCGTAGGTGCGATCCTCGCTAGTGTCGCCACCTCAGCGGCTCTCCTCCTCTTTGCCCGCGACCTTTGTCGCACCTATTGGGCGAGCCTGCGCGGAACCTGATTCTTTCCAAGCGCAACGTTCACGCCGATAGCGCGGTGAATTTTGCGCGGATGTTCTTTTTGGAATATGTTTTTAGGCAACTGTTCTAAAGGAGATTGCGCTATGAGCGAGATACAAAACGGCCAGACTGGCACCCTGCGCCTCAAGACCGGCCTAGCCGAAATGCTCAAGGGCGGCGTCATCATGGACGTCGTCACCGCCGACCAAGCTAAGATCGCCGAAGACGCCGGGGCCACCTCGGTCATGGCGCTGGAAAGAGTGCCCGCCGATATCCGCGCGGAAGGCGGTGTGTCGCGCATGTCGAGCATTGAGAAGCTGCGCCAGATCATGGAGGCGACCTCCATTCCGGTCATGGCCAAATGCCGCATTGGCCACTTCGCCGAAGCGCAGATGCTCCAAGCCCTCGGGATCGACTACATCGACGAAAGCGAAGTCCTGACCCCGGCCGACGAGCACTATCACGTCGATAAGTTCGCCTTTGAAGTTCCCTTCGTCTGCGGCTGCCGCAACCTCGGCGAAGCCCTGCGGCGGATTGGCGAGGGCGCGGCCATGATCCGCACCAAGGGCGAGGCAGGCTCGGGCAACATCGTCGAAGCTGTGCGCCACATGCGCTCAGTCACCGACGAGATCCGCCGGCTGACGATTCTGCGTCCCGAGCAGCTAATGACCGCAGCCAAAGACCTAGGCGCACCGTATGAACTGGTCCGCTGGGTCGCCGAGCACGGCAAGCTGCCAGTGCCCAATTTTGCCGCCGGCGGCGTCGCCACGCCAGCCGATGCCTCACTGATGATGCAACTCGGCGCGGAAGCCATTTTCGTCGGCTCTGGGATCTTTAAGTCCGGCGATCCAGCCATCCGCGCCAAAGCCATCGTCGAAGCCACCACTCACTACGACGACCCAGAGGTCCTAATCCGCGTCTCTGAAAACCTCGGCGAGGCCATGGTCGGCATCAACATCGACACCCTCGAAGAGAAGGACAAACTACAAACTCGCGGCTGGTAGGACGTCGCACAGATGCAAACGGAAAATGCCCCGTCTCTGCTCTGTCAGGGACGGGGCAATCTTGTGATATGATTGGAATTTTGGGATTGCAGGGCGACTACGCGGCCCACGGCAAAATGCTCGACGCATTGGCGGTCGAATCCCGCGTGGTCAAAAAGCCGGAGCAATTGTCCACGGTTGACGGCCTAATCTTCCCCGGCGGCGAGAGCACGACGTTAATCAAGCTCATGGACTCTTGGGGGTTCTGGACACCGCTGCGGGACTTCGCCGCGGCCGACAACCCCATTTTTGGCACCTGCGCCGGAATGATCCTATTGGCCAAAAGCGTCTCCAACCCGCCGCAGAAGTCCCTCGGACTGATCGACATCGACGTCGAGCGCAACAGCTATGGCCGCCAAGTCGATAGCTTCGAGGGGGCGGGCGTTTGGGCGGCAGATGGGCAACCGCGATCACTGCCGATGATCTTCATCCGCGCGCCCCGCATTGCGCGGTTGGGCGACGGAGTCGCGGCGCTGGCGACCTGTGGCGATGATGTGGTCGTGGCGCGCCAAGGCCAAGTGCTCGTCGCCTCGTTCCATCCCGAACTGACCAGCGATTTGAGCCTACATCGCTATTTCGTCGATATGGTCGGGCGCTAGGAATTTTTCTACCTGCTCAATCCAATCTCGACTAGGCCTGCACGAATTTCGACTAACCTAAAAGGAACCGTCCATGATCGTCGACACCCACGTCCACATATGGGAAATGTCCGAAAAATATCCCATCGGACCTACCGCCCCGAACTGGACCTCCGAGCCGGACGAACCCGCCACCGCGGACGAGCTAATCGAGGACATGGACCAAAACGGCGTTGACCGCAGCGTCTTGGTGCAGACTAGCTGGTCCACTTGGGACAACGGCTATATCGCCGATTCGCAGGCGCGCTTCCCCGACCGCTTTATCGGCCACGGCATGCTCGACCCGCAAAATCCAGACAATGCCGATCAGGCGCGCTATTGGATGGAGGAACGCAGCTTAGTCGGTTTTCGCTTCCACCCCATGTACTACCCAGACGAAAAAGTCCTGACCACGCCCCAGAACCGTCCCCTGTGGGAAGTCCTAGCCGCAATGGGCGCTGTCATCCAGTTCCACCTCAACGCCGCCTTCGCCGATCAAGTAGCTGAAATCGCCCGCCGCCATCCGCAGATGCCCCTGCTATTGGACCACATGGGCTATCCCAACCTCGACGAGCCCGCCGAGGCTTTTCAACCCATCGTCGAGCTAGCAACCTTCGACAACGTGGCCGTAAAAATCTCGGATGTCCACGGCCGCTCGAAGCAGACTTTTCCCTATGCCGACGTGCATCCCTTCATCCGGCGTCTGCACCACGCCTTTGGGGCCGAGCGCATGCTGTGGGGCACTGGTTATCCGGGACACCACCGCACCAAGCACAACTGGCCGACTCTAGGCGAGGAGTTGCGCCTAGTGCAGGAGGGTTTCGACTTTCTCAGCCCCCGCGAAAAAGACCAGATGCTAGGCGGTACAGCCGCCCGTATATGGGGACTGACCTGACCTTTACAAGTTCGTTCATCCACAATCCAAAAGGGAGGCCCGTATGACATTGGACACCAGCGACCAAAACATATATCAAGCCATTGGCGTCGAACCCATCATCAACTGCCGTGGCACCTTTACCATCATCGGCGGCTCGGTCGAACTCCCCGAAGTTGTGGCGGCTATGGAAGCAGCCTCGGGCTACTTCGTCCAATACGACGAACTGGCCGAAGCCGTCGGCCAAAGACTGGCTGACATCACCGGAGCCGACTGGGGCTTGATTCCGGCGGGTTGCGCCGCTGGCCTCAAGCACATCACCGCAGCTTGCGTCACCGGCGGCAATCCCGAAAAACTGATCCGCATCCCGGATTTGACTGGCTTGGACAAAACCCAAGTCATCATCCCTCGGTACTCGCGCAACGCCTACGACCACGCCCTGCGCAGCATCGGCGTCGAAATCGTCATGGTCGAGACTCGGGCCGAATTGGAGCAAGCTATCAATCCCCGCACCGCCATGATCTACATAACCACGGGGGCTGGCTCTGCCACCGATCAGCCGCTTTCCCTAGAGGTCATTGCCGACGTAGCCCGGCCGCACAACATTCCCATCCTCGCCGATGCCGCAGCCGAAAACCTCACCATTCCCAATGTCCACTTGCAAAGAGGTGCCACTGTCGTGGCCTACAGCGGCGGCAAAGCCCTGTGCGGCCCCCAGTGCGCTGGTCTAGTGCTGGGCGACAAAGCCCTACTCCAGTCGGCGTGGCAATTCAGTTCACCGCACCACGGGCCGGGCCGCGACGATAAAATCGGCAAGGAAGAGATCATGGGGATGCTGGCGGCGGTGGAAGCGTGGGTGCGCCGCGATCACGCCGCCGAATGGCAGACTTGGCTGTCTTATCTCGACCATATCGCCCAGCGGGTGCGCGACATTGACAGCGTATCAACCGAGGTCAACGAACCCACCGGCCTATCCAACCGCGCGCCGGTCCTCACCATCAGTTGGGACCCAGCCGTCTTGCACATTACCGGCGCAGAGGTCGCCGAGGATTTCGCCCGCAACAAACCCCGCATCGCCGTGGCCAGCGGCGGTGACAACAGTCGCACTTCCATCGGCATAACGCCCAACCAGATGCAGCCGGGCAACGACCAAGTGGTCGCCGACCGAATCCACCGCATCTTATCGGCGCAACGGAGTCCTCAATCGACGGAGCTAGCCCCTCCGGCAACCGACGTCAGCGGTTCCTGGGATCTCACCATCAACTATTCGAGCAGCAGCAGCCAGCACCAGCTATTCCTCGAACAGGAGGGACATTGGATAGGCGGCACCCACATAAGCGATTTTTCTCAGCAGCCCATCGCCGGCGTCATCGAAGGCGATCAAGTAAAGTTGCGCAGCCAAGTGAGCCGCCCAGGCGATACCATCCCCTTCCTATTCGCGGGTCGCGCTGCGGAAGACCGCATTTCGGGATTCATTCATCTAGGCGAATACCGCAACGCCGATTTCACCGCCTGCCGCTCCCAGTACGAAAAATCGCCGATCTCCATTGCCATACCCGGCGGAGCGCCGCTAGCGACCTAATTACAAACCAGCGGATCAGGATGAGTCCGGCGTGACCGTCTTCCAGCGCAAGGTCTGCGCCGCCAGCAGCTTGGTATCCGGCGTCGGCAGATCGCCGGTCGAGGGCTTGAAGACGCAGCCCTCGGCTAGCTCCAAGGGCGGTTGCGACAGGTCGCGGCGGTAGAAGCGGGAGGAGGGGAACAGGTCGCCCGGGTAGGTGAAGTTCTCCAGCGTCGCCAACTCCACGCAAATCGATCCCCCCAGAGCGCTTTCGAGCATCCCCCCGACCCACACCGGCACGCCGGCGTCCCTAGCCATGTCGTGTACAGCGAGGGCGTTGGTCAAGCCGCCGATCCTCCCCGGCTTTATGTTGATGTAGCGACAAGCGCCGATGCGCAGCGCCTGCTCGGCGGTGCGCGGATCGACGATGCTCTCGTCGAGACAGATGGGCGTACCGATCTGTCTGGCGAGCTCGGCGTGATCGAGCAGGTCGTTGTACGTAAGCGGCTGCTCAATGAAGGCGAGCCCCATGCCGTCGATAGCCTTGAAAAATGGCAGATCGTCGAGGGTGTACCCAGAGTTGCAGTCGATGTGGAAGGTGGTGTCGGGGAAGGTGCTGGTGACGATTTGCAGCATCTCCAGATCCCAGCCCGGGGCCGCTTTCAGCTTGATGCGCGGGAATCCGGCATCGACGGCCTGCTGGATGTTCCCGAGGAGCATGTCGTAGGAGTCCTGGATGCCGAAGTCAGCGCCGGCCGCCACATCGCGGGTCCGGCCGCCGAGAAGCCGGTGCAAAGGGGTCCCGGTGATGCGGCTCTGCAGCGTCCACCAGCCGATCTCCACGGCCGCCTTGGCAAAGCTGTTGCCCTTGAAAATCGCCAGCCGCTGGTTTAGCTCCGCAGCCGTGTCGTACTCGCGCCCCACCACCCAAGGCCCCATCACCTCGGAGACGTGGTAGAACGCAGACCCGGCGCTCTCATTGAGATAGGTGGGCGCGAAGAAAGGGGTGCTCTCCGACCAGGCTTCGTGCTCGCCGCTGGTCAGCTTGACGAGCACTGAGTGGATGTCGGAGTCTTCCCCATACGCCGTGCGCCAAGGATAGATGAGCGGCATCACCACATAGTACACGTCGAGTCTGTCGATTCGCATCTATCGCTTCGCCTTTCCGGCCAGCGTCGTCACCGCTTCGACCAGTATGTCTAGCTCCGCGTCGCTGGTGTAGAAGGCCACCGAGATCCGCACGCCGGTCGGATCGGTCATATACGTGCCCCGTTGGACGATCTGCCAACGCTGTCTGAGGGCCGTGGAGACCTCGTCGCCCTCCATCCCTGCGATGGCGAATGTGACGATGCCGCTCCGGGTCTCGGGGCGGCGTGAGCTGACGACCTGCACACCGGGAATGGCGTCGAGACGCGCCCACAACCCCTCCGCCTTGCGGCTCGCCTCCGCGGCGATGGCCCGAGGTCCGCCGATGCGGGTCATGAAGTCGAGGCTGGCACCGACTCCCAAGTAGAGCACGCTCGCCGGACTCCCCATCTCGTACTGTCGCGCTGAGGCCGAGGGATCGTGCGGACGCCGCAACGGCTTGAGAGCCTGCTGCGCATTTTTGCGGACGTAGAGGAACCCAGTGCCGATCGGTGCCAGCAGCCACTTGTAGCAGTTGGTAGCGTAGAAGTCGCAGCCCATGCCATGGAGGTCCACCGGCAGCTGACCTACCGCCTGACAGCCGTCCCACAGCGTGAGGATTCCGCGGGTCCGAGCTAAGGCGCAGATCTCCTTAGCTGGCAGCAGGGTACCCGAATCGGTGGTGACGTGACTGAAGCAGATCAGCCGGGTGCGTGGCGTGATGGCCCGTTCCACCCGTTCCAGGATCACGTCCTTGTCGTGATCCAACTCGACCTCCTTGATGACGGCCCCCTCCCGGTCGGCCAGCCCTTGAACGGACTGAAGCGGCACTGGATGCTCCTCGCTGGTGATCAACACCTCGTCACCCGGTTCCCAGCGCAGCCCCCCCAACACCATGACAAAGCCGTCGCCGGTGCTCATGGTCAAGGCGATCTCCGTCGAGTCGGCCCCAAAGAAGTCGGCGATTTTCGCAGGGATCTCGGAGGCGGCCTTGCTCATCGCTTCATACCAGTCGATGGGACTCAGACCGCCATCGGTCATCTGCCGATAGCCAGCGGTGATCGCCTGACTCACGCTGGCGGGCGCTTGGCCGACCCCGCCGGTATTGAGATAGACGCCGAACTGCAGACCCGGAATCTGGCCTCGAATCTCAGCGACATCCATTCGCCTGTTCCTCCCTCTGTGCTGACTACTGAACGCGCACCCCGGCTTGGAAAACCGCCCTGACGTCGCTGAAGGCGGCCACATCTGCCGTCGGATCGCCCCCAAAGGCGGCAAGGTCCGCAGACTTGCCGACCTCGATGGTCCCCACCTCGTCGGCAATACCGGCCGCCTCGGCCGAGACCCGGGTCGCTGCGACGAGGGCTTCGGCCGGGGTGAAGCCGCATTCGATCAGGAGCTGCAGGTCGTAGTCTAAGTGGCCAAATTCGAGGCTGCCCACTCCTGAGTCCGTGCCGGGCACCACGCGCTCCTTCAGGCAGTAGTCGAGCATCTGCCGCATCACGTCGAGCCGCTTCTCCGCTCGTTGTTCGAGATGGGTGAGCGCGGCCTCCTCTTTGGCACCCATAGCTCCCGCGTCGCGCAGCTTGCGCAGGCGCACCATCTCCGGGTAGTTAGTCCACGCCTGCAGCGTGGGGCTCAGCCAGATGCCGGATTCGGCCAGCATCTCGGCGACTTTCGGGTCGAAGCGCATCACGTGGTCCGGTTCGAGGAATTCGACGTGCTCGATCAAGTCGATGCCGGCCTCGACGGCCCGAACCATCGACTGCGTGGCGCGGCAATGGGCGACAGTAAGACGGTGAAACTGACGCGCCTCACCCACTAGGGCCTGCAACTCTTCCGTCGAATAGGAAGCCAACCCCGGAATCGTGCCGGTCGTCCCGCCGCCGGAGGCCATTACCTTGATGTAGTCGGCCCCCTCGTGGATGAGCCCGCGCACGGAGCGGCGGATCTCTTCCACTCCGTCGGCGACCTCGTTGCACATGTGGAAGTGGCCTCCCGTGCAGGTGATCGGGCGACCGCTGACGAGCAGCCGCGGCCCAGGGATGTATCCCCGTTTCAGCCCTTCCTTGAGGATAAACCCAACCTTGTTGCGGGCACCGTGCTCGCACAGGGTAGTGATACCGGCGCGCAGGTGCTTGCGCATGTTCATGGCCCCGATCAGTACCATCGTCTCGTCGCTCTCGAGGAAGGTCAGGTCGTAGCGGCGGCCGTCTCCCGGCAGGCTGAGGTGGGTGTGACCGTCGATGAGGCCGGGGGTGAGACAGCAGCCGTCGAGATCGACGGTCGCGGTATCGGGAGGCGTCTGCTGCTCCACCTGCGCCAATGGTCCGACCGCGGCGACCACGCCATCTCGTACGAATACCGCCTGCCCGGCCTTGGCGCTGCCGCCGAGGCCGTCGGCGAGCAGTCCCGGGCGAATCAGTACCGTCTGTGAATTCGATTCAGACATAGCTGGTGTTTCCTCGAATTTGTGGGAATTATGAACCTTCGGCCACCAGTCCTCTTCGACAGCCGAAAGAGCGAGCGGAAGCCTCCAGAAAGTAATACAAAACCTCGTGGACGACGAGGAACTCGCAGGAGACCGTGAGCGGAATCTATGAGCATTGACCGGATGTGGGATCCGTTGTTACGTTTTTATTTTATTTCAAGGTAACAAGTTGAGGAGGTAGCAATGCCTACAATCAGAGTGTCGGCGGAGACAATGCAACGCCTCGAGAGATGGGCAGACCCCCTAGAGGACACGGCGGAATCAGCAATCTCCAAGGCGTTGGATGCGGCTGAAAAGATGCGGGAAGACGAGGACCGGGTTCGTGTGGCTGAAAAGGTTGCCAAGGAGCCGCATACCACTCCGCAGCGCGACAGATCCCAAGACAAGTGCGAGTCATTCATCGACCATCTGCTTGCCATTCCCAACGTCGGCAACGATGCTGATTTCGAGCGCGACCGCTCGGGACCGCGCCCACTCGATATATGAGCTACCTCGTCGACACGGATGTTCTATCCGAAATTCGCAAACGCAATCGCGCTAATCCGCAAGTCGTCGCTTGGTTTCGCCAACGCCAGCCGAGGGAGCTTTACCTGAGTGTCCTGACTCTGGGCGAACTGCGACGAGGCGTTGAACGGATCCACAGGCGGGACCCGACCTCAGCCACTGTACTCAACGCGTGGTTGGATCAGACGTTGCGGGAGTTTCAGGATCGCATCATTGGCGTGGATCAAGCCATCGCCGATCGCTGGGGACGCCTCGGCACCCCCGATCCGATTCCGGTCATCGACGGACTGATCGCCGCCACGGCGCTCGAACGAGGCCTCATCGTTGCGACTCGGAACGTAAAACATGTCGCGCCCACAGGCGCACAGTGCATTGACCCGTTTGAGGAAGCCCGAGATCAAGCGCAGCAAACGACGAAGTAGCCATGCCATTCACCGACGCCCAAATCGAACACTACAAAACCCAAGGCTATCTGTCCGGCCCGCGCGTTTTATCCGACGAGCAGATCAGCGCGCTCAAAGAACGCATCGACGACATTCTCCACGGCCGCATCCCCTTCCCCAAACACCTGATGGGCGAAACCGTCGAGCAGTCCCGCGCCAAGGGCCAACTGCCCTCGGTCAAAGTGGTCAACATCTTCCGCCGCGACCTGACCTTTGCCGCCCTCATCGACAACTCGACTATCAGTACCTTGGCGCACCAGCTCATGTCCGGCCCGGTGCGCATGTGGGAAGACCAAATGATCTACAAGCCAGCCTATGACGCAGAAACCGCCTTGGCTTGGCACCAAGACTACACCTTTTGGAATCACGTCGGCCCAGCCGATATGGGTACCTGCTGGATCGCCCTAGACGACGCCACCGTCGATAACGGCTGCATGCACGTCATCCCCGGCAGCCACCGATGGCCGATGCGCTATGACCGCGAGGACGCCGTGGTTGACGACCCACACTGGTTGCTACAACAGGAGGGGATCCCCGACGGGGCCGACCTCACCCCGGTGCCCTGCGAGGTCAAAGCCGGGCACTGCCACTTCCACCACTGCCGCACCTTCCACGGCTCGTACGGCAACAAAACCGACAACCCACGCCGCAGCTATATCATGCACCTCATGCCCGGCTACACCCGGCGCTTGGGTGACAATTGGAACGAGCGCATGGGCAACGTCGAAACCGTAGGTGTGGGCGAAGTTGTCCAAGGGCCGGACTACCCAGAGTTGGTAGCCGTGTAAAAAGCACCCCCCTATCCTTCCGTCGCGGTCATCTGCAGTCGCAACTTGGTTGACCGAACAGATTCCCAACGCAGCTATTCAGCCACCATTTGCGCGCACTAGCGCAACTTCTCCGCAATTTTTCGTGAACCTAAGGTGAATTCTCGGATCATATATGTGCGATCCGATCACTACAGGTACGGCATTGAGGTGGAGGCGTGTTCTCAGACCAAGAGCTCGTTGCCAGTTGTAAACAAGGCAGTCAAGATGCCTTTGGCCGGCTTGTGGACAAGTACTGGGCAAGCGTCGTCCGAACGGTTTTACCCCTTCTCGGCGATCCCGACGATGTCGAGGATGCCGCGCAAGAGGCGTTCATTAGGGCCTACCGGTGCCTCGACGACTTGAAAGATCCAGACAAGTTCCCGGCATGGCTCCATACCATCGCTCGCAACGCCGCCAGAAAGATGCTGCGTCAGAGACGACTTGAGCAGCAACGCCTACCGGATTACGAGTTGAGCAACCATGTGTCTGATTCGGACCTGGGGCTGCCCCTTGGGTACAGGGAGCTTAAACCCTTGGTCAACAGTCTCGCGCCGCCGGATAGAGCCGTCGTCACCCTATTCTATCTGGCCGGTATGGAACTCAATCGAATCGCAGAACAGCTAAACATACCCGTCGGTACTGCAAAGAGCCGACTCCACAGATCGCGCAAACTGATGCGAGAAAGGATCCGAGACATGGCACCAAAATCCCACGAGCGCACCAGCTCTTTGGAGACCTCCCCACGCGATGTCATTGGGGGAATGCGAGGCCTCATCAATTGGCAGGTGGTGCCAACCGATGAGGATCTCTCCTGGTGGCGGTCCCCCGCGTGGGCGGACCAGGATGCTCTGGAGAAGACCTGGAGAATGGAAGGAAACGCCATCGTTGGCGACAGCAGGGAACTCGGCGAGGAATCGCCTTCGCTGATCGCCGGCGAGCCGACTTGGACCGACTACGAGCTCTCTTTCTTGATGACGCCGATTTCAGGCGGAAATGCACAAGTGGGCTTCCGTATGTCCGCGGACGAGAGCGGCTTTTATATGCTTGATTTTCTTCTAGGATGGCAGGCGGTTGCCATCAGCAGGGTCATTGACCGCCGGGTCACCAAGCTGAGCGTGGTGAACCACGCCCTTCACAGGGGCCAGGAGTACGAGGTCCAGGTCGCCGCCCGGGGAGCCTCTCTTACATCGTATGTCGATGGTAAGCTGGTCAACCAGCTTACCGACGAGACCTTTCGCATGGGCACCTTCGGCCTATTGGTGTGGCAGAGTAGCACGGCCTTCCGAGACGTGAGGTACCGTCTTCTACACTAAGATCCCGGATGCGCTGTTGGATGTAGCGCGGCTGATTTGCAAGACGCTAGGCAAAGGGAAAGGTGCCGTCGTACCCCCTAGGCCGCGACACGTGCCAGACGCCCTCGTGCATCGGCGTCATCTGGTAGTGGCACACCACATTGCTGCGCTCCATATCGTCGCGCTCCTTGGCCCCTTGATGCGGTATGTGGCTCAGAAAGACGACGCAGTCGCCCGCCTTGGGGTAGAGGACGACGTGCTCCTGGGCGTCACACCAAGCCTCGAATTTGGGGCGGTCCTTGGGGTAGAGATGGGGAGGCTCCTGCAAATGGCCGTTTTTGACGTATTTGAGGTGGCCGTCGCCCGGCCCGTTGTCCTGTAGGTAATAGGTCGTATTGACTCCTACGGGCTGGGCCGCCAAGCGGTATTGCTCGACTTGGCGTTTTTCCTCCCAATAGCCGTAGAAATCCATGTGCCACTCTTGCAGGTACGGCCCCGGATTGATGTGCGCCCGCAGGCTGCGCAGCTGGCACTGCTTGCCCATCATGCCCTCCAAATAAGGGCGCACGCTCGGATGGCCCACCAAGGGGGCGAAGGTTTCAGGCTCGCGGTCCAAGAGCGAATCAAACCACATATTGCCCACAGCGTTTAAGCCTTCCTCCCAACCCATTGCGCGCGCGTGGTCCACCCGCTGGCGCACCAGTTCCGTCTCTTGGGGACTTAGGGCCCCTTCGATTAAGACATAGCCGTCGCGCTCCAATTGGTCTAGTTTATTCGCCACATTCTGCATTATTTTTAGTCTCCTTTTCCCGTGGGTCGGCACTATCCTCGCCCGCTTCGACAGTGGATTTGTTGGGGGTAGTCAAGGCGTCTTCCCAAGGGTTGATGACGTCGACATCTAGGTCTGCGAAGTCCCCGACGTTCCGCGTCGCAACAGAGAGATCATGAATTTTGGCTGTTCCGGCGATCAGCGCATCCCCCAAGTCCAGCACGCGACCACAGCGATGCGCCTGCGCCCGGAATTGGGCAGCCCGCTCTGCCCCGGTCCTCTCCAAGGGCAAGATGCGATCCTCATACGTCGCAATGAACTCTGACAGCACCGACCGCAACCCGTCGCGACGTTGTCCCGGCAGCAGCAGTTGCAAGCCGAACTCCAACTCGTGCAACACTAGCGCGGATAACCACAAATCGTCTTGTTCGGTCAGAAATGCGACAACCCGCGGATTGGGCGCGTCCTTTGTCAACTCCGAGACCACATTGGTGTCTAGCAGAATCCCGCTCACCCTGAGTCTCCAGACGCGAATGGGATTTCCCGCCGGGACTCTCTGTTTCTGGTGGTCTCAAGGTTCGCGCCACGGGGCATGTTGGCTACCAGCCACTGGCCCATGGGTTGGCGCTGCGATTCTTTCTCGGCCCATACGTGGGCGGGAACTACAACGAAGGACTTCCGCATACCGATGTGTTGCGGCCCTTCCTCTTCGGCGCGACGCAGGACTTCAGACAAACGCGCCTTGGCCTCGGCGACGGTCCAAACGCGATGGGGTGCTGAGTATCGGGTGGTCATAGCTCCTATAGCTGGGTTGCCGTTATAGTCCAATATAGACTATGTTGCCTATCGCATCAATGCTTTGTTGCGATTTGGCGCTCAAGGGGCGGCGGGCAGTTCGAAGTACCCGAGCTCAGCCATGCGCCGCAGCCAGCGTCCTCGCTTGGGGCTACCGGAAGGATTCCGCAGCCATTCGAGCGGGTACATAGACTGTTCCGATCTCCCGAAATGCGCGGGCGTCTTCTTTGAGTTGACGGCGCGTTCACGAGTGGCGGCCTCTTCGACTTCGCCCTTGGGGTTGTTGTAGTACACACAGGTACACATGCGGCGGCCAGCAGCGCCGCCACTACTGGCGTGCCAGCAGCGCATGTCGAAGGCTACCACGTCGCCCGGCTCCGACTGGCAGACGTAGGCGGGGACGTCGGCCACGTCGAGTTCTAGAGAGTTCAGGGAGCCGTGCAACTGATCGTGGAACTCGCGCCGGTGCGAACCGGGGATGAGCCGCAGGGCACCGCTCTCGGCATCGACCGGGTCGAGGTAGAAGGCGAACTTGACGCCGAAGCAATCCGCGGATGGATCGGCCCTGTGGTCGGGATGCCATCTCGTATCGCCGACATAGCGGTTGGCATCGGTGCCGATGCCGATGACGTCGTCGCCGTAGAGCTGCTCGGCCACGCCGCAGAAGCGTTCGTCCTCGAGCAGGCTGGCGTACAGGGGGGTGCGCGGGTGCAGCATCATCGTCCAGTAGCGCGTCTCCCCCATGAAGGGATGATCGGCGTACACGTGATCGAGCTCGGACTCGTATTCCTCGCGCAGGATCTCGACCTCTTCCGGGGTGAACAGTTTGCGCAGGGTGACGAAGCCAAAGGTTCGGAAGTGTTGCAACTGATGATCGGTCAACATGGGGTTCCTCCGATGCGGCTGATGCGGCTATTGGAAAGGATTGTCGTATGCTTGGGCCAAATTAGAGCGCGTCCCCCGATTGGGCAAGCGTCGCCTAGTGTGCGACAAAGGGCAGAGACCAGTTGACGCACCAGATTGGTCGCCCCTTCTTAGCAGACGGTGGCGTTCTGCATGGCCGAGAGCAAGTCGGCCGGGCTCATCAGAACACCCAGAATAGAGTGCTCGCTACCCCGTGGTATTTCTAGCCCCGTGGCGGTAGCCGTTATGCCGTCAAAGTCGTGCGTGGGGTGTACGGGGATTTTGCGGTTGGGTCGGTCGATGCTGAGATGGGCATACAGGGTGATCCCCAAAGGGCTTTCCAACATCACTTTACTAGGGTCCAGATCGAGCCTGATCTTGCCCGTAGCTCCTGCCTCACTCGTCCTGAACCCGTCGAGGAAGAGGCCGATCGGATAGCCCAATGGACCGTCGAAGAGGTAACCTCGCGTAGCACCGTCCGGGAGCAGAAAATGGGTCACCAACTCCGCTTTGCAAAGGAGGCGTTGGTCTGGCACCGTCATGTCAAAGTTGTCAAACGCCGGCGTCTTGAGACCGAGCTGTCGGCCGAGTGCAGTGCCGTAACTATAGACACATCCAGTAAACGACTCGCCCCACAACTCCAACTCAGTGGTCTCGCAATCGAGCTGGTGCCCCTTGTCAGCTAGCTGCGACGAGAACGAGTCGCTCAGGTCCTGCCTGTACTGCTCGGGGTCGATCCCGTCATACCACTCGGCGCGGGGCTCGACAACGCGGTCGTCACCAAGTTGTTGCTTGGCGTAGGCGAGGATTTCCCGCCCCCCGTCGAGCTGAGCGTAAATCGCATCCGGCTCCTGTTGACGGATCGCCGCGCGCCAACGTCGTTCGCACAGCAACTCGCGCTCGAGATAGATCCCGGCGTTCGTGTTGCGCAGGGTTTTCGGATCAGTGGAGGCCAAGTCGCTGTAGAGCATTGAGTGAATCAGATAGACGATCTTTCTCACCTTCATTGGCGCAACCTCCCCTTCTTGACTCAATTCTCGTTGACTACTTCTACCATGATTGACTTTTTCTACCCTTCTTGCCACCTTTATAGCATGGACTTGACCTATTCTGGACGGCCCAATAACAGCGGAGGGCATTTCATGAGCTTGAACATTAAGAATAAGGACGTCGAGCGGCTGATCAAGGAGGTCTCCCTTCTCACAGGCGAGAGCAAAACGGAGGCAGTGCGCCGATCCCTGGAAGAGCGCCGCGCCCGCTTGGCCTATCAAGGTGCCGCCAATGACCGTGGCGGACGGTTGCGCCGATTCCTAGAGACGGAGGTTTGGCCCTATGTGCCGTCCTCGGAACTAGGTAGAAAACTGAGCCGGGATGAAGAAGACGACATCTTAGGCTATGGCAAAGACGGCGCATGATCCTCGACTCCTCGGCGATCGTTGCCATCCTACTCCGAGAGCCGGAGCACGAAGCCCTTCAGTCCAAGCTCGCCGCCGCGCCCAGCCTCGGTGTAAGCACCCCTACTCTGCTCGAAGCCTCTATTGTGCTGTCGGCTCGCCTTGAACGCAACGCTCAGGGGATTCTCGCCCGCTTCATACAGGAGACCGACATCGTCGCAATCCCATTCAGTCAGGCCCACTACTCCGCGGCCCATCAGGCTTGGCTAAGCTACGGCAAAGGACGCCATCCGGCGGCACTCAACTTTGGGGATTGCGCCGCCTACGCTACTGCCCAACTCGCCGGCGAGCCACTCCTCTGCACGGGGAACGACTTCTCACAGACGGACCTCGAACTCGCCTAATGCTGTCGGAGTTGGCAACTTGACGCGCCGTCGACGGACTCTCATCCCGTCGTGCGATTCACGAACTCACGAGTGTACCTCTTCCAATATCCTCTCTCAAGCTCGCTGGACAAACGCGCCTTGATCATTCTCTATTCAGCTAATTGTTTTTTCAACAAGAAGACCGGCTCCACCTCTTGAACTCGCCAGACAACGCGCCTTGATCATCCCCGTCAGAGAAGCGGGCGTTCGTGGCTCCAAGGGGCGAGCTGCTCAAAGGCGCGAGCGGCGCGCAACACGGTGAGGTCCTGACGCCAGCCGCCGATGATTTGCAAGCCCACGGGCAGGCCATCGACGCGGCCGCAGGGCACGCTGGCCGCGGGCAGGCCGGTGAGGTTCACCGGGTAGGTGAAGGCCGTCCAACTCAGGTAGGTGGTAGCGCGGCCGGCGATCGAACCGGGGTGGTCGTCGCCAGCAGCAAAGGCGGTGACCGGCAGCGTCGGCGTCAGCAGTAGGTCGTAGTTCTCGTAAAACTCCCGCCATTGGTGGTAGTACGCGTTACGTTCTATATAAGCACCGGCCACATCCGTGCCGCGAAACTCAAACCCCTCTTCGACAACGGCGCGCAAGCCGGGATCAAGGCGATCGGCGATCTGGTCGAACTGGTCGCGGAAGGTGGCGGCAAAGGCCGTTGACCACAGGACGTGGACGAGACGCCACGGATCTTCGCCAGCCGGGTGCGCCTCCTCAATGGTGCAACCGAGATCCGAAAAGCGACGGGCCGCCGCCTGTGCAGTCTCGACGACTTGGGCATCAACGGCCGCGTACCCTAAGTCGGACGACCAAGCCACGCGCAACCCATCGACACCTGTTTCGATCTCATCAAGCGCCAACGGTTTGGCCGGCATCGAGGTGCGATCCCGCGCATCGGGACCGAGCATGACCTCAAGCATCCGCACGGCGTCGCCGACGGTGCGGGTAATCGGCCCGGCGTGAGACAGGGTCTCCACCACACTGGCCGGATGCTGGGGCACCCGTCCCCAAGAGGGTTTGAAGCCGAAGGCACCCGAGAAGCCGGCCGGGATGCGGATCGAGCCAGCGCCGTCCGTGCCCTGGGCCAGCACGCCCATGCCAGCGACCACGGCCGCCGCAGCTCCGCCGCTAGAGCCACCCGCCGTACGTCCATGCCGCCAAGGGTTGTGAGTCGGCCCGACGACGCGGTTGCCCGAATCTCCCTTCCAGCCCATCTCCGGCGTATTCGTCTTGCCGAGCAACACCATGCCAGCGGCGCGCAACCGCTCGGCGAGGGGCGCGTCAAAGTCCGGGATCCAGTCGGCGGTCAGCAGCGACCCCCGGGTGGTGCGAATCCCGCGCGTCGCCGTCAAATCCTTCAGCGAGCCGGGTATGCCGGCCAAGGGAGGCGGCTCCTCGTCCCCAGCAAAGGCAGCTTCGGCCGCGCGTGCCTCGGCCAAAGCCCGCTCCGGCGTGACTGTGACGAAGGCATTGAGCCGTGGGTCGAGCGTTTCGATCCGACGCAGCACCGCCTCGGCGACTTCCACCGGAGACAGCTCGCGGCGCTCGTACAGACGGCGCAGTTCAACGCCAGAGAGATAGCACAGATCGGTATCGTTCATGCTTCAAGCACCACTTCTCTACCGAGGCGGGACGACTCCATGCACGCCGTCAGCACCGCCACCAGATGGCGGGCGTATTCGACCGTCACCGGTGGCTCCGTCCCCGCGTCAATCGCCGCGACGAACTCGCCTAGCTGCCGCGTCGTAGTGTGGTGGTCTTCGGTTACCTCAACCTGTTCCCAGTCCCCGTCCCGGCCGATGAACAGATCGTTCCTTCCCGATTCAATCCCCCTGCGCAGTTGGAGCATGCCGTCCGTGCAGACGAACTC
This sequence comes from Candidatus Latescibacterota bacterium, assembly GCA_022827835.1. GTDB lineage: Bacteria > Latescibacterota > UBA2968 > UBA8231 > UBA8231. The sequence goes on from JAJEIO010000002.1 coordinate 165,491, forward strand.
CGTGCTGAAGCGCCGCCCCCCCGTCCGCCACCACACGTGAATCAGCGTCGAGTACACGCCGTTTTCGAACTGCAAAAGCGCCATGGCCACATCGTCCGCTGAGAACTCGAAGAACCGGCTGTCGATCAGGGCTTTGACGGCGACGACGCGACTGTCCACCCACCAGCAAGAGCGGTCGATCAGATGGATGCCGTTCTGATACCACAAGCCCCCGTGCGTCGCCTTGTCGAGATACCAAGCCGGTCTGTTGGGTTGGAAGGGGCGGTAGGCCTCGTCGCAGAGACAGACCAGATCGCCCACGGCCTGCTCGCGCAGCAGCTTCTGCACGGCTCGATTCGTCGGCGAGAAGCGGTGCATGTGGCCGACGGAGAGCTGTTTGCCAGCCCGCCGCGCGGCCGCGATCATGGCGTCGCACTCCTCCACGTTGACGGCCATCGGCTTTTCCACCAGCACGTGCTTGCCGGCCTCCAACGCGGCTACGGTCACTTCGCAGTGCAGGCCGTGAGGCAGGCAGACGATGACGAGGTCAACCCCCTCGTCCGCGAGCAAATCCTCGTAAGAGGCGTAGCCCTCGCAGCCGTGCTCCTCGCAGACTCGGGCGAGGCGTTCCGCGTCGGTATCGGCGACCGCCCGCAAGTGCGTAGATTCAAGGGCCGCCACCGCTTGCAGATGGCCCGTGGATACGCTGCCTATACCTATGATTCCGACTCCGTGCATCTCAACCTCGATTCAGAAGGACAGAAGTATAAACAGGCATTTGAACCTTGGTCAACGTGCATGGCGCACTTCGGTTTGACGACCAGCTTGCACGGGGCCGCGTCCATTCTCTTTTTCCTAACTACAAAGTTATCCATTACTTCTAAGAAGTACTGAGGAGACGAACGATGAATACGCACCCTACAACGCCGCAAATCCTCTCGGTCGAGAAGATCTGGGACCGCGGCCCCCACAACGCCTTCACCGATCTGATACGCTTCGCCGATCGATGGTGGTGCACCTTCCGCGAGGCCCAAGACCACGGGCCGAGTATCGGCACCATACGCGTCATTTGCTCAGACGATGGCCACGCCTATGAGTCAGCAGCAGTGCTGGCGGAACAGGAGATAGACCTGCGCGACCCCAAGCTGTCGATCGCCAGCGACGGACGCCTGATGCTGGTCGCCGGCGGCAGCCTGTACGCGGGCACCGATTACGGCACCCGCGCGCCGCGCATTGCCTTTTCAGACGACGGCTACACCTGGACTACGCCGCAGAAAGTGCTGGCCGAAGACCACTGGCTGTGGCGCGTCACCTGGCACGAGGGAATCGCCTACAGCGTATCAAAGCTGGGCGAGGGCTCCCATCCGCGCCGGGGATTCCTCTACTCCAGCACCGACGGCCTCGACTGGCAGTGGATCACCGAGTTCTTCCTGCCCAACAATACTTGGACGGCCAGCGAGACCACCCTGCGCTTTATGCCCGACGGCACCATGATTGCCCTAGTGCGACCCGACTGGATCGGCACCAGCCAAGCGCCGTACACGGACTGGCAGTGGACCCAAATCGACTACCCGATGGGAGGGCCTAATTTTATCCGCTGGTCGGATGGTGCCCTGTGGGCCAGTGCCCGCGGGCGGCACCCCGAAGGCGGCGCAGCCACAGTCCTGGCGCGGATGACGCCGACCAGTTACGAGCCAGTGCTATGGCTGCCCAGCGGCGGCGACTGTAGCTACCCCGGCATGGTCGAGCACGAGGGCCTGCTGTGGATGAGTTACTATTCGTCGCACGAAGGGAAAACCAGTATTTATCTGGCGCGAATCGCAGTCTAGGCCGCCGCTGACCCCGAGCGACATCTGTCATATATTACCCAACCCATTAACCGCGAGAAGCCATGCCCGACCAGATCGACCCCATCCAATTCGAGGTCATTCGCAACGCCCTGCTCGAAGCCACCGAGGAGATGGCCATTGCCCTTCGGCGCAGCGCGTATTCGACCAACATCAAAACCCGCGCCGACTTCTCCTGCGCCTTTTTCGACCGCCAGTTGCGGCCCGTCGCCCAGGCGTTTACCCAGCCAGTACACCTCGGCTCGCTGACGATCCTCACGCCTCGCGCGGTCGCCGAATACGGCCCTGAGAACTTGCAGGCCGGAGACGCAATCCTCGTCAACGACCCCTATCGCGGCGGGGTGCACCTCAACGACATCACGCTGATTTCGCCCGTCTATTGCGGCGCGGAACTCTTCGGCTATGTAGCCAACCTCGCGCATCACGTCGATGTCGGCGGCGGAGCGCCGGCCAGCATTGGTGCCTTCCAGCAGGTGTATCAGGAGGGCATCATCATCCCGCCGGTAAAGCTAGTGCGCGGCGGCGAAATCTCGGCCGATGTCTTTGAACTGGTCATCGCCCAGATCCGCTCCAAGCGCGAGACGCGCGGCGACTTTCGCGCCCAGGTAGCGGCTAATCACTCGGGAATTCGCCGGCTCAACGGGCTCGTCGAGCAGGTGGGGTTGGCGCAGACGTCTTTCTACATGGATCGGCTGATTGACTACACCAGGGAGCGGACGCTAGCCGAATTGGCCAAGTTGCCCAAGGGGGAGTTCACGGCCACAGGCGTCGTCGATAACGACGGCTTCACCGACGAGCCGGTGCGGCTCCAAGTCCGCGTCGCCATCGACGACGAAGGCGTACTCTTCGACCTGACGGGGTGCGATCCGCAGCGCCGGGCACCGGTCAATTCCACCTACTCCCAGACCTTTGCGGCCTGCGCGTACGTACTCAAGTGCCTGATCGACCAAGACGTGCCGGTCAACGCCGGCTTTTACGAGCAAGTACGGCTCGTGGCTCCCGAAGGAACGGTCGTCAATTGCACAGCACCCTCGCCAGTAGTTGGAGGCTGGGAGACCCAAGTGCGACTCTCCGATATCATTCTCAGGGCACTGCATCCGGCGCTGCCCGATAAGATACCGGCCGCAACCAAGGGAACGATGTGTCAAGTCGGGTTCGGCGGCACCGACCCGCGCACGGGGCAGCTTTATTCCTACTACGAGACTATGGCCGGCGGCTATGGGGGGCGCAGCACCAAAGACGGGCCAGACGCCGTGCAGTGCCACGGTCAAAACACCGAAAACGCGCCGATTGAGGAAATCGAAATCAACTACCCGCTGCGGATTGACCGCTATGAGCTGATAGAGGATTCCGAGGGGGCCGGACAGTATCGCGGCGGCTTGGGACTGCGGCGCGACTACCGATTTATCGATCACGAAGTGTCCTTCACCGTCCTGTCGGATCGAGACCGCTGGGGGCCGGAAGGGCTGGCTGGGGGCCAAGCGGGAGGCAAGGCGCGTTATATCCTCGACCCCGAAGGCCAACACGTCGAATTGGGCTCCAAAACGACGATTGCACTCGCGGCCGATACAGTCTTCAGCTACCGCACTTGCGGCGGCGGCGGCTATGGCCCACCCCATCAGCGCGATCCCCAAACGGTGGCCGAGGATGTGCGCGAGGGCAAGGTGAGCGCGGAGCGGGCGCGAGATGAGTACGGCGTGGTCATCGACAGCGCCACCGGGCAAGTCGATCAGGCGGCAACCGAGGCGCGGCGGCGGGAGATGGCAGACAATGGCCTATAGACTCGGCGTCGATATCGGCGGCACCTTTACCGACATCACACTCATCGACGAAGCGACCGGGCAAATCTATACCGGCAAAGTCTCTTCAACCCCCCAAGACCCATCCGGCGGATTTATGGAAGCCGTGCAGCGGCTGCTCGCCAAGCAGCAGGTCGCCGCCCAAGACGTGGCTTACATCGTCCACGGCACCACAGTCGCCACCAACGCCATCATCGAAGGCAAGGTCGCGCCGACCGGCTTTATCACCACCGAGGGCTTCCGCGACATGCTGGAGATCGCCCGCCAGATTCGCCCCACCCTCTACGACTTGCAGTTTGAAAAACCCCGCCCGCTCGTGCCGCGCCACCGCTGTTTTGGCGTGCCCGAGCGCCTCGATGCCAGCGGCGCAGAACTGACACCGCTTGATGAAGACGCCCTGCGCCAAGTAGCCGGCAAGCTGCGCGACGAAGGCGTCGAATCCATCGCCGTCTGCTTTTTGCACGCCTACGCCAATCCCACCCACGAGCGGCGAGCCGGGGAGATTATCGCCGAGGTCTTTCCCGAGGCCGTCGTCTCGCTGTCAGCAGAAGTCGCACCTGAGTTCCGCGAGTACTTGCGGGCCAGCACAACCGTGATCAATAGCTGCATCCGCCCGGTCGTCGCGCGCTATTTGCAGCGGATCGAAGATCGCTTGGCACAGGCCGGTATCGCCGCTGAGTTGCTCGTAATGCAGAGCAGCGGCGGGGTGTACACCTTTGCGGCAGCGCGGCAAAAGCCGGTGTACATGGTCGAGTCCGGTCCGGCCGCCGGGGTAATTGCGGCAGCGCATCTAGGACAGGCACGGGGCTACGACCAAGTGATTTCCTTCGACATGGGCGGGACGACCGCCAAAGCCGGTCTGATCCAAGGCGGTGCGCCCAGCGTGACCAAGGACTACGAGGTCGGGACGACGGCGCAAACGGGCGTCGGGGCGACTCGCGGCGCGGGCTATCCAATTCGCACACCAGTAATCGACCTCGTAGAAATCGGCGCGGGCGGTGGTTCCATCGCCTGGGTGGATCCGGGCGGCATCCTCCGAGTCGGTCCCCAAAGCGCCGGGGCCGACCCCGGGCCGGTCTGCTATGGCCAAGGCGGGACGCAACCCACAGTCACCGACGCCAACCTCGTATTGGGACGGCTCAACCCTAACTATTTCCTCGGCGGCGAAATCGCCCTCGACCCAACGGCCGCGCAACGCGCCATCGAACAACACTGCGCCCGGCCCCTAGGCATGGACTTGGTCGAGGCGGCCCACGGCATCGTCGAGATCGCCAACACCGCCATGGTCAACGCGCTACGGCTCGTCTCCGTCCAGCGCGGCTACGACCCCCGCGACTTCGCACTGGTAGCTTTCGGCGGCGCAGGCCCGGCCCACGCCAACCGCCTCGCCGCCCTGACCGAGATTCCCGTGGCGATCATTCCCCAAAGTCCAGGTACAGCTTCAGCCTTGGGACTGTTGGTGACGGACTTAAAACACGATTACGCGACGACCCTCATCCAGCGGCTAGACCAAGTAGTCCCTCAAGCCTTGGAACAGACTTTCCGCGAGTTAGAAGCGCAGGGGCGGGAAACGCTTGGACGCGAGGGGATGACGGCAGCAGCGATGGACTTCAGACGCCAAGTAGATCTGCGCTACGTTGGGCAAAGCCACGAACTGACGCTGCCATTGGCAACCGAAGCCTTGGGTCCAGCGCAGCTAGACCAGCTATTGGAACAGTTCCACCGCACGCACGATCGCGCCTATGGCTTTAGCGCGCCGGGCGAGGACGTCGAACTCGTCAGCGTGCGGCTCTCAGCCATCGGCCAGATCGCCAAACCCGCGCTGGCACCACTGGCAAAAGCCGCTGGAGAGGCGACGGCCAAAGGGCAGCGCCCGGTGTATTTCGCCGAGAGCGAGGGATTTGTCGATTGCCCGGTGTACGACCGCTATGCGCTGGGAGCTGGCGCGGTGGTGCAAGGACCAGCCATCGTCGAGGAGATCGATTCAACCACCGTCATTCATCCCCAGTACCAAGTGCGCGTTGACGAGGTGGGGCAGATGGTGCTGACGGCGATAGAAGTGCGTTAAAACACTACTAATGACCTGGGGACGAACATACCTGTGGATCGCCATACTGATCTTCGCCGCTGCCGCTTCGGTGGTGGCCCGCCTCGTCGAAATCGGCGAGGCAAACCTGATAGACGGTCGCAATCCCATCTCCTTTTGCAACCTGCTTTTCGCTGGCAACCTCGTAGCGGCGCTAACCCTGTTCGCCCTCAATCACCGGGAATGGAGCCCCACCAACCTGCGTGCCCTATCGCGTCGGCAATGGCTAATCCAGACGGCCTTGGCCCTTACCTCCGGCGCAATAGCCCCGGCCATGATGTTCACAGCCATCGCCCACACCTCCGTCACCAATATCGTCCTGATCGAGACCATAGAAATTCCCCTCGGCCTGTTGTTGGCTTGGCTGCTCTATCGAGAAAAGTCGAACTGGACGGCCGTGCTGGGAGCCTTATGCGCCCTCGGCGGCGTGGCCACGACCCTCATTCTGCAAATGGACGCGTCGCCAGAAAGCATGGCCGCAGCGCGGATGCAGGGCGGCGTGGGCTACGGTGAATTCTTTGCCGCCGCCGCTACCGTGCTCCTCGTCTGCGGTGCCGAAATCGGCCGCAAACAACTCCAGACCATCCCCTTGGGCATCTTCAGCGTCTTCCGCAACCTCGTCGGCGCGCTCTTCTTCCTCGTCATTGGCCTATACATTTTCGGTCTTGAACACTTCGCCGACATCTTCTCCCCGCTGCTCTGGGGCTGGATGCTGCTGTACGGAGGGATTGTGGTGGCTTGCGGTCAGTTAGCGTGGTTTGCCGGCATCAAGCGCGTGCGCCCGGCCGACATTGCCACAGCGTCCTCCTTCTCGCCAGTGGCCGGTGTACTCTTCGCCGGTCTCATCCTAGGCGAGGTGCCCATGCCTGCCCAACTCATCGGCGGCGGCATCATCCTCGCGGGCATCGCCATCGCCCTGTGGGGCGAACTGCGCACCGACCGCCCGACGCGCCCACCCAAAACCGACGACAAGGCCAAAGCCTTCACCGGCGTCTGATTAGTGGATGGCGTTATACTCGGTCGAGCTATTACACCCGCTCGGCTTGGGGTTCGGCCAGCCCGTGGGTGTGATCCCACAAATGCCCTCGCCGCTTCTGGCCTTCTAGCGTCGTTTCAAAGTACACCCCTCGCACTGGCTCGTGCACCAACGGCATATCGTGATGATGCCCCATGCCCGTGGCAAGGCAGTCGCCCGGCTTCATTTCGTACGTCTTGCCCTCGGAAACAGCGCGAGCCTGACCCTCCAAGATGATCCAGTACTCGTCGCAGTCGTGAAAGTGGCTATCGAAATTGGTCCATTTCTCGTACGGGACCGGATCGCCCTTATCCTCGGGTTGGGGACTATTGTCCATGTTGAAGATCCCCGAGCCGCCCGTCTCCGCTCCCCAGCGTCCGCAAAAGCGCACCAGCGTAGCCGCCTCTTCCACTTCCAACACTTCAAAGGAACCTGGACCAGTCAAATCTATATTGGCACCCGTGGCGGCTTCCACCTCCTCAGCACCCACCCGCAACCGACAGCGTCCCCCTCCCACAATCAGCTTCTCCACCTCGCCACGGCGCGCAAAGCAGTGTTCATCGCCTGCGTCGAGCCGCACAACCTCAAAGTGTTCCAACTCACACCAATCGGGGTACTGGTCCTCACTTCTGAACATCGGCATAACTTTTCTCCCTTCTCTCGGTTTTTAAAAGGTCTTAGAATATTAGGACCCAGCAGATTTGCACAAATCAACTGACACTTAGAATGCACAAACCATGAACGTCGAAGAAACCCTTTTTCATCTGATTCGGGATATGTGATGGGCCAACGGGACTACGATGCTGTTGTCAGGCGCGTGGAAGCGGTGTCTGGTATTGATGTGCAGATATTGGGCGAGGTTGAAGGTTTGCCGATTTTGTGTGCGTCTGCTGGCAGGGGAGACGCGCCTGTTGTTTATATCAATGGAGGGACGCACGGCGATGAACCGGCTGGGGTGGAAGCCGCGCTCGCTTTTTTACAGGGCAGATGGGAGCGCTGGGCTGATAGGGTGCGTTTTGAAGTTATTCCGTGTTTGTGTCCGTGGAGCTATGTTCACAATGCCCGACTCAATGCACAGGATGTCGATGTGAATTGGGCGTTTTTACGCGATGATGTGCCCGAGATTGAGATTTTGCAGGGTTTTTTGGTGGGAAGAGTTTTTGCGGGTGTGCTCGATTTGCACGAGGATTGGGAGAGTCCGGGATTTTATCTGTACGAGATGTTTGGAGACCGGGGATCTCTGGGACGGGAGATGGTCGAGCGGGTGGCACGGGTTTGTCCGATTAACGAGAATGCCGAGATTGAGGGCGAGGTTGCGGTCAATGGGGTGATTCATCCCAATATGGAGGTGGCAAGGCGGAAGTACGGGGAGGGCATACCTATCGCTTTGTTCCAGAGAGGCCATACGGGGCATCTGGTGACGTCAGAAACCCCGACGGCGCAGCCGATGGATGTGCGCGTTGCGGCGCATCTAGCAGCTATTGAGGTGATGGTGGAGGCTAATGTTTAGGGCGAAGGCTGTTTAGCGTAATTCTTCTAAAAGACGGCTTGGCACATCGGTTGAGTCAGTCTTTCGCTTCACCGGTAGTTCATAATTCCATTCTTCGAAAGCAAATCGCCATTCGCGTGAGACGCGCTCCATAGCGGCGGGATCCGGCTCGAATGTATTTTTTTGGTAGTCCGAGAGCGTGCTCAGGTACTCGACTACCGCCTGCCTTCCTCCGTTTTCCCAACCGGACAATCCGAGTGCCGCGTAGATGCGTTCCATTTCGCCCAATGGATCAGCTATGAGGTCCTCGTACTTCACTTCCGCCAGATTGCCTGCCGGGATCAAAGCTTTGTCTTTCAGGTATTGTTCCATTAGAGCCTTGTACTCTGTGATGACAAAATCCGCAACATCGCCCGGATGCTCCTCCAGCGGGAACATCTCGAACAGCTTGCTGAATGTATGGTTTGTCGAGTAATAGACATCGCATGGATTTCTTGCGATATGAACGAACTTGGCATTGGGGAAAAGGCGTAGGAGGTGGGAGATTCGGCCGGTGTTAGAGGGGCTTTTGAGAACCAACTGTTTTCCACCGCCCGCAAGTGTGGCTTTTTTAATGATGTCCGTGATGACGGCATCCCAGCGCGCCAGTTGCCGATCGGTCAGCCCCCGCATGAAGACATATTTTTCAAAGTATTCCATCGCCTTGGATGGGAATGTAAGGAAGTGAACGATGGATAGCTCAGAGGAATTGGCAATCGCGAATTCCTCCTCATTGGGCATGTCCATCGCCAGTTTGACATCATCCTGCGGACGTTTCGGATCGAGCTGTTTGGCCATGAAACGCTTGATCCAACCGCGACCGATCAGAAAGAATGTCGGGACGATAGATTGGAACATCGAGACGATTGCGAACTGCGGATCGCGCGTCAGGAGATAGTGCAAGTGCGTCGTGCCCGTGCGGGCATGGCCAATGATAAAGATCGGTGGATGCGCGATCTTCGTCCGAGCCACGGCGCGCCCGTAGCGCATCTTTTCGATCAAGCGCAGTGGTGCCATCAGGGCCGTGCCGATGAGAATCCGCCTCACTCGTTCCCGATGCTGGGGCGCAATCCTCACCCCATCCTGCCCCCAAAGGAGCCTCGCCCAAACGCGCAACGGTGCGGGCGTGTTGGGGTGATCTACATTCTCAGCTTGTGGCTTCTTAGTAGGTATTTTGACGCTCCATTTTGCTATCGATGCCGACGCACTAGGCGGAACTTGTAGTTGGGTAGAAGGGAATAGGTTTGTTTGGTCTTCAATTTGCAATCGGGCGGATGGAGAACCAATTCGGCTTCGCGGAGGACGGTCGCCATGTTGAGCGCAATGAGCACCTCGGCGAGCCTGCTGCCCAGGCACCGATGCGCTCCTAAGCCGAAGGGGACATAGACTCCGTGCTGGCGGTGCTCAGCGCGTTCTGCGGTGTAGCGGTCGATATCGAAGCGCTCTGGATTGGGGAAATATTCCGACATCCGGTGGGGTACTGTGAATCCAATAAGAAGGGTCTCGCCAGCGGGGACCTTATAGCCCTCAAATTCAAATGAGTTGGCTACCGTGCGCAATGACATTACTGGAGCAAGGGGATAGAGGCGTATTACTTCCATTGCAGTGCGGTGGATGACGTCGAGTTTACGCAAATCGTTCACGGTAGGCATACCCTGATCAAAGAGGGCGTCTGCTTCAGCAATTACCTGCTCGCGCAGATCCGGTCGCTTCAATAATTCGTAGAACATGAAGGCACAGATATTTGCCACGGTATCGAGACCGGCCGAGAGAGGTCCCAGCACCTCTAAATCTGTCTCGGGAAGAAATTGCGGATCCCTGCGGTGCAGTTCCAGCAAATGGTCAATGGCATCCGGTGGCTTGTTGCGGCGTTTTTCTGGTTCGTGATCTGCCAGAATGCGCTGAGCCAGTTCTTCCATTCGCTTGAAGGCCCGGCGGACGTGTGGTCGATATAACATCAGCCGGGGTTGCTGCCGCATGACATACGTCTTCATCTTGCTGTGAAAATAAACCATGATGTCGTCTAAGTAGTCGTGTACAGGCCTGCTGAGAGCCAGCACACCGATCTGATCTAAGACGATGCGCTGCCAAGTGTATAAGCCCGGCAGCGGCTTGTCTTGTGGCCATCCGGCGATATCTTGTTGCAGAACGTGGACAGCGTCTCCCACACGACCTTCAATGAGGTGCTGTGTGTACATATTCGTCAGTTCTTTGCGCAGGCGAATATGGTCGGGACCATCCATGCTGATTATGCTACGTCCGACGCCCCCAGCTTTATTGTAATCTATCCAGGTTTCAAGTGTGCGCAGGTACTTACCCCCTCGCTTTATGAAGGCATTCGCTTCGGGACCTACGAGGACGACGAAGCGGCGATTGAATGCCTTGATGCGAAAAATTGGCCCTAGGTTTCGGTATTGTTTGACGAGAAGCGAGCGCAAATCGCGCTTCATGCCGATGGCGTTGCCAATAAGCGGCAACCCCGGTGCCTGGGGTATCTCTTTGCGCGGGGTAGGGGTAGGAGCAGGAGGCTCCTGCTTGCGGATCGCCTTGGTGACCGATTGCCCGATCAGGTCCATTTTGCCAATCAGTTCGATCCGGTCTTGCACCTCAGACAGTTCCGACGGGGACAGAATATTCTTGAAAACGCCGCAGGCATCCGCCAGACAGATAATGATGATGTCGCGCGGGTCCGGAATTTCATCGGTGAACAACACGCGCATAATGCGCAACCGGACTTCTTCTACTATTTGTCCATCAATGATTGGATAGCGGCGGGAGCGCGACACCAAGCGCGAAAGGGAGAAAATCCCCTCGGACTCAGATTCGAGGATGCCGCGTTGAACCAATCGCGCAAGTGCCTTGTCGCGGATTTCGTCGCCCTGCTTGGCCGTCTGTGCGACCCAATGCCCTAGGTCGCGTGCGCCTGTATCTTGGGCGATGTCGGCTAGGACGGGATCGAGCAGGTCGTCTCCCAGAGGTGTAGAATCAACTAAAATGAGATTCTCGGGATCCGTATCAATGCGGTGTTCTTGGGCCAAATCCATCAACACGGCACCAGCGAGGACGATGTTCAACGAGTGCGGCGCAAGACCGGGCGCGAAATCATCCCGGTCTTCGTTATAGAGAAGCAGAATAATCTCTTCGGGAAATCTCAGCATGTCACAGATTGCTCAGGAGCGATCTTAAAAAGTAGTGGTTGAGCTCGAAATTAGGGTGCGCCACGCACTCTGCGATGAGTCCTAAAACACAGCCCTAAGATCTTTAATCTTAGCACAATCTGTGCCGAGTCGTCGGCAAACAGATAAGTTCTTTATATAAAGGATGTTATATGATAGAGACGCGGAGGTAGAAAATTCCCCGGTGACGCACAATGCAACGCTCAAATAGCGCTGAAAGGGCGGAGAAAAAGCCAACTACTTGAAATTATGTGGGTTATGGAATGGTTTATTGGAAAATCTGGCGAGATGGGCTGATTTGCAACATTGTCGCATCTTGCAACAGTTAATCTAACGCGAGTTCGGGTCTCGCATGACCGATCGGTCATACTGAGCGGAGCGCAGCGAAGTATCAAATACCTAGGTGCCCGTACAAGTCAATTCGCTACATATTCGTCAGCCAGCGCCCTTTTTCCGCAGTCAGCGCATAAATCGCGCCCCATATCCCCGAGACGGACACCTCGCCCAAAATCAACCCCAGAAAAAACGGCTTGGCGTTCTGGAACAAGCGCACGCCACCAAAGCGCAGAATGATCAGCTTCAACGACCAAGCAATCAGCGCCGAGAACCAGATCTGACTCGTCAGCCAGCCCACGGCAATAGCAAAGCCGATCGGATGAAAGGGCCACCAAAACCACCGGTGCTGCGCCCACATTAAAAAGCCCTCCACGGCCGCGCCGATTCCCTTGAAGAGCCAGCCGCGCATGTCGGCCTCGGGCATATTGAGAATGGTCGGGCCGATATAGGGCCAGCCGTGGGCACCGGCCCAATTGATCAGCGACAGATTAACCGCTCCATGGGTGTAGGCCAGTTTCAAGGTCATGTAAGCCGCGGCCAAAAGACTGCACACCAGCGCCAGCATCAGGCCCCAAAACAGCCGCGTCTTGGGGCCGGGGATCAGCTCGGCGAGTTTGAGGCCATTGGCGCAGGCGACCATCGGCGAGGTGCGCGATTCGCCCTGCCAAATAAAAGTGAAGTTGAGGGCGACCAAGCCCTTGGCCCCGAGGACCGAAGTGCCCAAACCCGAAATGATGAAGTACGCCGGCACAATGGGGCTGCGGGCGGTGGCCACGCCGCCGGTGGCTACCACGCGCGCGACCAAGATGAAGAACAGCAAGCTGACGACGAGTAGGACCGGAAGCACCGCAATCGGCACCCCCGAACGCCAGAGCCACACGGCGACGAAGAGCAGGCTGCCCAAAAAGCCGAGCAAGGCCGTGCGATAGCGGAGCAACTCCTCGCTGTCATCAACGCCGCCGCGCGGGTCCCAGAGTTTGCGCCAGACCTCTTTGAGATGGGGCCGGGCGGTCCACAGTCCAAAGAGCACCAACACAATGACCGCGCCGGTGGCTTGATGGGTCAGGTCAGCCGGCTGCGAGTACTCGTACGCGCTCAGGCGCTCGGTGCTGGCGATGCCGAGCGTCTTGAAGACCCCTTCCTCCACCTTGGAGAACACGTAGAAGAACCAGATGCTGAACGTGATCTCGAGATTGACCAAGTAGAAGAAGCCGACCCAAGCCAAGTTGAGTGCAACCGGCAGATGCAAGGTATGGTTTAAGAAGGAAAACCGGCCGCGAGGGTTGTATTCGGGCACTATGGGGAAGTAGTGGTTGAGGGCGTTGAGACTGAGCAGGATGCAGGGCACGGCAAACCCCAGCCACATCCGCTGGTCCTTAAAGAAAGGAGCCACGCGCATCTGGGCTTCCTTCTCAATCATGTTCTGCGGTAGCTGAACCATCGGATAGGTCAGCCGCTCGTGCTCCGACCACTGGCGGTGGAGGATGGCGCTCATGCAGATCAGCATGAAGCTCATGGCCACGATCAACGCCAGCCAGTAGGCCATTGGCTCCACCCAGACGCCCCACGGGATGGACTCACCCTGCGGCAGGCCCTCGTAGTAATTCTTGATCGCCTCGAAGTCCTGCGGCGCAATCCACGAGGGGATAAAGTCGTAGAACAACTCGACGTAGTTGTTTTCCGGGGTGGCGTAGTAGAAGGGATAGACGATGGTGCCAATGAGGAAGAACATCAGGCCCCAAGTCGGCACGGTGACCGCCATCATCAACATGCAGTAAATCAGGACCAGATCGGCTTTGGACAGAGCGAAATGGCGGCCGAGCAGAGCCACAAATCCATTGACGGCAAAGGTCAGGACAAAAAAGAGAAAGAGCGCACCCGGCGAAGAGGGATTAAAGCCGACCCAGTAGTAATTGAACACAACCCCATACGGCGCGAGCAGACCCACCGCTAGGGAGAGGGCTATCCCGATTAGCAATCCCCTAATGCTGAAAAGCGATTTGGGCATGTGTGGGCCGACGAGTTCCGTCGATTACCCTACTCAGCGGCCGAGGCGGCCAAAAGCCCCCCATCCACCGGCAAAGACGCCCCGGTAATGCAGCCGGCGGCCGGCGAGCAGAGGAAGACCACAGCCCGGCCAATGTCTTCGGGGGTTCCCGGACGACGCAGGGGGACTATGTTGTGGAGCCGTTCATTGAGAACGCCCAATGCCGGAGGCGGTTCATTGAAGACGTGATCGGTGTCCATGTATCCGGGCATGATGGCGTTGCAGCGGATTCCGTGTTCGCCCAAGTCAACGGCCATGCTTTCGGTCAGGCGCAAGACGCCGGCTTTGGCGGCCCCGTACGCCGTGTCGTTCTTCCACGCTCGACGCCCGTGTACTGAGGAGGTGCTGACGATGGCTCCACCGCCGCCTTGCGCCACCATGGCGCGTGCCGCTTGCTGCGAGCAGAGGAAAAAGCCCTTGAGACCCACGTCGAGATTTTGGTCCCAATTCTCCTCGCTGAGTTCGAGGAAGGGCTCGCCCGTGCCGCCGTAGGGGTTGTTGACCAAGATGTCAATGCGGCCAAACCGTTCGAGAAACGCCGCGAACATCGCCTCGACTTGAGCACTAGCGGAAATGTCGCCAGCAAAGAACTCGGCCTCCCGACCCATGGCGCGGATCAGGTCCAAAGTTTTACCAGCATCGTCGTCCTCGTGCAGGTCGTTGATTCCCACGTCGCAGCCAGCTTCGGCTAAAGACAGGGCAATGCCGCGGCCAATGCGGCGCTTGCCGCCGGTGACGAAGGCTTTCTTTCCACTTAGCATGTATGCGTCGGACATGGTGTACTCCTTGAGTTAAACGATCTCGGGATGTTCGTGTATCGAAGGGGTGGCCATGATGCGCTTCTGTCGTTCAGTCAGCTCGCCGTACTCTTCGAGGTTGTAAAACTCCTTGGCCCACGTCGAGTACCCAGGGCTGTACTTGTAGAGCAACGTGCGGCGCTGGTGCTCGGCGCGCCACGGCATGGTCCCGTGGATGAGGGCCTCGGTAAAGAACAGCGCATCCCCGGCTTTAGCTGTCGGTTGGACGACGTAATGCGCATCGCGCTCAAAGTGCCTGACGTCCTGGGGCAGGTTGCGAGGGTAGTTGGTCTTGTGGCTGCCCGGCACGCAGGCAAAACCGCCGTCGCCCTCATTGGCATCGGCGAGAAAAAAGGTCACCACGCTTAGGCCATTGCGCATCTGACCGTCGCGGTAACTGAACCAGTGGTCGGTATCTTGGCTCGGGCCGCCGTGCAGACCGCCACGGGTGTCACCGCGATCCATGATGATGGCGTAGTCGTGGTCGATGCGCACCTTGGGGCCGATGAGTTCGACCAAGTAGGGCAGGATTTTGGGATGGTCAATCAGGTTTTTGGTGGCTTGACCCCAGCTACTGACCTTGTTCAGGTCGTTGCGGGGATGGTTGTCCCAGCCGTCGATGTACCGGTCCATCAGCGCGTTGAGATCGTCCAGTTCCTGCTGGCTGAGGACGTCTTTGATGACCAGATAGCCCTCTAAGTCAAAGACGAATTTTTCTTCTTCGTTCATGGCGTGCTCCTTTATGCGTAGATGTCCTGCATCTGATAGGCGTCGAGCGAGAGCAATTCGGCGCTCTGGCCCTGTGCGCGCAGCGAGACCCCGACGCTGTCGGCGCGGTCGGGATAGACCCGCGCAGCCACGCATTGCTGGCCGTTGGCAAAGACTTCGACGACGCTCTTATCGACGAAAACCCGCAGCTTGAGCGTCTCGCCCGGAGTGAGGATGACCGGAGCGGTCTCCGGAGCGCGGGAGAGTACGTCGGGCGCGACAGAAGAATACGACGTGTCGAGCGAGATCAGACTCTGGTGGTGGTCGCTGCCGAAGACGCGGTTGCTGAAGCCCCGGTTTTTGAAAAAGGCAATGCGCGTGTGCTCCTCCTTGCCGGGAGCGCGCAGGACATTGAGTTCGACCATGGGCGCGTCTTGCGGATCGATTTCAGCGACGATTTCCATGGCGTTGCCCCGGACCGCATCAAGGACGAGCTCTTCGTTGGCGGGAAGGGTGGTTTTGCCGATGTACTGGTGGTCCCGCCTAAGCGATTCAAGATCACCGGCCGGCTCCATGGCCAAGTCGTCGCCGACCACGGTCAGCCGACGGGGCAAGGTCATAATCTGGTTCCAGTTCTTGGTAGGTTTACCGGGGTTCATGTTGAAGATGACCAAGACGCCGCCTTGGCCGTCAGGGGTCGCCGAGGGAGCGTGGACGCCCGAGGGCGCGGCCGCGCCAAAGTTGAACTTGGCACCGTAGGTCACGACGAACTTGTCGCGCTCAGTGTCGTAGTCGCCGAGCAGGTACTGGCCGCCGCTTCTATGGCTAAAGAAAAGGAGGATGTGGCGGTCGCCGATCGGCCAGAAATAGGGGCAGGCTCCGTCGTCGCCGACTAGCGTGTACCCGTCGTCCTCCGCGAAGGGATGGAGGTACTCCCAGTGTTCGAGATCGCTCGACCTGAAGAGGAAATTGGCACGCACGGGCTTGTCAGCCGGGCCTTCGGGCTTGGTGCCCGCGGACAGCGAGTAGTACGCGTCGTCTTGCTTCCAGATGCAGGGATCAAAGACTCGGTAGGGCGCGTCGGCGCGGATGGGGATCACGGCCTTGTTGGCGACCTTTTCCCAGTTGAGCAATAGCGGGTCCGAAGAAGTGGCGACCATGTTGCCGACCTCAGTGCCGTGGTACATGGCAATGACGCGGTCTTCCTCGACTAGCGCGGCACCCGAAAAACAGCAGCGCTCCGGGTTCGGATAAATGCAGTACGGCAAGTCGCGCCAGTGGACGAGATCGTCGCTTATGGCGTGGCCCCAATGCTGGCGAGTATCCTCCGGTGGATAGGCTTGGTAGAAGAGATGATAGCGGCCCTGCCAGAAGCACAGTCCGTTGGGGTCGTTGAGGTTGGCTTCGGGGTTGATGTAGTGGTAGATGGGGCGATGCGGATCGCCGGCGTACGAGCGGCGCGCTGCGAGCAGGCGCTGCATCAGCGGGTTGGTGGCCAGCGCCTCCTCTTGTTCGGCCAAGGTGTCGGGGAAGGTGTAGTAGGGGACCTTTGACGTGTAGTCAGGCGCGGCAGTCATGGAATCCTCCAGTTCGATGAGTGATCGTTAGGGCGGCGAGAAAGTATAGGTCTTGCGCGGGCGTCAATCCAGTCTTGGGCAGAAGACAACGCGCCGCTGCCCATGCAGTGCGGATTGACAATCACCGTGCGAATGCGCTCTATTCCCTTAGATCAACGTATTGAGTCAGCTAATTGTTCGGCATCAGCGGCTAATCGCACAATCGCAAAAAGGAGCAAATCTTCTATGGTCAAACCCGAAGTACTAGACGCTTTTAAGGAATTCGACTCGCCGACGATTTTCAACGCCATCGTGTTAAAATGCGGCCTGCCCAACGAAGAGTACACCGACCATCGCATTCACTATCTACTGCCGGAATTGGGTCCGGTCATCGGCTATGCAGTGACCGCGGAAGTAACGACCAACGACCCGGACTCCGCAGCAGTCCCTTGGGACGGGTACTACGAAGCAATCGACGCCATGGAAGGGCCCGTATTCGCAGTGATGAAGGACGTGGATTCGCGTCCCGGACGCGGGGCCAGTTTTGGCGACGGCATGGCGCGGCTGCACCAGCGGCTAGGCGCGGTGGGGGCCGTTGTCGATGGCACGGTGCGCGATTTGGAGGGAATCCGCCGGGTCGGGCTGCCGATCTTCGCCTGGGGGACGGTACCAGGTCACGGCGTATTCAACGCGACGCGGGTCAACGCGCCCATTACCGTCGGGTCGGTGCGGATTCGGCCGGGAGACCTGATCTTCGGCGATGGCGACGGCTGCGTGCGCATTCCGCTGGAGCACGCCGAAGAAGTATTGGAATTGGCCGCAGAAGTGCGGGACAAGGAGGCGAAAATTTTCGCCCTGTACGATTCAGACGACTTTTCCCTCGCCAAGTGGCGAGAATCGCGCCGGTAGGGGCAACTCTTAGAGTTGCCCTCATTACCCCCCGCCAGTCATCGCAACGGGCAGTGCCTAGCAAAGGAGGACAGCATGGAGACCACCACAGTAAAAATTGATCCCAAAGAAGAAATCGGCTTCATGACGGTCGATGAGACCGATTTTGCCGCTTTCTCCCTGAGCCAGCAGATCCGCCATCTCGAAATGGAGGGCTACGTGCTCATGCCGGACGTGCTCGACGCCGAGCACATTGCGGCGCTAAAGGCCGAGCTGAAAGACCTGCCGATGACGCACAAGGACTACAGCAAGGCCCAAACCGTCCACCACGAGCCCCAGTGCTCCAGCCGGTTGGTAACCGAGTTGATCGGTTATCCGCCGATCGCAGAATTCCTCCAAGCGCTCATGGGGCCGGACATCGTCTTCACGCACGGGCTTTTCACTCGCACCCTCTCCGGCTCGCCGGGCATTTCAATGCACACCGACGGCCAGCCATTCGGCTCGTCGATTTTTGGCTTCGAAGGCTCTTCGCCGCGCCTTTTGCGGGTGCTCTACTACCTCGACGACCTGCCGCCCGAGCGCGCGCCCTTCCGGCTCATCCCGCGCTCTCATCTCTCGTTCCACGCCCAAGCCAACCCATACGTGCGCTATGTCTCGCACCCGCAGGAAATCACGCTCTGTGCCAAAGCTGGTTCAGTCGTCATGATACCCGCCCTCCTTTTCCACGGCACCCATCCCAACAAGGACTTGGCCCCTCGGGAACTGATCCAGTTCGGCTACCGGCCGGCTTGGGCGGGGCCGGTTCAGCCGATGGACGATTGGGACCCGGAATGGGTGGAGAACGCGCCGGCCGTAGCCAAACCTTTTCTCCAAAGCCGCAACACCACCGGCAAGGAATGGAAACAGGTCCACAAACCCCAAGGCATGCAGAACGACGCACCGGGCATCAATCCAGACCGCTGGGGGAACTAAGGCATGAAACTAGCCGAACTCACTTGGCCCGACTTGGAGCAGGTATCCAGAGATACAGTAGTCGTATATCCCATAGCGGCGTTCGAGCAGCACGGACCGCACCTGCCGTTTATAACGGACACGGCCGAGGTCGCCGCTATCGTCGATCGCCTCGACGCGGAGATCCCCGATCAGGTCCTCTGTCTCCCGGCGCAATGGCTGGGCTATTCTCCGCACCATCTGCGGTTCAAGGGCACGATAACAGCCCAATCAGAGACCCACATCAACATGATCGTCGATACCGTCAGCAGCATGGTCCACGCCGACTTCGACAAAATCCTCATCGTCAACGGCCACGGCGGCAATGTCCCCAATATGACCGTCTCCCTCCAGCGGCTAATGGAGAAGTGCCCCGACGCGAGAATCTATGGCACCTCTTGGTTCGCCTACGACGAGCTGGGCGAGATCAGGGAGGCGGGGCCCCACGGTTGGGGACACGCGGGCGAGATGGAGACCTCGCTGATGATGGCCTTGCATCCCGAGTGGGTCAAAGCAGATCGCCTGCAAAAAGACGGCCATCCGCCGCAGTCCGAGCGCGCCGGCCAAGTCTCCCGCTACCGTTGGATCCACCAATCGACCGACCAAGGTACCTACGGCGACCCCACTTTCGGATCCGCGGAAAAGGGAGAGCGCTTCATCAGCGCCGCGGTCGAGGTGTTGGTCCGCATCATCGAGGACATAAGGAAGGGACACTTATAGGTCGGTGAATATAACTTGCCCGGCCAGCGCAAAATTGCGACAGTAACGCTAGCTTTTTCAGAGGAGAACGTGCCATGGAAATGACAAAAAACCAGCGCAAAATAAACTGGTATCGGTGTCCCTTGCCGCGCGAGACGCTCGCCGCGCTCAACCAGCGCAGCGACTTTTGGGGGCTACTGCAAACGCTGGGGCATTTGGGTCTGCTAGCGGCGACGGGCGCGGGGGCTTGGTACGCGGCCGAGCACTTGGCCCTGCCGTGGTTGCTGCTGATCCTCTTTTTCCACGGCACGTTCTACGCCTTTTTGCTCAACGGCTTCCACGAATTGTGTCATTCCACGGTCTTCAAGAGCAAGTTCCTCAACTACTTCTTCCTGCGCGTGTTCAGCTTTTTAGGCGCGTACAACCACATCCATTTCTGGACCAGTCACGCCGAGCACCACAAGTACACCCTACACCCGCCCGACGATCTCGAAGTGGTTCTGCCGGCCCGGTTGCGATTCGTGGATTTTCTCAAGAGTGCTATTGTAAATCCGTGGGGCTTGTACGCCCGTTACAAGACGACTTGGCGGCGGGCACGCGGGAAACTAGAAGGCGAATGGGAACTAGCGCTCTTCCCCGAGTCGGAACCAGACAAACGACGACGGCTCATCCGCTGGGATCGCTTCTTGCTAGTGGGTCACGCCCTAATCGTGGTGGTATCCTTGTACTTCGGCCTGTGGATGGTGCCAGTGCTCATTACGCTGGCCCCGTTCTACGGCGGCTGGTTGCTGTTCTTGTGCAACAACACCCAGCACATCGGCTTGCAGGACGACGTGCCGGACTTTCGGCTCTGCACACGCACAGTCATCTTGAATCCGTTTTTCCGCTTCCTCTACTGGCACATGAACTACCACATCGAACACCACATGTACGCCGGCGTGCCGTGCTACCGGCTCGGCAAGCTACACGCAGCGATCAAAAGCGACCTGCCGCACTGTCCGCAGGGGCTGTACGAGGCATGGACGGAGATCGCCGCCATCCTCGAGCGACAAAAGGCCGAGCCAGACTACGAACACGTGCCAGAATTGCCCACGCCCGTCGCGGCTTGAGGCGGGGCCTTTTGTATGGAAGAAACCCTAACTCCTGACCATGAGCTCGCGCTCGCGCAGGCCGTACCTTTCCTGCTCGATTTTCCCGCCTCGCGTTTTTGGGTGGATTACGACCAAGAGGCGGACGTGCTCTACATCAGCTTTGCACGTCCGCAGCAGGCTACGGATACAGCCCTGACCGATGAGGGCCTCCTGTTGCGCTATCGGGATAGCCAGCTAGTGGGCGTTACAGTGTTGGATGCTTCTACTCGCGTACCAACGTAAATGTAAACTTACAGGACAAGCGGCAACGGCTCGTCGCATAATCGGTTGTAAGTCTTCAAACATATCACCACTGCTGCCCCAGCGGCGTCAGCACCAGTTCATCGACATTGACCCCGCGCGGCTGCGCCAGCACAAAGCACACAGCGTCGGCCACCTCGTCGCGGCTTAGGCGACAACGCCGGTCGCCCTCGTGCAACGCCACCGGATCGGGACTAGCCACCGCGCCTAGAGTGATCAAACCGACGTGGACTCCCTGCTCCGCCACCTCCCAGCGCAAACTCTCGCACAGCCCGCGCACTGCGGACTCGACCGCCGCATAGAGCACCGGCGGCCGCGCACGAATGAACCCCTGCAAGCCGTTGATATGTACCATCCGTCCGCCGCTTTGCATTAGCACCGGCAGGGCAGAGCGCGTGATCTGCAACGCGCCGTTTACATCCGTATCGACAAAGGTGCGCAGGTCCTCGTAGTTGACCTCGGCAAGCGGCTCCTCCACCCAAGTCCCGGCCGCATTGACCAGCGCGTCGAGGCACCCAAACGCCTCCACCGACTCCCGCACCGCAGCTTCGCAATCCGCAACAATCCCCACATCGCCCGGCACCGCTACCGCGCCGTCCAACTCAGCGGCGATAGCCTGTACCTGCTCCGCACGCCGCGCCATCAACGCAACTCGGTGTCCGGCCGCAGCTAGCCGCCGCGCAATGGTCTCGCCAATGCCAGAACTAGCACCTGTAATAAGTGTATTCACTGCGAGGTATCTCCTGATAATCTGTCAATCACTCAGATAAACCTATAAATAACTTGCCCCACGAGCACCTCGCCCCGAGGTTGCCGACGGCCAAGCGCGCCCACTTTCCTCATCGGGCATAGCCTCGACCGCACGGCCAGACTCGACGTGTCGCTTCAGATCAACCCAGCGCTCGAAGCCATACTCGCGGGCAATGACCAGTTGGGCGTTTCTCAAGGAGAACTTGGTCTGAAAAATCTCGTCGTCCGTCTGTTCGGACAAATGCGACAAGGTTTGCCTGAGTCGCTGCGCGCTGGCGGAATCGGCAGATCGGTGGCCCTTCAGCAGGCTTTTGGCTTGCTTCTTGAGTTGCTCTAGGTTGGGATTGGGCGGAAGCGCAGCCGAGGACATACACACTCCTTTCGCAGTGCCTAAGGCCACTCTTCTATATCCCGTTGGGGAATCGGCAAGTTCGTGAGTAATTGGGTAATTTTCCAAGCCCCGGACCTGCGACTCAATCCCCAAAATACATATCGCTTCATGCTATGGATCGCCGAGCCTTTTTCATAGGAGACAGAGACCGTCTCCTCGGTCAAGGCCAAGGCCGTCAGCCCATTTTCACCTAGATTGGTGTAAATCACGCGCCGATCGATGGTATAGTTCGCATACGTCAATCGCTTTTTCAGCCAAGCCTCAAATTCCTCGGCGTCGCTGAATGCGATGCGCCACTTAGTTCGGTCCATCAGGTGGTAGGCGTCGTAGGCGACGAAGTCCTCATCAACGGCCGCCACGATGGCCCCGATGTCTTTGTTTTGCCAAGCCTCGGCTTCCCGCTCCACTATGGCCGCAATTTCCGTCGCGCTCGCCGCGGGGGCAGGTGCTACAGCCGTGGTATCTGCGATATTTTGGAAGACGCTGACAGCGAGCCAGTGGTCATCGTCTTTGGTAAAGGTCCACAGGCGATACATGTCGAGGGACTGGCTATTACCGCTTTGCCGCTCGATGACGAGACCAGAGTCCTGAGTAGCGACGATGGCTTTGTCGTTGCGGGCGAGAATAAACAACACCGTGCGGTTGAGATCGTAGCGCCGATGCTCAAAATCAGCGGCTAAGGCTCGGGCTAAGGCCGCTCGGTTTTCGCGGAGCACGGTCCACCCTCGTGGATCCGCCGAATGATGCCCTTCATAGACGACGACGTGATCGGCATAGGCTTGGATGGCTACGTCTGCATTCCCCCGACGATGGCCGGATTTTTCAGTGCTCAAAACCTGGCGGATCAAGACCGTCTCGGGCGTTTCCGCAGCCCCGGCCATACCTCCGAAAAAATTCAGTGCGACGAGGCAGGCGATGAATCGGTTCTTTCTTACTGCCGCTCTGTTCTTTGCGGAGGCGGAGATAAAACGGGTGAGGACAAGTCTTGCAGCAGGATGAATCCGGGGGTATCGCTGCATGTGATCTCCCTTCGTTGCGCCTGATGTCCGCATAGATCAGGCAGAAAAGAGTACACAGCAGGAGATATTCCGAGAGAGGTGGGCTTGGCCCTTTTGGCGGACTAGGGGGCTCCCTTAAAGCACCTATTCCGCAATCAAAAAGAGCAGTACAACCATGTCAAGAATACTTTTCGATGCGACGAAAATTTAGATAAACCTAGTCGTGATTTGCCCCACGAGCGCCTCGCCCCGCGCATAGCGGTCGAGGTTGTCTGCGGCTAGCCGCGCTCGCTTGCGCGAGGTGCCGTCGGTCGAACCAGCGGTGTGGGGCATGGCAACCACATTGGGCAATTGGAAAACGGGGGCCGTAGCGTCGGGCGGCTCCTGAGCGAAGACATCGAGCCCGGCCCCGCTCAAGCGACCATCCACCAGAGCCTCGTACAGGGCGTCCTCATCGACGAGCGCCCCTCGCGCCACGTTGATCAAGCAGGCGGTTTCCTTCATCAGGCCGATGCGCCGCGCGTCGATAGTGTGCCGAGTTTCCGGCGTCAGATGCAGGTGCAGCGACAGGTAATCGCTCTCGGCCACCACGCGGTCGACGTCCTCGGGACCGCCGAGAAATTCGGGTTGGATCTCAGCGAGGATTTCCTCTTCAATGGGACGGATGTCGATGGCCAAAATTCGCAGGCCAAAGGGCTTGGCCCGGCGCGCCAAATCTTGGGCACTCGCGCCAAAACCGATCAGGCCGAGCGTCAGACCCTCCAGCTCGACGCCCGTAGGCGCGTACAGCCTGCCAGCGTCGAAGTTCCGCCGCGCCTCTCCGTAGCGGTGGGCGTGCATGAGGATGAACATCATCGCACTCTGAGCCAACGCCACGCTGCTGAGCTGCCCAGGGCAATGGGCGAGCAGCAGTCCAGTACTGAGAATCCCCTCGACATCGACGTGATCGAGGCCGGTAGTCTGGACCTGGAGGAATTTGACGCCAGCGTCGGCCGCTGCGGCCAGCAGGTCCGGGCTGATATTGCCCCCTAAATCGACGATGGCTTCAATGCCCTCCAGTTGAGGTGCGGTCGACTGAGTGCGGTCGAAGATGCGGAGGTTGTGTCGAGCACTTACAGCCTCGATCACGTCGGTCGTCCAAGGCGAAGCGATCGCAGCGACCGGGTGGGGCAGAAAGAGGACTTCGAGCCGTCGCATGACTAGTATCCCAAGTCGGCGCGGACGCGCGCCATCTGTTGGCAGCCAGCCGCGAGAAACGGCTCGTCGCCACCAGCGAGAATCAGCGAAAAGCCGTCGTCTATGGCGCGTTGGATTGATTGCGGGTCGCTGGCCGGGCGATAGACCCCAATGCCAGCGGGCTTGCCAGCGCGGCGAGCGGCTGCGGCGAGCTCGGCCTGGGCGTCTTGGAAAACAGACCCCTCGTAGTCAAAGGGCACCCCCAGCGAGATCGACAGATCGACCGGGCCGATGACGAACGTATCGACGCCCTCGACGGCGAGGATTTCGTCGATATTGGCGACCGCCTCGGCCGTCTCGATCAGCGCGATGAATATCACCAAGTCGTTTATCTCCGCAAAGTACTCGTCAGTGCGCAACCCGTACTGGGCCGCCCGATGCGGTCCGAAACCGCGAATGCCAACCGGCGGATAGCGGCAGGCGCGAGCTCCTTCTGCGGCTTGGGCAGCAGTGCTGACGAACGGGGCGAGGATACCCAGTGCGCCCATGTCGAGGTAGAGACGGATCTGCTCCTCGTCGATGCGCGGCAGGCGGACGATAGGCGTGGCCGGGGTATTGCCGATGGCCTGCAATTGCGCCTGGATGCCAGTGGGGGTTTGCGGCGCGTGTTCCGAGTCGATGATGAGAAAGTCAAAACCCGAGTGGCCGCAGAGTTCGGCAACGGCCGGAGAGCCAAAGCGGAGCTGGGTGCCAAAAGCGGGTTTGCCCGCGGCGAATTGGTCTTTGATGCGGTTGTGCATGTAGCCTCCTAACAAACGTTACGTACCGTCCTGCTTGTGCGCTAGACGCTCTCCTTCCTTGTCATGCTGAGCGAAGCGAAGCATCCCATACCTAGGGACTTATGCTTAACATCAGTTCCTAACTCCACGGTAGGGCGTACGAGGGCTTATTGACGAAACGCTCCATTCCCAAGTCGAGCCGAATCGCCGATCCAGGCTGAAGACAGACGGTAAAGTGTCGGCCTTCCACTTCTACCGTTTTGTCCTCTAGCTGCTCCTGAACGGTCTGCTTATATTGGGTGGCATGCGAGTGTCCCGCACCGGCTTCCTCAGCCGAGATGGACCGGCGCTGCTGATAGGCAACACGGGTGAAACTGTGCTCGCCAAAAGCGCCGGCCTGCAGCAAGACCTCGCGCTCTTCTGTCGGGTGCAGGTTGACCAAGTGCAGGACGGCCCGCTCGTCTGCCAGCGATTCCACCAAGGCGGCCACGTCTAGCGGCAAGCCCGGCCGGCGGCGTTGCGGGTCGAAGTAGCGCAGGCGGGCCATGAGCAGGCCGCCGTTGTACATGAAGAGCGGGGCGCCCATCGTCAGTTGCACCAAGCCCTCGACGGTGATGGGATTGCGCACCTGCAGGTACGCGTCGCTGTAGGTGGCAGGATCTTGCTGGTCGTCGCGCATAAAGGCCAAGCGCTGATATACTTGCGCGTGGTTGTGCCGCAGGATGTCCACCGGGTAGTCCGGGTATTCGCCTGCGAGATACGCGGTCCAAGCGGCCTCGTGGCCGCCGCCGTGCTTGGAAAAGTGCGAGCTTACCTGCCGCCAATTGTCGCTGTCGTGGTTGCGCTGCTGTTGGAGCCGCGCCAGGTCCTCTTGCTGCATGCTCATGTACCAGAGGTGCGTCGTGGGATGGGCCTGCATGGGGCTGTATCCGTCCCAGCCTTTGTCGTGGTAGAAGTGCGGCGCGAACAGCGTTTGTCCCCGCATTTCCCCCTGCTGCATCAGCACGTCGATTTGCGAGCGCGGAAAGTCCATGTAGCCCAAGTCGCCGGAGAGCAAAGCCGCGTTTTCAGCAGCCGCAATGCAGGCGTCGCTCAGATGGTGCCAGCCGTGCGGCCACGTCCAGCCGTAGTACCCGCCGTACCACTTGCCGTCGATGTATTCGCCGATCTGTCCCGACAGGCCGACGTTGTCGGGCAGGATGCCGTTGTTTTGCCGGGTGCGCTCGATCCAAGCGTTGGTGTATTCCTCGACCCAAGCTCGGTACTTGTCGTCGCCGCTGCATAGATAGGCGTTGGTCACCATGCTGGTAGCGGCGAGGTTGCAGGCCACGTCGCCGCGGCTCATGCGCTCGACGAGCGTTTGGCCCATCTTCTCTTCCATGCCCGGCTTTTGCAAATCCTCGACCGTCTCAATGCCGGGAATGTCGCGAAAGGGCAAAGGCCAGGGTTTCCACTGAGCGTAGCGATAGACTGTGTAGTGCTTTTCAAAGTTGCGGTGCGCTGGTCCCATGCTGCCGTTGTGGGCGCAGCGGATGAGCTTTTGCTCCGCGTCGTAATTGGGAGCTTCGGGGTCTTCGTTGAGATAGAACCCCGCATAGCGCTTGGCGCGTTCGACGTTCTTTTCGGTTGGATCGGCGAGGCATAGCAAATAGAAAAACAAGTACCCCTCGCCTTGGTGCATCCAGTCGTACCCTTGCTCGTATTCTTTGACGATCATGGGATGGCCGTGGCCGGTGTCGTAGCGAGTGAACTGCCGGGTGATGCCCTCCCAAGTGCGGTGAGAATATTCGAGCACGTGCTCGCCGCCGCCCATCAGATAGAAAAGCGGCCAGTTGTGGAAGCTCTCGTACGCATCGTCCAAACCGTCGATGCTGCTAAAGTCCTCTGCGGGCGGCCACAGCACCGAGCCGTCCGGACGCACGTAGCGCTCCATGAGCGGATGAACGGACGCGTCCATCAGGTCGATTAGGCTGCGCTCGAGAACGGCCCATTGGGGCGGCTCGACAAACGGTATGTTCCCTTCAACTCTTACCACTTCAGCCTCCTCATGTGTTGCGGACGAGGGCCTCTACCTGCGCGCGGAAGACCTCGATTTGCGCCGCGTATTCGTGGCGCAATTGGATGATGAATTGCCCGAAGAGCCGCTCCTGCTTTTGGCGGCGGACCAGAGCCCGAGCGCGGCGCTCGGCCTGCGCAAAGGGCCTCGGTGCGGCGTTGATCGTCGAATCGAGCAACCGGAAAATGGCGTAGTACGGGCCGCTGATAGGTTCGGAGCTTAGGACCTCAGCGGCCGCGACCTCCAAGGCGATCGGACCGATGAGTGCGCCGATTTTTTGCCCTTGTGCCGCCTCAAAGAGCGGGACGAACTGTTGCTTTTCCCAAGGATGCAGGTGGAACTCGCCCTCGTTGGCTTTGCCGCGCCGACGCAGGGTGTGCTCGGCGGCCAGCGCGCCCAAGTCGCCGCCGCGCTCCACTTCCTCGCGCAGCGCCAGCGCCTCCTCCTCGGTGCGAACTAAAATTTCCTGCACGCCGATCGATTCGAGGGGGCGGAAAAGGTTGGGGTGGCGGTCGTACAACTCTCGGGCTTCTTCGCGGCTGGCGAAGACGCCATCGACCACATCTCGGCGCATGGCCACCAGCAAGTTCGATAGCTGCCGTTCTTGGAACCAAGCGATCACTGCTTCTTCGCGGTCAACGCCCGCGGTGTACGCGCCGGCCAAGAGCAGCGCGCGCGGTTCGACGATGTCTCGGACGAACCAGTCGAACTGCTCGGGCGCGTCCTCTCGGAAGCCGACGCCTAGCTCACGGGCAAAATTGAGCAGATCGCCGATAGTAAATGTGCCGCTCTCGTGCTCGTAGATCGGCTGCTCGCGCTCCTCTGCAGCAAACGCCTTAGCACCCTGCCCAATGCGGCCGCGCACGCGCTCCAAGGCTTGGTCGTGAACCACAAAGTCGAGTTCCTGCCGCAAGCGAGCCGACAGCGCCTGTACGGCCGGCGGCAACTTCTCCTTGAGCAACTCGGCCTCGATGACCGACTGCACGGCCGAGAGCTTGATCGGCACTTCGGCTGTTATCTCGTACACGCCGAACTGGTCGTTGAAGAGCACTGGCTCCGAAAACTGGCCCGGTGCCAAGGGAAAAACCTTCTCCTGCAAGATGCGTGGGTACAGCTCGTCCTTGATCAGGTAGCGGCCCCCCTCTAGCTGGGTCGCATCGAGCAAGTTGTGGCTAGCCCATGCGTCGAAATCGTCGCCGCCCTCCAAGGCCGCCTTGATCGCTCGCGCCTCTTCTATTGTGGCGACTACGATGCGCCGCACCTGCACGGCGCGGTCGCGGCCCGTCTCTCTCTGATGGGCCAGCATTTCCTCTTGCGTGTGGACGATCTTGTCGTACACCTCTAGCTGCAAAAAGCGCCGCAAGACGCGGTCGCTATGCAGTTTGTCCATCTTGCGGCGGAAGTCGGCGCGCTGGTCAAGACCCCGCTTTTTGGCCTCCAGAACCATGAGCTCCTTGTCGATCATGGTCTGCAAGTAGTCGAAATAGGCGTCCGCACCCGTCTTTTTGCTCCGCAGATCGGGGTGCAGCCTTTCTTCAAACTCCAGCAATTGGGGGGCGTCGATTTCCACCTCGCCGACTCGGGCCACCACCAAGTCCTCGGTGGGGGTGCCGCAGCTCCAGCAAACGAGGAGCCACAGCCAATATACCGCGTGCTTCGCTCTACTCACTAAGTCCTGCTTGTACTGTGACAAAAGTCAATCCACTGGTTTCGGTGCGGGCCTTCTCCTCCGCGAGCTCTATCCGCCGCTTGTCGATGCGCAGTCCCACTTGGGACATGAGCTTATAGCCCAAGTACGAAGTTGTATTGGACAATTGCACGGCAAAGGACGTCTCGTTGTAATCCCCGGTGGGATCACCTGCGTTGACGGTGGCCTCATCCACGACCATGTCGCGGAAGTGCAAGTACTCCGTGCCGAACTGTACGACCGAGCGTTTCATAAAGGGCACCTTTACCAATATTGAGGCCAGCGCGCTCCAGTCGCGCCGCTCGGCCATCGGAGTGCCTAGCTGTCGCTCGATATTGAACGGGGTGTCGTCCATGAACAACTCGTGCTTGAGGCGCGGTAGCGCGGTTATGCGGCCCAGATGCACCGGGTACTCGGCCTTGTTGATCAGCCCTAAGCGCCGCGCATTGCGTTGCAAGGGGCGACCATCGCGGTCAACGGCATCCTCGCGCCGTTGCTGCATGAATTCATACAGCAGCTTGCTCTCGCTCTGGAGGCCAGCGCGACCGCGGCGCTCAGCGCCTATCCACAGCTTGTTGACCAAGGCGTCGCCCATGCCCAGTGGATCGCGGATCGCGGTCATGCCGCCGGGGGAATTGCTCGGGCGGCCGAGCACGGGGCGCAGTTGAATCCACTGCACCAAGTCTTCGGCGATCTCATCGGCGGCCCACTTGAGCGAATTATACGCCGTCAGCGTGCCCAATCCGGCAAAGCTCTGTTCGTACGCCAGCAGGGCATAGTACGTGCGGTTGCGCGCACCCGTCGTCGGCTTGCGCTCCCACACCTGTCCAGTCGTCAGCTTGAGCTCGGGCCGGAGCTCCGCGCTGAGATAGGCGTTGTACCCGCGCCGGTCGCGCTTGTAGGGGTAGTCGGGCTCGTCGTCGTTTTCAAAGCGATCGCCCCAGCCATTGTTGTTCAAGTCGAGGGCAAAGAGATACTCGGGCCGATCGACATTGTAGCGGAGAAAAGGCTCTTCGTAGTCGGGCAAGAAATTGGGACGCTCGCGCAGATCGTTTTGATTGAAGTCGGAAATGAAGTCGTTGTTCTCGTCGAGGCCGGGGAAGACTGCGTCGTCGGCAAAGCCCTCAAAGGTGCGCGCGAGGCCCCGGCGCTGCTCACCGGTGCGGCCGTCGTCAAAGCGGCGCTTTTGATCGTTGATGCGGTCGTTGTCGTCGTTGTCATCGACAAAGTCGTACACGTGCCGCGCCCGCGCTTCGTCGTCGTTGGACCAATCCACTCGACCGCTACTATCGACAAAGCGCGGGCTCGTGTCGTACTCGGCGTCTAGGCCAAATGCCTCGCCAAAAAAGTAAAACGGTGCAAAGCGGCGCGAGACATTGACCATCCAGCCAAGGGCCGCGCGGTCCCCAGCAATGCCCGAGGACGCCTTGTGCGTATCCCGCGTTCGCGTCGGGTACTGGGTGAACTGGTGGTTGACGTTGAATTCGCCGTACACGCGAAAGCCAGCCCAATCGTCGGCCTGGAGCGTCAGCCCGGCTACCTGCGTCGCCGTCGGCAGCCCGTAGTCGAAGACCACCGTCCGCTGATTGGAGTTGTCCCACACGTTGCCCTCGGCCCGGGCGACCGTGCGAAACTGCGGCTGCTCGCCGCTGGGACTGTTGTCGGTCTGGCGGTTGGACGTGACCTCTACCTTGTAGTCGTTGCCCAACACCAAGCGAAAGCGCACCCGGCTGATTTGGTTGACCAAGTCCGCGCTCGGCACCACGGATTCTAGATCCATGACCGCCGGATCTTCGTCTGAGAACACGTATTCGAGCAAAATCTGACTCGCCTCGCCCCGCCCTTCGGCCGTCAGAAAACCACCCCGCTCAATTCCACCGATGATGCGCGGCGCAAAGCCAATCTCGCTGCCAATCAGCAGGGTGTCGCGGTCGCCGATCCGCGTCTCAATCTCAATGTCGCTGCCAAAGAGCACGGCCCCGCCGCCCTCGTCTTCGGGCGAATCGTCGGTCAGCCGCACCACGATGCGGTCAATGCGGCTGTCTAGCTGGCCGCTCGTCAGCTTGCCCTTGAGCGGGTGGCCCTCAAAGCGGTCGGAGGCCGTCCGGCCGTTGTGCGCATTGAGAAAGGTGCCGCCGATCCGCGTCGTAGCGCCCAAGTCCAAGACTACGCGCCCGCCGATGAGGTTGGTGAAATTGTCCTCTGTCACGGGAAAGGGGTCCGTGCGGAACAGCGGCAGATTGATCCGCGACATGAGCACGGTGGCCGTCAGGCGGTCGGCCGCGTAGTTGAACATAACCCCGTTGTACGCGGTCTTGCGAAAGGTCATGGGCGTCAGCATGGCGAAGATTTCGTCGCCGATGAGCACCGAGAAGTAGTGCTGGCCCTTGGTGTCACCGGCAATGACCAAGTTGCTAAACCACGAGCCGTATTGGCCAGCCTGCAAAATGCCCGAGCCGCCCGAGCCGGTCGGCTGGACCTGACGCCAGTCGTAGATCAACCAGCCCTTGTTCAAGAAGCGCCCGTAGAGGTCGTAGAAGTACCCGCCCTCCAACCCCGGATCGAGGTAGCGCCGGTATGGGTCTCGCGCGTAGTTGGTGTAGGCCCACTGCCGGCGGTACTCGCCGGCGATTTCCTGCGGCAAATACCACTTCTGCAACGAGGGATAGACAGCCTCCATGCGCAGCCCCGTGCCGGCCGAATAGTAGATCGGCTGGCCCGTTTCGATGCGGCCCAAACGGCTGCCGTAATCCTCGCGCTGGGCGTTGAGCGGCGCGGCCCCGAGCAGCGCGACCCAGCAGAGAGCGCCGACGCGGCGCAAACTGGCGTTCATGCCGCTACTCCAGCCCCGCGTACACGGTTATGAAGCTGGTGCTAAAGGCGCTGACTTCATTGGTCCGCTCCAAGTCTTCGCTGCCAATAATCACCCGCTCCTCCCACAAACGCGTATAACTAAAGCCAAACTGCGTCGTCAGCCGGTAGCCCAAGTAGGACCCAGCGCTGGACCATTGCAGAGCCAACACCAAGTTGCGGAAGTCGCCCGTAGGCCCGGCTGGGCCGTTGGCGAGTTGTTCGTCCTCGTCGAGGATCAAGTCCCGGAACAGGGAAAACTCAACGCCCGTTTCTACCAGCGACTGGCTCAACAGCGGATGGCTCAGCAGCACGATGCCCGTGCCGACCCATTCCTCGCGGTCCTCAGCACGCGCTTCAAATGCAGTCTGGTTGAGGTACTCGCTCTTGACCTTGGGCTGCAACTTGAAGCCAGCCAAGCCGAAGGTGTAATCCGCTTTGTTGATCAGCCCAATCAAGTGGCTGCCTTGGTTGAGCGCCGGGCCTTTGACGCGGCTTTTGAATGCGCTGCCCTGCTGCCAAAAGCGCTCGTACTTGAACTTGTTGATCGCATTTAGATTGTCGAGTGGCTGGTAATCGAGTTGCAAATAGGTCGTGTTGATCCACGTATCCCGCGCCGGCAGAATGTCGCGCACCAGCGCGAGCGAGTTGACTTCAAGGTGCGGCGTCATTTCGCGCCGGTCGTCGGCGATATCGTCTTCTACGCGCCGCAGCATCTCAAAGGCCCGCAACCGGCCCCAAGTGAAGTCGCGATCGTAGGTCAGCAGGCCATACGCGGCGCGGTTGCGTCCGTCGGAAGCCATACTCTCTTCGCTCAGCCTGCCCAACGTCAGCCGCGTGTGCGGGTCGAGGAAAATGCCGCCGTACAGGTTGTAGCCCCGGCGATCGACCTTGTAGGGGTAGTCGGGCAAGTCGTCGTTTTCAAAGCGGTCAATCCAGCCATTGTTGTTCAGGTCAATGCCGAACAAAAACTCCGGGCGATCGGCCGCATAGCGGAAGAAGGGTTCTTCGTAATCCGGGATGCGGTTGTTGAGGATGCGATTGTCGTTCTGGTTGAAGTCGGAGACGAAATCGTTGTTCTCGTCCCACCCCGGGAAGACGGCCACATCGCCGCCGCCCTGCGAAAAGCGGAACCAATCGGCCGAGCGGTCTTGGTCGTCGTTATCGTCAACCAACTCGTACAGGGACGTGCGCGGATTGTCGTAGGTGATGTCCCCGCCGTCATCTACAATAAACGAACTCGTCGAGTAATCCGGGTCCATGCTGTACGCCTCGCCGAAAAAGTAAAACGGCGCAGCCATCTTTGAGGCATTGACCATCCAAGCCTCGGCGTCGCGGGCGTGCGTGGCCAGCGAGCGGTCGGCTGCTTGGCGCGCCGGATTGGGGTACTGACTGTACGCGCGGCTGACGTCGAATTCCGCGTATAGGTCCACGCCCTTGATATCCGTGGCTTCCACGGTGAAGCCGTAGATCAAGCGGGACGACGGCAATCCATAGTCGAAGACGACTCGCTGCTGGTTGGAATTGTCCTGCACATTGCCCTCGGCGCTGAGGATATCGAACAACGCCGGGGACTGATCCTCAATGTCTTGGCCCGTCAGCGGCAAGACCGGCAGCGCACGGCTGCCCGTTTGCCGGTCGGACCAAACCTGCACCTTGTAGTCGTTGGCCAAGACTAGGTCGAATTGTACGGCGACGAGCTCCGAGGGGCGCGGGCCAGTATAGGCGATATCCGTGAAGTCGTAGTTGATGACGATCTTCTCGTCGCCGTCGGCAGCCAAAGCTCCTTCCTTGGGTGCCCCGCCCGAGACCACGGGCCACCGCGCCGGATCGGAGACCACGTCGCGGAGCCTAAACTGCTCGCGTTCCCCAGTCTCTGGATCCTCGCTCGTCAAGAGAATGTCGTGCGAAAACAAGGTCGCTCCGCCCCGACCATCCTCGGGCGAGTCGTCGCTGAGGACCAGGGCAAGGCCCGAGACCGGCAGGCTGCCCTGATTGGCCGCGAGGGTGCCGACGAAGGGATTGCGCTCAAACGCATCGGCCACGGTGGTGGAGTTGCGCGCATTGACTAAGTTGGCCCCCACGGCTACGAAATCGCCGATCTGCACCACGGCGCGGCCCGCCATCAGGTTGGTGGCATTGGTGATGCCAGTGGGGGCGGTGGGCGTGCTGCCGATGACCGGGCGGCTCACCCGCGAAAAGAGCAGGGTGCCCTCGTACTTGTCTGCGGCAAAGTCCATCTGCACGCCGCTGAAGGCCGGCTTGGAGAAGGTGAGCGGGGTCAGGGTCGTACGGATTCGATCGCCCACCGTGATTGCATAGTAGAACTGCCCCTGCGAGTCCGAGCTAATGGTGACCGCGTTGAACCAGTTGTTAAAGCGCGGATCCTTGAAGATGGACGAACCAAATTGCACGGGCTGGTTCTGGGTCCAGTCGTAGATGAGCCAGCCGCGCGTCAAGTAGTTGCCGTATAGATCGTAGAACGGAGAGCCTTCAATCGTGGTGCTGACGTAGCGCTCGTACGCGTCGCGCGCGTAGTTGGTGTATTGCCACTGCTGCCAACCGTAGTCGGCAAACAACTCCTGCGGCACGTACCAGCGCTTGATCGTTGGATCCAAGGCGTCGAAGAGCACGCCCGGCCCTCGCGGTTCATAGGTGATGTCCGCGCCCCAGCGCCGGCCTTGGGCGTGGGCACTTATCGCCGCGATGAGCAAGGCGGCGAGTATCCACCGTAGGTCTCTCATTAGACCCTCCCTAATCAGTACACTAATTCGACAACTCTAACCGCGCTTTCGCCGCCTGTATCGCTGGCTAGCGTTATGCGCACTAAGTAAATGCCCGGCGGCAGCGCGTTCCCGTTCGCATCCGCGCCGTCCCAAGGCATGGCGTACGAGCCACCGCCCTGGAGGCCGGAAAATAGCTGGCGCACCCGGCGTCCGGCCAAATCGACGATGTCCACATCGACTGGGGACGGGCTGACCAAACGGCTTAGATCGTAGTACACGTGCGTCGCGTCGTTGATTCCATCGCCGTTGGGGCTGAAGGGCCGGGGGTCGGCCCGCATGTTGATCAACAGGGCGCTGCCGCCAGCTAGCGGCACATCCACCGAAAGACCCCGGTTCGTCTCCGTGCCAACAGCCACAATATCGTCGTCGCCGGGAGCCAGCGCGGCCACATTGCCAGCGACGACCTCCTGCCCCACGTCCCCCTCGGCGCTGTTGAAGGCAAAACCGGCGAACTTGGTGCCGTAGCGCAACACGCGGCTGCGAAAGCGAATTTTGAGCTGGGCCGTCCGCCCGGTCGCCAACTCGCTTTCGGCAATGAGGGGAAAGCGCACGCGAAAGCGGCGCGCATCAACCGACTCAATGGCAAAGCGTCCGGTCTCGTCCGTAGCTGGCAGCGCGGCAAGATCGGCCGTTGAAAAGTCCGCGGCCTCAACTTGGCCATCGGCATCGACGATTTCGATGGACTCAATGACCTCTACTCGCACTGGCGTGGCGATCTCAAAACCATCAAAGCCCGTATCTACGCCGGGCCGGATGGACGTAGGCATTACCGCATAGACGAAATCCACCGGCTTGCCCAAATCGACTTGACGCGGAAAGATCTCGCCGAGAATCTGCGCGGCCGGCGGCGGCGAGGCCACGGTAAAGGCCAGCGGGCCGATGCCTGTGGCCGCCTCCAAATCCTCACTGAGAAAGTCGATGCGGAACTGGATGTAGCGCCTCGGCCCGGGCGAGACAATCGGCACGCCCAATTGACTGTCCTCGATCTCTGCCTCGGTCAACAGGGTCCCCAATTCGTAGGGCGAGGACCACGGGCTCCAAGCGTCTAGGTCGGCGACCACATTGCCCCGCTCGGCACCCAAGCCCTTGTAGTCATCCGACGACAGTGAGATGGCGTTGCGCTCCTCCAGCGGTAGCGCGCCAAAGAGCGCACGCGCACGCGCTAAGTCGGCTTGGTCGAGATTGATCTCGCCGTCCTCGGTCTCAACCGTGGCGTTCTTTTGCCACGGGACCTCGACTTGGACTCCCTCGAAGAAGAAGCGCCGAGTATAGACCAAAGGGGTGTCGTCCAAGCCAGTGCGGGTGCGCACGCGCGCGTTGGCGAAACCAGCCGGGCCGACGCTTTCCTCCACCCAGCGAATGGTCCCCCACAAGCCCAAATCTGGGCCGAGGTCGAATATGTTGGATATGTATTCGGCCGTGGGCACGAAGCCCGTGCCAAAGACGCGGAACTCGGCAATCTCAAAACCATTGCTGGTGCGCGACTGCAAGCGGATGAAGCGCACAAATTGCGGGGGAATGCTCAGATCGACTAGCGCGTCTTGGTTGGCAGCATTCAACCGAAACGAGCGCCATTCCGGACCGCCCGCGCCTTGCGTCTCCTCGCTGCCGTCGTTGAAAAACAGCTCGTAGCCGCGGATGAAGTCTTCTTGGAACGGGTCTGCGGGAAAATCCGGGTGGCCATTGCGCGGGAAGAACTGGACGCGATTTACCCCAAAGCGAGCGCCTAGGTCGAAGTCCATGGCCATGCCGCGAATGACGGCCACGTTCTTGCGCTCCAATGCCGTTTCGCCGTCGCCGTCGATCATCGTCTCTAGCTGCGACTCAATACCCGCTTCGAGGACCGTCGGCGAGGTGACCGAACCGCCGCGCCCGAGTATGCCGAGCGCTAGATTGGTGCCCTCGACGACGTTCTGCGGAAAAATCCAACCCTCTCGATCCCCGGGATCGAAATCGATCACGCCGCCCGGGGTGTTGCCGCTCTCAACCGCTCTGGCTCCAGTCGGGAAAATCGCCTGTATCTGGCCGCCGCCGTCTTGCCAAGACGATCCGCTCGCGCCGCCGATGGCAATGCTCCGCGTCTCGGCCGTGCCTTGCAGTGCCGCTAGCAACAGCAGCGCGATCGGCAACCAATACATCGCAGCCTCCCTCAATACACCACGTGAACGAGGCGGTGCCGCGCGGTGCGCTCCACGCGCGAGTCGTCGTTGGGCGCCACTTCTACCTCTAGCAGATACAGTCCAGGAGCGACCAGTGCGCCGGATTGATCCTCGCACGACCAGCGCAAGGCGTACTCGCCGCTGATCAAGGGCCGCGTCTCCTGCCAGTGCCGCACCAGTCGGCCGGCTAGGTCGTAAATCCGCACGTGGAGCGGCTGGGTGCCAGTCAGCTTGGTGACCGCGAATGAGAACGCCAACTCGTCGTTGATCCCATCTCCATTCGGCGTCGCGACCCCATTGCCGATGCTCAGGTCGCCCAGCACGTGGCGACCGCTTTCTGGGCCTACCAACAGCATCCCCTGCCCGGTCGCCAACTCCGTTGCATCCGCTGGATCAACCCGCTGCCAAGAGTTTTCAAGGGCCGAATGTCCCAACGACGCCTTGAACACGGCACCGGGCAAGTAGAGGGCGGTGGCGAATTGCACCTCAATCAGATCGGCTGCGGACGGGGCGACGACTTCGCTCAACCGCACCCACAAAGAGTCTGGGGCGGTCGCCACTACTTCTGCTGAGGACACCAGTTCCGCGCTGTCCCATTGGGCCTCGCGTCCCAGCCGCAGGCCGCGGAACTCCAGGACCATGTTGTCGGGTGCCCTTATCTGCACCTCGTCAAAACCTGTGCTCTGAGCAGCGAACCTTGGTTTGATGAAAAGCGAAAGCTCCTGCTCCTTGCCCAGCGCGCCTACGACGCCGGGTTCGATCTCGCCTAAAAGCTGGTTGGCCAGCGGCTCGACGAAGTTGAGCCGAATGGAGCGCAGCTCGGCCGCGCGGTGCGGGTCGTCCGAGACCAAGCGGGCCTTGAGCTCCAGAAATTGGCGCGGGCTCGGAGAAGTGATCGCCGCGCCCGACGTCTCGTAGGGCAAGCTCCACGCGCTCCAGTCGCCCCCAGGGACTTCCGTCGTGTCGACCGGCCCCTTGCTGAAAAAGCCCAAACCGGCGTATGCCTCGGCCGACACTTCGGCACCGCCGCTGTTGAAGTAGCGATACTCTTCGACCAACTCGCTGCCTGTGCGCGTCTGAATTTCGATAAAGGTCCCCAAGTCGGTGTCTCCATCCCACTCAACCGAGACCAAGTTTTTCGAGCCGCCCAAGCGGATGAGCGGCGAAACCAACTCGACCTCCGGCTGGAAACCCTCGCCGTAGAACTGCACCTCGCGCGGCTTGAACTGACCACCGCCCCAGAACAAAATCCGCGCATAGCGCGTCCGCGTCGGCGCGAACGTATCCACGTCGTACACGTCTCCGGTATAGTGGCCAGAAGTGGCGCGATTGCGCCGCGCGGCCTGCGTCGTCCACACCAGCGAGCCGTCCGCGGCCAGCGAGCCGTCTGAAGTCTGCAAGTCGTAATTGGGGAAGCGGCTGCGCTGGCGGTCGTAGTAAATCTGGTGTCGGTCGATCCAGAAGGATGAACCTAAGTCGAAGAATAACTCCCGTATTTCGTCGGTGCTGGTAAAGGCCAAGGATGTCTCAAAGATGCCGTCGAAGAAGGCCGTCGCGGGCGCGTTGTCCAAGAAGGTGAGCAGTGCGACGCCTCTGCGCTCCACCAAGCCCAGCGAGATGTTTTCCCCAAGCGTCTGGACCTCCAGCTCGGCCAGCCGTGGCCGCTCGCGGCGGTAGCGGCGGATCTCACCGCGCAACTCGGAGTCAACCACCTCGTATGTGGCCTCACTCACCTGCACTTGGCCCGCACCGGCCTTTTTGTAAAAATCCACCGCCCCTTGATCCGCGGCCGCTAGCTGGTCGTATTGTTCAGCCGACACCTCGGCGGCTCGCGTGCTATCCGTGTCGGTGATCGTCAGGCGCACGAAGCGGATGTAGTCGCTCACCATGCGCCCCTCTCGGTCAAAGCGCGTGGGGTCCAGTTCGATTTCAAATTCTCGCTGGTCCTTGTTCGACTTCAAGGTGCGAAATACTTGGTTGAATCTGCGCTGACCTTTGGTAACCTCGGCTCCGTCCGAGGTCAAAACCACGAATTGCAGGAAGGGGTCGCCTAGCTCCTCGCCGACGAAGTTGAGCCGGATGTGGGTGGCTGCCACCAGCCGCCCCAAATCGACCTCGAACCACCATTGGCGCAGCGGACTTGCCGGATCGGGTTCCCAGTAGGTGCTCAAGTCCCCGTCGAAAAGGTGGACTAGATCCGCGGCCCGAGTGCCCGCGTTGAGGGCGTCGCGCAGGGTCGCGTCCTCCGACCCCGTGCCGCGCTTGATAAACGCCGCGATGTCTGACGTTGCCAGTATGTTCTTGGGCACAAAGTGAGGACGCACGACCCCGGTTTCGTCGATGTCGAGCGTGCCGGCTGGAAAAGTCCACTGCTGCCAGTGCGCCTGCCGATCGACGACGACCCTGTTCCCGGCGATGGTATGGCCCTGTCCCCAGGCGGCGACAACGCCCAAGATGCTCAGCAACAACGCAGCATTCAACATGGCCCCTGCTCCTCAATAGGCGACGGCAATGGGCCGCATTTGCACTTGGCGCTGTCCGCCACTCTCGACCTCGACTTGGCAGATGTACAGACCGGGGGCCACCTGCTGGCCGGCCTCGTCTCGCCCGTCCCATTGATGCGGATGTCGGCCCGCGCCATCGACGTCTGCGTACACGCGCCGCACCAAGCGGCCGCTCAAATCCCGCACCAGCACCTCCACCGGCACCGGCTCGGTCACTTTGAGCAGTTCGTAGGCAATCTCCACTTGGTCGTTGATCTGGTCGCCATTGGGCGTGAACGCCTCGGTGCTCAGCGACACGGCTCCTAAGACCTTGTCGTCTAGGGTCATCGCCTGTACCAAAAGTTGGTTGCCATCTACCAACTCGTTGGCCTCGCCAGCGGCCACGAGTTGCCCGATCTCCCCCGGCACGGTGCTGTCGATCACCCGACCTTCAAAAATTGCGCCAAAGCGGAAAATTTCCGCGCGCACATCCACTTCGAGCAATTCGCCGCTGCGCTCGACATCCAGCCGTGGGAAACCCAAGACTACGCCGGCCTCCTCGGCCACGGCGCTAAAATCCGCCACGGGTTCACCGCTGAGGCGCACGGCCTCCACGCCGACGATCCGGCCGCCGACCAAGCGCAGGTCCAAACCGTCAAATCCTTGGTCGCCGGGTTCAATCGTCGGGCGCAGTGCATAGGTGAACGTGCGTTCCTCAGCCACGGCCGCTTGCCAAGGATCGATCTCACCGACTAAGCTGGTCACCAAGCGCGGGGAAACGGCGAATTCGAGATAGCCGAGCTGACCCCCAGCTTGGCCGAAGGAACTGAATGTTATCCTGAACTGCACGTAGCGGTGGGAGCGCGTCGCCCGCAGCGCCACGCCCGCGCTATCGGCGAATTCGTACGGCGACGACCACAGCTCCCATTGGGCGGTGTCGTCGGTGATGGCCCCGCGCATGATTGGCCCCAAACGGCCATAGGTTTTGCGGGTCAGCAGCTTGCCGTCCTCGCCAAAGGGCACCTGCTCGTCGCCGCGGAAGGTATTGCGCCAGTACACGAGCGGCGTCTCGTCGCCGCCGGCGCGGGAGCGAATCTCCACTTGCGCCCCTTCGTCCTGCCGCCCTCCCCAGCGCACCCAGCCCAAATTGGCGAATTCGCCTATATCGAGGACATTGGACTGGTACGAGGCCGAGCCTTGGAAACCGCCGCCGTACACCTCCAACTCAGCCAGGTCCCATATCTTATCTTGGGGCATCACGTGAATCATCAAATAGCGGATCGGCGTCCCGTCTAGCTCGATGTCGAGCTGCGGGTTTTTGTTCTCCAAGATTTCCGCGACCACCTTTAGCTCAATGCCCTTTTTTTGCTTGGCTTCCCCCATCGACCGATTGAGCGCACTCGCTCCAACGAATTCAATCTGATCAACGCCGCCCCCAGCCTCGGTCTGCGCGGCGACGATGACGTGGGCGACCGAACGCTCGCTGCCCACCTTTGGGACGAAGCGGACCAACCGCGTGGCAAAGTCGCCACCGAGATCAAAGAAAAGAGCCGTGCCGCGGAAGGTATGGGCGTGTTCCCGCGGACGAGTCTCTAAGAAAAACGTCGCTGGGTCCCCGTCGATCACCAAGCTCAGCTCGTCGCCGACATCTTCAAAACCATTGTACGCGCCGTGCTGAAAGTTGCCGCTGACCCCACTCAAGGTCGTCGCCATGTTATCGCTTGCGCTGTAGAAAAACGGCGTGATTTGTTCAGTGAGCGCGAGCCCAAAGCTCTCGCCGCCTAAATCTTTGTCTAAGTCGGCCCAGCTCAACTGGCGAAACTCGGCACCAGCCTCCACCTCGGCCGGAGGCGGCAGACTCTCACCGCCGATGCGATAGACGACCAAGGCCGCACTTGGCTGGACGCCGAGCAAAGCCAACAGGGCCGCGATAAGCCACGTCGTACGCTGCAATTTTTTCACAATGGCACCTCCAAGAAGAAGAGGGGATGGGACTAGCCCATCCCCCCTCGTTCTTGCATCCTAAACACTGCCCGCTTACTACTGGACGTAGGCGGACTTGATGCGACCCCAGCTATTCGCCTCGACCGCGCTCTCGATCGCACTGAAATCGACGCGCGGATCAACGGGTGCCAGCAGGAAATCCGTGGCCGAAGCCGTGGTTTTCCACACGTCGCTAGCGCCCGAAAGAGACCACTGGCCAGAGTGCTCGGCATCTTGGCCGACGCCGCCGTCAGCACCGGCTACATCGCTGTCGAAGACCGCCCAGCCCAAGCCGGTGATCTCGCCTTCGTTGTAGTCGTGGATGACGCTGCCTTCCGGGTCGTTGAAGAGAAAGTCGTCCCAAGATTGGCGCCGCACCTCGATAAAGGCCGTGGCCTCGCCGCCGCCGATTTCGCCATCCAGGCTGAAGCCGTGGTCGGCGTAGGGCAGCTCGTCGTGCCACTGCGCTTGGGTCATCCAAAACCACGACCAACTCTCCTGACCGTCGGGGCCGAGGTTCGGGAAGCGGGTGTGGTAGGACTGCGACCAGCGGCCTTGGGCCAAGGCGCGCTCTTCCTCGTTCTCTATGTCGGCAGTGCCGAAGCGCATCTGATCGCCGCTGTGGTCGCCATCGACGTGCATTTCCCAGCTATCGTCGCCGCCGGCCACACCGCCTTGGGCGTCGCGATCGTAGAAGTCGTCAAAGCGCTCCATCATGAAATAGAGGCTGTTGGTCGATTCGCTCCAGCCGACGATAGTGCGGAAGTTCAAGTCGCCGAAATCGGCCGGCTTTTCGCCGTTGAACTCAGTGTGCTCGGCAAAGGAAATCAAGTAGTCCTCGGGCACGATCGCCCATTCGGACAGATCGCCGTCCAGCGTTGGCTCAAGGCCCGCCGGCCACTGGAAAGCCGTGCGCACCGCGCCCTCGGGCACGTGCGCCGTAGCCGGAGCAACGACGGCCACGCACAGGGCCAGTGCGAGCAAAACAGTGATTTTTTTCAAAATCATCCTCCTTGGTTTTAGTTAAAACGCCCGCTACAGTGGGGCATGATATTATAATCAAAATGCTTGCGGGGCACTGCACTTATTTTGATAACGACCTCCTTTCTCTGTAGGGTTGTAATCTATTGCGGTGTTTGCAAGTGTGCAATGCGGCTCTGAGCCGCCGCTAGCACCTTCTCGTCGCCGCGCCAGTGCCGGACAAAGGCCCCGTACGCGAGGCGCGCCGCCGCGGCCTCGCCCTGTTGCTCGTAGGCTTGGCCCAGCGCGTAGTGGGAGCGCGCATGAGTGGAATCGCGCCGCACGACCTCCTCAAATTGGGCAATGGCCTCCGCCAGAGATTCGCGCCGGGCCAAGGCCATGCCCAATCCGTAGTACGCGTCGCGCAGTTCGGCGTCGCAGGCGAGGGCGGCCCGATAGGCGCTGATGGCTTTTTCCAAGTCGCCCTGCAGGGCATACACATTGCCCAACGCATTGTGCGCCTTGGCGTAGCAGGCGTCGATGTCCAAGGCGCGGGAAAATGCGGCCTCGGCCTCGGCCCAATGCTGCTTTTGCACGTGGGCAAAGCCCATGGTAAAGTGCGCTTCGGGCGCGCGCCGCCCACGCGGCTCGTGCGCCGCGATTTTGCCGGCCAAGTGCGCGGCGCGCTCGACATCGCCCTGCCGCAGGTGGATTTGCACCACCGCGGCCAGCGCGTCAACGTGCTCGGGCTCTCGGCTGAGCACTTCCTTGTACGTACTCAGCGCGTCTGCGTATTGCCCCAAGCGCATCTGCGCTCGGCCCAGCGCCAACCGCGCCTCCACATCGCCGGGCTCTCTCTTCAGCACCTTTTCCAAGGTCTCTTCCCGCTCTGACAAGTCGAGCAGACCCTCTAGGCGCGCAAGCATGGCTTCGGCTTCGTCGTAGCGGCCCTGGGCCGAGTACAAATTCGCCAAATCGTGGTACGCCTCGCCGTAGTTGGCGTCGAGCGCCACGGCCCGGTTGAGCGCTTGCGCTGCTTCGTCGTACCGTTTCTCATTCAGGTAGAGCCGTCCCATGTCCCGCCAGATTTCCTTGCGCTTTGGAGCCAACTCGGCCGCTTCCAGCAAAACCTCTTCCGCGCGCACATTGCGTCCCTGCTGGCCGTAGAGTAACGCTAGAGCCTGCCGCGCCTCCACGTCTTTTGGCGCGATGTAAAGCGCCCTCAGTAGGGCCTCTTCGGCGCGCTCGTATTGCCCCTGCTCCTTGTGCAAGAACGCCAACAAGCGATACGAGCTAGGCGATTGAGGGTCGAAGCGCAGCGCGGTTTCCGCCGCCTCTACGGCCTGCGGGTAGCGGCCTGCTTCGAGGTGGGCGATGGCCAAGTTGTGATAGGAAGGAATGTACGTCGAATCCAGCGCAATGGCCCGCGCAAAGTGTTCAGCCGCAGCCGTGCTCTTGCGCTGCAAATGCGCCAAGCCTAGGTAGAAGTTCGCGTCGCGGGACAGCGAATCG
Organism: Candidatus Latescibacterota bacterium; assembly: GCA_022827835.1. GTDB lineage: Bacteria > Latescibacterota > UBA2968 > UBA8231 > UBA8231. The sequence goes on from JAJEIO010000002.1 coordinate 208,903, forward strand.
CGGCTCACGGCCTCTTGGTACACGGCTGCGGCTTGATCGTACTGGCCCTGATCCAAATAGGCCCTTCCCACTGCGAGCAGAGGATCGTCCGCTGGCGGCTCCTGCCGCACTTCGCCGCATCCCCCGATTGAGATAAGGGCGAGTACGGCGATGCAATCCACAGGCGAACGGAACATGTCGTAGATTCTCTCCGGAACCAGAACAGCGACTAAAAACGTTGCAAGTGCTTGTCGTTAAAGTAATATAGATTAAAATTTGGATTGTCTGACTATCATATATATATGTCCCTAAAATCTAAGTCAAGAAAGAAAGTGTTCCGCAGTTTGGCGTTTTTTGACCGGGCGGCGACCCATTTTTTCGCGCTCTGCCTTCTCTCTGTAGGCTGCGATCCTCCGTCCCCACAACCCCAAGCGGACGCCGCGTACCACGTCTATCCGGGCGACAGCATCCAAGCGGCCCTCGAAGCGGCAGCCCGCGACTCAATCCACAAGACCGTCAAGGTCCACGCAGGAACCTACCGGCCGCAGCAAGCCGGCCAAGCAATGCTCTTCTTCGCAGCCCGCCACGACGGCATCGCGCTCGAAGCAGTGGGGCGCGTGGTCCTGACGGCCGCCCATGCCGAGCGCGCTGACCCCGCCGCGGAAAGTTACCCGGCCATCGTCAATCACGTGGTCTTTTTCGGCGACGGCATCTCCCAGCGCACCGTCCTGCGCGGTTTCACTATCACCGGTGCCAACAACTTTGCCAGCCGCAGCGAAGGCCCCGAGCCGATTCAGCCGGATTCCTCCAACGGCGTGCGCTGGGAAAAGGGGCTGTTCTTTTACGCCGACGGCGGCGGCATCAAGGTATTTGGCCGTTCCTATCCAACTCTCGAAGGGTTAGAACTCCACGACAACTACGCCAGCCCCTGCGGTGGCGGCATCTCCATCGAGCATCGGGGGTTCGACGCCGAGGCCGTGCTGATCAAAAACTCCATCTTCCGCAACAATAGCTGCCAAATCACCGGCGCGGCCGTCGATGTGCTGCCCGGCAGCGCGGCCGTGCTCGACAACTGCCTCTTCGTCGGCAATGTCGCCAATACCGGTCCCGACTACGTGGGTCGCCGCGGTGGCGTCGAGTACAACAAGGCGCACGGCTCGGGTGCGTTGACGGTCTTTCCCGGCGCGCGCGTCGAAGTGCACAACTGCACCTTCACGGACAACTGGAACGGCGTTGACGACAAGGGTCGCGGCAGCGCGTACAGCAATACCATCTTCTGGATGAATGTGCGCAGCGGCGGCAGCGCCCCCGGCAGCCGCTACGAAGTCGATTTGCTCGACAGTCGCCGCTTCAGCGGCTGCTTTATCCGCGGCCAAATCGACGACCTGCGCGGCACCTTGGACCCAGAGCGCAATGTACTCCAAGCACCCGACCCGCAATTCGACGAGCACTACCGCCCCCAAGCCCCTGCCTATGCCGGAGTGGGCTACCGGCCGCGGGAGGAATAGTGCCATAGCTACTTTTGATAAAAAAACCAGCGTTGCCTATACTGTCTGCTCGTCCAGCATCGGCCCTTGCTCAACTCAGTTCCCATGGTCATTCCCCCTATGCTGAAACTGCTCTCTACCCTCATCGTCCTCTCGCTGGCAGCACCGCACCACCTCGGGGCACAGGGTGCCGCTACCATTCGCCAACAGCGGCTCGAACTGGACCGCACGGTCTGGTCCGACGAGCGTCGCGCCCAGCAGTACGAGGCCGTCTTTGTCTCCTTATGGGATCGACTGCGCGCTGCCCAAGAGGCGCGGTCGGTTCTAGCCGCTTTCCCCTTTGATCAACTGCTACTCGGCTCTCCCCAGGATAGCATCAAACACGACTGGGACATCATCGAAACCCACTATGGCAGCCCGCCGCGCACGCTCGATCACGGGCAGTGGTCGGCCCTGCTCGAACAATGGGAAAATGAGGGCTTCGTTCTCGAACAATCCGAATGGCACCACAAGCAATTCGTCCCGGCTGAGGACGGCCCCCCCCGCTCTTTAATAGACCTAAAACTGCACGTCAAAAACTACGATAGACGTCTAATCGTCAGCGGCGACCTGTCCGTCACTTGGAGCGAACAGCAAGACGAGACCGGACACTATATCCCCGCCACCATTGACGCCTCGAATCTGACGCTGACCGAACGCCGTGGCGCATCCGCTTTTACCTCTTCAGCCGTCTTGGCAGACGACACCGCGCTCTCGCCTCTCATCGCCGCCGACCTCGACAACGACGGTCTCGACGACCTGCTCGCACTCGGTGCCAACCTGCTCTACCACAATCAAGGCGGACGCTTTGCACCCGAGCCGCTTTTGGCGTATCCACCTCCGATCGGTCGCATCGAAGTAGCGCTCTTGGCCGACTTCACCGGCGATGGCGCGCCCGACCTAATCGTCGGCGGCCCCGGACAACTGCTGGGTCTCTACGAGGGCGGCAAGGGCTTCGACCAACCCGGCTTGGCCATTGCGACTCGGCCCCTGCAATACCCCGAAGCCATGAGCGCCGGCGACATAGACGGCGACGGCGACCTCGACCTGTGGGTTGGCCAGTACCGGCTGCCCTACCGCGAGGGCCAGATGCCCACGCCGTACTACGACGCCAACGACGGCTATCCCGCGTACTTGCTGAGCAACGACGGACGCGGGCGCTTCACCGACATCACAACCCGCGCGGGCCTCGAAGCTAAGCGCAAGCGGCGCACCTACAGCGGCTCCTTGGCCGATCTCGACGGCGACGACGACCTCGACCTGCTGGTCGTCAGCGACTTCGCCGGCATCGACCTGTACTACAACGACGGCACTGGCACCTTTGCCGATGTCACCGCCCGCACCGTCAGCGAGGCATCGACCTTTGGCATGTCCCACGTCTTTGGCGACTACAACGCCGACGGCCGCCTCGACATGTACGTGGTGGGCATGAGCTCGACCACGGCGCGCCGCCTCGACTACCTCAATCTCGGGCGCGAGGAGTACCCCGAGCACCACCAACAGCGCCAAGCCATGGGCTTTGGCAACCGGCTTTACCTCGGGCGCGAGGACGCCCAGTTCAGCATCGCCCCAAGCACGGAGCAAGTGGCGCGCACCGGGTGGTCGTGGGGCGTGGCCTCCGCGGACTTCGACAACGACGGCGACGACGAAATCTACGTGGCGAACGGTCATCTCAGCGGCGAAACCGCCCAAGACTACTGCACCACCTTCTGGACGCACGACATCTACACCGGCGGCTCGGAACCCGACCCGCAAATAGCCGAATTTTTCGACGAGATGATCGCGGACTGGCACAACGCGGGCATCTCGTGGAACGGCTTTGAGCACAACAAGCTCTACCTAAGCGGAGAGGGCCGCTCCTTCGTCGAGATCGGCTACCTGATGGACGTGGCTTTTGAATTCGACGCTCGCACCGTACTCGACATGGACATCGACGCCGACGGCCGCATGGACCTATTGGTCAGCGAGTGGTCCGGCACTCCGCGCCGCGAGCAAGTCCACGTCTTGCGCAACGTCTGGCCCAGCGACAACAACTGGCTCGGCGTGCGCCTCCAAGGCGCGGCCGGCATCTCTCCCATCGGCGCGCGCATCACCCTGCGCTCGTCCCAAGGCACCAAGACGCAGTGGGTCTATACCGGCGAATCCTTCGACGCCCAGCGCTCTCCCACCCGCCTTTTTGGCTTGGGCCCCGGTGAGCAGGTCGAAGCTGTCGAAGTGCAGTGGCCCAGTGGGAAGGTCACCACCCTATCCGATCCACAAATCAACCGCTACCACGAACTGACGCCCTGAAAACATGCGTTACGCCACCCGCTTCAACGGCACCCCCGTGTCCGTCACCCTCGCGGCGGACCCGGCGTTGGCTGACCGGCAACTCGATGCCACGACTCGACTGAGCTCGCCGAAGTCCGGCACCTATGCAGATAACCGCTACGAGTACTCCTGCACCGAAACGCCGCTCGGCCCCAAAAGTCTGCTGCTGAAATTGCAATTGCGCCGGGTGGATGGCAGCCCATTCAAAGTCACCGCGTTCAAGGTGGAAGCCGCAGTCCCCGGCCTAGATCTGCATCGCGTCTTCGTGCCCGTGCTACACGAAGCCATCGGCAAGCGCGACCTAATCAGTCTGCCTTGGGGCGTCGAGGAGCGCACCTTCACCTCTTGGTCCTTTCCCTTCGTCGCCGCGCTAAACCGCTTTGACCAGAACCGCTTCTGCATGGGCTTTATGGACCACGTCCATGCGGCGGATACCCGTCATAGCTGCTACGACGAAGACGCCAACATGTCCTTGCAACGCCTCTTCGATCCCGCTCCCCGCGAGACGAGCGTCTGGGAAGAGACGCTCTACCTGTCCTGCGAGGACCGCCCCATCTTCGACGAGGTGCGCGCCTTCTCGCGCGCCTACGACGAGCTGCACAAGGTCGCCTTGCCGCCAGCGCCGCCCTCAGTGTGGGAGCCGGTCTGGTGCTCTTGGTACGGCATCAAAAACGATGTCGATGCCGACTATATTCGCTCTATGGTGCCCCTGCTCAAAGAATGGGGCATCGGCAATATCATCGTCGATGCAGGCTGGTTCAAAAACGACGGCTTCGACCCCGACACCGGCCACTACATTCCCGACGAAAGTAAATTCCCCGACCTCAAGGGCCTCGTCGCAGAGGTTCAATCCGAGGGCTTGACCATCCTACTGTGGTGCGCGCCGCTGTTCAATATCAGCGATCTGGCCGACGTGCCCTTCATAAAAGCACACCGTTTCCAAGCCGCAGACTCCGACGAAGCAAACAACTTCCTCTGTCCCCGCTCCCCTGCGGTGCGCCAATACGCCTATCGCACGGTCAAACACCTGATGCAGACCTACGGCTGCAACGGCCTCAAGATCGACTTCATCGACCCGCTACGAGACCGCGCCAGCCTGCCCTGCACCACCGACCACGAGCACGATATCGCCGACTACGGCGAGGCCGTGTACGACTTACTCCAAGGCATCTACCGGGCCGCCACCCAAGTGCGCGCCGACGCCCTGCTCGAATACCGCATGAACTACTCAACCCTCGTCACCCGGCCCTTTGCCACCAGCCACCGCGCCCAAGACGCGCCCTTCGACCCCGACCACATCCGCCGCATGTGTACTCGGCTCAAAAGCTATATCCTCAACCCAGAAGCTGGCCGCGAGGGCAACGTGGCCGTGCATACGGACCCAGCCTATTGGCTACCCGAGGAAAGCCCCGCAAACGTCGCCCGCTTCATGTCCAGCCTCGTCACAAGTGCCGTGCCCATGCTTTCGATGGACTTGCGCGCTTTGCCCGCAGAGCACCAGCGCATCACCCGCGCTTGGCTCGCCTTTTATCGCCAGCACCACGACCTATTGCTCTTCGGTCGCCAGCAACTCCTCAGCGCCGATTCGCACCACTCGCTCTTTTCCATGCACCTCGGCGACGAAGCCCTCTGGGGCGCTTTCACTCCCACCTTCCCCGGCGTACTCGCAGTGCCATCGAAGAATATCCGCCGCATGTGGATCCTCAACGGCGGTGCCCAAGAGCGCCTCTACACTCGTTTAGAAGGCGTCGAAGGCGAGCATCTCCAAGTCCAAGTTTACGACCGTAGGCTGGAAAAGTCCGCTATCCTCAAATTACCAGTGGAAGACCGTACCGTTATCCTAGATCTTCCGGTGGAAATCGGCGGTGCCCTCGAACTACAGTCAGGTAGTGAATGTCTCTAATTCTAATTCTCTTGTCTTTGTCGGCAGCGATCCGAGTCGGAGCAGCCAATCCACCCAATGCTGTCGGCGTCCCCTCAGAAGTACTGAATCCCCCTTGGCTGGAGAGCCGTCGCCAAGCCCAAGTAGCTGCGACCGCAGACTATGCAGTCTTCTGCGATTTCAGCTTCACCGACCACCAGCCCACCAGCGGCATCGCCTTCCACCACCGCATCGTCGATGACTCGGGGCGGCACTACCGGCCCAATCACTACGACCACGGCAATGGAATTGCCTTAGCAGATGTCGATGGCGACGGGCGCACGGATCTCTATTTCGTCAACCAAACCGGGCCGAACGGGCTGTGGCGCAACGCAGGCGACGGCCAATTCACCGACATCACCGAGCAGGGTGGCGTGGCGCTCGCAGACCGCATCGGCGTGACCGCTTCCTTCGCCGACCTAGACAACGACGGAGCACCCGATCTATACGTCACCAACGTGCGCGTGGGCAATGTTCTCTTTCGCAACCAAGGCGACGGGCGCTTTGCGGACATTTCCCAAGCGTCTGGCCTCGATCACCAAGGGCATTCTTCGGCGGCCCTCTTCTTCGATTACAACCGCGACGGACAGCTCGACCTCTTTTTGACCAATGTCGGTCAGTACACCGAGCGCGGCGATTCAATCGCAGTTATTGGCTTTGCACCAGAGGAGCAACCGGATCAGTACCACTACTACGTCGGCTTCAAAGACGCCTTTGCCGGCCACCTCAAGCCCGAGCGCACCGAGCCGAGCCTGCTCTTCCGCAATGCTGGGGAAAATCGCTTTGTCGATGTGACCGAAGAGGTTGGAATCAAGGCCGATGGTTGGTCCGGCGACGCCATGCCGCTAGACGCCAACGAAGACGGCTGGCCAGACCTGTACGTGCTCAACATGCAGGGGCACGACCAATACTACGAAAACGACCAAGGCCAGCGCTTTATCGACAAGAGCCTAGCGGTCTTTCCACGCACGCCTTGGGGGGCCATGTCGGCCCAGATTCTCGACCTTGACAACGACGGCCACCAAGACCTCTACATCACCGACATGCACTCGGACATGAGCGAGGACATCGGACCGGAGCGCGAAAAACTCAAATCGCGTATGCAGTGGACCGAGAGCTTTCTCCGCTCGGGCGGGCGCAGCATCTACGGCAACGCCTTTTACCACCGCCAACCCGACGGCACCTACGCCGAGATCTCCGACTCCATCGGCGCTGAAAATTACTGGCCTTGGGGACTGAGCGCGGGCGACCTCAACGCCGACGGGTACGAAGATGTCTTTATCACCGCCAGCATGAACTACGCCTTCCGCTACGCCGTCAATTCCCTGCTGCTCAACGACCGCGGCAAGGGCTTCCTCGACGCTGAATTTGCCCTTGGAGTCGAGCCGCGACGCGAGGGACGCACGGCCATGCCGTGGTTTGCCTTAGATTGCGCTGGGGAATATGCAACCCATCCCGACTGCGAGGGGCGCAACGGCCCCCACGTCTTCTGGGGTGCGCTGGGATCGCGCGCGTCAGCGCTAGTGGACTTGGACGACGACGGCGACCTAGACATCGTCACCAATGAATTCAATGCGCCGCCGCTGCTGTTAATCAGCGATCTGAGCGACCAAAAGGCGGATCTCAACTTTCTCAAGCTCCGCCTGATCGGCACCCGCTCCAACCGAGATGGCCTCGGCGCAGTAGTCAGCGTCCACACCCGTTCCCAAACCTACACCCGCGTACACGACGGCAAGTCTGGCTATCTCTCACAAAGCCTCTTGCCGCTCTACTTCGGCCTCGGGCCGGCCAATACCGTCGAGCGCATCGAAGTACAGTGGCCCTCTGGCACCGTGCAGACCGTCGGCGGTCCCATCGAGAGCAACCAACTCGTCGAAATCAGGGAGCCGTAGCGCGTCCGCTCAGTCGTCTGAGTCCGCGCAGCGCACCGCGCTCTCCGGGGTCTATTTCCCGCGCCTGCACAAAGGCCGCTTCCGCTCGTTCCCTATCCTTTTCAAGCAGGGCAATCGTCCCGAGCACGGTGTGCCGCCGGGCGGCCAAGCGCCGTTCGAGCGCTTCGACAACCTCAGTGGGAATGTCTGCCGAGAGGTACGGTCGCGGATTAACGACTAGGTGATCGACCAAGCTCTTGAGCACGGGTAAGCCGCCGCTAGTGCCACGGCGACGGCGGTCGGTAAAGCTGATGTAGGGACGGTCGTCCGTATTGATCGGCCCGCTACCCGCGTAGGCCGCTAGCTCCTTTTCCCCCAAGACCAAGGCACTCAAAAAAGAGGGCGGATCGCCCAGATCCACCGAGCGCAAATTCGCCCGCACCATCGACTGCCCTAGCTTGCGTTCAAGTGCAGCATAGTCTACGTGCAGTACGCTTGGCGTGCCCAGCAAGATCGAGTACTGATGAGTCAGCCACAGCGAAGCGTGCGGATACACGGCCCGGAAGGTCCGCAGAATCATCTTGTAGTCCTCCACCGACAGCCCGTGCAGCGGCAGCCACTGCGCGACCAGCCCGTCCGGGCCGACGCGGCCGCGGCAGAGCCGGTAGAACTCCTCCGTATAGAGCACCCAGCTATCGGCCGTGCCCGGATGCGTGGCGTCGCAGATGATGGCGTCGTATTGCCGCTGCGTGCGCAGCACGTGGTTGCGGCCGTCTTCGGCGACCAGTTCGATGGGTGCTTGGTCAAGGCGGGTGGCAATCTGGCGGTTGTAGCGGGCAAAATAGGGCGCAGCGCGCGGGACACCCGGCACCAACTCGGCGCAGTCGAGACGCTCCGGCCGGTGCAATTCGGCTGCGGACAGAGTGATGCCGCCGCCAAAAGCAATGACCAGCACTTCGGCTGGATCGGGGTGCAAAACCAGCGGCAAGTGCCCCAGCAAGCGGAAGGTCTGCAGCGAGGCGTAGTCAGTGGGGACCTCGCCGCCGCCATTGACCTTGAGGATCCGCACGCCGTCCTGTTTCTGGTGGACCGAGACCGTAGCACCAGCGCCCTCGTCCCAGTAGAGCAAACGGCTTTTTGGCTCGGACCAGTGGAACAACTCGACGAAGAGGCCGACCGGCAAGAGCAGCATCAAGACCAGCCCCAGCGCCAAGCCGCCGACCGTGCGCACGGCCTTTCTGCGCGGCTGCGCCGCCGGATCCAGCGCCAAAATCACCGCGCCGACGGCGATATTAACCCACGCCAACACCTCGATGCTCCGATAGGTGCCCAGCAGAGGCAACAACACAAATCCAGCGACCAGTGCGCCGGCAATGGCTCCCAGCGTATTGGCGGCGTACACAGTGCCAACGCCGCGCCCTAGCTGCTCAATGCGCGGGATGCACACCTTAGCCGCAATCGGAAAGAGCAACCCCATCAGCAGCGTCGCCGGGAGCATCACGACGAACGCGGCGACGAACAGCTTGGACAGATGGCCCTCCCACGACAGCGCACCGCCCCACGCCTCGACGATATAGGGTATGCTGCCAAAAGCGGCAATCGAGCTTAGGCCGCACAGGCCGATGAGCAGCTCCACCATGCCAAACGCGGCCAGCGGCGTGCGCCAGCGATCAATCAAGCGCGCCCCGAGCGCGGCCCCACCGGCCAACCCCAGCAGGAAGGCGACGAGGATCGTACTCAGGGTTTGGGCGGTGGCACTTTGCAGGAGCATCGCCAGAAGCCGCGTCCACAGCACCTCGTATCCGAGGGCCACAAACCCGGAAAGCGCAAATCCCCCCAAGACCAATCGGCCCTCCAAGGTGGTGGGCACCGCATCCCGTCCTACGCCCGGCTGCTCCTGCTCGCCATCGCGGCTCCAGCAATAGGCGACCAAGGCGATAATCAGGTTGCCAGCCGCCGCCGCGTACGTGGTGCCGCTGACTCCCAGATATTCGAGTGCGAAAAAGGCCGCCACCGCGCATCCTGCGGCCGCGCCTAGGGTATTGGCCGCATACAAGCGTCCCATATCCCCGCCGACTCGCTCCAAGCGGTGCGCCACGGCCTTGCTCAGCGTCGGCAGGGTGGCACCCATGAGGGTAGTCGGCACCAGCAGCAGCGCGAAAGCGAGCACCAAGCGGACGAGCACAAAGGCCCCGTCTATACCCTGCAAAGAGCCATATAGCGCCGTGTACACCTCGTCTAGACCCGCAAGCAAAAGCGGAAATATCAAAGCGAAGACGCCGATGCCCAGTTCCAACAGCGCATAAATCCGCAGGCCGTTGCCTCGGCGGTCGGCCACCCGTCCGCACCAATAGCTGCCCAAGGCGAGACCGGCCATAAAGGCAGCTAGGACAATACTGACGGCAAAGGTGCTGACGCCGAACACGGGCATCAACATGCGCACCCAGACGACTTGATAGACGAGGGAGCAAGCTCCGGAAAAAAAGAACAGAATCAGCAGAGCCAAGGGGGTTTTGCTCACAGCCGGCCCTTTGTATAGCAATCCGTAGTCATTCCATAAATGATAAGCATGGGTTGATTCCCCAACACTTGCAAAAAGTCATTCCGGCGAACGCTAGGATTCAGAAGGAGGTCCGAGTTTCGATTTTCATCCAAATTCGCACCGACTGGTTTCGTGCCAATTACTCTATTGAGTAAAATTACTCAGTAGCGTAATTTAATCTGTATGACACCCTTCCAACGTCCTCAAGTCGCCACGCTCTACAGCCGGCTCGCCGAGCCGCCCCGGCAGCTCATCGCCCTGTTTGGGCCGCGCCAAACCGGCAAGACCACGGTTGTGCGCCAAGCACTGCGGCAGATAGCCCTCGAAAGCCGCTACTTGGCTGTTGATGAACCCGACTCTACCGAATTTCGCATCCCATCCGCTACGACGGAGACAACCTTCCTTGCGCCACAAGTACGAGACGCGGAATGGCTGGTGCGCCACTGGGAAGAAGCCCGGCGCGAGGCGGAACAATTGGGGGGATTCGTGCTGGTGTTCGACGAGATTCAGAAGATTCCCCAGTGGTCGGAGACCATCAAGGGCCTGTGGGATGCCGACCGTGCCAGAGATTGTCCCTTGCACGTGGTCATCCTCGGCTCGGCCCCACTGCTCATGCAATCGGGATTGAGCGAGAGCCTCGCCGGCCGCTTTGAATCTATCCGCGTCACGCACTGGTCGTTCGACGAAATGTCAGCGGCCTTCGACTTCGACCTGCCGCGCTTCCTCTATTTCGGCGGCTACCCAGGCGCGGTTCCGTTCGTTCGGGACCCAGATCGGTGGCGCGACTATATCCTCGGCGCGCTAGTCGAGCCAAACATTGAGCGCGACCTCCTCGCCATGACCCGGGTGGACAAACCGGCGCTGCTGAAGCGGCTCTTTGAGTTGGGAGCCGTCTATTCCGGGCAGATCCTGTCGTACACCAAGATGCTGGGGCAACTCCAAGACGCAGGCAACACGACCACTCTAGCGCGCTATCTCGATTTGCTTGCGAGTGCCGGATTGCTGGCTGGGGTGCCGAAATACGCGGGCCGAGTGCATCGAATTCGCGCCTCAAGCCCCAAGCTCAATGTACTCAACACGTCCCTGATGACAGCCGGTTCGGGATATTCCTTCACTGAGGCGCAGGCGGACCGCAGCTTCTGGGGACGCATCGTCGAGAGCGCGGTCGGTGCGCACCTATTCAACACCGCGACATCCGACATCCGTCTTCACTACTGGCAAGACGGATCGCACGAGGTCGATTTCGTCCTGCAACGGGGTGATCGAATCGTCGCCCTCGAAGTGAAGAACGGCGCGAAGAGAGTGTCTTCGAGAGGTATGGATGAATTTGAACGGTGCTTTAGTCCGCGTCGTTTGCTGCTCGTTGGGGAAGGTGGGATACCGCTCAACGAGTTTCTCACAGCGCCCGCCCATCACTGGTTCGAGGAAGCATGAGCATAATCATCTCTCGTACCTGCACCGAAATCTCAGCAGGGAACGAGGATCAACATCAAGAGAAGGAATCTCGGCCCCTTGAAGAGTGTCGGGATACACCGGCCTATGTGTTGGTCGGCGATCCTGGGGCAGGCAAGACGACTGCGTTTGAGAGCGAGTGCGAGGCGCTTGGGGAGAGAGCCTGCCTGATTATAGCCCGAGACTTCCTGACCTTCGACCCACAGAGCCATCCCGAATGGCGCGACAAGACGCTCTTTATCGATGGACTCGATGAAATCCGCGTCGGCGCGAACGACGCTCGCACACCTTTTGACCAGATCCGCAGACATCTCGACACGCTGGGAAAGCCGCATTTTCGCCTCTCGTGTCGGGAAGCGGACTGGCTAGGAGCAAACGATCAGAAGCACTTGGAATCCGTCTCGCCGGACTCCAAGGTGACGGTTCTACGGCTCAATCCCCTGACGGATTCGGATATTGCCGTAATTATAGAAGACCGGTCAGACATCGCAGATGCTCAGGAATTCATCACATTGGCCCAAGAGCAGAGAGTTGAAGGACTGCTGAAGAATCCACAGACTCTCAATATGTTGGCCGATGTTGTGACCCAAGGCAGCGGGTGGCCCAAAAGTCGCAAAGAAACTTTCGAGATGGCTTGCCGCCAGATGATCCGCCAGCACAACGAGGAACATCAAGCGGCGCAGGAGTCAAACAGTCCACCTACACCCGACCAACTTCTCGACGCCGCCGGACGGCTTTGTGCCGTTCAAGTGATTTCGGGTGCGGCCGGGTTGACGTTGCGTGGACAAGCGGACGAAGATTATCCCGCTCCAGACCAGGGCGACTCCAGTAACCTTGAAATGCTTCATTATGCACTCGCCACAAAGCTGTTCGAGGGCGCATCCAATAACCGCTTCATCCCGGTTCATCGCCACATCGCCGAATTCCTCGGGGCTCGACATCTTGCCAAGGTCATCAAAAACGAGCTTCCTGCTCGGCGCATAATCGCCCTGATTGTGGGAGAGGACAGCTCAGTAGTTACGGAAATGAGGGGCTTGTCCGCTTGGCTTGCGGCCCATTGCAAGGACGCCCGGGCGGACCTCATCGAACGCGATCCCATCGGCGTCGGGCTATACGGCGACATCCGCGAGTTCTCCACCGACGAGAAACGTGCGCTTTTGAAATGCTTGAACCGCGAGGCGTCCCGACTTGATTCCGCGTTTCTGAAAACCACGACTTTTGGTGCGCTCGCCACACCCGATATGGAATCCCTACTAGGTAGCGCACGCGACTTTGAGAGCCTGATAGCTCAGCAACTTGAGTCGGCGGCCCCTGATCCTATCAGTCGAAGCGTCAGCGAGGACCTGTCTCTAGAAGCCCCGCAGGAACATGCACGGGAAAACGAGCGGATAACGGCGCGACTACGTCCCTCTTGGGCCACCCCGCCCAAGTCTCTGGCAAAAGAACAAGAACAAGAGGAATGGCTTAACCGTGTCCGGTCCAACAAGATCGCACTGTGTGAAAATCGCGCCACGCTCGATCTACTTCATCGCCTAGGATTCGAGTACTTCGGATTCTTCTATGATTTCAATGGCGACAAAGGACTGAAGTCCATCGAGAAGTGGCTTCTAGGCGACCACGGTTTGATCAATACCGCTCTTGAGGGCCTTCGGGGCACGATTAATCGGGAGGAGGTTCCAGATGCCGAAGAGATTCTCGGTCTTAAAGAGAAGGGCCGCACACATTATCTCGGCTTGCCGTTCCTTGCGGGATTGGCCGAAGTCGAAAGGACAACGCCGGAAGACTCATCCCAATGGGACGACGACCAGATTCGCACGGCGCTCGCTTTCTATTACTCTACGTCCCATGCCGATTATCGACCCAAATGGTATCAACGACTGCTTGTGTCGCGTCCCGAGATCGTCGCCGAGGTGCAGGTGCAATCCGCCGTTTCTGAATTCCGCAGTGGTCGTGAGCATATATACAAGCTATGGGAACTCGCACACGACCCAAACCACTCACAAGTCGCCAAATACGCAAGCCTGCCCCTACTACACACCTTTCCGACTCGCTGCAAGCTAAATCAGATTGAAAATCTAAATCATCTGCTATGGGCTGCACTGCAATATGCCGATAGATCATCGCTTCAGGAGCTGATTAAAAAGAAGCTATCCCGAAAGAGCATGAATGACGCCCAGCGCGTGTATTGGTTGGCAGCGGGCATCATCGTTTCGCCGGGGACGTACAATGATCTCCTGAGAGATTTCGTACGGGGTCGAGAAGGCCGAATCCTGCATCTAACGGCGTTCTTTTGCCCTCAAACTTCCGCTCTCTTCTCGTCATTCGGTGAGTCGAGGATTGCGTATGAGTTGGGGATTCCGGGATTGGAACTCCTTATCCACCTCGTCGGAAGCTACGCCGGACCCGATAAGTGGGAGGAGGGAGGACTGGTTACGCCTGCACAGCAAGCCTCTCGCCTCGTCAACAGCCAGATACAACGTCTCGCCGCGTCTCCCACTAAAGACGCGACCGACGCCTTGGACCGCCTTCTTGCCGACCCAGTGCTATCCCGCTGGCACGATATACTATTGCAGGCGCAAGATGCTCAACGAATGATTCGCCGCGACGCTAGCTATCGCCACCCCACTATCGAGCAAGTCTGCCAGACGTTGAATGGCGGTACGCCCGCCAACCCCGGCGACCTCGCGGCTCTCCTGATGCACCGGCTGCGCGAGCTCGCCGACCAGATACGACGCGGCAGTACCGACGACTGGAGTCAGTACTGGAACGAACCGCACGGACAGATTCCCACTCCGAAGCACGAAGACCGCTGCCGTAAGGCGCTACTTTCAGATCTGCAACAGCGCCTTCCGCAAGGAGTCAATGCCCAACCCGAAAGGCAGTACGCCAACAACAAGCGAGCCGACATACGCGTTTCATACGAGAATTTTCAGGTGCCGATAGAAATCAAGAAGAGCATGCACCGCGATTTATGGAGCGCATGTAAGAACCAACTGATCAAACTGTACACGAATGCTCCAGACACAGGCGGCTACGGCATCTACTTGGTGTTCTGGTTCGGCAAGGAACACACCCAAGCATCTGAGGAAGGCCGCCCCGCCAATGCCGAAGAGCTGAAAGAGCGACTAGAAGCAACCCTATCTCCCGACGAAGCGCGCAAAATCTCCATCTGCGTGATCGACGTAAGCCGACCCAATTAATCGCAACAATCGCTATCCAGCGTTTTCAATCGGCTGGTGGAAGTAGTAACAAAGCCCGTCTGGGGCGACTACGAAGAAAACCTGATATTTCTTTCCATCGCGCTCTTCTACTCGCCAATTACCCGTCTCGACCCCATTCGCCTCTATCTCGTCGCGGGCCTTGTGGATGTCATTCACCAAAATAGCCGCGCCCTCTTGGCTGGCGTCGCCGCCGTTGACCGCAAACCCAATCTGCACACCATCGCGTTCGAGAATGACCGTCGGCACGGGATCGTCGCGCCTTTCGACCTCCACGAGTCCGAAGGCCGCGCCGTACCACTCCGCAGTTTGATCGAGGTCTTCCACCGGCAAGGCGAGGACGTCCTCGGCAAACGGAAAAGCGGCTTCGTATAGTTTTCCTGTCATGTCTTATTCCTCCGATCACTGGTGCGATAGGGATAAATGAAAAATAAAATTCGTGGACTATTGTCAGTTACGGTTGGTATGGATAAAAGCGGATTATCATAGACTGGTCAACCGAGACCACCAGCACCCGGCGAGAGCCAGCCGGTGATCGGAAAAACGCTTGACAGAAGCGTGGGAGGTCGAGATCGTTGACTACCCAATGACACAGTCGTCGTGCGCGGCGAGCGGGCCTACACCGGCCACCCCCATCCGTTCCCCAACCCAAAGAAAGGGAAGAATCAGTGACCGCCTGGGAAGAAAACATCCAACAAGCGAGAGCTGTGGCGCTCGAAATCTTGCAACCGTCCACATCGCAATTAGAGCACGGGTTGGCCTTGCACCGCGACGCCATCGTGTGCGAGTCGTACAGCCTCGGGCTGATAGCGCCGATCGACGGCGAGGCCATAGCGCAGGCCGTAGAGGCGCGCGCCTCGGAAGTCGAGCTGCAGTACCTGTCGGAGCAGATGCGAATGACGCGCTGGGCCTACGACGACGAGCTAAAGGCCGAGTACTTGGGGACCTGGGAGGCGTCTGGGGTGACTTGCGCCTTTCAAAACGCCGGCGAGGAGGGCAACAACCCCATGCGCATGTTGGGGCGGCTGGCGCACTATACGCATCTGACGGATCGCATGCGCGACCACGTGGCGCGCGCCGCCTTCCCCTCCGACATCGTCGCCGCAAAAGCCGCTGGACGGCACTGCATCTACCAAACGTGTAACGGCGTACCCCTCCCAGGAGAACAAGCCACAGTCGAGCAGGAGCTGCGTTTCATTAGCCAGTTTTTCGAGCTAGGCTGCCGCATGATGCACCTGACCTACAACCGCCGCAATCCAATCGGCGACGGCTGTGCCGAGCCAGCCAACGCTGGTCTGAGCGACTTTGGCCGTGCTGTGATCGCCGAGATGAACAAGGGCGGCGTGATTGCCGACGTGGCCCACTCCGGCTGGCAGACCTGCCTAGACGCGGCCGAGGTATCGCAAAAGCCAATCGTCGCCAGCCATTCGGCCTGCGCGGCCCTGAACCACCACCATCGCTGCAAGCCGGACGAAGTGATGCGGGCAATCGCCGACAAGGGCGGGACCGTGGGCATCACCAATGTGCCGGCCTTTATCGGCGGCAGTGGCTGCATCGACGCCATGCTCAACCACATCGACCACGCGGTGAAGGTCATCGGCGTCGATCACGTGACCATTGGCACGGATCGACCTTACATTAGCTGCCGCGCCCAACAGGAAAGTGCCAAGGTGCCAGCGCGACCGGGCAGCCGCCCGCGCTGGGAGGCACTGTGGGAGGTCAACGACCCCGTGCAGCGCTCTGAGTGGCGCCAAGAGCGCATGTTCCAAAGCACGGCGTGGACGAACTTCCCGCTCTTTACGGTCGGCATGGTGCAACGCGGTTATGCCGACGACGACATCCGCAAAATCCTCGGCGGCAACATCCTCAGAGTTGCCCGGGAAGTGTTGGGAGAGTAAATGGACGGGACAGTCGGTTGGTCGTATGCAAAGTAGCGCGTTGCCGACTTAGTCCCCAGTGTTTCCTTTGAGACAGTTCAATAGTTGCGTCCCCCGGTCCATCAGCAGATCGAGGTCCGACTTGAAGGTGAGGGCCTGGAAACCCGCGACTTTTTTGGCCGCGAAGTCCTCGGGGGAATACGTGTTGCAGCAGGGTTTTTTACCGGCTGCAAGGGTCGTGGTGACAATCCGCTCCATCGCCTCCTGGTAGGCCAAATCCTGCTCGTAGCTGGAGCGATGGCGCGACAGGCCCATCGACAGCGCTAGGTCAACCGGACCGACAAAGCAGCCATCGACGCCGGGCAGGGCCATGATTTCTTCGGCTTGCTCAACGGCGTCAATATGTTCCATTTGCACCAGCAGCAAGGTCTCAGCATTGGCCTTTTCAAAGTAGTCGTCGCCGTAGTGGAGATAGTGGTCGCCACCCAGCGAGCGCACCCCAGTGGGCGGGTACTTGGCGGCGCGGGCGACGGCTTGGGCATCGGCGAGCGAGTTGACCATGGGCACTACTACTCCGCCCGCTCCTACATCGAGGGCTTTTTCCACTTCGCCGGGGTTGCCGATGGAGGTGCGGATCAGGGGGCGGGCACCGGTTGGACGGGCGGCGTAGATGCACTCATAGGCGGTCTCCCAAGTCATCGCACCGTGTTGGAGGTCGAGGACGATCCAGTCCCAGCCCATTAGCCCTAAGTAGCGGGAAATCGCCGGTTGGGGAATGGTTTGCCAGATGCCAACATCCATGGCTTAGAGGCCGATCTGCTCGGCGGGCGCACCTGGCATACCCGGATGCGAGCCACCGGCATTCTTAGAGAGATTACCGCCGTCTAGCGGCAGCATCACACCAGTGATCCAAGACGAGGCGTCCGAGGCAAGGAAAATCGCCGCGCCCTTGATGTCGTTGGAGTCGCCGAGACGGCCCATGGGGAGGCCGCGCAAATAGGTTTCGCCCAAGCCGGGATCCGCGGCGATGCGCTCCTTTAGGTCCTCGTTCATTAGCTGGGCGCAGACAATGGCGTTGACGCGCACCCCCTTGGCGGCCCACTCCGTGCTCAACTCGCGGGTCATCTGCGCGGCGGCCCCCATGCCCATGCTGTACGAGAGGTGACTGCGGCCGAGGGCGTTGATGCCGGCGATCGACACGAGGTTGATAATGCTGCCGCCGTTGTCCGAGGCCATCATGCGCCGGCCGGCCTCTTGGCAACAGACCAAGCGGCCGACGACAAGGTTTTGCAAGGTAAACTCAACCTCCTCGGGCGTCAGGTCGAGCGGGGTGTTGCGCCGCGCATTGCCAGCCACATTGCCCACGATGTCGATGCGGCCGTATTTTGCGTCTATTAACTCAAACATGGTGCGGATTTGATTGGGTTTCGACATATCGCACACCGCTGGGAGAACGCGGCGGCCCAAGGCACCCAGTTCGCGGGCCGTCGTGGCCAAACCGTCGGCGTTGATATCGGCCAAGACGAGGTCGGCCCCTGCTTCGGCAAAGCCAGTGGCCATAGCTTTGCCAAGGCCGCTAGCCGCACCAGAGACCAGGGCGACGCGGTTGGACAGATCGAAAAGCGGATGGGACATGACAGCCTCCTAATTTGTTTGGCTCAGAACATAGGGGCGCAGCTAGCAGCGGCCAAGCCCTGCCGCGCTTGCGGCGATTCGTTCGCCCGCTCTATATTTGCTGCCGCAAATTGAACCTACCGGAGCCGACATGACCACTGCCATAGACGGCTGGATACGCCAGTCGCAAGAGAAAATTTTAAGCGGCGCGAGCGTCACCTTGCAGGACTTAGACGCGCTGCGCGACCTACAAAACGACGAGCAGCAGCACCTCCTCTACATCTGGTCCGAACAAGACCGCATCGACTCGGGCGTCATCGCGTGGAACTACTTTGGCCCCTTCGCCAGCGAGTTCCGCTTCGACCCCAAAAACGAATGTCCGTATGCCAGCGCGGCCGCGGCCATGGCAGACGGGTGGCGGGTGGTGTCTTTTCCGGACGTGGAATACCCGATGGAAAATGCCCACAACCAACTCGGGTTCGAGTTTATCTTAGAGCGCTATTTCCAGCCTGGTGAGGGGTTGGATTTCACGCCGCACGGCCAGCGTCAATGAACGGAGGGGCCATGGAAGCCAACTGGAAAGAGCTCAAAAAAGAATTCTTCGACACCGGCTACGTCGTACTAGACGGCTGGATCGAGCCCGAGTTGGTGGAGCGGACCAAACAGGACGCCCACCAATCCGGGGGCATCGACATCTTTGAGTGCGAGAGCGTCGGCGATTTGCTCTGCCACGCCAAGGTCGTTGAATTCATCGCCTTCTTGCTGGAAACGCCGGAGGTGGCCATCAGCCCCTTCCGCTTCTGGAATCACCTTACGCAAGGTGGACAAAGCGACGGCGGCGGCTGGCACGTGGACGACACCTATATGGCCGACCGGCCGCTGACCGAGATCTTGTGCATGTACTACCCGCAGGACGTGGAGGAAGACATGGGGCCAACCATGCTGTTGCCCGGCAGCCACCGGCGGCTCTACACGCCGCCGCAGACCGCTAAGCTGGGCTGGATCCGCGGGCAGCAGAAAGTGGTCGTCAAGGCCGGTGCCCTCGCCGTGACCTTTCCCTCGATTCTCCACGCCCGCGCCGCGCATTTGTCCGCCAAGCCGCGCTCCATGATCAAATACGGCTACGAGGTGGCCGATCCCCAATACGGCTACTACCTGACCGAACAAGCCTATCGCAACTTCCGCCGCACCGAATTGGGCCGCTCGCTGACGGAGCTAGCCGAGGTCAAGGACAAGGACGACGCGCTGTGGAATTCCTACTGGAAATCGCACCCGAGCTATACTTTTCAAGACTTCAAACACCAAATCGGCGTGGTCGGGCGACGGCTGCGCAAGCACCTCGACCACGAACAAGTTAGCTAACGAGGAGGAGAGATTCGATGGTACACAAAATTCACAAGATCGCGGTCATAACCGACGACATCGAAGGAGCGGTAGCGTTCTACACGCAAAAACTAGGACTGACCGTGGTAGAGCGCTTTCACAATGAGGACGATGAGGATTATGTCTTCCTCGACGCCGGCGGTATCCTGCTGGAACTCATGCCGCAAAAGAGCATGGGGCTTCCTCCGGGCTTCCACCACATCTCATTTGACGTCGATAGCGTGGAAGACAGCGCGCAGGAGTTAAAGGACAAGGGCGTCACCATCACCAAAGAGCCTTTCGACGTCGGTGGGGGCACCGGCATCACCTTGGGTTTTTTCGAGGGGCCGAACCAACTAAACCTTCAGCTCTTTCACCGCGAGAAATGAGGCCGTCATGCGCATAGCCAGAGCCGACCGTGCAGACATGCAGGAACTGAGCGACGTCCACGGCGGCGCCGGGACGATCCTCTTCGACAGGCTGTGGGAACGCGGTGATTTTGCGACGCCCTTCGCCTTCGTCCACTGTGCTATCCTCCTACCCGGCAGCGGGATTGGCTACCACCGCCACGACGACAGCGAGGAGATTTTTATCGCCATTGACAACGCCTCGCAGTTCACCCACAACGGGCGCACGGCCGTCGTCGAGGGCGGGGCCGCAGTGCCGCTGCGCTCGGGCGAGATCCACGCCATCTACAACCACACCGACCGCGAGACGCGCTGGTTCAACGTCCACTGCGTAGTTCCCGGAGGCGATCCCAAATCGACCGACTTGGGCGACGACCGGGTCGGTGCTGAATTGGAATCCACCGACCGCCTGCCGGTAGGGCGGCTGGACCGCGGTGCACTGAAATACGGCCAGGCGCACGGCGGCAAGGGCGAAGTCGGCGGCCGGCTCATCTGGGGGCCAGAGGATTTCCGCAGCAATTTTTACTGTTTGGTCCACTGTCTATTGCCGCCGGATACTTCACTCGGCTACCACCGCCACGAAGGCGTCGAGGAAGTCTATATCATCATCGAAGGCAGCGGACGGATGACAGTAGATGATGAGACGCAGGAGGTCGCGCAGTGGGATGCGATTCCCAGTCGGCTAGGAGGCAGCCACGGCCTCTATAACCACACGCAAGAAAATCTCGAATTGTTGGTCGTCGCCGTCTGCGCCGAGAAGGGGCAGTTCGACTCAACGGACCTCGGCGACGATCTAAGCCAACGCTAACAGAAAGGACTAGTCCTATGGCATCCGTGAAGATCACCTTTATCGGCCACGCTTCTTTCCGCTTCGAGTCCGACAAAGGCTCAGTCACCTATTTCGACGCCTGGCTCGACGACAATCCCATCGCCAAGATGAAGCTCAGCCAAGTAAAAAAAGCCGATATCGTCATCGCCACCCACGGCCACAGCGACCACATCGGCGACTCGTACGAGATCTGCAAGCGCACCAAGGCCAAGTTCGTCGGCAACTACGAGCTCTGCTCGGTCGCCGAGGCCGTGCATGGGCTCAAAATGGGCTCGCGGGCGCTGTCCATGAACCCCGGCGGCGAGGTCAAGGTCAAAGACGCCACGATCACCATGGTGCAGGCCCATCACTCGCAGTCGCTATCGCCGCACGTCATCGGCGGCGCGCTGCCGGAGGGCCTGCTCTTCCACCCCGACAGCGCAGTCAACGGGTTTATCGTTGCCTACAACAACGGCATCTCCATCTACGACACCTCCGACACCTGCCTATTCAGCGATATGCAACTCATCGGCCAGATGTACGGACCGCAGATCGCGATTATGCCAGTGGGCGGGCAGTACACCATGGGGATCCGCGAGGCCGCGCGGGCGGCGAGCCTGATTCGCCCCGACATCGTCATTCCCTGCCACTACGGGCCGATTATGAATCAGCCGGCCGACATCGGCGCATTGAGCGAAGCAGTACAATTCCTCTCGCCGAATACGCAGGTGGTAGAGATGCAGCCTGGGCAGACGCTGACCTATACGGCGAGTAGTTATCGGGTTGGGGGCCGCAAGTAGCAACCGCAATGACACCTGCAAACATGCTGAGAGCCGTCCACTATCAGGACGTGGATCCCGGAACTCAGTGGATCAAGGACGCCGTCGTCGCCATCGATTCCGACGGACCGCTCGACGCAGACCGCACCCTCACTCCGAACGTGGTCAAAGTGGACGGCGGCTACCGCATGTACTATCACGGCCTCGGGCCGGAGCGTCCAAACGCGGCTTCAAAGGGGTACATCCTCAGCGCCTTCTCCACCGATGCCGAGCACTGGGAAAAAGAGCCGGGCGTCAGAATGGATGCGGGCGGAGACGGTGCCGAGCACTACATCTGGAGCCCGGACGTCATTCCGCTAGCAGATGGCCGCTACCGCATGTATTACGAGGGGAAGACCGAGACGGGGGACGGCCAAGTCAAGGCCACAATTGTCAGTGCTGTTTCCGCCGACGGTCTGGTCTGGGAACGAGAGCCGGGCCTGCGCCTAGCCGGAGCAAGCGTCTCCTATCTGGCACCTCGCTGTCTGCACCTCGACCCGGCCGCCGAGCAGGGCGGCTCCCGCTTTCGCCTCTACGCCAGTGCCTATCCCTATCCAGATGTTGCTGGTAACAAAAAGATCGTCAGCGCCGTATCAGAAGATGGTCTAGTATTCCAGTTGGAGCCCGGCGTTCGCATACCCCAGGACCGATCGCTGGAAAGTTATGCAGTCTATGCCCCGGAGGTTTTGCGCCTAGGCGAGGGCGGCTTTCGGATGTACTACGCAGGCTGGACGTCGGCTCCGGAAGTCCCCCGTGGATCAAAGTATCACGGCAGAATTTTCAGCGCATTTTCCGCAGACGGTCTGCAGTGGGTCAAGGATCCGGGAATCTGCATTGACAACGGGGGACCGTGGGACGCAGCCAAGGCATCAGAGCCGTGTGTGATTGACCTCGCCGACGGCCGCTTCCGCATGTTCTACGAAGCCTGTGATCTCGACGGACGCTGGCGCATTGCCAGCGCAACTTCGGCTGCATCTACTGCGCCGTAAGGACCCAACAAGTAATCACCCATAGCTAAAGGAGTACCACCATGCCGGGCACTGAAGCCCCTATCGGACCCAACGATGCGATTAAAGTCACCAAGATCGAGACGTTCGTTCTCAAAAACTCCTGGGTCTTCGTCAAGATCTCGACGGACGCGGGCATCACCGGTTGGGGCGAAATGCTCAAGGACGACGCCAGGGCCTGTGCTGCCGGCGCGCTCGAAGTCGCCGACTACTTAGTAGGCAAGGACCCCCGCCCAGTCACACACCACTGGCAGGCCATCCATCGCGGTGCCTTCTATCGCGGCGGCCCAATCAAAACCGCCATCTCCTCTGGCATTGATATGGCCCTTTGGGACATCACCGGCAAGTGCTATGGCGTGCCCGTGTACAAGCTCCTCGGCGGCCCCACGCGCGAGCGGATTCGAGTTTACGGCGAAGTGAGCGAGAAGACCGGCGTCAACGCCATGAAGGTGGGGCCGGGCACGTCGCGCTCTCCCTTCAAATACATCGAGGGCCAAAAATTCGTCGATGAGATCGTCGAGCGCTTCAAGGCGCTGCGCGAACAACACGGCTCCAGCGTCGATATCGCCGTTGACTTTCACGGCGCAGTGCAACCCCCAACCGCCCTGCTGCTCGTCAAGGCACTCGAACCGTATCATCCTTGGTTCTACGAGGAAATTGTCCAGGCCCTCAACGTCGATGTCATGGCCGAAATCGCCGCAAAGACTCACATCCCCATTGCCACGGGCGAGCGCATCTTTACCAAGTGGGGATTCAAGGAAATTCTCGAAAAACGCGCCGCCCACATCCTCCAGCCGGATGTTTGCTATGCCGGCGGCATCACCGAATTGAAGATCATCGCTGGCATGGCCGAGGCCTACTACTCGCCGCTGGCCCCGCACAATCCCCAAGGCCCCTGTTCGCTCGCCGCGAGTCTGCAGGTCGCCGCAGCCATCCCCAACTTTCTCATCCAAGAGCGCGGCGACAACGAATACGCAGACCTACTCGCCAAACCCTTGCCACCGGTCGCCAACGGCCACCGACCCCTGCCCCCGGACCCCGGCCTCGGCATCACCATCGACGAAGACAAGCTCATGGCCCAAGTCGGCGAACCGAGTCCCTATCGCGTTCGCCTGGATTCCGACGATGGGGCGGTTGTGGATTGGTAGGGTGGAGGCGAAACGGCGCATCAACCGGAGGAGCACTGAAAAAAGGAGAACTGCAATGGAGCTTCACGAACTCGTCCTTGAGATGAAGCAGCTTGAACGACGGCTCACGCTCTACGAAGAAAAATACGGCATTCTCAGCCAAGATTTTTACAACATCTTAAAAGCGGGAAAGCTATCGCGCTACGACGATTTTGACGAAACCCGAACGGATTTCAGCCGGTGGAAAGGCATTTACGAAACTTGGCAACGCCGCAAGACGGCCTATAACGAACAAATCCAACAAAGCGACCCCGCCGACGCATTGCGTGTACAACCTGCTTATTGATATGGCGGAAAAACCCCTCGAATCTCTTGCCGCTTATAGTTACTTTTTGGCTGAAACCATGAGTCGTCCTTCCGTTCTTCGATCAACGATTCGCGTTTGGTCGTCCAGTCCTTTTACCGGAACAGCCGAGGGAGAGGCAACATTCGCAAACGGAGTCCGCTTGCGAATGCGGGAGGAATTAGATTTTGCAGATGGTCTGATCACGTCGTATGGATACGAAGTTTATCGCGGAACAGAACGCCTGTATTGGTATGATGACTTTCCTCATCCCGAAGAATCCGCACTCGCCTCTACTTTTCCTCACCACAAGCACGTTCCGCCAGACATTAGACGCAACCGCATTCCCGCACCCAATCTTCAGTTTACCGGCCCTAATCTGATCGCAATTATTGAAGAAATTGAATCTCTCCATTAGGTTGCTCTTGAAATACAATGAACTGCATCCACTGTCATGGGCAGATGAAGCGCTCGGCGGCACCCTTTCATGTTGACCGCAACGGCTATCACTTGGTGTTCGACACAGTCCCGGCTTGGGTCTGTGACCAGTGCGGTGAGGCGTACTTTGAGGAGCGCGAAGTCGATGCAATTCAGAGTGCCATTAAGGGGCTCGACCAACAAGATTCTTAATTGAGGAAGCTGGAATGATAACTTTAACCTTTGAAGCACGGGCTTCTAAAATTTGGTTCGATAACGATAACATATGGCTGAATCTTTCCGATGGTCGGCAATTATCGGTTCCTCTTGCCTATTTCCCGCGACTGCATAAAGCTACAGAACAACAAAGGGAAAATTATGAGCTTAGTGGTGGTGGGACGGGCCTTCATTGGGATGAAATAGATGAAGACATCAGCGTTCCCAACTTACTTATTGGAATCTATGATCGGTCTGTTACTTGAAGCTATATGGTGCTTGAACGCTTACAACGGAGTAGCACATTATGAAGCGCACTTTTAGCGTGAAGGCTATCTGGGATGATGAGGCACAGGTCTTCTATGCCCAAAGCGACATTGAGGGCCTACATATTGAGGCTGCCAGTCTTGACGAATTTGAAAAAATCATGCTGGACGCGGCACCTGAATTAATTCTGGCCAATCATCGAAGTGCGTCCAAGATCGCCGAACACTAGAAAGGGGCGCTTATGAATGCCATTGAAGCCCATATCGACAGCGCCACGATCCAAGCTATAGCGCAACTGATTGTTGAACGCTTTGATCCAGAACAAATCATTCTCTTCGGCAGCCATGCTCGCGGAGAGGTTGGAGCGCACAGCGATTTGGATCTGCTGGTCGTGCTTCGTACAGGCGCAGGACAGCCACAGCATGGCAATCCAATTCGTCGGGCGATTGCCGAGCGTTTCGTTCTGCCCGTCGATGTGGTTATCCGCTCTCCAGAAGTCCTCGCCGAGCAGTGCGATGACCCGCATTCCTTGATCCACAAGGTGCTGGAAGAGGGGAAGGTGCTGTATGAGCGACGCGTCTCTTGAACGAGTGTAGAGAATGTTTTCTCGATTTTGGACTTGGCTTTTTCGATCTCAGACCCTCCAGTTCCTTCTTATCGTCCTGCTCATTGTCTTGGCGGTAGTCTTTGTAGTCGTCATGTCCTCTGAAAATCCCGAGTGGATTTTCGATCTTTTAGGGGTAGCTGAAAAAGGGGAACCAAATGAAAAAGGGGAACCAAAATACGAGGTTTTGAAATTTCTGGGCATCGGCATGGGCGGCGTACTAGTCGCTTTGCAAGCCCTGATGTCCTACAAACGCGCCAAGGCGATGGAGGATACCGCGCAAGCGCAGGCCGATGCCGCGAACGCACAAGCCAGAGCTACGGAGGAGCAGGCAAAAGCCAACCAGCACACCGAGCAGGGACAGCAGCAGGAGCGATTTAGAAACGCTATCGAGCATCTCGGGCACAAAAAGGACTCTGTGCGCCTAGGCGGTGCCTACGAACTCTTCCATCTGGCGCAAGACACCGAAGGGTTGCGTCAGACAGTGCTAGATATTCTCTGCGCTCATATCCGCCAGACGACGGGTGAATACGAATATCAGAAAAAGCATAAGGTCCCGGAAGACGTGGACCCGGAAGACGCCGTGTCAAAACCCTCGGAAGAAGTCCAGAGTCTGTTGAATCTGTTGTTTGTTCAAGATCATGGTGTTTTCAAAGGACTACGCGCCGACTTGGGGGGAAGCTGGATGGGTGGTGCCGATCTCAGGACAGCACGTCTAGAAAGTTCTGTCTTGGTCGGAGTGGATCTACAAGAAGCGAATCTCACGAGAGCAAACCTACAGGGGGCGAATCTCGATGGGGCTCAATTGCAAGGGGCAAACCTCGAAGGGGCAAATCTGCAAAAGGCAAACATCACATGGACTCAGCTTGAAAGGACGAACCTCACGAAAGCGAACCTGCAAGAGGCGGACCTCACGAAAGCGAATCTGCAAGGAGCAAACCTCACAGGGACGCAATTACAAGGGACAAACCTCAAAGAAGCGAATCTGAAAAGGGCGGACCTCAAGGAAGCGAACCTGAAAAGGGCGGACCTCATAGACGCGCAGTTACAAAAAGCTGAGCTTCCGCTAGCTCAGCTACAAGAAGCCATACTTTGGAAAGCTAATTTACAAATGGCCAGACTATCGGGAGCGCAATTACAAGCGGCGCACCTAGTGGAGGCGAACCTGCAAGCAGCCGTGCTTTGGAATACGCAGCTACAAGGAGCGAATCTCGCGAAGGCGAAACTACAAGCCGCTGAGCTCTGCTTCGCACAATTACAAGCGGCGAACCTCAGGGAGGCGAAGCTGCAAGGAATTACCAGCGACAAAGCATTATTTGATTCTTTTGAAGAACGTATAAATGATCGAATTGGTGAAAAAAACGAACTAAACGGTGCGATTTTTGAGGGCGGATTGAAGCAAGAAAATATAGATTTCATTGTTGCGGATATTTCTGATAAAGAAGCAAGGAAAGGATTGCGAAAAGAACTGATAAAGCACATCGAAGTAAATAGTTATAGCCTGCCGGATGACAGAGGAGCCATCATCGATCCCTATACCAAAGAAGACGCCGAAAAATGGATCTCCGAATACAAAGAAGCCATGTCAGAAGTCCTATCCTTAGGAAACGATAGCTAATGCCGCCCCTGAATGGCTAAACAAGAGACGAAGACATCGCCAACACCTCGCGCATCCCTATAGTATCCTCAAAGAAACCCTCACCCTTTCCACCGGAGACCCCGACATCGGCAACACACGAATCCAATAGTAGTTTGCCATTCGCCGCTAGAGGCTATCTCATACGTGCTAGTCGTGTCCACCCACTGTGGGTGCCCTACTTTAGGCCGTAATCCTCATCCTTTAAGAAAAAAGCTCTCACTCATGCGCGTTGACGGCGAAAGCGAGTCGGCGGTTATTACCGTGGCCTCACCACCTATTACCCAGCGTCTTCCACTGAGCGGAGGAAGTCAACCACTTCTTGATGGCCCCTCTCTTCGGCCAGACTCAAGGCCGTGTAGTTGTGGCCATTTTGTATGTGGACGTCTGCCCCGTTTTCGACGAGGAAACGCACCATCTCTACATGCCCCTCTGCTACGGCAAACATCAAAGCGGTTGTGCCGACGTTTGTCTGGGCATTAATTGGGACTCCGTTTTCTAGCAGTAGGCGCGCCATCTCTAGGTCTCCCGCAGCGGCAGCATACATCAAGGTGCTCATGCCGTAGGGTCCTCGGCTATCGGCACCGTATTCCCACATCCAATGTTCCAATAAAAGGCGTAATACCTCAGCATGGCCTTGGTTAAGAGCCATATGTAAGGCACCAGCCCCGATTGCTGTGTCGATAACGGGGCCAAAGCCGAGTACCTCTCTTACTCGCCATATGTAGGTTGCCCGATAGTGAATATCGGCCCCGTGATCTAGCAGGAGGCGGACCATATCCAACTGGCCGCTATAAGCCGCTAACATCAGCGGCGTAGGCCCGCGCTCCTCGATGCCGAAGGGATGAACATCGACAAATGCTCCGTATTCTAGCAGGAGGCGGCCCACATCCAAATGACCGCGATAGGCGGCCAACCCCAAGGAGGCAGTGGGATGACGAGAGATGCCGATTTCTATATTTTCTAGTAAGAGGTGGGCCATGTCCAAATGGCCGTTATAGGCCGCCCACTCCAAGGCAGTTTGGGGGCCGGAGTCGTAAGAATCAAGACCGGCAAGCACTCTTGTGGGGGGCACATGGCCTCTTCTTCTATCAATGAGGAAGATAGCCACTGCCAAGTGGCCTCCTGCGGCGGCAAACATTAAGGCGTCTTGATCTTGCCTGTTGCGGATATAGAGGTCCGCTCCCTGCTCAACCAAGAAACGCACTACCTCTATGTGGCCCTGCCCGGCGGCCTTCATTAGGGCGGTATCGTCATCGTCATCCCCAGGTTGGGGAAATCGCACGGCTTCCAAAGTATCCTGTTTTGTTTCTGCTACATAGACAACGGAGGAACCGTAGGGTTGGACGTTGATATCCATCCCGGCCTCAACAAACAATCGCACCACATCCAGATTCCCGTTTTGTGCATAGGTAATGAAGGAGCCTTGACTATAGGGGATGCTTCGCTCAGACAGCTCGCTACGAGCCTCCTCTCGGCTCCTAGTTCGGGTTTCTTCGAGGTTAGGCGGTTCGTAAAATCCTCCGAGGGCACAGAAGACCGGTTCTTCCAATCCGGAAACGAGGATTTCGATGTTGGACCCATCTAAATTGGCACGCTGGATTTTACCCGACTTGCGGTATTCCCAGTCGAAGACTGTCCAGTACATCTTTCCTCCAGCCACATCCAAGGTTATGCCTCGTAGGTCTGAAGTGTCATCTATGGTGACGAGGGTTTCGATGTTAGAGCCGTCTAAGTTGGCACGCCGGATGTCACTCCTAGAATCAGACCTGCTCACGAATATTTCCGTCCAGTACATTTTGCCCTCAGCCATGTCCACGGTGATACCTTTTGGATTTTCTAATCCGGTGGCGAGGGTTTCGATGTTGGACCCATCCAAGTTGGCGCGCCAGATTTCATTTTCTAATGTGGATGGCTCTTGTTCCGCCCAGTATAACTTGTCCCCAGCCAAGTATAAGGTGTTGTGCATACGCTTCTCAGTAGTAGTGACAAGGGTTTCGATGTTGGACCCATCTAAGTTGGCACGCCGAATTTGATCCCCCCTATCGATCTTGGTGTCCGCCGTCGGCAAGTACACATCATCCGTCCAGTATAACTTGCCCTCGCTTATGTCTAAGGCGAAACCGGATATATCGCTCCTGGTAATGAAGACGGTTTCGATGTTGGACCCATCCAAGTTAGCGCGCTGAATCTTATGAATGCTATCCCTATTGGGCGTAAGGTCATTGGTCGTCCAGTATATTTTTCCCCCGTTCATATCTAAGGCGAGGTCGTATGGGCCGTATACAGAGGAGCCCTCTAGGGTGACAAGGTCTTCTATGTTAGAGCCATCCAAGTTGGCACGCTGAATTTTACCCGTGCCCGAGTCTCTCCAGTATATATGAGAAAAGGCGGTGTCCTGACCCTCGGAAGTTCCACTTGAAGCCACCAAATCCGGGGCGGCTTGGCCGATCCCCGGCGGCAACGAGGGATCAGACGGATTGACGCTGTACGTGGCGAGGAGCACGGCGTCGGTGAGATCGACTTGGCCATCGCCGTTGACATCGCCGAGAGAAATGTCGCCGTTGTTGGGGAGCGTAATAGACGAATCCTCGCTGTACAGCAGCACATACAGCACATCAAAGGCATCGACTTGGCCATCGTTGTTCACATCGCCTAAAATCCTGCTCGTAGTGAGCTTCATGCGCGGGCTGCCGCCGTGCTCTTCAATCACAATGTCCGCCTCATCAACCCCCACCCGGAAATCTGTGTCCACATACGCGACCAAACCCTCGCCTGAAACGGTCAGCCCATAGACCAGATCATCCGCTTCCACCGCACCTTCTATCGCCCGCACTGGCCCCTGAGCCACTGCCACCGTCGGAATCCCCGCCTGCCCATCCACCAATACCATCCGCCGACTCTCCGTCATTCCACCGCTGCTCAGCCGGTAGATATACACCCCCGCTCCCACAGCCCGCCCCGCCGCATCCGTCCCATCCCATTGCTCCGTGTGCGCCCCCGCCGACCGTTCCGCATCGACTAACGTGGCTAGCCGCTGCCCCAGCACATTGAACACGTCCAGCCGCACGTGGTCAGACGCCGGCAGTTGGTAGGGAATGATGGTCGAAGGATTGAACGGGTTGGGGTAATTCTGCCCCAGCGCAAAGCTGGTCGGCAGGGCTGTGCCCCCTGAGAGCGTTTGCAGAGACAGCGCAAAATAACCGGCCGCATCCGTCGTCGCATCAATCGACTGGCGCAGATCGGTCAAATCAAACAGCCGCACCTTCACCCCGACGGCCGGCTGCCCTGACGACAGGCGCACACTGCCTTCAAGTAGCGGCTCCGCGCCGACGTGAACGCTCAACATCAATCCGATGATACTGCCGATAAACAACTTCATAAAGATCAATTCCTTCAGATTTTGAGGGTCTAGTAGGGCATCCCAAAAGGGTCGCCCTACGGTGGAGCGGACCTTTCTGAGGCGATCAGGCTCATGCAGCGAATTGGAGCCGCACCCCGCAAGCTCTGACAATTTTGTGAACGGTGTCAATCTTCGGGGTATTCTGCGCCGAGAGCGCACGAGACAGGCCCGATGTTCAAGCCGGTTCGGCGCGCCAGTTCCGCAACGCCGCCGATGGCGTCAGCGACGTTGCGGAGCGCGATCATCAAGTCCTCGTGGTCGGTATCGGAGTCTTCAAACACGACATTCAGATAGGCCGCGATGTCCTCGGGCGTTTTCAGGTAATCGCTGACCTTATGTTCTCTCACGGGCATTTCGTTTCTTCTGAGTCCTACCCAATCTTCACCGTCCGCTGCCCCTTCCCAGCCCTCAACACAGCCGTCGCCACCTCCAAGGCGGCGATCCCATCTTCCCCAGTCACTAAGGGCTGTTCGCCATTGGCAAAACACTTGACCACGTGTTTGTCCTGGTCGGCGAACATGTCCTTGAGCGGATAGGAGTACACCCGCTCGCGGCCTTCGCCCATCTTGAGCGTAAAAGCCCCGCTTCTTTGCGGGTTGAAGCGCGCCGGGGCCTTTTGCGCGGTCATGCCAAATTGTAAGGTGCCGGCCGGGCCAATCACATCGTTGAGGCTTGCCACAGGCGCGCCAGCGGCCACGCCCCACGACCAGATCAAAGAGTGCTGGTCCCCGCTGGCAAAGTTGATGATGACGCTAGCTGTATCCGCGCCAACGCTGGTGGGATCGAATTGCAAGGAAGAAGCCTGCGCCGAAGCGGCCGGGCCGAAAATCTGCAAGGCGAAATCGTAGTTGTGCACGGCACCGTCCATCAGCGGGCCACCGCCTTTGTTCTCATCGCGGAACCACGGGCGGCCCGGGCGGCCTCCCGCAGCAAAGCGCCAGATGACCGGCGAGCCAACGGCACCGGATTGGACGATGTCCTTGAGCTTGCCCCACTGCGCGTCAAAGCGGCGCACAAAGCCAATGGTCAGCCGCACATCGGCTTGGCGGCAAGCATTCGCCATGCGCCGCGCATCAGCCACCTTCAGCGCCATGGGCTTCTCGCAGAAGACGTGCTTGCCGGCTTTGGCTGCGGCGATAACCGGCGCGGGGTGCTGGAAGGTGGGGGTGCAGACCCACACCGCGTCGATCTCGGGCAGGTCGAGCAGCGCTCGGAAGTCCGCGAAGTAGTGTTCAGCCCCGAAGTCGCGGGCGAACGCTTCGGCCGCGTCGGCAACGACATCCGCGGCCGCGACAATGCGCGCACCCCGAATTCGGGATAAGCAACTGGCGTGATGGCGAGCAATGCCGCCGCAGCCGATAAAACCGATATTAAGCATGATCTTCTCCTATTGGGACGTAGGTGGTTGCGAGAGCAACAGTAATGTGCCTAGCGCGGCGTCTGTCAAGGGACTGCCCGAAATCCAAAAGAGGCAACTCCTTGTCAAACAAAATGTTACAACGTCTATAATCGCTTGGCTTACCTTGACTTTTCCCTAGCCCAATTATAGCTTTTTTAATTCTTTTCTCTAAGGGAAAGGCAAGCAAAAGGTCTTGCAGACCTCATTTCGCATAATAGTTGCACTGGCGTCGTTGCTCTTGGCCGCTCCCGCGCTCCGCGCACAGCCTTTCATGGAGCCAAGCGAGTTGCGCCGAGGCATGAGCGGCTTTGGGCTAACGACCTTCCAAGGCACCCAGATCGACACCTTCCAAGTCGAAATTTTGGGGGTGCTAAAAGGGGCCTTGGGGCCGCGCATGGACATGATCCTCGCGCGGCTCTCCGGCGGCCCGTTGGCGCACACGGGCGTAATAAGGGGCATGAGCGGCAGCCCAGTGTACATCGACGGGCGGCTCATCGGTGCCATCGCTTATGGCTGGTACTTTTCCAAGGAGCCCATCGGCGGCATCACCCCCATCGCCCACATGCTCGACGTCGCCACGCGCGAACATCCCAGCCCAAGCCAGTACGGAAAAGTCTTAGACCTAGATGAAGAGACCACCCGCCTGCTCGGCGGCGAGGGCGTCAGCACCCTAGCGCCGCTGGGAATGCCCATAGCCGTTGCTGGCTTCAGTCCGAGGGGGCGGCAAGTGTTGCGCGACGCGCTCGACACGCCGGGCATCCAGCTTTTGGACAGCCCGATAGGGCAGGCGCTGTCCGACCAGAAGGTGTCTATCGCGCCTGGGGCCTCGCTGGCCGTGCAGCTAATCCGCGGCGATTACAGCGCAGCAGGGATTGGCACCCTTACTTGGGTCGGCGACGGGCGTTTCGTCGGCTTTGGGCATCCGATGTTTTTGCTGGGGGCCACCAATCTGCCCGCCACTGGTGCCTATATCCACCAAGTCATTCCCATTCAGACCGCCTCCTTCAAGCTGGGGACGCCGACCGGCACAATGGGGGCAGTGCGCCAAGACCGCCTGCCCGCGATAGCCGGGACGCTGGGCGAAGCGCCGGACATGATGCCAGTGCGGGTTGCCCTGCGGTCAGCGGCCGGCGATCACGCCTTCCGCTGCGAGGTGATGCGCCACCCCGAATGGAGCGCGTCCTTGGTCCGCTCGGTGTTGTTCAACTCCCTCGAAACCACTGAAAAGCTCTTTGGCGACGCCACGCTGCGGGTGCGTAGCCACATCGCGCTGGCCGATGGCCGCACGGTTGAGCGCGAGCAAGTGTACAGCAGTGGAATCGCGCCACTCAGAGCCGTGATAGACGCCGTGCAGCCGGTCGGCGTACTGCTCAACAACCCCTTCGCCGGGCTGGCCTTAGACTCGCTGCACTTTGAGTTGGAAATCGGCGAAACCCTAGCCCAAGCCCGCATCACGGGCCTGCGGCTATCGCCGCCCGAGCCCAAGGTTGGGCAGCGGGTCTCGCTGCAAGCGACGTTGCAACCGTATCGCGCCGAGCCGGTTACAGAACGCCTAGAGCTAAGTTTGCCCGCACATCTCGAACCCGGCCCTTTCGTCGTGCGCGTCGGCAGCGGTGTGGCGAGCGCAAGTTGGGAAGCGGCGCGCCAGCCCGATGCGTTTGTGCCGCGCAATGCCGCTGACGTGCTTGCATTGCTCGAGCGCACAGGTGCGGCCGACGAACTGGTCGTCGAGGTCTTTCGCGCAGAGCCGGGCTTTACGGTAAACGGGCGCGAGTTGCCCGGGTTGCCGCCCTCGGCGTTGGCCGTGCTGGGCGCGGACCGCTCGGCTGGGCATCTGGGGCCGGTCCAAGGCGAGGTCGTCCTCCGCCGCACCCTAACCACCGACTACGTCCTCTCCGGCGAGCAAAGCCTCGACATGACATTGAGAAAGCCCTGATCTGATGATACTTACAACCCGAGCTCTGTTTTTGTTTTTCTTGCTACTGTCGGCAACGAGTGCAACCGAAGCGGGGCGCGCCAAGGCTTGGCAACAGCACGCGTACGACGACTTCGCCGAAGGCGAAAGCGAAGGCATCTCCATTGCCGCGGACGGCGCGTTAGAGCTAGCGCCCGAGCTTGTCGAACTGGCATCATTAGAAGCCGAGCGCGTCTGGTCCATGACACCTAACCCCAAGGGGGGACTCTACGTGGGCACCGGCGACTCGGGTCGGCTCTTTGCCGTCGATGACGAAGGGCAAGCTGAGTTGCTGTTCGACTCGCCCGAACTCGTCCTCCACGCCCTGATCACCGGGTCCGACGGACAGCTCTACGCTGGCTCGGCCCCCGACGGCCTGATCTACGCGCTCGACGGCGAGGGGCCGGCAAAAACCTTGCTCCAGACCGGCAGCCACTACGTGTGGGACTTCGCCTTAGTCGATGGCCAGCTCTACGCGGCCACGGGTGAACCCGGCCGAGTGCTCAAAATCGCCAAAGATGGGTCGCACGAAGTCTTCTTTGCGCCGGAAGATCGCCACGTTATAACCCTGCTCGCCCACAACGACCGCTTGTACGCCGGCACGTCCGGCACGGGCCGCATCTACGAGATTGACGGCGAGGGCCGCGGGCGGCTGCTCTTTGAAAGCGAACAAGAAGAAATCCACAACCTAGTGGTAGGGGTCAACGGAGAGATTTTCGCCAGCGCGATTCCCAAGCCGAGCAAGGGCGAAAATTCCAACAAGGTCCCAGCGGCCGTGTACCGCGTCGGAGCAGAAGGAGCGGTTTATCCCATCTGGGAGGATGCCGAAGCCAAGCTCGTCAATCTCGTTGCGACCGGCGAGCACCTGCTGCTCAGCGCCTCCAACCCAGCGCGGCTTTTGCGTCTCAGCGCCGAGGGCCGCCGTGCATTGGTCTTGCAGTTCGAGAGCCTCGTCCCCAGTCGCCTCTTGTTCGGGCCAGACGGCGCGCTCCACTTGGGCGGGGCGCAAAACGCCGTCGTCTCCACCCTACCCGAGCAGGGCCGCCGCAAGGGGCACTTTGAATCAGCGGTCGAAGACTTTGCCATCCACGCGCGGTGGGGCGCGCTCGAATGGCGCGGCACTCAACCCGCAGACACCCACATAACCGTGCAGACGCGCACCGGCAACAGCGAAGAGCCGGACAACACTTGGAGCGCGTGGTCCGAGCCGCTGACCGAGAGCGGCCAAACCATCGCCAGCCCCTCCGCTCGCTTTATCCAGTACCGGGTCGAGATGGAATCCACGCGCGACGGGGCCACGCCCCGGCTCAGCTCAATCGAAATCCGCGGCGTCCAAGTCAACCTCAAACCCCGCATCACCGAACTGCAAACCTTTCCCTTCCGGCCACAACAATCCGGCAACGGCGGCCAATCCCAAGGCGCACCTCAAGCTGGCCAAGGGCGGCGCAACAATCGGCCCCCCCAAGCGAAAAGCCTGCGTCTAGTGCGCTGGCACGCCCAAGACCCCAACGAGGACGAGCTAGTGTACGACCTCTATCTCAAGGGCGAGGATCAGCGAGCGTGGAAGTTAGTCGAAGAAAACATCGCGCAAACTTCGGTTCTCTGGGATACCGAATCCATGCCCGAAGGCCAGACCCAGCTCAAGCTGGTGGCTTCCGATCGCATGGACAACCCAGCGACCGAACGCCTGCGCGACGAACGCGAAAGCGCGCCCTTTGCCATCGACAACAGCCCGCCAACCGTTGCACTCGACGCGCAGACCAACGCCGATGGTGCAGTCGTCGAAGTGGCGATTAGCGACCGCATCTCAGCGGTGCAAAAAGCCTATTACACCATTGATTACGACGACCAACAGCACCCCATCGCGCCGTTGGACGGCGTCTTTGACAGCCGCAGCGAACAGGCGCGCTTTGCCGTCGAAGGGCTGGCAGCGGGCGAGCATGTCATTGTCGTGCGGGCCATCGACGCCCTCGACAACATCGGCGTGCGGCAAATCGTCATCCAAGTCAAGTGAACCAGCCTGCGCAATACATGCGCCGCGCCCTGCGGTTAGCGCAGCGAGGGCGCGGTAAGGTCAGCCCCAATCCCATGGTCGGCGCGGTTGTGGTGCGCGGGGACTGCATCGTCGGCGAAGGGGCCCACCTGAAGGTCGGTGGCCCCCATGCCGAGGTCCACGCCCTGCTCCGGGCTGGCGACGAGGCGCAGGGGGCCGATCTCTACGTCACGCTGGAGCCTTGCTCCTTCCACGGCCGCACCCCGCCCTGTACCGAAGCCGTGTTGCGCGCTGGCATTAAAAAACTCTACTGCGCGATGAAAGATCCCGACGAGCGCGTGGCGGGGCGGGGGATCGCCGCGCTGCGGGAAAAGGGCGTCGCCATTGACGTCGGGCTTTGCGCTGAGGAGGCGCGCCGTCTCAACGCGGCTTACATCAAACACCGCACCCAAAACCTGCCCTTGGTCCTGCTCAAGCTGGCACAAACTCTCGACGGCCGCATTGCGGCGCGCAGCGGCGATGCGCGTTGGATCACTGGAGATCAAGCGCGGCGTCACGTCCATCGCTGGCGCTCTTGGGTCGATGCCGTGGCCGTGGGCGCGGGCACCGTGCAAGCCGACGATCCCCTTCTGACGGTGCGCCACGTGCCCGGCCGCGACCCACGGCCCATCGTCATAGACGGACGCTTGCGCACCTCGCCCGACGCACGCGTCTATCAGCGGCCCGGTGCCGTGCTCGTCACGGCAGAAGACACGCCAGCCGACAAGCGCCGAGCCTACGAGGCCAAAGGGGCCGAGGTTTGGACTTTTCCGGCTTCTGCCGGGCGCATCGACTTGCGCCTGCCCCTTGGGCGCATGGCGCGAGAGGGCATGACCAGCGTCCTCATCGAAGGCGGTGGCCAGTTGGCCGCGGCCGCACTCGGCGACCGCGTCGTTGACCAAGTGCTGCTCTACCTCGCACCGAGGCTGATGGGAGAGGGGGTCGCTGCCATTGGCGACTTAGGAATCGAGCGCGCTGCCGAGGCCATTCACCTTGCGTCCTGTCGCACCCAGCGGCTAGGCCCTGATCTGCTTTACACGGCTGAGGTTCAATACTCTTGTTCACCGGACTCGTAGAGGAACTCGGGAGCGTGCGCGGTCGCGTACGCCGAGGCGCATTCCAGCAGTTGGAGATCGCCGCCGAGCGCGTTCTCGCCGACTTGCAGGTGGGAGATAGCGTCAATATCGACGGAGTTTGCCAGACCGCAGTAGCCATCGGAGAAAGCAGTTTTGCGGTCGAAACAGTCGCCGAAACGCTCGCCCGCACGACCTTGGGCACCCTCGGTATCGGGCAAGCGGTCAACCTAGAGCGTGCACTCCGCGCCGACCAACGGCTCGGCGGCCATCTCGTCTTGGGGCACGTCGATGGCATCGCCCGCATTCGCCGGCGCACGGAGCGCGATGGCGAGCATCGCTTCGAGATCGAGCCACCGCCCGCGCTCGCCCGCTACATCGCCGCCAAAGGCTCAGTGGCCCTCGACGGCATCAGCCTGACGGTGGCCGAAGTCAGCGGCGATGCCTTTACGATTGCGGTCATTCCGCATACATTTGATAACACAACGCTTAGCCACCGGCGCGCCGGTGATTCTGTCAACCTCGAAGTCGATGTGATTGCCCGTTACGTCGAGCGTTTGCTCGGCGAACAACCCCAGCTCAGCTTCGAGGACTTGCGCGATATGGGATACTGAGCAATGCTCGATTTCAACACCATTGAAGAAGTAGTAGAGGACCTGCAAAACGGCCGCATGGTCGTGCTCGTTGACGAGTGCGAAGCTGTGGGCGAGGGCGTGCTGGTAATGCTCGCCGAGCAAGCCACTGCCACCTCGGTCAACTTCATGACCCGCTGTGCCAGCAGCCCGCCCGTGGTTGCCGCCACCGAGGAGCACCTCAAAGCCCTTGAACTGCACATGCAGATCCCCAAGGCCCACGAGCCGATGGACGCCTCGATCATGGTCTCGGTCAGT
The DNA here is from genome assembly GCA_022827835.1 of Candidatus Latescibacterota bacterium. Taxonomy (GTDB): domain Bacteria; phylum Latescibacterota; class UBA2968; order UBA8231; family UBA8231. Next base: position 246,976 of record JAJEIO010000002.1, read on the forward strand.
GCCCGCGCCATTGAGGGCACTGGCGTTTCGGCTCAGGACCGCGCCGCGACTATCCGCAAACTAGCCGATCCCGACAGTGCGCCCGAAGACTTCGTCCAGCCCGGGCACGTCACACCGCTCCAAGCTCAACCGGGCGGCGTGTTGCGCCGCGCCGGCCACACCGAAGCCGCGGTCGATTTGGCGCAGATGGCCGATTGCCAGCCCGTGGCCTTGATCGCCGCCATCCTCGACGAAGCGGGTGCGCTGGCCGACGCGTCCTACCTGCTCAACTTCGCGCGCGAACACGACCTCAAGATCACCACCATCCACGACCTGATTGCCCATCGCCGCCGCACCGAAAAACTGATTCATCTAGAGGCTCAGTCGCCCATGCCAACCCGCTACGGCAAATTCACGGCCTATGCGTACCGCAGCTTGGTTGACGACAACCCGTACCTCGCCCTCGTGTACGGCGAGGTCGCCGACGGCCGCGACACCTTGGTGCGCATGCACTCGGGTTGCCTGACCGGCGACGCGCTCGGCTCACTGCTGTGCGACTGCGGTGAGCAGCTAGCGCAATCCATGCAGCTCATTGCCGCAGAGGGGCGCGGTGTCATCGTCTATATTCAGCACCACGAAGGGCGCGGCATCGGCATTTTGCACAAGCTCAAGGCATACGAGCTGCAACAGCAACAGGGCCTCGACACCATTGAGGCCAATCACGCCCTCGGCCACCCCATGGACTCGCGCGACTACGGCATCGGTGCCCAAGTGCTCTACGATCTAGGGTTGCGCCGAGTGCGCTTTTTGACCAACAATCCCAAGAAGCGGGTCGGCTTGGATGCCTATGGCCTGACCGTCGTCGAGCAAGTGCCCATTGAGGCCGCTCCCAACCCGCACAACATCCGCTATCTAACAACCAAGCGCGACAAGATGGGCCACGCCCTCTTGCTCAAGCGCGCAGCCGCCGAGGATGACAGCCATGCCAAAAGTGCATGAAGGACAACTCGACGCCCGAGACCGCAAGTTCGGCATTGCGGTTAGCCGCTTCAACGACTTGGTGACCACCCGGCTCCTCGACGGCGCATTGGACTGCATCCAGCGACACGGCGGCGACAGCAGCGACATAGAAATTGCCTGGGTCCCCGGAGCCTTTGAATTGCCCATTGCCGCCAAGAAGCTAGCGGGCACGGGTCGCTTTGACGTCGTCATCTGCCTGGGGGCCATCGTCCGCAGCGATACGCCCCATTTCGACTACGTGGCCAGCGAGTCGGCCAAGGGTATTGCCCGCGTTGGTCTCGACAGCGGCATCCCGGTGATTTTTGGCGTCATCACTGCCGACACGGTCGAGCAGGCCGTGCAGCGCGCGGGCGTCAAGGCCGGCAATCGCGGCTGGGACGCCGCCCTCAACGCGGTTGAAATGGCCAGTTTAATGGCCGAGTTAGGATGAGCGGCGAGGACGATTTTTTTGGCGATGGAACCTCGGGCGACGAGGCACCTCCCAACAATCGCCACGGTGCCCGTCAAGTGGCCCTGCAGGCCCTGTACTGGAAACAGAGTGCGGCAACCGACTCACTCGGTGCCTTGGATCAGCTCTGTGCGCGCTTTGGCTTGGCGCAAGAGGTGCAATCCTTTGCGGCTGAACTCTTGCAGCGCGCAGCCGAGCACGCGGACGAATTGGATGCGCTGGCTGCGGCCCGGGTCCAGCACTGGCGCTGGGAACGCATCGCCCGCATTGATCGCTTAATTCTGCGTTTGGCCTTGGCTGAAATGCTCTTTATTGAAGAAATTCCAGTCCGGGTCTCCATTTTTGAAGCTGTCGAACTAGCCAAGTCCTACAGCACCGATAAGTCCTATGCGTTTGTCAATGGCGTTCTCGACGGCGTCGTGCGCCAGAAGGGACTCAGCGTTTGAGGTTGACCATGTGTAGAGGCCCGCGACGCGGTACTAGTTAAAAGGATTTAGTATGCTCAACTCGCTCGTAAAAAAATTCCTTGGCTCGCAGGCGACGCGCCAGTTCAAGCGCACGCTACCACAAGTGAGCCAGATCACTCAGCTAGCGGCTTCGTACCAATCTCTGAGCGACGCGCAGCTCCAAGCCAAGACCGCGACTTTCCGCCAAGACCTACAGGCGCGCAACGCGGACAGCCGCCAGCAGCTCGAAGCCATCGAAGAGCGCCTGCGCGGCGATCTAGAACCTGAAGAGCGCGAGCAGCTCAACGACCGGTACGGAGAGCTAGACAACGCCATCCGCGATGTGGAGGCGGCCTTTCTCGAAGAAATCATGCCCGAAGCCTTCGCCATGATCGTCGAGACCTGTCGCCGGCTCTTGGGCCGCACGTGGGACCGCGCCGGCGAATCCGTCGAGTGGGACATGGTGCCCTACGACGTGCAGATTTTCGGCGGCATCTCGCTGCACCAAGGCAAGATCGCCGAAATGGCAACCGGTGAGGGCAAGACCCTAGTGGCGACGATGCCCCTTTTCCTCAACGCCATCCCCCAACGCGGCGTCCACTTAGTTACCCACAACGAATACCTCGCCCGGCGCGACGCTATGTGGATGGGGCCGATCTACAATTTCTTGGGGATGTCCGTGGGCATCATCCAAGACGTGTTTCAGACTGGTGCCGAGGCATACATGCTCCAAGCGCCTGAAGACGTGCCCGAGAAGTTCCATTGGGAGCGGACCGACCACACAGCCGCGTACAAGGCCGATATTGTGTACGCCAATCACAGCCAGGTTGGCTTTGATTACCTCCGCGACAACACGGCTGTACTGCTCGAAGACCTGATGCAGCGCGAATTCAACTACGCCATCGTCGATGAGGCCGACTCGATCCTCATCGACGAGGCGCGGACCCCGCTCATTCTTTCCGGGGCCGTCCCCGACTCCACCAATCAATACAAAGAGATGCGCCCGCTCGTGGAACGGCTGATGAGAGCCCAGACCAACTTCGTCAACAAAATCATCGCCGGGGCCGAGCAGGCGGGCAAGGAATCGGGAGATTACGACTACGACACGGGGATTGCACTGCTCAAGGCCACCCGCGGCGCTCCGACCAATCGCCGCCTAGCCAAAATTCTACAGGAGGAAGGCGTCAAGCGGCTGATCAACCGGATCGAGGCCGACTACATGCGCGATAAGCGCCTCAACGAGCTTGACGAGGACCTCTACTTCGTCGTCGATGAGAAGGCCAATACCATCGACCTAACCGAAAAGGGGCGCGACTTGCTCTCACCCAATGAGCAGGCCCTCTTCGTACTGCCCGACATCAGCATTGAGGTTGATGCAATTCGCAACGACCCGGACCTGAGCGCCGAGGACAAGGCCCGCAAGGAGGAGGAGGCACACCGCACGTACGCCGAGAAAAGTCAAGCGGTGCACAACATCAATCAACTGATGAAGGCCTATACGCTCTTCGAAAAGGACGTGCAGTACCTCGTCTCCGAAGACGGGCGGGTGATCATTGTCGATGAAGCTACGGGCCGACCGCAGCCCGGCCGGCGCTTTGCCGATGGCCTACACCAAGCGCTAGAGGCCAAAGAAGGGGTGAAGCTGGAGAAAGAAACCCGCACCGTCGCTTCCATAACCGTGCAGAATCTCTTCCGCATGTACCACAAACTGGCCGGCATGACCGGCACGGCCGAGACCGAGGCCAGCGAACTGTGGGAGATCTACAAACTCGACGTATCCGTCATCCCCACCAACCGCCCGATTCGCCGCTTTGACCAAGAAGACCAAATATTCCGCACCAAGCGCGAGAAATACAACGCGATCATCGAGGAGATCGACCGCCTGCACAAGCTCGGCCTGCCAGTGCTAGTGGGCACCATCTCGGTCGAAGTCTCCGAGTTGCTCAGCCGAATGCTCAGCCGACGCGGCATCAAGCACCAGCTACTCAACGCCCGCCACCACGACAAAGAAGCCCAAATCGTCGCCGAAGCCGGTCGAGCTGGTGCAGTCACCATTGCCACCAATATGGCCGGGCGCGGCACGGACATTAAGCTAGCGCCCAAGGTCGTCCACCTCGACCGCCAGATCGTCGAGTCCGACCTCACCCTCGAAGACAAGCTGCCGGTCGGCCAAGGCTTGCGCCAATACCTGCAAGAAAACCCCAGCGGCTTGCAGGTCATCGGCACCGAGCGTCACGAAGCGCGGCGCATCGATCGCCAGCTACGCGGCCGCGCGGGACGCCAAGGCGACCCCGGGTCCTCGCGCTTCTACCTGTCGCTCGAAGACGACCTGATGCGGCTGTTCGGCTCGGAGCGCATCGCCTCCGTCATGGATAAGCTCGGGGCCGAAGAGGGCGAGGTCATCGAGGCTGGCATGGTCACGCGGTCGATTGAGCGGGCGCAAAAAAAGGTCGAGGCCCGCAACTTCGAGATGCGCAAGCACGTGCTCGACTACGACGACGTCATGAACCAGCAGCGCCAAGTCATCTACAATCGCCGCCGCGACTTGCTAGAGCAAGAAAGCGCCCGCGAGCAAATCGCGGAAATGATCGAAGAAAGCGTCGATGGCATCTTGGCCTCGTACGTCAACGCAGACAGCCTAGCAGAGGAGTGGGATTGGGAGGGCCTGCAAACCGAGTTTGGCAGCACCTTCTTTTTAGGCTATTCCAGCCCCGAAGACGAGCGCGTCCACGCCAGCATCGATAGTCTGCGCGAGCAGCTACTCACCACTGTGCGCGAAGCCTATCAGCGCCGCATTGACGTCGTCGGCGAAGAGATTTTCCGCGAAGTCGAAAAGGGCATCTCCCTGCGCACCATCGACACTTGCTGGCAGGAACACCTCCACGAGATCGACGAACTCAGGGACGGGATCGGCTTTGTCGGCGTCGGCGGGAAAAACCCCCTCATAGAATACAAGAAGGGGGCCTACGACATGTTTGAGAGCCTAATCGGCCGCATTGCCCAAGAGACGCTGCGCAACCTCTTCCAGCTACGCATCGACATCGGGACCGAGGCTTTGGAGCCGGCGCGTCGGCCAAGTCGCATCAACGCGGTTCACCAAGACGCTACCAACATGGGCTTTCGCGGCGTCGGGCCAGCCCCGACGGGCGTACCCGGCCAGCCCGCGCAACTGCGCGGCTCAGGCGGCGGTAGCAGCGAGGGGCAAGCCCAAGCCGCGCGCCAGCCGGTCGTCCGCGAACAGCCCAAGGTCGGGCGCAATGCTCCCTGCCCCTGCGGCAGCGGCAAGAAGTTCAAAAAGTGCTGCGGGGTCAGTGCCTAAGCTCGGGGAACGACATGACCTTCTGGGAAGTACTCTGTCTGGTGTTGTACAGCATCATCATCGTCGTTCTGGGGGTTTACGGCCTCCACCGCTACCAGCTACTGCGCCTGTTTTATCGGCATCACCCAACCCCAGTTCCCCAGCCTGACCGCTTTGCCGAGTTGCCCTTCGTCACGATCCAGCTACCGCTCTACAACGAATATCACGTGGTCGAGCGCCTGCTAGATGCCGTGGGCCAGATCGACTATCCCCGCGACCGCCTGCAAATCCAAGTCCTCGACGACTCGCAGGACGAAACCCGCGACAAGGCGCGGGAGGGGGTTGCGCGGCTGGCGGCCCAAGGGCTGGATATCGAGTACCTCGGCCGCACCAACCGCCACGGCTTTAAGGCCGGGGCCTTGGCCGCGGGGCTAGAGCGCGCCCAAGGCGAATTTGTGTTGGTGCTGGACGCCGATTTCGTGCCCACTCCCGACATCCTACAGCGAGCCATTCACTACTTTACCGACGATTCCATCGGCATGGTGCAGATGCGTTGGGGACACCTCAACCGCTCCTACTCGCTCCTGACGCGCATCCAGTCAATCTTTCTCGACGGCCACTTCGTCGTCGAGCACACGGCCCGCAACCGCTCGGGTCGCTTCTTCAACTTCAACGGCACCGGGGGAATTTGGCGCAAAAAGGCTATCTACGACGCCGGCGGCTGGCAGCACGACACGCTCACCGAAGACCTCGACTTGAGCTACCGCGCCCAACTGGCGGGCTGGCAGTTTCTCTATCTACCCGAAATTGAAGTGCCCGGCGAGATCCCGGTCGAGATCAATGCCTTCAAGTCGCAACAGCATCGCTGGACCAAGGGCGCGGTCCAGACGGCCAAGAAGGTGCTGCCGCAGATCTGGCGCTCTGCGCTACCAGCCAAGGTCAAGGTCGAGGCCACCTTCCATCTAACGGCCAACCTCTGCTACATCATGATGTTATTGATGGCCCTATTGACCGTTCCAGTGCTTTCCATTCGCTCGCAACTCGGCTGGGAGCGGTTCTTTATCATCGACCTGCCGCTGTTCTCTTTTGCCACCATGGCCATTTCCGGCTTCTACATTACCTCCCAGCGCGTGCTCTATCCAGATTGGCGACGACAGATCAAGTACTTACCCATGTTGATGGCCATTGGCATGAGTCTCTGCATCAACAACACCCGAGCGGTGATCGAGGGCCTCGTCGGCTATCAAACCGCTTTCCTCCGCACTCCCAAATATGGGCTTACCGGACGCCGAGCCGTCCGGCCTCAGCATCGGGGCCACAACCAAGGCCAGCGGCGCAAGTACCTAAGTCGCTGGCCGCTGCTGTCTTTGGGCGAACTGGGCATGGCGCTCTACTTTGTCTTTGCCCTCTACCACGCCTATGCGACTGGCCTCTACTTGGGGATGCCCTTTCTGCTGCTGTTCCACGCTGGCTTTCTCTACACCGGTTTGCTCTCCAGCGGCCAGCGCTGGTTTCATCGGGTGTCCTAAAACGCAAAAAGCCCCTAGCCACAGGAGGCTGGGGGCTTTTGCTCGCTTGAATACCGTCTGGATTACTGGGGCCACTCCAGCGGAAAATCCGGCAATTTATGGCGATCCCACAAGACGTTCATGCCATTGTGGTGCCGCTTGGTGAATTTTTCGATGTGGCGCACGCCGATATCGACGTTGCTCTTCTCGCGCCGCATTTCGCGCCCCTTGTCTCCGGACAACTCAATGGCCTGCGAAGCCTTGTCGACATAGAGGTTGTGGGTCACGCGCAGTTCGCGGTATGTGAGATCCCGGGGAAAGGTCTGCAGTTGCGCCACGTATTCGTTGATGAGCTGACGCGCCTTGGCTAGATCCGCTTCGGAGATCTCGCTGAGCGGCTTTCTCAGATGCTCAATAGTATCGACAATCTGTCGGTTTTTGTCGTCCAGCTCCTTCAACTTCGTCACATACTCGATGAGTATTTGCTTGTCTTCCTCCTCGGTCCCACACCCGACCAAGCCAAGCGCCAGTGCCAACACAGCTAGTATCCTCGACATATAGACCTCCCTATAGGGGTGAGATTGTCTGTTTAGTCGGCCTCAAAATACACTGCCGAGATGGGAAAATCAAGCTCTCTCTACGCTGGACCCTATTGACGGGGCTTATGTGCCCTCATAATATCAACTTTTCGCATCCCACGCTCTTACTTGAGGACGTCTATTCCATGATAACTCGCCAACAGATCCAATCCCAGCTCGACAACTGTCTGCTGGAGGCCAAATTTCCCCAGTGGGAGTCGCGCTATAAGCGCGGCAAGGTGCGCGATATGTACTTGCTCGAAAACCATCGCGTGCTGATCACTACGGATCGCCAGAGCGCATTCGACCACGTGCTCGGCACCATTCCTCTCAAGGGCCAAGTGCTCAACCGCATCGCCCAGTACTGGTTTGAGCAGACCCAAGACATCGCCCCCAATCAAATCATCTCAGTGCCCGACGCCAACGTCACCGTCGCCCGCGAGCTGGATATCCTGCCCGTCGAGGTGGTGGTGCGCAAGTATATGACGGGCAGTTCAGACACCGCCATCTGGACCCATTACAACAGCGGCGTGCGCCACTATTGCGGCCACACGTTGCCCGACGGCATGGTCAAAAACCAACCTTTCGACGAAGCAATTATCACGCCAACTACCAAGGACGAAGTCCACGACGAACTGATTTCGCGCGACGAGATCATCGCCCAAGGCCTAGTGCCAGAAGACACTTGGAACCAAGTCGAGGAGATCGCCCTCGCGCTCTTTGCGCGCGGCGAGGATCTGGCGGCCAAGCAAGGGTTAATTCTCGTCGACACCAAGTACGAAATGGGGCTAGACGCAGATGGGCGCATCACGCTCGCCGACGAGATCCACACGCCCGACTCGTCGCGCTTCTGGATCAGCGACACCTACGCAGAACGCCATGCCCGCGGCGAGGAGCCCGAAAGCCTCGACAAGGAATTTTTGCGCCTCTGGCTCCGCGACAGGGGCATTTCCGACGACAATATCCCCGAGCTCGACGACGAGATCCGCGTCCAAGTTGCCGAGCGCTATATCGATCTTTTCCAACGGGTTACGGGCACGGACTTCGACGCCGAACTCGGCGCAACACCGGTCTTGCAGCGCATTGAGGAGCGGATTGAGGAGTACCTCAACTAATTAGAGCGCTATGGTCAAAAACTTGCTCCGCGCCTTTTTGGTCTTCCGCTTGGAGTTTCATCAGCCCACCCTCAATTTTGAGACCATGTTGAGCTATTGGCGGCGCGCGCCCATCGTCCAGTACGTGATTGAAGACGACGGCGAGCAGCGCAGCAGTGCGCTCAAGCGCCGGCTCGACGAGGTCTATCCCTTCTAATGCTGCATCGCCAGCTCAGAAACGCCTTGGAGGAAATTTTCGGCGTATCTTTTGTCTCCGAGGCACTCGCCAATGCGCCCGTTGCCCAAATTGTCCTCTACGAGCGGCGCGAGGATTTCAAAGAGGCCGTCCTCGGCTTCCAGCGGATCAACTTTCGCGACGAACACACCGCGTATGCCGCGGGCATGGAGCGCGAGTTGGGCATTGCCCTGATCTGCGCCCTGCTCGACAACGACACGCGCGAGCTGGTTTCCGAACTCGGTCTCAATTACCTATGAGTAAGCTGCTGGCCTTTGACTTAGGGGCCGAGAGTGGCCGCGCCATTGTCGGGCATTTCGACGGCGAGCGCCTAGCGCTAGAAGAACTGCACCGCTTTGCAAACGGTCCGGTGCAAGTCTTCGACCGTCTCTACTGGGACCCTTTGCGCCTCTTCGCCGAGATGAAACAGGCTCTTGGCCTGTTTGCCCGCACACACGGCAAGGCTCTTGATGCCATTGGCGTCGATACCTGGGGCGTCGATTTCGCCCTCCTCGGGCCTGGGGATGTGCTCTTGGACAATCCGCGCAACTACCGCGACCCGCGCACCGACGGCATGTTAGAGGAAGCCTTTGCACGGGTGCCACGCGAGGAAATTTTTGCGCGCACCGGCGTGCAGTTTTTGAAGCTCAACACCTTGTATCAACTGCTTTCGCTGCGCGACTCGCCTTTGCTGGAATGGGCGCAGACCTTCCTGATGATGGCCGATCTTTTCAATTTTTATTTTACCGGCACCAAGACCTGCGAATTTTCCAACGCCACTACCACCCAGTTCTACGATCCGCGCCAAGGCACTTGGTCGGTCGAGCTCCTAGAAGGATTAGGGCTACCGACCCATTTTCTGCCCCAGATCGTCCAGCCCGGAACCCGCCTAGGCTCGCTCCTGCCCTCTATTGCTGCTGAAACAGGGCTTGGCTCGGTCCCGGTCGTCGCTCCAGCTACCCACGATACGGGCGCGGCTGTGGCCGCAGTGCCCGCCGAAGTCCGCGACTACGCCTATATCAGTTCGGGAACTTGGTCGCTGATGGGCGTCGAACTCGACCAACCACTCATCAACGATCAGGCATTCCAGTACAACTTCACCAATGAAGGGGGTGTCGGGCCGACCTACCGCTTCCTCAAAAACATCATGGGGCTGTGGCTAATACAGGAGTGCCGACGCGCGTGGCAGCGCGCGGGACGCGCCTTTTCCTACGACGAGCTGACGGCCATGGCCCAAAGCGCTGCCCCCTTTACCGCTTTCGTCGATCCAGACGCCGAGTACTTTCTCGCGCCGGGCGACATGCCCGCCAGAATCCGCGCCTATTGCCAAGAGACGGACCAAGCTATGCCCGCCGACGAGGGGCAAGTCGCGCGCATGGCCCTCGAAAGCCTAGCGTTTAAGTACCGCTACGTACTCGACGCGCTAGAGACTATTCTCAGCCGCCGCCTCGAATGCATTCACATAGTCGGTGGCGGGATCCAAAACCGCCTGCTCTGCCAGTTTACCGCCTCGGCTACCGGTCGCCCGGTCATCGCCGGGCCGCTCGAAGCCACGGCCATCGGCAATCTAATGCTCCAGCTCATAGGCTTAGGCCAGATGGCCTCGCTGGCCGAAATCCGCCAAGTCGTGCGCCACTCCTTCGCGCCCGTTGTGTACGAGCCGGAACAAACCGCCGCTTGGGACGCGGCATACGACCGCTTCCGCTCGCTACTCTCTCCGGCCTGATCCCGGGCTGGAACCGCGCTCTTCCTCAGCCGTCTTACTTAAGAACCGATATTTCTCTCTTTTCGACGTTTTGGCTACTTATGGGAAAAAGCAGCCTCGATTCGCGAGGTCTAGCCGAGTCCTACTGGCGCGACATTCAGCATTTTCAGCCGCTGAGCCGCCAACGAGAGATCGAACTGGTGCACAGAGCACGCGCTGGCGACGAGCGCGCCATGCACCAGATGGTCGAAGCTAATTTGCGCTTTGTCGTCCGCATCGCACGGGGATACCACGGGCGTGGGCTTTCCTTTATGGAGCTGATTTCCGAGGGCAACCTCGGGCTGTTGGAAGCCATCCAGCGCTTCGACGAAACGCGTGGCTTTAAGTTCATCACCTATGCGGTGTGGTGGATTCGCCAAGCGATCCTCCGCGCCCTAGCCGAACACGGCAAAATTGCTCGCCCGCCATTGAGCCGGGTCAACGACCTGCAAAAAGTCGAGCGGTGGACGAGTATCCTCTCCCAAAAACTGGGTCGCGACCCCTCCCCCGAGGAAATCGCCGACAGCGCTGAATTATCACTGGAGCGGACGCACAATGCCCTTTACATGGCCCAACCCGATGTTTCGATGGACACGCCGACCGTCCCCGATGAAAGGGAGCCACTAATAGCCACTTTTGCGGCTCGCACGCCCGATCCAGCCGATAGCTATGAGCGCGCCGCGCTTTCTCATACCTTGCACGCGTGCCTCGACCTGCTGGACCGACGCGAGCGCCTAGTCGTCCGCGCCTATTTCGGCCTCGACGACCAAGATCCCCAGACGTTGGAGCAAATCGGCATGCAATTGGGCCTCACGCGCGAGCGAGTGCGCCAGCTCAGAGACCAAGCTCTCGATAAAGTGCGAACCCACGCTGGCGATCTACTGCTTGAGCTTTCCAACAGTCCCATGTAGCAAGACGCGCACGCGGTGCGAGGCGGAGGCATAGGGCTTGATTGAGTACGGCAAAAGGCTTTCTTTTTTATTTAGAACTTTGAATAGTATTCTCACAGGATAAAAATACTTTATGTCTTACAATTTAGCCGATCTCCACACCCATTCTCTGTGCTCCGACGGGTTGCGGACGCCGACTGAAGCGGTCGAAGAGGCATGCGAAGCGGGCTTGCAAGCGATGAGTTTGACCGATCACGACACAGTCCAAGGCGTCCCCGAAGCCACTGCGGCCGGCGAGCGGATGCACATGGAAGTGGTGCCCGGTACCGAACTGAGCGCCCACATCCGGGATCGCGAAGTACACATTCTCGCCTACTGCATCGACTACCAAGACGATCAGCTCGGTACGACCCTCGCCAAGTCTTTTCAAGCCCGCCACCAGCGGGGGATCGCGATCGTCAAAGCGCTCAACAGCATGGGGCTGACCGTCAGCCTCGACGACGTGCTCTCCCAAGCCAACGGCAGCCCCCTTGGGCGGCCGCACATCGCCGCGGCCATGGTGGAAAACGGCCTAGTAGCCGACAGAGATGAAGCCTTCAGTCGCTACATCGGCGATCGCGGGCCAGCCTTCAGGCCCAAACCCTACGCCGCAGCCCAAGACCTCATCGCCCTCATCCATCGCACGGGGGGAGTAGCGGTGCTCGCCCACCCCAGCATCAGTCTCCCCGAGTCCATTATCGAGCAGTTAGTCGCCTACGGACTCGACGGCATTGAGGTCTTCCACCCGTCCCACCAGCCAGCGCAAATGGAATACTACGACCAACTCGCCGACCGCTACGGCCTAATCAAGTCGGGAGGGTCCGATAGCCACGGCGACAGCGAGGGCACCCGCATCGGCGACTACGGAGTCGGCTACGAAGTAATCGAGGCCATGCGCGAGCGGGCCGCTACCTATGCTTGAGTGGCCCATTGCTAGCCGCAGTAAAAATGTTCGCTTGATGACCAATTTCCTTTTTCGCCAGACCCTCCTCTTCTCTTTCTCGCTACTCGTCCTCGCGCCCCATCTATCGCCCGGCCATGCGCTCCGGCCCCAGCGCTTCCACCAAGCATCCGAGCCTATCCGCGGGCTTTTCGGCACGTCAATCGGCGACGTCGTCTGGAGCGGGCGCTATCTATGGGTCAGCACCGAAAATGGAGTGGCGCGGCTCAATCCAGCGCAAAACAGCGGTCTCAACTCCACGGATTGGGTCACCTTTACCGAACTCAACGGCCTCGGCCGCGGCGCAGTCAGCGCCCTCGACGCGGTCGGCGATACCGTGTGGGTAGCGACCTTGGTCGATTCGGTCACCGCCGGACAGGGCGTGAACCAAGCGGGCACCGGATTGAGTTTCTCCCACGACGGCGGCGACTCTTGGCATCACATTCCCAACGAGTTCATCTTCGACCCCACCAAGGCCGGTTTTGAGCGCAGCCCCGGCACGACCATCCTCAATGCTTGTTTTGACCTCTCTATCGACGGCGAAGCTGTGTACGCCGCCTTCTTCGCTGGCTCCACTGTGCGTTCGCTCGACCAAGGCCGCACTTGGGAACCCTTCTTGCCCGGCGGCGCAGACGAGATCATCTTCTTCGCCAGCGACACGGCGGCCGACAGCTTGCGGATGGTGGCCGATAGTCTCGCCAGCGCAAATGCCGGTCCAGACGACATCGCCCAGTTGCGCGCGGACGCCGACAGCTTGGCCAGCCAAGAATTCCTGCATCGCACTTTTGCGGTTGTAGCTTACGGGGATACGGTGTGGATCGGCACTGCCAGTGGGATCGCCTTCACCTTTGATGGAGGCCAGCATTGGCAAAATGCCAAAGTGCGCCTCGGCGCAGAGGGCACTCCCCTCCCAAGCCATCCGGCTGGCAACTGGATCGTCGCTCTCAAACGCCAAGTACTGCCCGACGGCACCACGGCTATCTGGGCGGGAACCAACACCACTACATCGCCCGGCCAAACCCAAGCCATCAGCGTCAGCCACGACCTCGGCCAGACCTGGGGCCACACTGGGCCGACCTTTGCTTGGGATTTCGCTTTTACCCCCAATTTTGTCTGGGCCGGTACCGACCAAGGGCTACTGGCTAGCCCAGATCCAACTCTGCCGACCGATTCAGAACGCGTCTGGGACGCCATAGAAGTCGTCGATGGACAGCCCCTGACCGGCACCTTCGTCGGGCTTGCAGCGGTGGGTGATGTGCTCTGGGCGGGGGCCGAACACGGCCTCGGGCGCTCTGAGGACGAAGGGAGCACTTGGCGCGTCATCCGCGACCTAGTCCGCACGCGCACGCTCGACGATAGGACCTTCGTCAGCACCGGAGGCGTGCCCGACAGCACGGCGCTCGCATACGCAGCACCCAATCCTTTCGCCCCCTCGCGCGAAACCACGACCATAGTCTTTAGTCTGTCACGCGACGCAGAAGTCTCCGTGGCGATTTACGACTTTGCCAGCAGCCTAGTCCGCGACCTTGCAACGGACGCGCCTTTTGCCGGCGGAGTCGATCACCGCATCCTTTGGGATGGCCTCGATCAAGACGGCCAACCGGTAGCCAACGGCACGTACTTTTATCGCATTGCCCTAAACACCGGTCAACAGGCCTTTGGCAGAGTGGTGGTGCTCGATTGAAAACGCTCTTCGCGCTATTGCTCGCGGCCTCCGCCGCGCACGGGGCCGATTTCGCGGCCGCCTTTCTCAAAACAGGGCTGGGAGCCCGCGGCCTAGGGCTGGGAGCTTTTGTCGCCGCGGCCGACGATGCGTCGTCCCCCTACTGGAATCCGGCCGGCCTCGCCCGCTTGCGCGGCAAGACCCTAGAGACCTCCATTCAGTCGCTCTCGCTGGGGCGGCGGCAAGGCAGTGCGGCTGTTGCGCTCAACGTTCGCGGCGACATGGGCTTTGGCTTTGCTTGGTCCCATGCCGCAGTCGGCGGGATCAAGGGCCGCACCGCTAGCGGCCAGTACACGGGGACGATTGAGGACCGAGCCAATGCTTTTATCTTTGGCATAGGTCGCTCCCTTGGGTCTCGCCTAGCGGTTGGTTTGGCCGTTAAAGTCCTCAGACAGAGCATTGATGTTCCCTCAACTCCCATGGCCACGGCCAACGGCAGCGGCTTCGACTTGGGGGTGCAGTTCCGCGCGGCCGAGCATACTTGGCTCGGAGCTGGCATATCCAATCTCAGCACCAACCTCGCCTGGAAGGTGCGCCACGCCGATCAGCGGTCAAATGCCACCGAGAATGCCCTGCCGCGCAGCCTCGTCTTTGGCGCGTCACAGCGGCTTTTGGACGCCCTGTTGTTGGCTGCCGAGGTGCGCGACGACGGGGAACAAAGCGTCAATCTGGGGGCCGAGTGGCAGCTAAGTGCGTTGCTTGAGGTGCGCGGCGGCCTGCACCGCCTCGGGGCCGAAGACGGTAGCCAACTCTCGGCGGGGTTGACCTTGAGCCCGGCGCGGCGCGAAACCGTGCAGTTCCAATACGCTTATTTATCCGATCCCCTCGGCGCTGGGGGCCGCACAACCGTGGGTCTGGCGCTGGCGTTCTGACAAGTGATGGCTCTCTTATTGATTGTGCTTTTAACGCTGCCCACGGTCCTCGCTGCCGTCGGCCTACCCGCGCTGCGCCAAGGCGGCGGGGCCCGCGCTGCGGGCTTGGCAGACGCGGAGACTCCCCTGTTCGCCGCCCAAGCCCTCAACCCGGCAGCTCGGCAATCGCGTGGACGCAGCGTCGCCTTTAACCACCAAGCCTCGATCCAGCAGATCCGCCAAAACCACTTGCACCTGACGCAAGCCCGCGGCCGCGGCACTTGGGGGCTTTCCGCTCAATTGTGGCAGGCCAACGACCTAGAGCGTCGCACCGGACCCTCGGCTGAGCCGCTGGGGCACTTCGGCGTGTACGAGGGAGCGGTTGGCCTGAGCTACGCCCGCCAGATGGAGCAGACGCGCCTCGGCTTGCAGCTAAAATTCATCCACCAAGCCATTTTCACCCAAAACGCCAGCGGCTTAGCTGCCGACCTCGGGCTGATGCGCGACATCTCAGCCAGCCTGCGCTTGGGGGCTACAGTGCGCAACTTGGGCCGCATGAACCGCCTCGATCAGCAGGAGACGGACCTGCCCTTAGAAGCTCGTTTCGGTGCTGCTTACGTCGGTCGCGCAGACCTGCTCGTGGCCGCCGAAGCGCAAAAGGTGCGCGGCGACGACCTCACGCTGCATCTAGGCGGCGAGTACCGAGCCGGCGAGCACCTGCGCCTACGGGCCGGCTACCAGACCACTGAAAACCGCGGCCTCTCAGCCGGAGTGGGGATCGCGGCCAAGCAGTGGGTCATCGACTACGCTTATGTGCCTTTTGGCTCGGACTTGGGCGACGCGCACTGGCTCAGTCTCCAGTTGGAAAGCGCAACCCCTTGAACTTCTGGCGCAAAACAGTGTCGCCGGTGGTGCCGCCAGCCCCACCAACTCCGACCGCACTTCCGGTACAGCACGCCAATTCCTCGCGCTTGTGGGTCCACCTGCTATTGTTTTTCTGTACCATTGCTTCGACTGCGACCGCTGGTGCCATGCAGCAAGGCGTTGATCCGCTGACCAGTCTCGCGGCCTTGGTTCACCTCGTCGAGGGCCTCCCTTTTGCCGCGACTCTGCTCTTTATTCTCACGGTCCACGAATTCGGCCATTACTTTGCTGCGCGCCGCTGGGGAGTCAGGGCCTCGCTGCCTTACTTTCTCCCCCTGCCCTATGTTTCCTTCCTCGGCACCTTGGGTGCAGTTATCAAAATTCGCTCCCCCATCCCCAACAAGCGCGCGCTCCTCGACATTGGTGCCGCTGGTCCTTTAGCGGGCTTTGTCGTCGCCCTAGTAGCCTGCTTCGCTGGGCTTTCCCGCTCGACCGTGGTTTCAGTCGATTACTTTCACGCTGCCCCCATCGAATTGGGGGCACCCTTGCTCTTTTCCGGCATCGCCGCGCTCGTCTTGCCCGCCATTGGGCCTAACCAAATGGTCCTCCTAGACCCGGTGGCTTTTGCCGGTTGGGTCGGACTGTTTATCACGGCCTTTAATCTCTTTCCGATCGGCCAGCTCGATGGCGGCCATATCGCGTACGCGCTCTTTGGCCCCCGGCACCGGCAGATCGCCCGCACGGCCTACGTCGCGTTGTTGGCCTTGGGGCTTTATGGAGTCCTAGCGCTGGTGTGGGAATGGCCGCAAGGATGGCCGGGGTGGCTAGCGCTGGCCTTTCTCCTCGCGCTTTTTGGCAAGGACCACCCGGCCCCCTACGATCCCTTTATCGAGCTGGACCGCGGCCGGTACTTCGTCGGCTACCTCTGCCTACTGGTCTTTGTAGTATGTTTCGCTCCTGTGCCTTTTGTCACCTATTGAGCCGTGCCATGATCTCGCTCCGAACATTTCTACTCGCGACACTGTTGGCTGGCTGCGCTATCGGCGACAGCGCACAAGTGGATTGTCGCTGTGCACCCGACACGAGCATCGAGCTTTTTCCCCATTGCGCCGACGCGGTCGAGGAGCGACCCGACCCTACGACCCCACTATCAACCCAGATCCCCGACTGCCCCAGCGGACCACAACTCTTCCTGCGCGAGCGCACGCGCCCCGAAGCCGTGCTGGCCAATCTCACTTCTATCTTTCAGGCCCAACCCGAATTCCGCAGCCCTCAACAATACATGGAGCAGTTTACCGAGGACTTTGTCTTCATCCCCGACCCCGAGGATGTGCAGCTATATCCAGAAGTTTACGCTGTTGACCGCGATACCCTTTGGGGGTCGGCTGAAGAGCGCAATTTCGCCCGCATCGTTCTCTCGCCGGAGCGGATCCTCAGCGCGCACTTTACGCGCTGGTTCAGATCGTCCTTGGACGAGCGCATCCCGTCCGACGACGAACTGCGCGAGATATTCATCTTCCCCTATGAAGCCGAATTCGTCGAGGTAATTGGCGCGGCCGAAGTCGATTCCGTGGAAACAATCGGCATCAAGGGCCTTGCGACAATCGAGTTGGTGACGCCTACGGTGGAAAATCCCGTGTGGTCAATCGCGGTTTGGCAAGACCAGCGCGACCGAGCTTCGGCGAAGTTCTCTCTGGGGGAGCTGCGAGCGCTCTTTTCGCAGTGAACGCTCGGCGCGTTTCTTTGATAATCGCCCCGCTGATTTGTATCTTAAATATACAGTCCGTTGCACGACCCTGATCTGGAGGTACGATCGTGAAATTTTTCACTCTCTTGAGCTTTTGCTGCTTCCTCGCCTTGAGCGCCTGCAGCAACCCCTTTGCACCCAAGACCCAACCACCCTCTATAATAGAGCCGCCCGCCCCGCCCGCTCCCCCAGCCACAACCCCCGAGCAACTCATGGACAACCTCGACCGCGCCATGAGCACTCGCGACAAGGATCTCTACGAGAGCTTGCTCGACAAAGACTTCTTGTTTACCGAGCCGGATTGTCTCGGCGAAGTAGTGTATTTTAACAATTTGGAAGAAGAACTGGAGATGATGGGCGGCAGTCGCGATGGTTCGCAGCTAGGTATATTCGACGCATTTCGCGATTTTGACTTTGACTTTGAGCTTACTCGCCGCTTTCAAGAACTTGGCTCCGAACACCCAGAATCTTTTCCCGGAGATCCTGACGGCCACCCAGACGAAGACTGGGAGGTCTTCTATGGCCGGGTCCAGATGCTCATGCTCGACGAGAATGGCAACGGCTTTCGCGTAGATCAGTTTATGGCTTACAAGCTCCGCCTCGATCCAGAAGACAGCCTGTGGAAAATCGTCCGCTGGGAAAACGATGCCTTGGCAGGCGACTGCGGCGGAGCCGGTAAGCGCTTGACAAACTCCCTGAGTTGGGCGGCACTAAAGCAACAAGTCGCGCCCTGAGCCAGTGAGTAAACGCTTGGTCAAGCGCCAGCGCCACCCCGGCTGGCACTTGGCTCTTTCGGGTTTGTTGCTAGCTGGCGCGACCATCCTCTTGCTCTACAGGCCCGCGGCAAAAGAACGAACCAGCGATCTGCCCATCATTGCGCCAGCCGACGCACCCGTCCCCTACCAAGCAGCCAACGCCGACCAGCTAGCCGACGCGCTCTACGCGGGCATCGACAGCGCCTTGGCCGATTTGGGTATCTGGCCGGCACTCTATTCCAAGCGCCGCCAAGAGTACTTCGACCGCATTGAGGTCGGCGTACCCGCCGACTTGCCGCTAGCCGAGGCCAACTTGGGCATTTCGCGCTTTGTCCAGCGGCTCGGCGGCCAAGTCCTCAGCGCCAGCGAGCGGCGGAGCCAAGTCGAAATCCGCGGCGGCTTTGGCGAGGTGCAGACGACCATTTTTCTTTTAGCTCCGGTTGCTGAGCGCCGCCGCACCGGCAACATTGCTATTGTTATCGACGACTTCGCCGACGACCCTATCGCCGCGCACTTCTGCGCCATACCGCAATCCCTGACGTTCTCTATCTTGCCCAGAGCAAGCCAAGCGCCCGCCCTCGCCGAGCGGGTGCGCACCAACGGACACGAGGTGTTGGTCCACCTGCCGATGGAACCCCAAGGCGGGGCCTCTCTCAGTGCGAACGCCATCCTCGTAGGCCTCGACGACGAGGAAATCCGCCGCCGAGTGCGCCGCGCCTTGAGCAACGTGCCCCACGCCCGCGGGGTCAACAACCACATGGGCTCCAAGGCCACGGCCAACGAGCGAGTCATGCGTCTAGTGCTCTCTGAACTAAAGGACCGCAACCTGCTGTTTCTCGACAGCCGCACCACGGCCTCGTCCGTCGCCTATCAACTAGCGGTAGATATGGATATCAGGGCCATTAACCGCGACCTTTTTATCGACGAGATCGCCGATGCCCAAACCATTCAGGAAAAACTCTGGGAACTCGCCGCGATCGCGGCTCAGTCGGGCCAAGCCATCGGCGTGGGACACAATCGCAGAGAGACGCTCATCGCCCTATTGGCTGCGCTGCCGCAGCTAGAGAAGCGCGGCTTTCGCTTCGTCCCCGTCTCCCAGCTACTGCCATGAGCGCCTTCCGCTTTGAGCTCGTCGCGCAAGACGCGGCAACCGGAGCGCGGGCCGGCATCCTCCACACGCCGCACGGCCCTGTGAAGACGCCAGTCTTCATGCCCGTCGGCACCCAAGCCACGGTCAAGACCCTCGACCAACAGGACTTAGCCGCGGCCCAAGCGCAGATTATCCTCGGCAACGCCTACCACCTCTACTTGCGCCCCGGCCACCAGCTCATCGATCGGCTGGGGGGACTCCACGCCTTTATGAATTGGCCCAAGCCGATCCTCACCGACAGCGGCGGCTTTCAGGTCTTCAGCCTCAGCGACCGCAACGAGATCACCGCAGACGGCGTGCGTTTCCAATCGCACTTGGACGGTTCGCATCACTTCTTCACCCCTGAAAAGGTCATGGAAATTGAGCACGGGCTTGGTGCCGATATCATCATGGTTTTCGACGAATGCACGCCCTATCCCTGTGAGCGCTCCTACGCGCAAGAATCCATGCAGCGAACATTGCGCTGGGCCGAGCGCTGCTTGAACCGCCACCGGGAATTGGCGGCTGAGCGCGTCAACCGGCCCCCCCAAGCGCTCTTTGGCATCGTTCAAGGAAGTATCTATCCAGACTTGCGCCGCGTCTGCGCCCAAGCCCTGATACAACTCGACCTGCCCGGCTATGCCATTGGCGGCCTAGCCGTAGGCGAACCGCGCGAGGACCTGTTCGCGGTCGTGCGCCAGACCACCACCTACCTGCCAACGGAAAAACCTCGCTACCTGATGGGCGTGGGCTTGCCGCACGACTTGGTCGAGGCCGTCGCGGCCGGCGTCGATATGTTCGACTGCGTGGTCCCCACCCGCAATGCGCGCAACGCCACGGCCTTTACCAGACGAGGACGCCTGCGCCTCAAAAACGCCTGCCACGCCGAAGACCCGCAACCACTCGACGCGGATTGCGCTTGTACCACTTGTCGCCACTACAGCCGGGCTTACCTGCGCCATCTATTCCAGACCAACGAAATACTCGGCCTGCGCCTAGCCACCTTCCACAACATCTTTTTCTTTCAGCAGCTAATGCGCGAGACGCGCGATGCGATCATCGGGGGGCATTTCGCGGCCTATCAGGCGGAATTTCTCGCCCGCTACCAAAACCGCTAGCAGGCTTGGCTCAGGCCGCTTGATCGCAGGGCGCGCAGACCAAGGCAAACCGCCGCGCGCCGCCCACGTCGAGTTCGGTCGCAAAATCCTTCTTGACCGGCACAGACTGCTCGCCGCAGAAATCGCACTTGCCGCGCTCTGCGTACTCGGGAATCGCCCCTAGTTCAAATTCGACCTGTTTGCGCTTTTCGCGCCCTTGGGAAAACAGCCGCGCAAAGTTGAGTACTTGCCGGTCTGTATCGCGCTCCAAGGTCCGCTCTATGATCGCGTCGAGTGCTGGGTCGTCGGGTTTGCCGCCGTCTTCGAGCGTGTGCCAAGCGGCGCGGCGCACCCGCGCGTCTTGATCTTCAAGCATCCGATAGAGCGCCTTCCAGACCTCGTCTATGCTCCGACGCACGTGACAGGGGCACAAAAAGGACGCCGCCTGTAAGCGATCTTCTGGATCGGCACTGCGCGACAACTGCAACAGTTCTTGAATCTCTTCTCGTCCCACGCGCTGCTCGCCTTGGCGGAAAGCCGCCCGCTGATGCTTGTTCAGTCCCTGGTACCGCTCCTTGCGCCCTTTTCTGCTCATGGCCAATTCTCCTGTCTCAATCTTGTCATCACCATCTTAATGGCAAGCGTGCTGCAATGTCAAAGGGTTTGACGAAGACTATCCATAGGTCCTCCCCTTCACTCCTTTCTTCACATTGCGCTTCGCCTTCCGCAACAACCGGCCTCCCCACTCCGTCGGATATCTGCCCGTCACGCATCCCAAGCACAACTCCCCCTCATCACACCCTATTGTCTCCGCCAAATCCGCCACGTCCAAATAGCGCAGACTGTCCACCCCCAAGGCTCTCGCCATCTCCGCAAGCGTCTCGTTTCTAATCCGTCCCCCGCGTCGTCCCTTGAGGAACTTCGGCGCGAACAACTCGCCTAGTGTCGACATGTCGATGCCGTAAAAACACGGCGCGACGATCGGCGGACAAGCCACCCGCACGTGTACCTCACGCACTCCGCCGCGCGACCTGAGCTGGCTCACCAGAGTCTTGAGCGTCAGCGAGCGCACGATCGAATCCTCGATCAGAAAGACTCGTTTGCCTTCCAGCACCGAAGGCAAGGGCGTGTATTTGCTCTGGGCACTCTGCTGCCGTACTGCGTCGGGCTGGATAAAGGTGCGTCCCACGTAGCGGTTGCGAATCAGTCCCTCCACGCAAGGAATCCCGAGGTGGTAAGCGAAAGCGTCGCCCGCGGCCTTCGCGGTATCGGGCACCGGCACCACCACGCTGTCGCCGTCAATGGGTTGGTCTTCGCATGCAGCTAACCGCTCACCCGCTGCCGCCCGCGACTGGTAAACGCCCATCCCGTCGATCTGACTGGCGACATTCGAGAAATAGACCCACTCTAAAAAGCAGCGAGCATTTTGGCGGACCGGCGCATAGCGCACGATGCGCAGGCGGCCGTCCTCGACGACGGCCATCTGCCCTGGTTCCAATGCGCGGATATCCTCGAAGCCCGCATTGGTCAACGCCACCGACTCGCTCGCCGCGCCAAAGAGCTGCCCCTGGACCGCCCAGTGCATCGGGCGAATCCCCATTGGGTCGCGGGCGACGAACATCCGCCCCAGCGCGTCGAGAAAGGCGATGTTATAAGCCCCATCGAACATTGCCGCCGCCTCGCCCATCACCCGCTTGAGCGAGGGTTTGCGCTCGCCGCGCAGACCGTGCGCTAGGGCGTGCATGATGATCTCGGTATCGGTGCCCAGCGAAAAGTGGTAGCCGCGATCGTCCTGTAGCTGGCGCTTCATTTCAGCGTAATTGGCCAACTGGCCGTTGAAGGCAAAGCTGAACCACTTCCAAGGACGGGCATGATGGCGCTCAAAGGGCTGGGCGTAGCGGGAGTCGGCAGCACCGGAGGTAGCATAGCGAGTGTGGCCGATGCCGGCGCGGCCGGCATATTCGCCGAGGATCGACCGGTGCTTGCCCGGATGCGAAGTGCGAAAAACCTCGGAGACGGTACCGACATCTTTATAGGTGTCGAGGAGTTGAGCGCGGCCGGGATCAAAGGTGCTGAAACCAGAGGCCAGTTGGCCGCGGTTTTGCAGGTCGAGAAGCATCCCCGGCAAGATCGGTACCACATCTATCCACTTGCCGTTTTTGCCGCTGCGACTATTGACCCCTGCCGGGGCTTGGTCCAACCAGTACAGCGCGACTACACCGCATTCGTGCCTCAGGTCTTCGCTCATTATCCAAGCCTCCGCGATGGGGTTTGCTGGTAATATAAAATAAGTGGTCTCGGCATACCATTTACGCCGGTATTACTCAGCACGGGGATTTTTATTAAATTTCCCATGACTTTTAACCGAAAGGAATTTGCCCGTGTTTGATCTCATTTCCACTGCCTACGCCCTCGGCGGTTCGCCCTCCGAAGGCGGACAGCCCAACCCCATCGCCTCGCTCCTGCCCTTTGCGCTGATGTTTCTAGTTCTCTACCTCTTGATCTTGCGGCCGCAGATGAAGAAGCAGAGAAACCAACAGCGGATGATCGACGAACTAGAAAAAAACGATGAAATCGTCACCAGCGGCGGGATTCACGGCACCATTCTCAACATCAAAGACGACATCCTCGTAGTCAAAATCGCCGACAACGTCAAGATCGAGGTCTCGCGGGCGGCCGTTTCGCGGGTAAAGAACAAAGAAGACGACAAGGGGAAGTAGTGAGGCTCGTGTTTATGGGAACCCCGCGCTTCGCGGTTCCCTCCTTAAAAGCCCTCGCCCAGAGCCGCCATCAGATCATCGCCGTCGTCACCAATCCCGACCGACCGCAGGGGCGGGGCCGCCAACTTGCCAGTCCGCCCGTCAAAGAACAAGCCCTAAAGTTAGGATTAGAAGTACTGCAACCGGCCGCGGTCAACGGCCCTGAGCTAGCCGCGGCGCTAGCTGCGC
The DNA here is from genome assembly GCA_022827835.1 of Candidatus Latescibacterota bacterium. Classification (GTDB taxonomy): domain Bacteria; phylum Latescibacterota; class UBA2968; order UBA8231; family UBA8231. Next base: position 270,309 of record JAJEIO010000002.1, read on the forward strand.
GCACGCCCGATCTCTTTGTCGTCGTCGCCTTTTCAGTCCTTCCTCGGCACCTACTCGCCATTCCCCGCCTCGGCTCAATAAACCTGCATCCTTCGCTTTTGCCAGCCTATCGCGGCGCGGCTCCCATTATCTGGGCAGTAGCCAATGGCGAAAAAGAGACTGGCATCACCACTTTCCAACTCAGCCCGCGCATCGACGCCGGGCACATCCTACTCCAGCGCCGCTTTGCCATCGGCCATGACGAGACGGCCGGTGAGTTGGAGGCCCGCTTGTGCGTGGAGGGCGCCAAGATGGTCGTGGAGACCGTTGATGGGCTGGAAGAGGGCCGCCTCACTGGACAGCCCCAAAGTACGGACGGCGTCAGTCGCGCCCCCAAGCTGACCAAGAAGGACGGCCAGATTGACTGGAACCAACCGGCGGAGCAGGTGCGCAACCTCGTCCGCAGCATGAATCCCGTACCCGGAGCCTATACCCACTGGCAGGGCAAAACGCTTAAAGTGCATCGGACTCAGCACGCTGCGAGCGCTGGCGCACCGGGCACCGTACTCTGTGCCGATGGCCGTCGAGGTTTAACCGTGGCCTGTGGCGAGGGTGCTCTGCAACTGACCCAGGTACAACCGGCGGGCAAAGCTGTCATGGAGGGAACGGCCTTTGTGCGGGGCTATCCGATTGCGGCTGGTATGCGGCTGGGCTAGCCTGCTCTTCGCCCTGTTTGCGGGACGGTCGGCCTACGCCACAGAGGCAGAGGCCGATTCGACTCGCACCGTGCCGTCCGCCGCCACCCTGCCTTCGGCGCATGGTGCGCTCCTGCGCTCGGCCGTGTTGCCCGGCTGGGGCCAGTTCTACAATGGCCGCCCCGTCAAGGGATTGTTCTTCGGTGCGGCAAGCGCGACGGCCCTCACCTTGGTTGTAGTCGAGCATCGCCGCATTCGCTTTGCGCCCACGCCCGAGGAACACCAAAACCGCACCGCCCGCCGCAATAGCCGCCTGCTCTATTTCGCGCTCTCGGTCGCCTTGGCCGCCATCGACGCCTATGTCGATGCCCATCTCGCGGACTTTGGGGCCGAGGCTGCGATGCAAGTGGAGATGCAGCGCGACAAAGCGTGGCTCAGGCTGAAAGTACCGCTGCCTTAGCGGCGCTGCTCAATTCGCTCGACGCGGCGTCTCAGCAGCTTGAGCCGGTCGAATGCGAACGGCATATACTGCCAAAAGTAGTGGTAGGTGGTTTGGATCCGGCGACGGCGCTCCAAGTAGGTGAGCTCGCGCTCGAGTTCGATGGAGAGCTGGTCGGAGAAAAACAACACTAGCGGATGGGCGTTGAGCAGGCTACCGAGCCGCGCGGTGCGACCTCGGGACAGCATCTGCACCCGGAAGGCGAGCTGCCGCAGATTGCGCAAAGCTACTAGCCGCCCCAATATCGCATAGGCCGCATAGGCTAGGCAGATTAGGAAGACCCCGCAGGCAACATATGTGAAGTAGTAGAACATATAGGTATCAGCCTCGCATCACGCCTAATTTTAAATATCTAATACGCGGCTCGATGGCTCAAGCCCATTGCCTATGTGCTAACGGTGATAAAATAGGACCCAGTTTCTCTGACCGCGACTCCTACACAGCCGCCGACCTCAACATGGGCGTGATGATCAACGGCGGCTGAACTCGCCTCCTTGACGATGTAGCGGGGAATTGCTTATCTTTTTTGCTCTTGTGGGGCTGTAGCTCAGTTGGGAGAGCGCCTGAATGGCATTCAGGAGGTCAGGGGTTCGATTCCCCTCAGCTCCACCATGATAAGCTGTCAGGTAATAAAGGGTTTACGACATGCCGTCGCAGACCCTTTTTTTCGGATAGCCCGACTGTGAACATGCCTCTCCGGCTGTTTTCGCCGCACAAAATTCTCTACTAGCACGTTGAGAACAACGGAATGGATTCAGCCCATTCACTCGACCACATCGTTCGCCTGACGTCCCAGACGGATCGTTTCAAAGAGGTCGTCGCCCGGCTTGCCAATGGACAGCAACACATCCTGTTCCACGGGCTGCCTACGGCCCTAGCCGCGTTTCTCGCCAGCCACATCCGCACAACTCTCGAACGCCCCGTGCTCATTGTCGCGGCCGACGAGGACCGCGCCGAACAGTGGCGCGACGATCTCCAAATCATCGCCGGTGAACAGATGGTCCATTACTTCCCCGCTTGGGACGTTGGAATCTACGACCGGCAGTCCCCGGACCTCGAAATTACCAGCTTGCGCGTGGCCGCCGCCGCTCGGCTCATGCGCGGCGAACCGGCCATCGTCGTCGCCCCGGTCGCGGCCCTGCTCGATCCGCTAATCCCGCCTCATGCCCTCGAATTGGGCACGGAGGTCCTCAAGGTAGGAAAGGAACGCGACCTCGACGGGCTCTGCTCGCATTGGGTCGCCTGCGGCTTCGACCGCGTGGCAGCCATTGACGGCATCGGGCAGTTTAGCCTGCGCGGCGGCATCCTCGACATATATCCTTTCGGCGTTGAGCATCCCTACCGCTGCGAGTTCTTCGGCGATGAAATCGAATCCATCCGCTGCTTCGACGTCAGCACCCAGCGCTCGCTGAGCACCTGCGAAGAGGCTTGGGTGCTGCCGGCATGCGAGGTACTGCTCGACTCGCCTTTTTACGAAGATTACCTCCAGCGGATAGAAGCCGCTGGCGCGGTAGAGGCCCTCGCTCCACTGAAAGACCAGCTAGAGCTAGGCGAATCGCTCGACGGCATTGAGTGCTACACCGCCCTGCTCTACGGTCGCGACGATGGACTTTTCGAGTACCTCAAAGAGCCTGTGCTCTTTTTAGAGGAATGCGAGGAAATCACTGCGGCCCTCGACAAGGCCCTAGCGAAGCCACGCCAAGAGTACGAGCGGTCGCGGCACAAAGAATCGCTACTGCCCCCATCGGCACTCCTGCGCGACGGGGATTGGCTCCTTGCGCAGCTCGACAACCGCACCCGGCTTGAACCAGCGCCCTTGGGCCAGCTCGACAAGGCCGTCCGCTTCGAGGCCACAGAGCCGCGCGTCTTTGCCGGCGAGCGCGCCCTCCTCCAGCAGGAAATCGACCGGCTCGCAACCGAGTCCTACGCCATCCACATCCGCTGCGAGACCAAGGGGCAAGCCAGCCGCTTACAGGAAATTTTTGCCGACTGTCCCGAGATCCACTTCGGCCTTGGCTCGCTGCACCGGGGCTTTACCTTTCCGCAAGCCCAGCTAGCCCTGCTCAACGACCACGAGATCTTCAGCCGCCAGAAGCGCCGCTACCGCTACCGCCGATTCCGCACGGCCAAATCCATCGCCAACTACGGAGCCTTGCAGCGCGGCGATTTCGTCGTCCACATCGACCACGGCATTGGCCGTTATTCGGGCATCCGCCGCCTGCGGATCGGCGGACGCGAGCACGATTGCCTCGTCGTGGCCTATCAGGACCAAGACCGCGTCTTCGTTCCCGTCGAACAGCTCGACCGCCTGCGCAAGTATTCCAGTGCCGAAGGCGAGATCCCCCTGCTCAACAAGCTGGGTAGTGCCGCTTGGGAAAAACTCAAGGAGCGCACGCGCGAAGAGATATTCAAAATGGCCAGCGAGCTGGTACACCTCTACGCCGAGCGCAAGGCCCGGCCCGGCTTTGTGTTCTCAGCCGATGGTCCTCTCCACCGCGAGCTAGAAGCGGCCTTTCCCTTCCAAGAGACGCCCGACCAGTTGCGCACCATGGAAGAAGTCAAAAAGGACATGGAAGAGCCGCATCCCATGGATCGCCTAGTCTGCGGCGACGTGGGCTACGGCAAGACCGAAGTCGCCGTGCGCGCTGCCTTCAAGGCCGTCTGCGACCACAAGCAGACCGCCGTGCTGGTGCCCACCACCATTCTCGCCGAGCAGCACTACCAGACCTTCTCGGAACGCATGGGGCACACCCCAGCGCGCGTCGAGGTACTCAGCCGCTTCCGCTCCCCCAAGGAGCAGCAGCAGATCCTCCGAGACCTCAAAAACGGCCACGTCGATGTACTCATCGGTACCCATCGCATCCTCTCCAAGGACATCCGCTTCCGCGACTTAGGGCTTTTAATCGTCGATGAGGAGCAGCGCTTTGGAGTCCGCCACAAGGAGCGGCTCAAACAGCTCAAGCGGCTCGTCGATGTGCTGACCCTGACGGCGACCCCGATCCCGCGCACCCTGCACATGTCGATGATGGGCGCTCGGGACATGTCGGTGATCAATACTCCGCCGCAGGATCGCTTGCCCATCCACACCGAGATTCTAGCTTTTGACGAGAGCCGCATTGCCGAGGCCATCCACCGCGAGGTCGAACGCGGCGGTCAGGTTTACGTCGTCCACAACCGAGTGCAGTCGATTCAGCGGCTCGCGGAATACTTGCAAGACCTCCTGCCACAAGTGCGCTTCGGCGTCGCCCACGGGCAGATGCCCCCCAGACAGCTAGAAAAAGTCATGGTCGATTTCTTGGAACGAAAGTACGACTGTTTAGTCTGCACTATGATCATTGAATCGGGTATCGACATCCCTTCGGTCAACACCATCATCGTCAACCGCGCCGACGCGCTGGGCCTGAGCCAACTCTACCAAATCAGAGGCCGAGTCGGCCGCTCCAATGAGCGCGCCTACGCCTATCTGCTGGTACCCAAGGGCAAAAGGCTGACCAAGAAGAGCCGCATGCGCCTGCGCGCCATTGAGGAATTCGCCGATTTAGGTTCTGGGTTTAACATCGCCATGCGCGATCTAGAGATTCGCGGTGCTGGCAACCTAGTCGGGGCGCAGCAACACGGATTTATCGCCGCGGTCGGCTTCGACCTCTACTGCCGCTTGCTCGACGAGGCCATGCGCGAGATCAAGGGCGAGTACTCGCCCGACAATCCCGAACCGGAAATAAAAATTGCGGTCTCGGCTTATATTCCAGATGAGTACCTGCACGACCCAGACCAAAAGATGGAGTTCTACCAGCGCTTAGCCGACGCTGGCCGCATTGTCGAACTTTTGGATATCCGCGAAGAGATGCAGGATCGCTTTGGCCGCCTGCCCCAGCCAGCGCGTTCGCTAATGCACATCATGGAAATCAAGATCATGGCCCGCCAGCTCGGCCTCGAAAGCGTTCAGTTGGAGCAGAGTCGCTTGCGCCTGGCCTTTCCGCCAGACAGGCCAGTCTCACCAGCCGACATCCAGAAGATGGTGGAGCAATGTTCCGCCCAGCTAGACTTCGACTTGGGCGAACAGCTCAAGATCGAGGTTCGGGTGCCGGGCCGCGACGAGATAGAGCGCTTGGAAAAGGCGCGCAATACCCTGGAGGAAATCCTCTGAACGCACTGCTTGCCATCGCGCTCGCACTCAGCGCACTGCCGGGGTGCGAATCGTCGCGCAGCCGCGACATCGTCGCCCGCGTCGGAGATGCCGAACTCACCGAGAGCGAGATTGCCAGTCAACTCGCGCCCGACCTCAACGCCGAGCTAGTCGAAGAGGAGCGGGCGCAACTAATCGAGAGCTGGGTGCGCCAAGAACTGCTCTATCAGGAAGCGCTCGACCGCGGGCTCCACCAACAAGCGCGGCTCAAAACGCTCCTAGCCCAGATGCGGCGAGACCTGCTGGTGGCGGCCTTGCTCGACTCCGAGTTCCAAGACCAAGAACTCGTCTTCAGCGAGGCTGCAATCCGCCGCTACTACGACGAGCATCAAGCCGATTTTCGCCGACAGCACCCCGAGATTAGGGCGCGGCACATTCTCTTGACTAGCCAGCGCGAGGCCAGTGCCCGGCGTCAAACTCTGCTGCAGCGCGGCGAGAGTTTTGCCGAGGTGGCTCGCAAGTACTCGCACGATGCCGCTACCCGCAACGAAGGAGGCGAGGTGGGCTATTTCTCCGAAGTAGAAAATCCCATCCTGTGGGCCGCGTGCCAAGGACTGCCGCTCAAGATCATTTCCGAGCCAGTGCCGACCGAGTACGGCTATCACCTCATTCAGGTCTTAGAGCACTCCGAGGCCGGCACGGTCCGCGACCTAACACAAGTGCGCTCCCAGATTGTCGAGGTACTGGTGCGCAAGCATCATCAATCTCAACTCGACCAACTCGTCGCCAAACTCAAAAAATCCACAGACTGGGCTATCGCAGCCCCCACCAATCCCTGATTATGCTACTGCATTCGCCAAATCGCCTGTTGTTAGCGCTCTGCCTCGCGCTGTGTATCGCGCCGCGCGCAAGGGCCTTGCCCGAACTCATCGACCGCATCGTCGCCACCGTTGACAATCACACGATCCTCTGGTCCGAACTCAACTACCGACTGCGCTTTGAGGCCGAGCAGCGCGGGCTGTCAGTTTTTGCCGAATCCGAGCAAATCAAGGCGCTCCGCCGCGAGATCCTCGACGCCATGATCGACGAGCAAGTACTGGTTCTCAAGGCCCAACAGGACAGTATTCAGATCGACCCCTCCGAAGTTGAGGAAATGCTCGGCCAGCAGTTCCAGATGGCCAAGAGCAGCATGGACGACGGAGAATTCGCGCAGATGCTAGAGCGCGTGGGCTTGAGCGAGCGCCAACTCAAGGCTCGCTACCGCAAGGAAATTCGCCATCGCCTACTCTCGCGCCAGCTGCGCGCCTTTGTCTCGTACCGGGTACACGTCAGCCACCGCGACGTAGAAGAATTCCTCATCGCCCACCAAGACACCTTGCCTTCCCAAATCTCGCTCAGCCACATTCTGATCCAGGTTCTGCCCAGTGATGAAGTACTACGAGAAAAACGGGCGCGGATCGAAGAGATCCAGGCTCTGCTGGACGCTGGCGGCGATTTCGCTACCATAGCCCGCACTCACTCTGAAGATCCCGGCAGCGCCTCGCTCGGCGGCGACTTGGGCTGTTTCTCGCCTGGGACCTTGGTGCCCGAGTTCGAGGAAGCGGCCTTTGCCCTCAAACCAGGCCAGACCAGCGAGCCGGTCTTGAGTCCGTATGGCTACCACTTGATACAGGTGCGCGAAAAGCGCGAAGATTCCATCTGCGCCAGCCACATTCTCGTCTTGGCGCAAACCTCGGAAAGCGACCAAGAGCGGGCGCGGGAAACGCTAGAGAATTTGCGCTACCGCGCCCGGAACGGCGAGGAGTTTTCCCAACTCGCCCGCCAGTACTCGGCCAATCCGCAGACGGCCATGCAGGGCGGCCTTTGGGGCACCTTCCCTAAAGACCAGATCCCCAAATTCCTCCAGCCTTACCTCCGCAATCTCAAGCTGGGCGACATCAGCAAACCCTTCTTTTTTGACGATGGTGGTCACATCATCAAAATTGACGACGATCAAGCCATAATCGAGGGCCTGATCCGCGAAAGCCGCACCGCCCAAGCCGTGCGCCAATTAATCGACGAATACCGGCAGCAAATCCACATCGAGGTTCGGCTCGACGAGGAAAACTTGCGCCGACCAGTACAGAATGCGACTGGATATCTTTCTGAAGAACACGGGGCTGATCAAGCAGCGCAGTGAAGCCAAGCGGGCCTGCGACGCCGGGCGAGTCCAGATCGGCGGCCAGCAGGCCAAGGCTTCGCACGCCGTGGTCGTGGGGGAGCAGATACACATTGCGACCCCCTCTCGCCTGCTCGACATTGAGGTGCTCGGCATTCCAGAGCGCCCGCCCTCCCGCCGGGACCGCCGGCGCTTTTATCGGATCCTCCGCGAGGAATATCGCGATCCGTACGAAGACTTGAGCTTTTAGGATGTGAACTGTGGGTAGCGCCGCGCAATCGCCCTATCAAGGGCTAGCCCCCATTTACGACTATGTAATGGCTCACGTCGGTTACGGCGAATGGGCCGCTTACATCCACGCGCTTTTCGCCCGCTTTGATCCCGCCGCCACCCGCGTCGTGGACTTGGCCTGCGGGACCGGCAATGTGTCTTTTGCGCTCCACCGCCTCGGCTATGAGGTAACGGGTGTGGACCGCTCCGAGGCCATGCTGGAGGTCGCGCGCGAGAAGGCCACCAATACCGGCGTCGAATTCGTCCAGCAAGACCTGCGCCAGCTAGGGGCCCTAGGGCCTTTTGACGCGGCCACTTGCCTGTACGACAGCGTCAACTATCTGCTCGCACCAGCCGACATCGACGCGACACTGCGCGGCACGCAGGCTATTGTGCAGCCGGGTGGGCTTTTCGTCTTCGACATCTGCACCGAGCGCAATTCGCTGCGCTATTTCCGCAACATGCGCGACAGCGGACAGGGGCCGGGTTTTTCCTACGAGCGGCACAGCACCTACGATCCAGACCGGCGGCTACAGCGCAATCACTTTCGCATCCGCCGCGACGAGAGCGATGTCGCATTCGAGGAAACCCATGTCCAGCGCATTTATCCGGTCGCCGCCGTCGCCGACCGCGTCGAGACAAGTGCTTGGGAGTTGCTCGCGCTCTTCGACGGTTTCACATTTGACGAGGGGACCGAGGAGTCGGACCGCGTTCATTTCGTCCTTCGCGCTCCGCTAGCGGAGAAATGACCTTGGACCTGCAGCTAACAGCAACGCGCGCATTCATTGAGGAAGCAGACGATTTCCTGCTTACTACCCACGTCAACAGCGACGCCGACGGTCTCGGTGCCTGCATGGCTTGGGTCCACCTGCTGAGGAGCCTCGGCAAGCGCGCTAACATCGGCCTGCCCGAGCCACCGGCCGGCCAATGCTCCTTCCTCGCCGGCTGGGATGGCGTGCGCCACTTCGCCGACCTCGACTTGAGCCGCTATGGCTACGCCATTGTTGCCGACTGCCCCTCCCTCGACCGCATCGGCCCGGTGCGTCCAGGTCTCAGCCCCGACGTCCGCCTCCTCAACATCGATCACCACCAAGACAATGAGTGCTTCGGCGCAGTAAATATCGTGGAGGAAGTCAGCTCTACTTGCGAGCTTCTCTACCATCTCGCCATGGGCCTCGGCTATGAGGTCGATGCCGTCGCCGCCGCCCAGCTCTATGCGGGAATTCTCTTCGATACTGGCGGCTTTCGCTTCTCGCTGACGTCGGCCACCACCTTTGAAGTGGCAGCCGATCTAGTGCGACGCGGCGCGTGTCTCGATGCCATCGCCGAGGGCGTCTTCGGCAACAAGAGCCTCGGCTCGGTCAAACAGCGCGGCCAAGCCATTGAAAGCTTGGTGCTGCGCCTCGGGGGCCGAGTGGCGGTGCTCCATCTCGACCTAGCGGCCATGAGCGCGGGCGAGCCGGATGAAGTAGTCAACTACGGTATGATGATCCAAGGCGTCGAAGTGGCCGTGCTGCTCAAGGAACGCGCGTCCGGCTGCTACCGAGTCAGCTTGCGCTCCCGCGACAAGGTCGATGTCAGCCAAGTCGCTGGCACCTTTGGCGGCGGCGGTCACGCCCGCGCCGCTGGGCTGGAGCTGACGGGAGTGCCCCAAGATATCGTTGAGGATATATTGACTGAGATCCGCCGTTATTTGAATAAGTAATAATTATTCTTGATTATAAATTTTTATTTATTATATTGTTTTATTTCGCCACAAAAGAAGGGTAAGGAAGGCATTCCATTGCATTTGATTACCTTAAAGGACTGGTCCTCAGCCGACGTGCAGCAAGCTGTCGAACTCGGCCTCGCCGTCAAGGCCACCCCGCAACACTACGCCGACGCCCTCTCTGGACGCACAGTCGTCCTGCTCTTCCAGAAGACTTCGACCCGCACCCGCTGCGCCGGCGAAATTGGCACCGCCCAGCTAGGCGGCCACGCCCTCTACTTGAACTGGCAGGACACCAACTTCGGTCTCGCCGACTTAAGCGACGAATTCCGCGTACTCTCCGGCTATTCCGACTTCATCGTCGCCCGCCTGCTCGAACACGCCGATGTGCGCCGCGCGGCCGCCGCCGCGCAGGTGCCGCTGATAAACGGCTGCTGCAACCGCTACCATCCCTTGCAGGCATTGACCGACTTGATGACCCTACAGGAGGCTTTTGGGCGGCTCGAAGGAGTGCGGCTGACATACGTCGGGGTGCTCAACAACGTCGCCAACTCGCTCATTGCCGCTGGGATCAAAGTGGGCATGCACGTCACTTGCGTCTGCCCCGAAGTCAACGCCGCTGCGCGCGACGACGAACTCTACGCCGAAGCCAAGCGCTTGGGACTCTACGAGCACGCGGAGGAACTGCATCCGGCGCTGGCCAAGTCTGACGCCGTGTACACCGACACTTGGATCGATATGGAATTTTTCACTGATCCCAAGTTCGCTCGCGAAAAAGAGCGCCGGGTCCAGACCTTTCAGCCCTATCAGCTCAACCGCGAATTGCTCGCCGATCTAGACCTGAAAATCCTGCACTGCCTCCCCGCCCATCACGGCTATGAGATCGAAGGCGCGCTCTTGCACGACGAGCGCTCGCTGATCTTCACCCAAGCCGAAAACCGCCTGCACAGCCAGAAGGCCGTGCTGCTCAAGCTGGCGAATGCCCGCGCCTGAGCCAAGTTCTGTTGGCCACTAACGCCCAAGGATTGCTCATGGACCGCCCCAATATCGTCTTTATCATGCCCGACCAGTTGCGCCATGACTTTCTCTCCTGCTACGGTGCCACCTTTATCGACACCCCCCATATCGACGCGCTGAGCCAACAGGGCATCCGCTACACCAACGCCTATTCAGAGCATCCCGTCTGCGTTCCGGCCCGAGCCTCGCTGCTGACCGGCATGAACGCGATCAAGACCGGTGTGCTTGATAACGGCCAATACCTGCGGCCCGACTACCGAGCCTGTGGTCTCGAAACTTGGCCCGAGCTCTTAAACCAACAGGGCTACTACACAGTAGCCACCGGCAAGATGCACTTCTATCCGTGGGAAAAGCGCTTCGGCTTCCAACACCGCATTATTGCCGAGGATAAGCTCTGGGGTTTTATCGAAGACGACTACTACCACTATCTGCAAAGCGCCGGCTACAGCAAAACCTCCTTTGTCGAACTACCTGAATACCATCAAAACCACATGGCCTGCATTAGTCCGCTGCCGTGGCAGTACAACTGCGACCACTTCGTCGGCAAGGAGACTGCGCACTGGATCGACGAATACGAAGACGAGGCTCCGTTCGCCGTGATGGTCGGCTTCCCCGGGCCGCATTCGCCCTACGACCCTGCGCCCGAATACGCCCAATTCAACCTCGAGGACATGCCCGAGCCCGTCGCTGCCAACCCCGAGGACACCAAGCTGATGCGCGCCGCCCGTCGCTCGCGCTCCACCTCGCCGCGCAAATCTTGGTACGCGGTGCAAAACGACGAGCCGCCCACCCGCGCAACTTATCTCCGGCAACGCGCCTATTACGCCGGCCTGATCGCGCAAATCGACCTCGAAGTCGGTCGCATCGTCGAAGCGCTGGCAAGGAAGGGCATCCTCGACAACACCGTCATCATTTTCTCCTCTGACCACGGCGATTACCTCGGCGACCACGGCCTCTCCGGCAAGGGATCCTACTACGAGGCGTCGTGCCACGTGCCGATGTTAGTCCGCCATCCCGCGCTACAAGGCGCGGCTGTATCTGACGACCTAGTTACCCTGACCGACGTCACCGCCACCGTGGTCGGTCTCGCTGGACGGTCTATTCCCTCGTATATGGATGCACGGCCTTTGACTGGTTTGGGGTTGAAAGCCGAGAAGCGCGAATACGTCTTCGGTGCCCTGCGCAATGGCTGGATGCTCTACGACGGCGAGTGGAAACTCTGCAAATATCCCCGGGGCACCCACCTGTTCAATCTGCGCACAGACCCAACCGAAACCCACAACCGCGCCCGCGATCCTTCGTGCGCCGAGATTTTCCACCGCCTCGACACCCAGCTTACCGACCAGATCATGCGCTCGACCGACGAGGCGGCTTTCGCCGGTCGAGTCTATACCTTCAGTTATTCGAGCAGCCCCGAGTTCGGTCGCCCAGGCTGGGAACGCACCTACCCGATGCCCTGGAATGAGATTTACCCCGATAGCGAAGACCCGAACTGACCTCCGCGTCGAGGATACGACAAACCTTTGCCTTGTATCTGCCTTTGTCGTACTATCCTGATAGACGGTGCTTACTATCGCAATTTCCTAGCAGGGCTTAGCTATGCTACGTCCAAAGCTCGTCCTCTTCCTGCTGCTGCTTTTTCCCTTCCAAACCCCGGCTGAGATCAGGAGTTGGCGAGTGGGCGACCAAGACCATCCTTGGAACCTCGTCCCAGTCTCTGGCCGCCTGACTTGGGGCCGCGGCTGGGCCGTCGAAATCCTGACCGACGACGATGGCGACGGACTCATCGACGAAGACCCCATAGAGCTTGTCGATTCGGACGGCGACGGCCTTTTCAACGAAGACCCCCCCGACCCGCAACTCGACTCGGACGGCGACGGGCAACTCAACGAAGACCCCCCCAATAAAATCGACGACGACGGCGACGGACTCATCGACGAAGACCCGGTCGAAGCATTCGACAGCGATTTGGACGGGCGCATCGACGAGGACGGGCCTGATCCCCAGTTCGACTCAGATGGCGACGGGAAGCTCAATGAAGACGGGCTGATGACCGACGGCGACGACGACTTAGACGGCCGCACCAACGAAGACCCATATAATGGCACTGACGACGACGGCGACGGACTCATCGACGAAGACGGACCACGACTCCGCGACACCGACGAGGTTGAGACCTGGCTGCGGCCCATCCTCCTCAACGAGCGCCGCAATCTAGCCATCCTCCTCAACGAGCGCTATCTACAAGGGGAATTCGGCGGCGTGGGGCCGGACGGCAAATTGCTCAATCCCTTTTTGGAAATTCCCAGCGAATTTGGCCCGCGCGTCGAGCGGGCCGATCCCATCTCGGGCGACTATTTCAAATCCGGGTCAGGTGGCGGCATCAACCGGATCGACTACGGCAAGATGGTTGACGGCGACCTCTCCACTGCCTTTGGCACGACTAGTACCGACTATCGCGTCGCTGGCATCTACGGCATCCATGGAGGAGGAGCCTCACTCAACCTGATGGGCTTTTACCACATCAATCGCCTCATCTTCCAACCGCGACCGACCCTACCCGTCACGGCTATCGCCAACTACTTCGTGGTTTACGGCGATCCCACAACCGTCAATTCCGTGTTGGCGACCCTCGAAGTGAAGAAGATCCTGGTCCCCGTGACGCGGGAACATACCGATCCAGTCAAGGATCTGCACTTCGATCCACCCGTACTCCTAGGCCGGATAGATGTCGCTTCACTCGATTCCGATCTTGATTACAAAGAAACAGCAGAGGTAGGTCTCTTCGGCGAGGGCTTCCCCAGCGACGCCTCCTTTACCTCCGAGATCATCGACATCGGCACCCCCACGCCTCGCGCCCGGCGCTATAGCCAACTGCTCGAACTCTTCGATGATGCCGGGGAGGTCGAGGCTGAGTTTCCCGACCAACCCGGCTCGACCGTCAACTGGGGCAAAGTTCGCTGGCGGGGGCGCAAAACGGGTTCCGCTGGCGATGTGCGCATCCAGTTTCGCGCTGGCGATGCGCCCAACACGCACATTTACGCCCGCGACAGCGGTGCCAACGAGATCGACACTCGCGGCGAGGACGGTCGGCTACTCGACGCCTTTTCCTGGCTCAAGCTGCGCCAAGGCCGCATTCCCGAGGCCGAACTTCGCTACAATGAACTCGGTCCAGATTTGGGCAGCGACGGTCCGAAAGGCTGGAGTTTTTGGTCGGCCCCCTTCAGCTTCGAGGACGGGCTGATCGACGAACGCCTTCCCGCAGAGCGCTGGTCCGAGGCGGGCGTGCCCCTGCCGCTACCCACTGGCACCCGCTATCTGCAGTTCCGCATCCTCTTCGACAGCACCATCGAGAGCGCCGTTGCGCTCGACTATCTCGAATTCGACTACGGCGAGCCGCTAATTTCGGGCGGCGTGGTCGCCGAGGTCTTTCCGCCGCGCGTCGCACTAGGCGAAGAAGCGTCCTTGCGCTACTTCCTGCGACCTTTCTTTGCCGATGGTGAAGAAGGGGAGTTCAATCGCATCGAATTGACAGTGCCCGACGCTTCAACCCGGATCGACACTTTTAAGTTCGATGGGCGCGCTTGGGAGGAAATCGCCGTGCCCACCGCGACTACCAACGACGACCCGCTGCTCCCAGTGGACCCGCTGCGTCTGGAGCCAGAATCGGACAGTCCCTTCGTCATCGGCCAGTTTGCCCAGACCATCGTCTCGGACCCCCGCACCGGCCAGACGCGGCTATTGGTCAAGTTTCCGCTGCTAGGGGCCTCCGACTTCAAGGCCCGCCAAAGCATTGAACTCAGCTTGCGGACGCGGCTCTTTCGCGGCTCGGCCCGCTTTGCAGGATCGGTGTGGAACGACCGCCTCGCCACGCGGGAGGCGACGATTCCCCAGCGAGTGCGCGACGGCGACGCGGTGCAGGAAGTGGCCACGGACGCAACGTTGGTCGTCGTCGATAATATCCAGCCGCGCCGCCTACAAGTTCAGGCAACCCCCAACCCCTTTACGCCCAACGGCGACGGCATAAACGACGCGATTGAATTCGCCTTCGATCTCTTTTTAGTCTTGGACCAAATCGAAGTCGCAGTGGAAATCCTCGACCTGTCGGGACGCAGAATGCACCGCGTAGGTCCAGTATCGCGCACGGCGGGCCAGACAAAACTCAAATGGAATGGTCGCGACGCGGCCGGGCACCTGCTAGCGCCGGGTCTCTACCTCTACCGCCTGCAAGTCGCAGCCGATCAGACGTCCACCGAGGCGCTTGGCGTCCTCTCGCTGGTGTACTAATGACGCGCCTGATCTTCGCCATCCTAATCTCCGCTGCAGCCGTCTGCGGCCAAGGCTACCGCCTAACTGCAAACGCCATCCGCGTCGATCGCGGCGAGCATTGGCGCGAGTGGATCTTTCAAAACGACGTAGTGCGCACCCTCAACGAGCGGGCCGACTCCACCGGCCTGTTTTTATTCTCGGACGACGCGGTGCAGCCCCGGCTCGTCGCGACAGTAGCCAACGCCGCGCTCGCCGCCGAGCAGTTTAGCTACCTTGATGCCGTGCGCACCAACGGAGAAACCGTACAAGGAGGAGCCACCGCGCTGAGCAACGACCGAATTGCGGCGCGGCTCATCGACGGCGATCTAGACACCTTTTGGGAGCCTGCTACAGCGGATTTTTCCGCCGCAGGGCTGCGCAACTGGGAATTGCTAGTTGACCTCGGCCGCCTAGCCTTTATCGACAGCATCACCGTCTCCTTTCCAGCCGGGGACGCGCCCAAGGCTTTCTCGCTTTTTGTCTCCCTCGGAGAGCCGTTCCCTTTTCCAGACGGTAACAGTCTCAGCTTTTCACTGGTGGCCGAGACCAAATCGGCGGACCTGCCCCCTCCCGGAGCTGATGGCCTAGTGCGGCAGTCCTATTCCATAGCGCCTCTTTTGCTCGCCGACTTCAACCTCGATGGACAGCCGGATCTGCAGGGATCTTTCCTCCAGTACATACGCCTGAAAATTACCGAGTCCGATCTCGAACGCCACCGCTTCGTCGGCGAGGGAGACTCCGGCTTCGATGCCTATCAGGCGTTACCGCCCGAGCGGCGCGGCGCGGTGGTCCACCAGCGTCTGACGGCGGGAGACTTCCTCATCGAGATCGACGAGGACACCTATTTCAACAACGTGTCCGCTGCGCAACGAGGACCTATCCGCTACTTTGAGCGCGAAGTCCCGCGCGTCGCCGAAGTACAGGTCTGGACCAAGGGTGCCAACCTAGCTCTCAATCCGAGAGCGCGCGCCGGCGACTCCTACGAAATAGGAGGCCGGGGTACGCCCAACCAAGCCACCGATGGGCTCTACCAGACCGAATGGACGGCCTGGGGCTACGATCCAACTATTGTCCGCGGCACCATGTGGCTGGACTTGGGCGCAACCTTCTGGGTCGATGGCCTCTACGCGGTGATGCGCCGCCAGCGCAGCGGTTCCGCCTTCGCCGGCCACGGCTTTCTAGTCTCCGACGGGACCCAACTTAAACCTGTGCAACTGGACACCGCCGAGGATTTCGTCCAGCTCGAAGAGGCCCTGCAGTGGCACGACATTATCAGCGCAGAGCGCTTCGACAACCGGCAGCCGAGAGTGCTGATGTTCGGCGAGGAGTTTGCACCGCGCAAGATCCGCTTCGTGCAAATCCGCAACCTGCTCAGCCCCGGCAGCGGTGCCCGCCTTGCCGAAATGCAGCTCTACGGAGTTGGCTATCCAGTCGATGTCTCGCTGCACTCGCCGCCGATCCGCCTCACCGACTCCCGCGGCAACTTCATCCGCAAGACCTTGCCACGGATCGCTTGGAGCGCCGACGCCGTCATACGAGACGAAGATCCCCTCACCGGTCAAGTCGTCGAGCGCATTGAGCCGTTGGATCACCACCCCGAAATCCGCCTCGATATTCAGACCCGCACCTCGGATCAGACCGACACCAACTTCACGTACTATCAGGTCGTGACCGTTGGTGGCAACGAAGAGCGCGAGGAAGTGACGAAAGAAGTGTACGACGAGATTGCCTTGGAGTGGACGGCCTGGGAGATCTGGCAGACCCTGCCCGCCAGCCAGAAACACGCCTCGCGCACCGACGACGACGGCGATGGACTCACGGACGAGGATTGGATTGACCTGATCGACAACGATGGCGACGGTCGCATTGACGAGGACGGCCGCAAACTGCGCCGCGCACCGCGCTCCACCTTTGACAAGGACGGCGAACTGGCCTTCGTCGGCTGGAGCGAGTGGAGCGAGAACTACCAACCCACCGACGGCCGCAACGAAGCCACCATCACCTCGCCCAGCCCGCGCAAATTCGTCCAGATTCGCTTCAAGATCTCTTCTGAGGATCCTTTCAAAACGGCGAGAATTCGCTCGTTCCACATCGATCTGGCACCGCCGCTGGCGCTGGAACTAGCTGGCGAACTGGCACTTTTGAGCCCGCAGGGCACGACGCGACCCATCGACGACCTCGATACCGCGCCCGGAGACTATGGTCCGCCTCGGGGTATCAACCCGCTAGCCCCGCAGCATTTTTCATATTTTGCGCGCCTTGCCGCGCCCGACCTCGACGACCCAACCGTGCGCGACGGCGTTGACGAGATATTGATCGTCGCTCCCCAAGCGACCGAGCTACTAGGCGTGCGCATAGGCCGAGTCGAAGTCGAGCGACAAGCATCAGATTTCGATCCAGCGATTTTCTCGACCCGCGTCCTCAAGACCCATTTCGACCAAGCCTTCGCGCGCAGACCCGACGGACGCTTACAAGACGCCGACGGCCAAGCCATAGCGATTCTACCGACCGGCCCCGACTCGCTCTATTTGCGCTTCCCCGCCTCGCTCAACGCCAATCTGCCCCCAGACGTCCACGCCCTAGTCGAGGTGCAATTCGCCTCGCGTGCCTTCCGCGAGGGGGTCCTCTTCCCTGCCTTCGCCCGCTCTTCGGCTGATTCTGCGAGCTTTTTCCAGCGCGTCGATGCGGAGGCGCAAGACGCTACCGAGCTAGTCGCCAGCGGCACGGCGCGCGTCTCGTTGCAAGCAGTCGGTCGCCGGTTGATAAACGACGTGCAGGTAGCCCGCGTTTTTACCCCGAACGGCGACGGAGTCAACGATCTGCTTCAGGGTCGTTTCGTGCTGTTGCGGATATTGGCAGAGCGGCGGCTGGACATTGCCTTCTACGATTTGGCAGGGACGTTGCGCGGACGCGCCGGAAGCGACCTAGGGCAGGCCGGTCAGTGGAATTTCGCTTGGGACGGCCGCGACGAACACGGGCAGTTGGTGCTGCCGGGGATCTACCTGTGCCGGATCAAGATCGCAGCGGACCGGGGTGCCGAAGAGGAAATCTTTCCAGTCCATGTAGCTTATTGAGTCGAGCAATGGCGCGGTGATTTCGCCCGTCTTATCCCTCTTCCCGCACCCACGTCCCGCTCCGCCCTCCCCGCTTCTCCATCAGCCGCAACTCGGAAATCACCATTCCGCGATCGACGCCCTTGCACATGTCGTAAATGGTCAAAAGCGCCGTGCTCGCCGCCACCAAAGCCTCCATCTCCACGCCCGTGCGGTCGTCAATTTTGGCCTCGGCCTCGACCTCGACCCGATCCTCGCCGACGTGCAAATCCACGCTGACTGCCGTGAGGTTGAGCGGGTGGCACAAGGGGATTAGCTCTCCCGTGCGCTTGGCGGCCATGATCCCGGCCAGCCGCGCTGCTTCCAAGACGCTGCCCTTGGCGACTTTATTCTCAGCGATCAGCCGCGCCGTCGCGCGGTCCATGCGGATCTCGCCGCGCACCCGCGCCAGCCGTGCCGTCGGCTCCTTGCCGCCTACATCGACCATCTTGAGACGGCCCTGCTCGTCGAGGTGAGTCAGCGCGTCGGCCACTACATATTCTCGATAATTGCGGTGCCGAACTCCGAGCACTTGACCTCGGTCGGCTCGTCCATCAGCCGCGCAAAGTCGTAGGTGACGACCCGGTTCGCTATCGTCTGCTCCAGCCCCTTGACGATCAGGTCGGCGGCCTCTTTCCAGCCCAAGTGACGGAGCATCATGTCGCCCGACAGGATCACCGAACCGGGATTGACCTTGTCTTGGTCGGCGTATTTGGGAGCGGTGCCGTGGGTGGCCTCAAAGATGGCGTGGCCCGTGGTGTAGTTGATGTTGCCGCCTGGAGCGATGCCGATGCCGCCGACGCAAGCGGCCAGCGCGTCGCTGATGTAATCGCCGTTGAGGTTCATCGTGGCGATGACCGAGTACTCGGCCGGGCGCGTGAGGATCTGCTGCAAAAAAGCATCGGCGATCGCGTCCTTGACCGTGATCTCGGTGCCGTCAACGACGATGCTAGTCCAAGGGCCGCCGTCGATTTCTTCGCCGCCATAAGCCTTTTGCGCCACCTCGTAGCCCCAGTCGCGGAAAGCCCCTTCGGTGAACTTCATGATATTGCCTTTGTGGACCAAGGTCACGCTATCGCGGCCTTGGGCGGCAGCGTAGTCAATAGCGGCGCGGACCAGCCGCTCAGTGCCCTCTTGCGAGATCGGCTTGACGCCCAAGCCAGCGGTATCTGGAAAGCGGATTTTGCCGTAGCGATCGGCAAAGTGCTCTGCAAGCAAATCCTTAAAGCGCGCGTTGTCGTCCGTGCCCTGCTCAAACTCGATCCCGGCGTAGATATCCTCAGTGTTCTCGCGGAAGATGACCATATCCACCAGTTCGGGCTGCCGCACCGGCGAAGGCACACCGCTGAAGTAGCGCACGGGGCGCAGACACACGTAGAGATCGAGAATCTGGCGCAACGCCACGTTGAGGCTGCGGATCCCACCGCCGACTGGCGTCGTCAGCGGCCCCTTGATGCCGACCAGATAGGCACCGAAGGCCTCCACTGTGGCGTCGGGCAGCCAGCTAGCAGTCTGCTCGAAGGCCTTCCCGCCGGCCAAAACCTCCATCCAGGCGATCTTCCGCTGACCGCCATACGCCTTCTCGACGGCTGCGTCGAAGACGCGCACAGCCGCTGCCCAGATATCCGGCCCCGTGCCGTCGCCTTCGATAAAGGGGATGATGGGTTGGTCGGGAACGCTGAGCACGCCATCTACTACGGTTATTTTCTCGCCGTTTGCGGGAACCTTGGGCTGCCAATCGGCCATAGGATAAAACTCCTCGTCTTTTGTTTTTGGAATAATCGGCCCGGTTCGACTGCTGTGGTCGGGGGCCTATCTGTCGCAGCCTTTGAATTTAAGACTTTCGCTCGAGACGGCCAATGCAAGCCGCCAAGACACTGCGTTCGACCTCGATCAACTCGCAGGCGAATACATCGGCATAGGCGCACAGCAGTTCAGACTCGACTTCACTCCGATCCAACGCGCGACCCAAGAGCGCGGCCATCGTAGTTATCTCCTCGCTGCCCAAGCCGCAGGGCTTGATCGCCGCAAAGTGACTCAGGTCGGTAGCCACATTCAGGGCCAGACCGTGCGTCGTGATCCAGTGCCGCACGTTCACGCCGATCGACGCCACCTTGGACGAGCCGACCCAAGCGCCCGTCAAGCCGCCCCGAGCCTCTCCCTCCAAGCCATAGGCAGCCAACGTGCGGATCAGCACGGCCTCCAAATCGCGCAAGTACTGGTGTACATCCCGACCGCGCTGGCGCAGATCGACAATCGGATAGGCCACGATCTGGCCCGGCCCGTGAAACGTCACGCTGCCTCCGCGGTCAATTGCGACCACATCTAGCCCTTGGGTTAGGAGATGCTCGGGCAGCGTCGCCCGGCCGCCGGTATAGGTTGGCGGGTGTTCGACCAACATCAAGGTGTCTGGAATTTGTTCGGCTCGCCGCAATTGGCGCAGCGACTCTTGCCAAGCCCAAGCCCGAGCAAAATCAATCCGCCCGACTCGGCAAACGTGCGTTTCATTCATTGGTGGTTCCTTTTTTGTTGAACGCCGACTATAGAGGACTGGCCTAGAGTCAGAATCTGGGTTAGAAATATGCCGCGTAAAGCCACTTGCCCCAATCGCCTTTAACAATGTACCTTTTTCGCCAAGGAATCGCTCATGCCCTACGCGCTCCTTGTGCCCCATCACGGAATGCCTAAAAAAGACGCATCCCTCAAATGATTCTGGATCAAGACCGAGAAGCCATCACCCGCCTCGCCGAGCACTATTCAATCACGCGCCTACTCCTCTTTGGCTCTAGCATTGACCCCACCCGCGAAGGCCGCGACATTGACTTGGCCGTAGAAGGCCTGCCCCCACAGGATTTTTTTCGCTTCTACGGCGATCTACTTTTCAGTGTCTCTAAGCCCGTTGACCTCATTGATCTTTCGCAAAACTCAAAGCTGACCCGCCTAATCCGCAAAGAAGGACTTCCTCTGTATGAGGCTGCTCAGAAAACACGTTGAAGCTGAGTTTGAACAGATCGAACGGGTCTTGAAGGAATTTCCCCAGAATCGGTTGTACACCGATCTGTCCACCCTCGAACTGGCAGGTGTATCTACCCTCCTGCACAATTTCTACAACGGTATTGAAAACATCCTGAAACATGTCGTGCAGGATCGAGGATTGACTGTTCCAGACGGTCCTTCTTGGCACCGCGACCTAGTGAATCTCGCGGTTTCTGCCGGCTTAATCGCGTCTTCTACTGCCGACGCATTGAAACCATACTTGGCGTTTCGACACTTCTTTGTCCATGCTTACGCCATGGATTTACAAGCTGAACGTCTGGGACCTTTGAGTGAAAATGTACAGGAGGTATTCGACATATTCAAAAGGGATATAGAGAAGCTGACCATGAAGAACGGCACCTATCCCGAGTTGACTGATCTCAACATCCGGTTGCAGGAGCTAGAGAGCCAAGGGTACACCGTGTTCCCCGAGTATCTCGACCGCGACACTACCGCCGCCATTCGCGCTCATATCGACAGCCTCGTCGGCCCCATTGTGTCCGGCGGTCACACCGCCAGACGCGACCTGCGGCATCCCATTCCAGGGGCCATTATGGCCCGCTTAGTGAACAATCCCGCGACGCTCGAACTTGCTGCAACATTGATCGGGTCGCGCAATCTTCGCCTGCGCGAACAAGTTTTCATCCGCAGCGATCCTTCGCCACCGCCATACCAAGCTCCGCAATGGCACATCGACGCGGCCTTTTGCCGCGCAGAGTTTGAAGCTAGGCCGCGTCAGGTCTATTACCAGATGCTGCATTGCTGTAGTACGGTTTCTGCCGGAGGGGCCGCGTTTATGATCGTGCCCGGCTCACACAAGTTGTCTCTCGAAACCCTTGATAAGGCAGAGCGAGTGGAGGGACGGGGACCTATCCAGAATCACACCGCCTTAGTCCCCGACGCCAATGACGACGACGGCATTGAAATTTGCGCCAACGACGGAGATCTCATCGTCTTCAATCCCCTGTGCTATCACTCCAGTTCTCCCAACCGAACGAATCGGCCCCGCTACGTATATTTCACCTCGTTCTATCACCCCTCAGCGGCCCGCCTAATCGAACTAGTGCGCCGAACCAAGTACCGCGACAACTTTCCCAACTCATTGCGCCAAGGCTTGCCGCCCGAACTTCAGAGCTTGCTCGATTAGCATTTCAGAGTAGAATCGCGACAGTCGGCAGCTTGTCCCTGCACACATTCGGAATGCGCAGCCCAGACAAAAAGCTATTCTTGCACAAAAACGACATAATTTCTATATTTAGCTACTCAGCTTTGTTTTTTAGCACTCTCTTTTTTTGAGTGCCAGATTTTTATATAAAACGAATTTTTTCATCCACCCACCACCCATCTCAAGGAGACATGTGTTATGGCTGCCAAACAGCTAGAATTTGATAGAGCGGCGCGCGACGCGCTGCAGCGAGGCGTCGATCAGTTGGCCGATGCCGTCAAGGTAACGCTGGGGCCAAAAGGCCGCAACGTCGTGTTAGACAAGAAGTTCGGGTCGCCGACCGTCACCAAAGACGGCGTCACCGTCGCCAAGGAAATCGAGCTCAAAGACGCCTATGAAAACATGGGTGCGCAGATGGTCAAGGAAGTCGCTTCCAAAACCAGCGATGTCGCCGGCGACGGCACCACCACCGCCACGGTCTTTGCTCAAACCATCTTCCGCGAGGGCCTCAAAAACGTAACCGCCGGTGCCAACCCCATGGACCTCAAGCGCGGCATCGACAAAGCCGTTGCAGTCGTTGTGGACGAGATTCGCAAGTCCAGCAAGGAAGTCAAGTCGCGTGAGGAAATCGCCCAAGTCGGCACCATCTCAGCCAACAACGACTCGGCCATTGGCGAGCTGATCGCCGACGCGATGGAAAAAGTCGGTAAGGACGGCGTCATCACCGTCGAAGAAGCCAAGGGCACCGACACCAACTTGGATGTGGTCGAGGGCATGCAGTTCGACCGCGGCTACCTCTCGCCTTACTTCGTCACCGATCAGGAGTCAATGACCGCCGAACTCGAAGACAGCTACATCCTGATCCACGACAAGAAAATCTCCTCCATGCGCGATTTGGTCCCGGTTCTCGAAAAAACCGCCCAACTCAGCAAACCCCTGCTGATTATCGCCGAGGATGTCGAAGGCGAAGCCCTAGCGACGCTGGTTGTCAACAAAATTCGCGGCACCATCCGGGTCGCCGCGGTCAAGGCTCCGGGCTTCGGCGACCGCCGCACGGCCATGCTCGAAGACATCGCCACCCTCACGGGCGGGCGGGTCATCTCCGAAGAAGCAGGGCTCAAGCTCGAAGGCGTCACCCTCGACGACTTGGGTCAAGCCAAGCGCGTCGTCCTCGACAAGGACAACACCACCATCGTCGAAGGCGCGGGTCAGGCTGCGGACATCCAAGGCCGCGTCGCCCAAATCCGCCGCCAGATCGAGGAAACGACCTCAGACTACGACCGCGAGAAGTTGCAGGAGCGGCTGGCCAAGCTCGCTGGCGGCGTCGCCGTGATCAATGTCGGCGCACCGACCGAGACCGAAATGAAGGAAAAGAAGGCCCGCGTCGAAGACGCGCTACACGCCACTCGCGCCGCCGTCGAAGAAGGCGTCGTCGCCGGTGGGGGCGTCGTCTTCCTCCGGGCTCAAGCGGCGCTCGACCAGACCGAAGCCGCAGGCGACGAGGGCGTGGGCGTCAACATCATTCGCCGCGCTCTCGAAGAGCCGCTGCGGATGATCGCCTCTAACGCGGGTACCGAAGGGGCCATTGTCGTCCGCAAGGTCGCCGATGAGAGTGGAGCCTTTGGCTTTAACGCCCGCACCGAGGAATACGAGGATCTCGTCGAAGCCGGTGTCGTGGACCCAGCCAAGGTCTCGCGTACCGCGCTCGAAAACGGCGCTAGCATCGCCTCACTGCTGCTAACCACCGAAGCACTGATCGCCGAGCTACCTGAAAAAGCCGCTCCGGCCCCGGCCGGCCCTCCTGGCGGCGACATGTACGGCGGCGGGATGGGCATGTAACATCCCTCTGTCGCAAACAAAAAAAGGCTCGCTGCTTCTTTAGCAGCGAGCCTTTTTTACATCCACAATCTATAGCGCGAGGGGTCGCGGAACTGCCCATCTTCTTGGACGGCATAGTGCAACCCCGGCCTCCGAGGTCCGCGTCCCTCATCCAACAGCCCAATAGATTGTCCCTTGAGCACGTAGTCCCCCACATCGACGAGCAGGCGCGCGTTGTATCCGTATTGGGTCAGCAGACCGTTGCCGTGATCGAGAGTCACCACGTAACCGAGGTCCGCGTCGTAGCCCACTTGCAGCACTTTGCCCGCAGCACTAGCCTGCACCAAGCTGCCCGCAGCCGCGGCAATAACAACCGAGGGATGCTCCTCGCTAAAGGGCCTGATCACGGGCCCGCGCAACGGCCACAAGGTGGGGACGGTATGCACGTGACCCCAACGCAGCCGCTGCATGAAGGAGATATAAGGAGTCTCCTCGCTGGGCTGCGCCGCCGCCTCGTCTAATGCCTCGGGTCTGCCCAAGATCGCGCGCAACTGATCATTGCCGCGCGTGAGCCGGACCAGCATTTCTTCGAGCTGCTCTATCTGGCCTACTTGCTCCAAGAGCAGGGCCTTGTCCTGCTCGAGCTGTGCTGCCTTCTGCGTTAGCTCGTGCTTGTCGAGGTAAGAACTAATCCCCAAGGGCAAAATTGCGAGCACGGCAACGCAGCACAACCCCAGCAACCACACGAGTGAAGTGGAGGTCTTAAACTCAAAGGTCTTGCGACCCTTTTCTGGAACGATGATAAAGGTAACGTTGCTGCGCTTAAACATCTCGCACCGGTCTGTTTTCGCTTATAAGATGCATCAGCCCTTAATCCAATATATCTTATATCTGACGCTTGAGCCGTGCTTTTCTCTTTAAAAAAACAACCTATCGCCCGTGTCGCCATTCCGCCTCTTGCCCTTAGCCCTGTGCATGCTCGTGCCATGCAGCAGCTCCATTCGCGCCGAGCGCCTAGTTATGACTGCGGCGGATATCGGGGAAAACTGGGTCTATCCCCCCGGCAGCCTGCACCTAGACGAAGCCGGCTCGTTGCGACCGGTGTGGGTCGGCAAAGACATTGACCCGCTCTCTGAGGCTACGGTCCGCGGAGCCGGAGCGGCGCGATCTACTGCTCCCCGCGCCTTTGACGGCGACCTCGCCACTAGCTGGAGTCCACCGCCGGGCACGGCCCCAAAGGACTGGTGGATCGAGATCGACTTGGGGCAGGTGTTCCCCGTCCAACAGATTCGCCTGCGCTTTGCCGACGACGCGCCGCCCTTACCCTTTTTTAATCTCTCACTCTCCAAGGGCGAGCGCTTTATCAACAGCGCCAACGTCGTCGTCGAAGGCACCCTACTCTACAGCCACAGTGAGCGCTTCGCCTTCAACGAAGGGCGCGATGTGGCAATCGACCTCGACGACGAACTCGTCCAAGTTCTCCGCATCGAGGCCACTCGCGAAATGACCGGTGCGCCCGCGCTCGCCGAAATCCAAATCAGGGCCTTTGGCGACAACATTGCCTTTGACCTGATTGCCAAAGGCGGCATCGTCGATGTCGAGGCTGCCGTCGTCGCCGTGGCCGGCATCCCCTCCGTCATGTTCGACGGCGACCTCTCGACCATGTGGCGCGTCAATCCCCTCGCCAAAGGCTCCAGCGGCGACAGCGAGACCTTCGGCGACTACCGCATTGACCTAGGGGCCACCTACTGGATCGATTCGGTCTGGCTCTTGGGCGAGCCACTGGGCATTCCGCCGCGGGTGCGGCATTACTACGCCAACTTCCTCTCCTATAAGCTACAGTACTCCGACGGCTCGCTGGCTCCCGACGGCTCGCTGGCTTGGCAGGCGTTGGCCTCTATTCCCCCCGACCCCCGCTATCTCTTCGATGTGCGCAACTTTCGCCACGATGTCCCCCTAATCGCCGCTCGCTACCTGCGTTTGATCTATCCCACTAGCCAAGGCGGCAACATCATCGGCGGCGGCCTATCGGCCAGTGATATCGCCAACACCGGCCGCTTGGACGGACTGGGGCTAGTCAGCGAGTTCCAAGTGTACGGCGAGGGGTATCCGGCCCGCGTCATCCTGCGCTCGCCTGTTATCGACCTTGGCTCCAATTGGAATATCACGGCGGTTGAGTGGGCAATTGACGCACCGCTCGGGGCCCGATTCACCCTGCGCAGCCGCACCGGCGACCACGTCGTCGAGCAGATGCGCTATTTCGACAAAAACGGCAAAGAGGTTACCAAAAGGCGCTACGAAAAGCTGATCGCCTCGTTCCGCGGCCCCATCGAAACCACGCTCCAACCCGGCGATGGCTGGAGCGTGTGGAGCGAGGAATACCTCCGTACGGGCACCCGCTTCCGCTCGCCTTCGCCCCGGCGCTACGTCCAGCTCGAAGCCGAGTTGCGCGCCGACAATCCGCAAGCCGGCATTGCCCTCGACGCGCTTGCTTTGATCTACTCCCGTCCTTTGGCGCGCACCGCTGTCGGCGAAGTCCATCCCGCGCGCGTTGCGCCGGGTGAGCAAACCGACTTCACGTACTTCCTCCGCCCAGAATTCGCCCGCGATAGTCAGGGCTTTGAGGCCATTGCCCTCGAAGCCTCGGTGCCCCTCGCATTCCGCGCCCTGCAAATCGACGGCACGGCAATCAACGCCGAGGTGGAACAGACGAATGCGGGCCTCCGCTTGCACTTGCCCGAGCGCATCGCAGCCGCCGAGCGCGTCGAGCTAGATTTTGCCGCCACTGTATTCCAAAACAATACCCGCTTCCGCGCCTTTCTAGAGCGCGAAAGCGGGCTTGACACCCTGCGTCAGCAGGTCGATTCAGGCGATGCAATTCCCGATTTAGCGGGAGCGGGCGACGCGGTCTCGTTGCCTGTGGACGAGAGTTTACTCTCGCGCCTCGACATGGGCGCGGAGATTTTTACTCCCAACGGCGACGGCGTCAACGACGCGCTCGCCATCTCTTTCGACGTGCTCAAGGTCATCGACGCCCGCCCCATTGAAGCCCGCGTCTATGACCTGCGCGGCCGGCTAGTCCGCACGCTGCGAGACGCCGCAGGCGTGGCCGGCCACTACCAGCTAACTTGGGATGGCCGGCGAGACTCCGGCGCGATGGCCCTACCCGGCCTCTACCTCTTCCGCTTGCAGATCGCTGGCGACTCCGCCACTCGCACTCTGGTCCGCAGCATTGGCCTGAGCTACTAAACGCCTAGCTCGCGCATCAGCGCCCCGTGCGAGCCACCGTGCAGTTCGGGCCGCATATAGACCTTGCGCACGTAGTCGAGCCCGCCGGACAGACGAAGGCGAAGAACGACGCTGGGGATGCTCAATTGAGCGAAATCGACCGCATCGGCTACTAAATTCGCGACATTCTCAAGGCTCATTCGCAGGGTGTAGGCCCTTCCGCTGCGTAAAAGGCCATAGTGGCCAATCCCCTCGACCTGAACAACCAGATGCCCCGTTATCGGTGATGTTGTCCCGCAATTAAAATTCGTCGTACGCCTTCACTGACCCCACGATGAAGAGATACAGGCCGACCGCGACGACGGTGGCGACAACGGCGACGGCGGCAAGCCCGATTTTCACCTTATCCCGTTTTTTGGGTTCTTCCGCCGCTTGGGCGGTGGCGGTGGTGTCGGCAGTGGTGTTGGCGGTGGCGGTGGTGTCCGTCGCGGTCGCTGCTTGGCCCTCCTCGGATTTTTTTAACGAGGGTTGAGCCTCGTTTGATTGATTGCCAGCGATGGCGACCGAGGCCGCGAGCAAAATCGACAAAATTGATCGCATAACATCCCTCCTGATTTTCGTCCCTGGAAACCGGATTATCGGTAGTGTTTCTGTGACCGTCGAGGTGTTGAGGCGTTACGGTGCCCAATGAAAGATAACGTCGATTATCGGGAGTCTGCGCCTCGACCAGACTACACCACCAAGGCGGAGCCGGTGGGCTTAGGTATAGTCCATCTTACGGCAAAGGTGTTCAATAGTCTCCTTATCTACGTTCGGCAAATAAGGAGCAAGTTCACCGGCAGTAATTTTCTGAATCCTCACGCCCGAAGAACGGATTTTCTTTACCACAGAGGTTAGCTGTGGCATGCAACGGCGCACTAGCTCCTCGGCTTTATCATAGCAATCTGGCGAGTCCTTTATTGACTGCTTGATGTATTTCCGCACTCGATTGCTGTGGAATTTAGGTTCGTTCTGAAACCACGCGGCCAATCCTTCTTCAAGAGAAGTGGCTTTTCCCTCCTTGACGGGATCTAAAAGATGCACGCTTTCGTGTGCAAGCTGCCATGTGGCCCTATCGTAATCGCAATTCTGCCAAGCATCTTTACCAATGTGAATGTCAACCTGACAATCGCCCTTGAAATGGAATTCGTTTGGATATTGCGTGTGCGGCTTGCCGTCTTTTCTGATTGACTCCTTGATCGAGCCTAAGACAAATCGCTGGTCACATTGACCAAACATGCTTTCGAGACTCTCCCTGTATGTTTTAGCCTGTTGGTTTAGGAATAGTATGAATTTTACGCGGTCATGCATTATAGCTCCTCCGAATATGCCAGTCGTAGATATTGCTTGGGTAGCTAAAGTATATAAAAGGGTGCATACGGGACTTTGTCAGGGGAAAATCTGCGCCAGAGCGTCGGCGCTCGGCTCGTTCCGCTTTTGCGCCCCGATACCTCAAACAAAATCGCCCTGTGTTCACCGTCTGATTATTTACTCAAATACTCATCTACTGATTTGCGTACGATGTCGCTTCCTGAGCGGTCGCCCTCGACGGCCCGCATTTTGAGCTGACGCATCGTTTGTTTGGGAATATCCAGATCCAGCCGTACCTTCTCGTCCGCGCTCAATACGTCCAGTGCCGCCTGCTTGCCCTCAGATGGACGCGTGGAACGTTTAGGTTTCAGCATTGGTAAGAGGACGGTTCGCCCCTCGCTGGCAGTAGTAGGATAAACAACGCGCTGGGTCGTCCCTGACTTGAAAACGGGCAAGCTGTATTTTTTCAAGGCCGCGGCGACCTCTCCGCCCAACTTGGTATTCTTAATCGCCTGAGACACGACAAAGAAGGCCAAGGGCCTGTCCCCGGTAACGGCCCGCCGCGCTTCAATCATTTCGACCAGATCGGCGCAGGGGCGCAGGCCCACACGTCAAAAGGCTACGGCTGGACGGGGATCAAAACCAGATCGGCCACTTTCACGGCCACAGCCGAGAGCTTAGCAATTTGGGGAGCGCCGTCGATCAAGACCCAATCGTATTCCCCCACCACCTTCAAATCCCGCGCCAAGGTTTCCCGATCCAAGCCCACCACGTCCAAAACTTC
The DNA here is from genome assembly GCA_022827835.1 of Candidatus Latescibacterota bacterium. Lineage (GTDB taxonomy): Bacteria > Latescibacterota > UBA2968 > UBA8231 > UBA8231. The sequence continues at coordinate 299,542 of JAJEIO010000002.1, forward strand.
GCCCCGTTGGCTTCGTGCCAATCCCGCGCCGATCCTTGGGGTCCGCATCCGCTAGCAGCACCGTTTCTCCGTCCCTTTGGAGCGCATCGGCCAGATTTATCGCCAGGCTCTAAATCCCTAGCTCGCGCATCAGCGCCCCGTGCGAGCCACCGTGTAGTTCGGGTCGCATATAGACCTTGCGCACGTAGTCGAGCCCCCCGGACAAATGCTCAAACTGTTCCTCTAGGGCACCAAAGAGCCGCGCTTGCGACACAAAGCCGAGCTGGGCCAATTCGGCGGCTGCTCCATAAGCCCTCCTGCCCTGCTCCAAGTAGTAGCCGCCAAGCCCCTGCCGCTCGACCCACGTGCGGAAGAGCCCAGTGGTAAAAAGCGCGTAGTCGCCTACGTGCCGGCGGATATCCATCTCGCGGTCAAAGGACCAACGCCGTTCTGGTTGCCGCTGCCGCCCGAGTTCCATCAGCATCTCGGCAATGGTTTCGAGCGGCTGGCCGCGCATATCGCGGATGCGATAGAGCTGATCGGTGCGCGCGAAGCTCGTCAGCAGATCGACGACGTACTCGACCACTTCGCGGTCGGCAATGCCCAACGAAGTGAACCCAGGAAAAACCAAACGTTGGAAGAAGGACCTCAGTCCAGACGAGGAAATAGGCTTTGAGATGCGACGCGGCATATCGTATTAAAGACGTTCAGGTCAGAATGTACTTCAGAAGGTCGTGTTGGTCATAAGGTAAGCAAAGGTCATATCCCCGTTCCAGTCCTCAATCGAATCCTTGTAACGAGTAACACTGGTCATGCTGTCGTCGGCTATCACTCTCGACAGTCCGGCAACGATGGTAAAGCCGGGGCGGTATTTGTACGTAAGCGTCAAATCGACTTCTTCGCCCAAATGGCTCGATTCCAAATCGCCTTTTTGCGCTGTGAAGAAAGAGTGCCCGTGGACTCCGAGAGATACTTGATCACTCAGCGGCAACGCCGCCTTGAGGGCCAAGTCCTGCAATCCTAGCCCGCCCGTGTGGACCGGAATATTGAGAAACAAATCGGCGTACCCATAGTACTTGTGATTGGTCGCAAAGAGCGTGTCAAAGACCTTGATCTTGTCATCAGCCAGATCGTCGTCGCCAGACAGGTAGTCGTACCACAAAGTGAGGTCTAGCCCCCCCAAAGACCCGCCAATCCGCCCACCGAACATGAAAGCCGATACGTCCTGGGCGCTGCGCTGACCGGTCTGAAACGAACCTTCAAAACGGTAGGAATACGCCGTCTTTTTCCCCGCCAGACGCGCCCCCATAGTGACCTGATCGGTGTCTTTGGCTCCGTCCTTGTTGTAGAGCGCGTAGAGGTCCAAGCTGCCGGACGGCAACTGATCCAAGGTCGCGTACGCGCCCGTCAAATAGGCATCGTCTGCAAACTGCCCCGAGGTCGAGTCCGACTCCGTTACCTGAATTGCCGTCAGGTTCACCTGTCCCCAAGAGGGTGCCAGCAGCAGTTGCAAACCATCGAAAACCCGGCCTTGCTGAGTCCACTCCACCGCGCCGATCAGCCGCTGACCGCCAAGGGCTACCATCTGACGACCAATCTTGAGCGAGTGGTCGCCGTCGCCCAGTTTCTTCAGGTGGACATAGCCCTGATGCAGGTCAAACTTATCGGCACTGTAATCCGTCAGGGTATTCTTTTCCTCGCCCCACAAGCGCACGTCCTGAAGCTGGATCATCAGATCGACATCGCTCTCGAGCGAGGCCACCATCTGAGTCCGCACCCGCATGGAGGTGAAGGAATCGTAGTTGTTTGCGAACGGGTCGCGGAACTCGTAGCGCGGCCGAATCTGGCCACCCCAGACGATCTCCTTTTTAGCGTAGCTAGCGCTAGATGCAACTACGCTCAAAAGAAATGCGGAATAGATTGCAAGACGCACGGCGTTCCTCCCAACGTAAAGATGCATGGATGTAGATTAAGGTAAACCGCGAATCTCGGTCAAGCTACCTGCTTTTAGGGGCGGTTGCATCTAGGCAATGCAGCGCTCCCTCGCTTAGCGCAGCAGCCGCTCGCTAAACAGCGTCCGCGCCAGCGCACGCACGTCCCGCTCACCAGCCAAATGGGTCTGCCCCACCGACACCAGCACCACCTCGACCTCCCCGAGCACCACCCGATAGACAATGCGGAACCAGCCGCCCGGCGGACGCAGGCAGCGGTAGCCCTTTAACTCGCCGACCAAGGGCCAGCCCTGGTCCTCCGGGTCAGTCGCCAGCCCTGTGATGTATTGGTCCACTTGCTCGGCAATCCGCCGGTTGAGCAGGCCTTGCCGCGACTCTAAGGCGCGCTGCGCCAAGACGACGCGCAACGTCATTGCCCCTCCCAGACGGCGCGCTCGCCCGCCTCAATCTGGCGGATGCCTTCGCGCAGCGCGGCACACTCGGCCGCGGCGCCGAGTACCTCTAACGTTTCGACAATACCCTGGTAAAGCGACCACGGCATCAGCGCGAGCACTGGCTGGCCGCGGCGCGTTACGGCGAGAGCACTCGCTTCGGGTTCGGCAGCGAAGCGATCGGGCAATTGATTCAGGACTTTGCGGGCTTCGGCAATGGGCATGGATTGGAGCATATTTCCTCTTTTGTACTGTATATGGTACTAAATTAAGTACTCTTGGCGACGATCTGAATGGCCCACATTTATAGGAATTCTCCGTGAATCCGTAAGGGAAAGGAAATTGACTGTCGATAAATTGTTAATAATACTATATATACGAAAATTATGAAAAAGACACGTAATTGTGCGTACATTTAACAGTACTAAAAAGCGTACTTTAATGCAAAACTAAATTTTCAATCAGACGCGACGAGATTCTGGCCGCGATTTACTGCGGTACGGGCGCTTTTTTGGCTTAATAAAAGCGCGTTTACTTCCCCGTTGGCATACCCTTTTCCTGCACTTATATTTTCGCCCATGTCCGACGGCGAATTCATCCGGCCCTTTCCCGCGCTCACCCCTGCCCAGCGCTATCACCTCGAAGTCTATGGCTATGTGGTGATTGAAAACGCGATCGAGCAAGACCTGACGGATCGCCTGCTAGAGGCCATGCTGCGGCTCAAACGCGACCTCCTGTCCGCCCCAGACCCAGCCAAGGCCCTCGTCCGCAACTGCCGTCTCTCCTCCTATCGGCCTCACCACCTGCACTTTGCCCACATCCTCGAAGCCGATCCCGCGATCTTCGAATACCTAACTCATCCGCGCTTAGTCGGCATGGCCGAGGAACTAGTCGGCGGCAGCGTACGCCTCGAAGAATCCGAGGCCGCCGTCAACGAGCGCGACCCGGAAATCGACTTTTCCGCCGCGCCGCGCTACGGCTTCCACACCGGCACCACCCCTGACGTAGGCACGTACGTCGAAAACGGCCTCTACCACTGCACTTTTGTCAAAACCCTGACCAACCTCACGGAATTGGGCCCGGACGACGGCGGCACCGTGGTCATCGCCGGCAGCCACAAAGTCAAATGCGACCGCGAGACCATCATCGCCGCGGCGTACGAGGACCCCGCGCTAATCCACCAAGTGGTCGCGCCCGCTGGGTCAACCCTGCTCTTTGGCGAGGCCCTGATCCACGCCACCGGCCAGATCCGCTCCGAGCGCGAGCGCGTCATCGTCATCGGCGGCTATACTCCGCCGATGTTCCAAGCCTGGAACGGCCAAGAGCCGAGCGCTGAATTCATCGCCCAAACGCCCGAACCTCTCAAGCCGCTCATTGCCGGCAGCGACAAGTGGCACTGGCAGCAGCGCCGCCGCCGCCTCGACATGCCGGTCGCCCCGTGATCCAACTCGCGCCCCCATACTTACTATTCCTCGGCGACGCCGCCGACCAGCTAGCCGCCAAAACGGCCGTTGGCGTCGCCCAGTGGCGGCCCGAACAGTGCATTGGCCAACTCCGCCTTCCCGACTGCCACGCCGACCTCGAACTGCCCGACCAAACCCTCGCCGAAGCTCGCACCGCTGGTGCCCGCACCCTCATCATCGGCGTCGCCAATCGCGGCGGCACCATCTCCGATCTCTGGCGCGATACCTTCCTGCAGGCCATCGACCTCGGCTACGACCTCGCCAGTGGCCTGCACACGCGCCTTGGCACCATCCCCGGCTTGGCCGACCACGCCCGCGCAAAGGGCACTCGCCTCGTGGATGCGCGCTTTTCCGACCGCGCTTTTCCCATTGCAACCGGCGTCAAACGCCCGGGCAAACGCCTGCTCACCGTCGGCACCGACTGCTCGGTCGGCAAGATGTTCACCGCGCTGGCCATTGAGCGCGAGATGCAGGCGCGAGGCATGGCCTGCACCTTCCGCGCCACCGGCCAAACCGGCATCTTCATCGCCGGGACCGGCGTTGCCGTTGACGCCGTGGTTTCCGATTTCCTCGCTGGCTCCGTCGAGGTTCTAACCCCGGCCAACCACCCCGAGCACTGGGACCTAGTCGAAGGCCAAGGTTCGCTGTTCCACGCTTCCTATGCCGGCGTATCGCTGGGCCTCATGCACGGTGCCCAACCCGACGCGCTCGTCCTCTGCCACGATCCCAACCGCCCCCACATGCGCGGCCTACCCGAATACCAACTGCCCGATCTGCTCGACTGCATCCGCCTCAACGAGCAGTGCGGCCGGCTCACCAATCCGGCCTGTCGCACTATTGGCATTGCAGTCAACACCTCGCACTTGCCGGAAGACCGTGCCGCCGAACTGCTCAAAACCATTGAACGCCAAGCCGACCTGCCCGCAGTCGATCCGCTGCGCCAAGGAGCAGCGCGCTTGGTCGATGCCCTGTGACTCGCTTCTCCATTCGCAGTGAGAGCTTCCCTCTCGCCCAGACCTTCACCATCTCGCGCGGAGCCAAAACCACCGCCGACGTCGTCGTCGTCGAACTGAGCCGCGACGGCTGCGTTGGCCGCGGCGAATGCGTCCCTTACCCCCGCTACAACGAAAGCGTGGCCGGAACCATAGATGCGCTAGAATCGCTGCGCCCACAGGTAGAAGCCGGCCTCGACGGCTCGACTGAGCTCGCCGAAGTCCGAGCGGCATTGCAACGCGCTCTACCATCCGGCGCGGCTCGCAACGCCTTGGACTGCGCGCTGTGGGACTTAGAAGCTAAAATCAGCGACCGCCCTGCCTATGAACTGGCCGGATTAGCAACACCGCATCCAATATCGACGGCCTACACCCTCTCGCTCGACGACCCAGAAACCATGGGCCAAGCCGCTGCCCAACACGCCGACCGCCCACTGCTCAAGATCAAACTCGCCGGTCACGACGACCTCGACCGCGTCGCCGCAATCCGCGCCAATGCCCCAGACTCAACCCTGATCGTCGATGCCAACGAAGGCTGGTCCGCCGACCAAGTCGAGCCGCTCTCAGCCGCACTAGCTCGCTTGGGCGTCGCGCTCATCGAACAGCCTCTGCCCGCCGACCAAGACGCCCTGCTCGCTGAGTTTGAACACTCAGTCCCCTTCTGCGCCGACGAATCCTGCCACACCGCCGCCGATCTCGCAGAACTAGCCGCCCGCTACGAATGCGTCAACCTCAAGCTCGACAAGACCGGCGGCTTCAGCGAGGGCCTGCGCTTGGCAGCCGAGGCACGCGCGTGCGGCTTGGACTTGATGGTCGGCTGCATGATCGCCACCTCGCTGGCTATGGCACCGGCTGTCCTGCTGGCGCAGCAGGCCCGCTTTGTCGATCTCGACGGCCCCTTGCTCCTGCAAAAAGATCGGGAACGCGGGCTGCGCTACGAAGGCAGCCTGCTCCATCCGCCCCATCCTCAGCTTTGGGGATAGGAGACTCGCGCGTCGGCAAACCTTGCTGGACGCAGGTGGCGATTGAATGTATTCTTCCCCTAAGTACACGACAGTAGAGCGGTATGGGCTGCTTCGCTTCGCTCAGCATGACAACATGGGCGTCAGCACCTGTCATGCTGAGCGGAGCAAGCATCTCAGCGCTCCCATGCCTAACGTCCACTGGATTACTATCGTGTACTTAGTTCTTCCCAAACGAACCTAATGAGCAACGCACTTCTATTGTTTGCCCAAGGGCTGGATGAGTCCGCGTTACAACGCGCCATCCCGCTGTCCATCCGGCCAAAGCGAGTCGAACCATTGGCATGGAATGGCGACGAGTTCTCGTTCGACTTGCCACCCGCAGCGCTAGAAGACGCCCTAGAAATCCTGCCGTGCCTCTCGGTCGTCCACGACGACGCATGGGGCTATCAGTTCGCGATAGAATTTGAAACCAAAGCTGGCCACAGCAGCCGGGCCGTCCTCGACCCAATCGGCTCGTTTGTCGGGGCCGAGGCGGGCGCGATAAACGAAGCGGTCGCAGCGGAAATCGACCTCCTGCGCATCCACACCCCCTTACAAGCGGCCACCCTACACCTGCGCGTCCAAGGCGTCGCCCCCACGGTCCCGGCCTTGCTCTCGGTCTCGGTGCGCCGCAAAGGCGCAGTGCCCTCTCCGACGTTCACTAGCCGAGATACGGTTCTCGCCGTGCCATCGCAAAGCCAGATGGTTCTGCGGCCCGAGTTGGCTTCCCACGTCTGCTCGCCGACCAGCGTCGCCATGCTCCTTGCCTATTACGGCCACAGCGCGGACATCTACGACGTAATCTCAGAAGCGCGCCACCAGCCCAGCGGGCTGTACGGCGTGTGGCCGGCCAATATCCATGCGGCCGCTCTCCGGGGCCTCTTGGGCTATCTATTGCACTTTCCCTCTTGGGAGGCAGCGCGCGCGCTACTCGACGCGGGCTTTCCCATCGTTGCCTCTGTGCGCTACGAGGTGGGCGAGTTGAGTCGGGCGGCCATTGAGCGGACGTCTGGGCACTTGCTCGTCGTCCGGGGCTGCTCGGGAGATACCGTACTGGTCAACGATCCAGCCGCGAGCGACGAGGTCGCACGGGCGTACGACCTCGCGGAATTCTGCAAAGTCTGGTTAGAGCGCAGCGCCGTGGGCTACGTGCTCTTTCCGCCGTTGTAACTGTACTATGTACAAAGCGAACTTCACTTCCATCGTCTTCGGCGAAATCCTCTACGACTGCTTCCCAGACCGCACCTGCTTGGGGGGTGCCTCCCTGAACTTCGCCTGGAATCTGCGCCAGCTCGGCTTTCCCGTGGCCATGATCAGCGCGGTGGGGCGAGACGAACTGGGGCAGCAGGCGCGGGGCTTTCTCCAGCGCGCCGACATCGATCAGCAATGGGTCGCCGATCGGCCTGAGCCTACGGGCACGGTCGATGTATTGCTCGACGATGGGCAACCCTCCTACACCATCCGCGCCGGCGTAGCTTGGGACTACATCGAAACTAAGCCGGCGTTAGACCAGTCTCCCGACCTGATCTACTATGGCACGGCCGCGCAGCGCAGCCCGGCCAATCGCCCGGGATTAGAACACTTACTGGCCGCCAACCCCCGGCATCGGCTTTTCGACGTCAACCTGCGCAAGGACTGCTATACGCCGCAGACCGTACTCTTTGGCCTCGAAGCGGCGACTATTGTCAAGCTCAACGACGAGGAATGGGAGGCCGTGCGGGACATTGCCGAGGTCGCCACACCCGACAACTTAATCGCCCGCTACGCGCTGGATTGCCTAGCGATTACCTTTGGCGGCGACGGCGCTCAACTCCATATTCCAGGGGCCTCGTTCGCCGCACGGCCCGCGCCCGTGTCCGTCGTCGATGCGGTCGGGGCTGGCGACGCCTTCAGCGGGGTTCTGGCGGCCAGCGCCCTGCTCGGCACCGACCCGCAACAAGCCCTAGACCTAGCGTGCGCCGCCGGTGCCAGCGCAGTGCAGCACCCGGGTGCCCATTGTCCGCTGCCTGAATCCGTGAAGGCGGCGTTTGCTTAGAGACAACGGGCGACTACAAGAGTCGCCCCTACACATCACCGAAAGGCTTTTCTCCATGCAGACTCCCATCCCCCTGTGCGACCCTCACTTCCACCTCTGGGACCTAGCCGAGCGGCCCAACCCCAACCTCGGCGATGTCATGCCGGCGTACCGGGCCGCCGATTATGCCCAAGACATGAGCGAACTACCCCCTGAGTTGCAGCGGGTCAGCGGCGTCCACGTCGAAACCGTCGTCGGCCAAGTCCCTGACGGCGTCCCCGTCGATACCGTAGAAGAAACCCGCTGGGTGCGCGGCCAACTCGAACCAACCTCAGCCGAACAGCCCTTTGGCATTGTCGCGTACGTGCATCTGGAGCGCGACATCGCCGCAGCCGAACGCACCATTGAACAACACCTAGCGGCCTCTGGCGGCCGTCTGTGCGGCGTGCGCATGATCCTCAATCACCATCCCGACAATCCCGACCTGACCTGGCCGCAGATCGAAGACGGAATTTTGCAGAGCAGCCGCTTCCGCGATGGCTTAGCCCTCCTAGAACGCCACAACCTCGCCTTCGACCTCTCCTGTAACCCCCACCAAGTGGCCGATGCGGTCGCGGTTTTCCGCAACTTCCCCAACCTCCGCGTCGTCACCAATCACCTCGGCTTCCTCCACGACGGCGAAGATCAAACGCACGAGGACCTCTGGCGCGAAGGCATGGCTGCGCTGGCCGCATTGCCCAATGTCTATATGAAGTTGTCTATGGCGTGGTTTGCGCGGGACGCCTTCCACGAGGATGCAACCAAAGAGGCCAAAATCGCCGCAGTCGTCCAAGAGCTAATCGAACGCTTTGGCTGTGACCGCTGCATGTTTGCCAGCAACTATCCCGTCGATAAACTGCGGGGCATTAGCATCGGCTATCTCTACGCCAAGTTCCTCGAATGGAGCGCCGACTTTTCAGACGACGAGCGCCGGGCGCTTTTCCACGACTCAGCTATCAGCGCCTATGGGCCGCTTTCGCAATAGCCATGAACGCAGAGGAATTCGACTATACCCAATGGTGCGACAGCACGGGCGCGCCGCTGACAAAAATGCCCGACCGGCTCGGCGTGGCGGCCAATGGTTTTATCCGCGACAAGACCGGCAAAATCCTGCTGCAACAGCGCGCGGACAACGGCTTTTGGGGCCTGCCCGGCGGCCAAGTCGAACTCGGCGAATCTGTCGAGCAGACCGTGGTGCGCGAAGTCTATGAGGAAACGGGCTTAGAGGTGCGCATCGAGCGGCTGATTGGGATTTACTCCGAGCCGGAGAGCCACCCATTCATGCGCTATCCCGACGGCACCATCGTCCACTACGTCACCCACGTCTTTATCTGCGAACCCACTGCCGGCGCATTGCAGCTCTCCTCAGAGAGCACAAACATCGGCTATTTTGCCGCCGATGCTCTGCCCGAACAGACCTTACTCTCGCACCGCATCCGCATCGCGGACGCCCTGACCGGCCTAGTGTACCCGTTTATTCGCTGAACTATGTTGACCGCACTGCGCCTAACAGCAAATATTTCTTTTTCGCTCGTCCCAACCTTCATCTTCCCAAGAAAAGGAACGACATGATCAAAATTGCCGAAGTCCTGCCCGATCACCCCACGCCGCTGTGGCGGATGGTCAAGCAATGCGGCGTTGACCACGTAGTCGGCGGTTTCTCCACACAGGGCGACCCCGCCGACATTCACCCCGATCAACGGCCCTGGAGCTTCACCAACCTCGTGCGGATGAAAACCGCGTTTAACGACGGCGGCTTTTCCCTCGACGTCATCGAGGCCCGCCCGCCACTCAACAAGGCCAAGCTCGGCCTGTCCGACCGCGACGAGGAGATCGAATACGCCTGCGAGCTGATTCGCAACATGGGCAAGGTCGGCATTCCGGTCTGGTGTCCCGAGTGGATGCCTGTGCTCAACTGGACCCGTACCTCAATGGCGGCACCCGGACGCGGCGGTGCCATGGTCACTGGCTTCGACAACGAACTGATGAAAAATGCGCCCCTGACCGACGCCGGCGTCGTCACCGAAGAACAGCTCTGGGACAATCTGAAGTACTTCCTCGAAAAGGTCGTGCCAGTCGCCGAGGAAGCCGGCGTCAAACTCGCCATGCACCCCGACGATCCGCCGCTGTCGCCCCTGCGCGGCATGGGTCGGATCATGCGCAGCGTCGAAAACTACCAAAAGCTCATCGACCTAGTGCCCAGCCCGGCCAACGGCATCTGCCTGTGCCAAGGCAACTTCACCCTGATGACCGACGACTTGCCCGAGGTCATCCGCCACTTTGGCGACCGCATCTACTTCGTCCACTTCCGCGATGTGCGCGGCACGCCCGAAAAATTCGTCGAGACCTTCCACGACGAAGGCCCGACCGACATGCGCGCCTGCATGGAAGCCTACCGCGACATCGGCTTTGAAGGCGTCCTGCGCCCCGACCACGTGCCGACGATGGAGGGCGACCGCAACGACCAGCCGGGCTATTCGTCAATCGGGCGCTTGTTCGCCATCGGCTATATCAAGGGGCTGCGCGAAGCCGTGTACGCAAGTTAAATAGCCGTCAAAAATAGGTAGGCGGTGAAGCTATGTTCCTGTCATTCTGAGCGTAGCGGAGTCGAAGAATCTCCCACCGGCGAGGCTGGATAGGTAGGTTCAATGCTATGTGCGATCGTTTAGCGACAAAAATCCGCCTGTACTTGTCGATACTAGGCGCGCTCCTGCTCGCCGTCCAAGCCCTCGGAGCCGAGGAACTGCGCCTCGGCGGGCCGGGTGGCTGGAGCGAGTGGACGCTGCCCGGCGACGCGGTCGATGTCGCCGACGGCGTGCTCAAACCCGCGTTCGTGCGCCAGAATATCGACGCGGTGCAAAACGCCGCGACTTTTGGCGGCGGCATCCGCGCTGCGGGCACAGCGCTGGATCGTGCAGCCCTGCTGATAGACGGAGACGCAGAGACAGCCTGGGCACCTGCCGCAGAAGCCCCGCTGGAGGACTGGTGGATAGAGGTCGATCTAGGCCGGGTGGTCTCGGCGCGCACCATCCGCCTGCATTTTGCCGAGGACGGCGAGCCGCTCGAATTCTTCAAGGTTTTCACTTCCGACGGCGAGCCTTTCTTCACCAACGCCGGCGTGGCCATTGAGGGCACCCTGCGCTACAACAAACGCCGCCTGTACAGTTTTAACCAAGATCGGATCATCGAGATCGACTTTGGCCTCAAGCCCCTGCAGCACATTCGCATCCAAGCCGACAAGAAGACGCTTGGTGCCCAGCTCAGCGAGTTGTCGGTCGAGAGCGTGGGCGACAATCTGTCCTTGGGCGCGCGGGAGCGCGGCGGTCAGATCGATGTGCATAGCCTCGTCGGCTCCGGCCGGGACGAGCGCTACGAAAACCCCTTGATCAGCCGCAACCTAATTGACGGGGACATTACCTCGTACTGGGGTCGCAAGGAGGGGCGCGGGGTGACGCCGATGGGGCTTTTTATTCTCGACTTGGGCGTGCTCTTTTGGGTCGATCGAGTGCGGCTGTTGGGGGATTTCACCGGGCTGCCGACGACCGGCGAAAGGGCTCGCACTCGCTTTGGCTCCATCAATTATTTGTGGTACAAAATGTCGGGGTCGGACGGATCGCTGGCCCCGGACGGATCGCTGCGCTGGGTCTCGTTGGGAGAATTGCCCGAATCACTGCGCAACCGCCGCGACATCGTCCACTTTGAGGAGCGCTTCTCCCTGACTAAGTTGCGCTATATCCGACTCCTCTTTGGCATGACCTCCGGCGCGCTCTCGGGCACAACCGCGGAGTTCCAAGTCTTTGGCGAAGGATTTCCCGCCGCCTTGACGGCGCTCTCGCCGATTTTCGACTTGGGCGGGCAAAAGACGATCTCGGCGCTCGATTGGCGAGCCTTAGTGCCGCCCGCTACGCGCCTAGAGATTCGCAGCCGCACCGGCAATTTGCTCGACGAAGAGTACTCTTTCTACGACAAAAACGGCAAAGAAGTCACCGCAAGGAAATACGACAAGCTCATTCCCTCTTTTCGCGGACGGATCGACACCGTGCGCACAATAGGCTCGGACTGGAGCAACTGGAGTCCGGCCTACGAGGTTTCTGGCCAAGGCTTTTTGTCGCCAGGACCTCGGCAGTTCGCCCAAATCGAGGTGCAGCTTTTGAGCGAAGATCCGTTTAGCGCCCATCACTGGAAACGCTGACTTTGCACTTCCACCCGCCGCTGGTGCAACAGACGCTGGCGGAAATCTACCCGGCCGAGGTAGAGCCGGGCGCGCCGCAAAACTTCACCTATTTCCTCCGCACAACCGCGACTTCGGCCAACCGGGGATTCGACCAAATCCTGCTGAGTTCGTCGGCCACTGTGCGCTTCAGGGCCTTGCGCATCAACGGGGAAGAAGCCTCCGTCCAAATCGAGGAGCGGGCCAACGGAACCCTGCTCGTCCTCGACCGCGCTGTGCGGCGCTCAGGACTTTTGGAGATCGATTTCGAGAGTACGCTCTACCTCAACCAGACTCGTTTTGACGCTTTGCTCTTCAACAGCAATCTAGAAGGTCAGATACAGCAAGTCGATGCGGGAGATGCCAGCGAGGCCGTGGCGAGCGAAACGGTGTCCGTAGCCCTGCCCGCGGCCTCCGATCTGCTCGATAACCTGACCATCTCAACCCAGTTGCTAACTCCCAACGGCGACGGCGTTGGCGACCAACTCGTCCTTGAATTCAATCTGCTCAAAGTGCTGGATCCGCGCACCGTGCGAGTAGCCATTTTCGACCTAACCGGGCGACAGGTGCATCTTTTGAGCGAAGCGGAGCAGGTGGCCGGACGAGTGGCCTTGGAATGGGACGGACGCGACCACGCTAGCGGTCTGGTCGCACCGGGAAACTACGTCCTGCGCGTCGAAGTCAGCGGCGACGCGCGCACCGACCAAGTCAGCCGAATCGTCTCCGTGGCCTACTGAAACCATCCACGCCTGATTGGATCTAGTTCCACACCCGCCGCGATCATCGCTCCTCTCTTGATCCAATCAAATAGCGGCGCTTACCTCCATCACCCCCAACCCTTCCTCCAATTCCTCCACGCTCGCAAAAGCCACCAAGGTGCAATGCACCCCCTCGGTCGCCAGCACCCACTGTATCGCCCGTTCGGTGCGCGGCACCAACTCGCCTGGCTCGGCTAGCTCATGCCAAGGGCCCGAGACAATCGGATAGACCAGCGGCAACTCTCCGCGAATGCCTTCCCCCCTCGGCGATAGCTCCTCGACCTTCGACTCGTCCACGGCCGACCAATCGGTCTGCGCCTTGTCAGCCCAGCTAACCCACTGGCCGCCCAGGGACTTCATAATCAGCACGCCCTTCCCAGCCCGCGCCGACGCCGCAATGCCCGGAGCCTGCCAACGGCAGACGTAGTTGTAGATGACCAAATCGGCGTCCGCCTCGGGTTCGGGACCGCGCTCAGCATAGGCTTGTTGATCGGCCAGCATGTGCCGAATCAAGCACAAGGCGCGCACTTTGCCTTTGGCCTTGCACTCGGCGATGCGTTCGGCCAAACCCTCGTTTTGCAGATAGGCATAGTGGTGTACCCGCAAAATATCGATGGCTTCGCGGCGCACATTGGCGAGGTGTTTGTCGATAGTCCCCTCCACCTCAGCGGCTGCCGGCGCACCTACCTTGAGCGAGAAGAAGCGGTCGTCCCCCGGGCCTTTCAGCTCGTCCGGAATGTGGACCTCGTCGCCGTAACCCATGTCGAAAAGGTTGACGCCCAACTCGGCGGCCCGCAGGTAAATCCGGCGCTTCTCCTCGGGCGGCGGATGACCATTGATGCCCTCGTAGCGGGCCAACAGCCCACCCAAGCCAATGGTGCTCAGCTCCATGTCCGTCTGTCCAAAGCGGCGATATTCCACAATAACCTCCTTGCGTCGTTGCGATGCGCTTACAGCTTGCTACGTCCAATATGGCACATTAGTTTCTCCGGCGCGCAAAATGTACCCCACCAGCCCGTATCGTCCAAGGAAGAATGCAGCACCATAATTCCTAATTCCTAATCGTCCAAGGGAGAATGCAGTGACTGCCAAAGTCCTCATCATCGTCGGCGACGCCACCGAAACCGTCGATACGCTCTATCCCTACCTGCGCGTCCAAGAAGAGGGATTCGCGCCCGTGGTGGCCGGGCCGGAAGCCCGCCGCTACAACATGGTCCTGCACGAAGTCCCGGCCGAAGGTTGGGACATCACCCGCGAATTCGAGGGCTATACCATCCAAGCGGACATCGCCTTCCGCCACGTCGTGCCCGAAGAATACGTGGGAATCTTTTTCTCCGGAGGGCGCGCCCCCGAATACATCCGCGACGACCCGGACCTAATTCGCATAACCCGCTACTTTTTCGACCGCGACAAGCCCGTAGGCTGCGTCTGCCACGGCGTCGAAATCCCCGCCCGCGCCGGTTGCGTCGGAGGGCGGCGCATGGCTACCGTGCCCAAGTGCCAATTCGACCTCGAAGTCTGCGGCGGCACCTTTGTCGACGCGCCCTGCGTCGTCGATGGCAACCTCATCAGCGGCCGCACTTGGCACGACCATGGGCACTACATGAAACACTGGATCAACTTGCTCATCGCCGAGCGCGAGCGCATGGGCGCACAACAGGAGGCCGTCCCCGCGTGAAACTCTACTACAGCACCTATGGCATGAAGCAACTCGACGTCTTCGAAGCCCTGCCGCGCCTCGCCGACATGGGCTACGAGGGCATGGAAATCGCCGTCACTCCCGGCTGGCCGACCGAACCGGCCAACATGGACGCGGCCGCGCGCAAAAGACTCGCCGACCTCTTCCGCCAACTTGGCTACCCCTCACCGGTGCTAATGGCCCTGCTCTCGCCCTGCGTCGAAGGCGAGGGGCGCGCAGCCGCACTCGCGCAGTTCAGAGCGACCTTTGAGCTGAGCCGCGCGCTCCGGCTCGACGACCGCCCAATGGTCGTCAGCACCACTCTCGGCGGCAAACCTGCCTGGGAGACCGGCAAAGAGCGCATCGTCGAGCTGGTACTCGAACTAGGCGACATGGCCGCCGAATACGACGTCATCGTCGCCATCGAGCCACATGCTGGCGACGACTTTGAGACGCCGGAAAAGGCCGCTTGGCTCATGCAGCAAACCAATCATCCGAACCTCGGCCTTAACTTCGACTACAGCCATTTCTGGGTGGAAGGCATCGACTTGCAGCACTCGATTGACCTGAATCTCCAGTACTCAGTCCACAATCACATCAAGGACGGCTACCTCGACGAGGAAGGACGGGTCCGCTATCTCCTGCCCGGCAGCGGCAAGCTGGACATGAAGGCTTACTACAAGGCCATACAAGACGCTGGCTGGGACCAGTATATCTGCCCAGAAGTCACTGGCCAGATCTGGAACGCAACTGGGTACGACGCCTGGAGTACAGCGCAGTTTTGCTACGACGTGCTGGCTGCGACGCGGCGGGCATCAAGCTAGGAGCTACGGGAAGGAAATCATGATCCGAATATTGTCATTTGTCCTAGTTGCGATAGGGCTGCTCGGCGGAGTAGAAAAAGCAGACGCCGCCGCAAGGGATGTAGTAGATCGAGAGACATTGAAGAATTTCGTGCTGGAAGCGAAGAGTCTGCTGGAGGCTGCGCAAGACGAGGCGGAACGGGCGGCTGTTTTGGAGTCCTTCAGGACCGATAAAGAATGGCGACATGGGCCAATTTACATCTTCATCGTCGATTTTGAGGGCACCAACTTCTTTCACGCGACCATCCCCTCGCGCGAAGGCACCAATAATATCGACCAAGAAGACAGCAATGGCGTTAAGATCGTACATCAGGCTATCGCGGCAGCACAAGCCGGGGGCGGTTTTGTGGAATATCTCTGGGATAATCCAGCGATCGAAGGCGAAGACGAGTCCCCCAAGATAAGCTACGTGGCCCCCATAGAGCTTGATGATGCATCCTATTATATTGGCGCTGGATTGTATCCTACTGCAGAGCAGACGAATGTCGCGCCCATTTCGTGGGGTAGCTTGAAAGGGCAGGTGTAAACCTTTTGACCTTATGGCCCAGCACACAAAAAGCGCACGAGGCCCAGGCCTATTTCGAGAGACAGCCCAGTTCTCTCTTGACTCTGTGAAGGTGCCATCCTATCCTAGTCGTCAAGGCGTTTTAAGGACGCCTCGATCCGCGGAAAGGGTTGAACCCACCTTAGCTTTTTCGCCTGCTGATAAAGAACCTTCTTTCGGCTTGTCTTCGCGGATGACAGGCATTTTGAAAGAGGGTTTTGTATGGCTACCGTCCTACCTCCCAATCCCCATCTCGATCATTTGAAAAAACAGGCCAAGGACCTGCTCAAGTCCTTCCAGGCCGGCGATTCGCAGATCTGCGCGTCCGTGCAACAGCACCTGCCCCGGTTTTCCCGATTATCACCTGACGGATTCACTCTGCACGACGCCCAGCACGTGATCGCCCGCCAGTACGGCTTCGACAATTGGCCGACCCTGCGCCAGGCGGTCAAAGAAATGGCTGCGACGGGGCACCGCTCTGTACCAATCGCAGACAGGCTGGACGAAAAGCTCAAGCGCCACATCGACGCGCTCGGCTTCCACAGCGTCGGCGCCTACCGCATCTGGTGCCACAAGCAGGGTCTCGACAAGGGGCTAGACAAGAGTGACGAGCAATTGCAAAAGGAATGCGAGCTGTTCCAGCTTTGGCAAAAGACCCGCCGCCCCGACCCCAAACCAGATTACCGCCCGAGCCAGGTCCGCTTTATCACCCTGGCCTATGAAGGCAAGACATCGGGCATTTGGGAGGGCTGGACGCGGCTTTTTGCCAATGTCGAAGACCCGGCCGAGCGCAAAGCCTTTTATCGCCTTCTGGTCCACTGCGAGAAATACGCCCGCATTGACGGCAAACTGTTGGCACCGCTGGCTCGCTACCACCGCGACTGGCTCAAACCAATAGAGGACTGGTATCCGCAAAGCCAGAACAAGCGGCGACAATTCGGCGAATTGGTCCGCTATCTTTTAGCCCGCTATGAGGTGCCGTTTTTTATGGACGGGGTTTGGCGCGAGACCTCCTTTACGGATGGAGCTTGGCACCAAGAGGATCCGATCGTCATCCGGCGGCAGCAGGAGTGGTTTATCCACGTCGCCCAAGGCGGCAATATCCGCGCGATGGATACCGAAATTTCCCTCACCAAACGCATGGCGCATCTGATCTTCGAGGTGCCGGACGTGGAATCGGTCTCGATGGGGTTGCGCTGGGCGCAGTTTCTCGGAATGGGCGGCAGCCGCAACCTAGTTTCTGCCGTGGTGCGCTCGCGCCTGCGCGACTTTATGGAGGACGAGCCGTTCTGGGCGACGGTGGTGCTCTTTCTGGCCAACCAGCCAATGCTCGAACCCACTTACGTCGGCCCAATCGTCGACTATATCTACAACCAGAAGTTTGCCCCCCAGCAAACGCGCGGGCACGACGGGAATCTCGCAGAAGAACCGCCGCTGCAACCCCATTTCACCATGAAGGGCCGCAGTATTGACAAGCTGCTGCGCCAAGTTGAGGCGTGGCACGGCGAGTTTGCCCTCGACCAGCACGTGGACTGGGAGGAGTGGTCGAGCTCTGGCCTTCGCGGCTACGAGTGCGAGGAGAAAGACGGCCACCTCGGCGCGACCCTGCACTGGAGCGTGCGGGAATTGTGCAACTCTTGGGCCTTGGCCGAAGAGAGCCAAGCCATGTGTCACTGC
Source organism: Candidatus Latescibacterota bacterium (assembly GCA_022827835.1). Classification (GTDB taxonomy): domain Bacteria; phylum Latescibacterota; class UBA2968; order UBA8231; family UBA8231. Next base: position 317,146 of record JAJEIO010000002.1, read on the forward strand.
GTCAAGTCGTACGCTAGGCGCTGCGCCAAGGGGGAGTATTCGATCTGGTCGCTCCAAGCGGAAGGTGCCCAACAGAAGCGCCCGAATGTGCTAACCATTGCGGTGGACAACAGGAGGAGGCTGGTCATCGAATTCCGCGGCAAATACAACATGAGGCCCAACGACAAACAGCGCACGGCCAGACAGCGGCACCAGACGAGCAAACCTTATCTCCACCTCTTACGCAAGTCGCCAGAGATCATGCGCCGGTGGATGGAGCGGGAGCAACTGCGACACGGTTGAATCAGATTTGCACTCGCCAGCCAACGCGATGGCCGCAGCGTGGGCGTCTTTTGATTAAATCGTCGGTACTTCGCTCACTTACCCTTCGTCGCGGATCTCAACCTCGCTGCCCTTCTCGAACGCCTGGGCCTTAAACTCAGCCAACGCCTTGTCGAGCAAAGCCTGCGCCTCCTCGGCCTCCTTGCCCCAAACGACGATATCCACCGGCAGCCGCTGACCATCGGCCGTGCGCTCCCTCAACGCGACGAAGGCCTTGAGGTAGGTATTGGGATATTGGCTCATCACGCTGTGCAGGATCGGACCACACTGCGATTCGGGCAGGTTGACGGCGACCCGCAGCGAAAGCCGCACATCGTCGTATATCCCGGCCAAGGCATCCTCTACCGACTGGCGGAACAGCGCCTCAACCTCGCGCGGCGGCCCGGGCAGACTGTAAATCGTGGTCTCGCCGACCCGTGCCTCCACGCAGGGAGCCACGCCCGCCGGGTTGGGATGGGCCACGGAGCCTTCTGGTTTAGTCGCCATCTTAATCAGCCCTTCGCTGACGTCAGCGCGCTTTTCAATGCCGCGGCTCTCCATATACCGCTCGACCAAGGTTTCATCGACTTCCGTGCCCACCTCCATGATCTTGGCAATGGCCTCAACCGTCATATCGTCAGGCGTCGGCCCAAGTCCCCCGGTGGTGATCACCACCCGGGTTCCGCGCTGGCAGGCGTCTTTGAGCACGCCGGTCAACTCGTCCATATCGTCGTCGAGAATCGCGATCCGCCGCACATAGCCGCCGAGCGCGGCGATCTGCTGCGCCATCCAGAAGGAATTGGTGTCTTGGATCTGTCCGTTTAAAAGCTCGGTGCCGATTGAGTAAATTTCGATGGCCGGTCGGTCGCTCATAGTCTCTTTCTCTGCTGTTGTGTTAGAGGGGCTCAAAAGATAGGCAAGATGAACCGGACATGCACCGGGCATTGAACGTAACTAGGCGAGTGGCAATATTAGAATTATCTCATAAACTTTGAGTACGTCACGTATGTAGGGGCGACTCTTGTGGTCGCCCGTCGTTTAGATTTCAACCGCACCGTCCAATTCAAGGAGAAAAACATGAGCAGCGTCCACGACTTCACCGCCCAAACCATCCACGGCCAAGCCGCCGACCTAGCCGACTACGCCGGCAAGGCGCTCCTCGTCGTCAATGTGGCCAGCGAGTGCGGCCTGACCCCGCAATACGCCGACCTAGAGGCACTGCATCGCCAATACGCCGACCAAGGCCTAGCGGTCCTCGGCTTTCCCTGCAACCAATTCAAGGGGCAAGAGCCGGGCAGCGAGGAGCAGATCCTCGACTTCTGCCAGACCCGCTACGACGTGAGTTTCCCGCTCTTTAGCAAGATCGAGGTCAACGGCCCCAACCGTCATCCGCTCTACGCCTATCTCGCCGGCGAGGGTGCGGCCTTTCCCGGCGACATCTCCTGGAACTTTGAGAAATTCCTCATCGACAAGGACGGCCAACCGCTGGCCCGTTTCGCGCCCCGAACCACCCCTAACGATCCGGCCGTAGTCGCCGCCATCGAAGAGGCCCTCGCGTGACGCAGCCCAACATCGTCTTCATCCTCATTGACGACATGGGCTGGAAGGACCTCGTCTGCTACGGCAGCTCCTTCTACGAAACGCCCAACATCGACCGCCTCGCCCGCGAGGGCATGCGCTTTACCGACGCGTACGCGGCCTGCCCAGTCTGCTCGCCGACCCGCGCCAGCATCCTCACCGGTAAGTATCCAGCCACCGTCGGCATCACCGACTGGATCGACGTGCATGGGCGCATCCACCCAGCACGTGGCCAGCTCGTCGATGTGCCGTATCTCAAGCAACTGCCGACGCGCGAGCACTCGCTGGCCCGCGCCCTCAAAGAGGGTGGCTATCAGACGTGGCACGTCGGCAAGTGGCACTTGGGCGGCGACGGCCACCTGCCCGAAGACCACGGCTTTGAGGTCAACATTGGCGGCGCGCACCAAGGCTCGCCGGGGCAAGGCGGGTACTTCAGCCCTTGGACCATTCCCCCGCTCGCCGACGCCGATGTCCCCGAAGGCACGTACCTAACCGACTATCTGACCGACCAAGTGCTCGACTTGATAAACAACCGGGACGAGCGGCCCTTCTTTTTAAATCTCTGGTACTACACCGTCCACACGCCGATTCAAGCCAAACCAGAAAAAATCGCCAAGTACGAAGCCAAAGCCCGTGCCCTTGGCTTGGATCAAGTAGAAGCTTTTGCCGAGGGGGAGTACTTCCCCTGCGAGCACAAAAAGGACCAGCGCGTCAAACGGCGGCTCATCCAATCCGACCCGGTCTATGCGGCCATGATCGAAAGCCTCGACGAAAGTTTGGGGCGTCTCTTCAACCTGCTCGACGCGCTTGGTGAAGCCGAAAACACCGCCGTGTTTTTCACCTCGGACAACGGCGGCCTCGCCACCTCCGAAAGCTCGCCGACCTGCAATGCGCCGCTGGCCGAGGGCAAGGGCTGGATGTACGAAGGCGGCACCCGCGAACCCTTGCTGGTGCGCTGGCCCGGCCGGGTCGCAGCCGGCAGCACCTGTCCCGTCCCAGTGACCAGCCCCGACTTCTACCCGACGATCCTCGAACTAGCCGGCTTAGACCCCATCCCCGCGCAGCACTGCGACGGCACCAGCATCGCGCCGCTTATGCACGGTGCCGAATCCATCGAGCGCGAGGCCATCTTTTGGCACTATCCGCACTACGGCAATCAGGGCGGCACTCCCGGCTCGTCCGTGCGCTCCGGCGACTACAAGCTGATCGAGTTTTTTGAAGATGGGCGGCTGGAACTGTACAACCTGCGCGCCGACATCGGCGAGGAGCACAACCTAGCCGAGCAAATGCCGCAAATCCGCGACCGGCTGCACGAACTGTTGCGCGAGTGGCGCGAAACAGTGGAAGCCAAAATCCCCCAACCCAATCCCGATTGGCAGGGCTAACCGGCCCAATCCCGCGGCTTGAGAAACACCTCGTAGAGCCGCGCTTCCTCCGATCCGGCCGCTGGCTGCCAATCGTACGCCCAGCGCACCAAGGGCGGCAGCGAGACCAAGACCGACTCTATGCGCCCCTTTGATTGCAGGCCGAAGAGCGTTCCCCGGTCACAAACCAAGTTGAACTCCACGTAGCGGCCCCGGCGGTAGAGCTGGAACTGCCGCTGCCGACGGCCGTACTCCCTTCTCTTGCGCCGCTGTAAAATCGGCAGGTACGCAGCTATATAGCCGTCGCCGACGCTGCGGGCAAAGGCAAAGCAGTGCTCGAAACCCCCTTCGTTGAAATCGTCGAAGAACAGGCCGCCGATCCCCCTCGGTTCGTCGCGGTGCGGCAGGAAAAAGTACTCGTCGCACCACTGCTTGAATTTGGGGTGGAGCGCCTCGCCATAAGGATCGCAAGCGGCTTTGGCCGTCCGATGCCAATGCACCGCGTCTTCCTCAAAGCCGTAGTACGGCGTCAAGTCGAACCCACCGCCAAACCACCACACAGGTTTCTCCCCTTCCTTCTCTGCCGTGAAGAACCGCACGTTCAGGTGCGAAGTCGGCGCATAGGGGTTGTGCGGATGCGCAATCGCCGAGACACCCATCGCCTCAAAGGCCCGCCCCGCCAACTCGGGGCGGCGCGCCGTAGCCGTCGGCGGCAACTCATTGCCCCGCACGTGCGAAAAATTCACCCCAGCCCGCTCAATCACCGACCCCTCCAACACTCGCGTGCGACCACCACCCCCTTCTGGCCGCTCCCAGCTATCTTCGCGGAAAGCGCCCTCGTCCTCTGCTTCCAAGGCCGCGCAAATCGCATCCTGTAACCCGAGCAAATACGCTTTGACGGCTTCTTTGTCTATCTGTCCCATGGATTGCCTCTCGCTGTACTAAAAGTACTTTTCTTGCGCGTTTTCACATCCATTTTCTTCTTTTTCACATGACTTCTCGTCGAACCACTCCCCCCACGCCAACCCGCTACCGCGACCACCAAACCGGGTCTATCGTCGTCGAACATGTCCCAGGGCAGTCCCTCCTCCACTGGTTCTACACCACAAACACGGGGCATCTCGTCTTTCGTACCGTCTTCAACCGCCCCCTTTTCTCCCGCCTCTACGGCTGGTGGAAGCAAAGCACTTGGACTCGGCGTCAAATCCGCCCATTTGTCGAGCGCTATCGCATTGACCTCGACGAAATCGAACACCCCCTCAGCCACTATTCCAGCTTCAACGACTTTTTCATTCGCCGCCTCAAGCCCGGAGCCAGACCCTGCGATCCCGACCCCAAACGCCTCTGTTGCCCTGCCGATGGCAAAGTCCTCGTCTATCCGCAAATCGCAGCCGAAGACGTGCTACCGGTCAAAAGCAACCAACTCTCGGCCCGCGAACTCCTAGCCGAAGCAATCGACCCCACCCCATACCACGGCGGTGCCGCCCTCGTCGTCCGCCTCGCCCCCTACGACTATCACCGCTTCCACTTCCCCGCCGACGGCCAAGTCGGTCAAACCCAGTGGATCGACGGTACCTACCACTCGGTCAACCCCATTGCCCTCGCCCGCATACCCGACATCTTCCACCGCAACCGGCGCTCCGTCTGCGAACTGACGACGCCCGCCTTCGGCAAAATTGCCTACATCGAGGTCGGTGCTATCAACGTCGCCAGCATCGTCCAGACGTACTCGATAGGGCCTTGCGAGCGCGGCCAAGAAAAGGGCTTTTTCCAATTCGGCGGCTCGACCGTCGTGCTGCTTTTCGAGCCGGGGGCGATAGTCTTTGACAGAGATCTAGTCGCCGACTCTGCGGCCGGCTTAGAGGTACACGTCCCCACCGGGGCCGGCGTCGGCAGCCGCGCTTGACCCGCTCCAGCGACTTCGGCAAATTTTCCGCTCTGCAACCCCTCACACCTGGAGGCTACTTATGTCCCTGCAAATGCGCGTGGGTCTGGGCCAGTTCAACGAACTCACCGACGAAAAACTCGCCTTTATCAAGCAGATGGGCTGCGACGATTTTCTGATGAATACCCCCAAACTCCCCGGCGACAAGCAGTGGGAATACGAGGACTTGGCCGCCCTCAGAAAGCGGGCCGACGACGCCGAACTGCGGCTGATGGCACTGGAAAACGTGCCTACATCGTTTTACGACAAGATCATGCTCGGCCAAAGCGGCCGCGAAGAACAGCTCCAGCACATGATCACCACCGTGCGCAACATGGGTAAGGCCGGCATCCCAATCCTCGGCTACCACTGGATGCCCAACGGCGTGTGGCGTACGGAGCCCAAAGTGATTCGCGGCGGCGCCGTGGCCACCGCCTTTGATGCCGCGAGCGTTACCTGCGACTCGCCTACGCACGGCCGATCCTTCAGCGCCGACGAGATGTGGGACAACTACGCTCGCTTCACCGATGCCGTGCTGCCCGTGGCCGAGGCCAGCGGGGTGCGGCTGGCGCTTCACCCAGACGACCCACCGGTCCCGTCACTCGGAGGCGTGGCTCGCCTGATGCGTTCGTTCGCTGGATTCAGACGAGCCATGGAAATCGCCGACAGCCCCAACAACGGGCTGGACTTTTGCATGGGTTGCTGGTCGGAGATGGGCGAGGACGTGCTGGCCGCCATGCATCACTTCGTGTCCGAGGACCGCCTGTTCTACGTGCACTTCCGGGACGTCCAGGGCACGGTACCGGTCTTCAACGAGTGCTTCCTCGGCGAAGGCAACGTGGACATTGCCGCCGCCATGCGAACCCTCTATCACGCAGGCTTCACCGGCTTCCTTATCGACGACCATGTGCCCAAGATGGTGGATGACACGCCCTGGG
>JAJEIO010000017.1 GCA_022827835.1 Candidatus Latescibacterota bacterium
AGTTATGCGGAGGCAGAATGGGGAGCAAACGATGAACAATTCCACGCTTTTTGACACTTCGTATCAGCGCCGCAAGTGGGCATTGCTAGAGCGGCTGCTAGAGCGGCTGGTGCCGATCTACACCGCAGAGGAGGTCGCCGCGCTGCGCATTGACGCGGTTAACCGGGACATTCTCTCGGAGCGCTCCGGGCGCGGGTTTGTCAATCGCGATTTGCTGGAAACGGTTTTGGGCAACTTGCTCGAATGCGTCGCTCCAGGCTCGCACAATGCCTTGGGGCCGGGGCACCAAAAGCCGTCGCTCGACGAGGCCATCGGCGAGATTGCCGACCAGCTCTACGCGATGATCGCGCAGTCGCTGTTGGCGGCTGGTGAGAGCGAGGGGGCTGAAGAGAAGGCCCTGATGAACACCATCTGCTTGCTGTGGGAATTGCCCGCTTACAAGGTGCGCGCTCACTGGAACCGCTTTGCCGCGCTCAGGGATCCGGCCGTTTGGGACGCCTATTTGCTCGACAACTGTGGGTTGACGCAGGAGCAGTTACTCAAGATCGACTTCCGGGCCGCCTTGGACGAGACCATTCGCCGCCGCGACTTCGACCACTATCGCCGCTTCCTCAGCGAGCTGGAGTGCGACTCCATTTTCGACTACCAGATGCAGCTCGTGATGAGCACCTATCCGGGCTGGCGGGTGCTGTTTTACCACGACATTGCCCATGCCCTAACGCGCTCCGGCTCGGTGGCGGGCGAATCTGGACTGACGCGGCGGCCGGTGCCCTTGCTGCCACGGGCCATTGCCGAGTTGGGGGGACGCTACTACCAGGCGGATATCCATCCCGAAACGCAGATGGGCGATGCCAATTTCCTCGACCATCCCCATCGCGGCATAACCACCGGACAGACGGGTATTATCGGCAGCGGGTGCCACATTTATCCGTGTACTTTGGGCGGCCTCAGCGGCAAAGTGCAGCAGCGCCATCCCATCATTGGCGATTACGTGTTTATTGGCACGGACGCCGGGATTTTCGGTTCCGTGCAAGTGGGCGACCGCACGGCGATTGGGGCCAACACCGAAATCAACGGCATCGTCGCGATTGGCCCGGATTGCCGGATTGGCGTGTCGGTATCTATCGGTACGATCATAGCGAGGACTGCGCGGCCCGGCGCGATTAAATTGGGGGCTGGGGTGCGCGTGGGGGCTGGCACCGTCATTGAGAATGATTCGCCGCTCGAATTAGTCATTCCCGACCAAGCGGCGATTCCAGTGCGCAGTCACGTGGTCAACGACGGCGGCGGCGGCCCGAAGTTCGTGTAGGTTATCGCTGCTTCCACTGCGAAGACCGACGATTCGACCCCGAGCAGACGCGCTACGCGCCTTTAATTGCTTCCGCCGATCAGTCGATGGAAAAAGACTTCGTACAACTTCCCGCAAAACAGGTAGCGCTGGCGATGTTGGGCGTGATGCTGGCGATGTTTATGGCCGCGCTGGGTCAGACCGTCGTCGCTACCGCGATGCCGGTCATCATAGCGGACCTCGGCGGCTTTGGTCGCTACACATGGGCTGCGACCGCATATCTGGTTGCGGCCACGGTGTCGATCCCGATTGTGGGTCGGCTAACCGATTTGTACGGGCGCAAGGTTTTCTTAGTCCTTGGCATAGTGGTCTTCATCGGCGGCTCTATACCGGCAGGTATGAGTCAGACCATGAATCAGCTCATCGCCTTCCGCGCTATACAGGGGATCGGCGGTGGGACCATTATGGCGTACGGATTCTTGGTAACTGCCGATCTGTTCCCACCTGAAGTTCGGGGTAGGTACCAAGGATTAATAAGCCTTGTGTACGGTGTGGCTTCGGTTATCGGACCGACTTTGGGAGGTGTCGTAACCGATGTGCTTTCTTGGCACTGGATATTCTTCGTCAACATTCCAATCGGGATTCCGATTCTACTGCTGATCATTCGGACCTTTCCATCGATCAGGCCCGAAGTCCAGAACCGAAGTCTGGATTATCTTGGCATGGTAACTCTGATACTCGCCGTAGTACCCATACTGCTCGCGTTGTCCATAGTAGGCGTTCACTATGCGTGGGAGACACCGCAGGTTATCGGCTTTCTAGCATTCGGCTTGGTTATGACGGCGATATTCGCAATCGCAGAGTCGAAAGCGGTTGCTCCCATTATGCCTTTCGAGATATACAGATTCAAAGTGGTTGCTGTCGCGACGACAGTTGCATTTCTCGCCGGCTTTGGATTGTATGGAACTATTGTTTTTCTACCGCTTTTCTTTCAGGGCGTTCTGGGTGTCTCGCCTACCAGCAGCGGCGGTTTTCTAACTCCCTTAATACTTGGCATTGTCGTTGGCGCGGTCGCGTCGGGGCGAATGCTCGCCGGAGCCGACGGACGCTTTCGACGACAGGCGCTGATCAGTTCGGGAACGATGGCTTTAGGTATGTATCTCATTTCTACTATGGACGCGAATACTAGTTCCTCCGTGGCCGTGGGATACGTTGTGATCATGTCGTTTGGACTCGGCGGCGTGCTATCCACATTCAACCTCGCCGTTCAGAACGCGGTGCCGTTCCGGCTCGTGGGTACCGCTACGTCGGCGCTTCTATTCTACAGACTGATCGGCGGTACACTGGGACTCGCCGTGCTGGGCGTTGTGATGACGCATAGATTCTCTGCAAGAGTGGAAGAGACTGTTTCCGATACGGTCCGGGTTGCTCTCGGTCCGGGTCGGTTGGACGCGATCAAGGACAACCCGAGGATACTTATCGATTCGGCTGCCTTGGACGTGCTGAGAGACGAATTCGCGGAGATGGGGACGCAAGGCGCTCAGATGGCGGATGCACTGCTGGGCACACTCCACGCTGCGCTGGCCGAGGCCGTGGGAGATGTGTTTGCGATCGGTGTGGTGGTCGTAGTGCTGTCGGTGGTTCTGTCGCTGTTTTTGAAGGTATCGAAAGACGATTCGGAGAACGGTAATACCTAGATACGGAATCGCCCCTTCGTCAACGAACTCCCACTGCCATCTCCGTTACAAAACGCGAAGGTCTTCGCGCAAGCGCCAAGGCTGTTGTGTAACTTCTTCGCAGAAATTGTCCCGACGGCTCCTTTTTGCGGATACCTTTGTCGCCTAAGAAGCAACTATAAGGGTGATCATGGAACGGAATGGAGAAAGCTGCGTGCAGAAGGCTACTGCTGGCGACTCTGCGGCGTTTGGTTTGCTCGTCGAGAAACACACGCCGTGGCTGCTGGTGCGGCTCACCCGCAGGCTGGGTTCGCAAGAGGCGGCAGAGGACGTCCTGCAAGAGGCGTTCATTGCCGCGTACCAGCAGCTAGCGGAGCTGCGCGCTCCCGAGCGGTTCGGCGCTTGGCTGTGCTCGATCGCGGATAACAAAGCGCGCATGTGGCAGCGGCGGCGTATCACGCAACTCAATCTGCTGGATCAGCTCGACTTGGCGGCACCGCCCGAGCAGGAGAAGCAGGAGATCAGGGCGCTGGTGCGGAAGGCGATCGGGCGATTGAGTGATCCCCACCGAGACGTGATCGTCCACCACTACCTCAAGGGCTATTCGTATCAGCAGACAGCAAACTTGCTGCACCTCCAAACCGGAGTGGTAAAGAGCCGTCTGCAAAAGGCCCGGAAACGCCTGCAAAAGGAGATCATGGCGATGGCGGAATCCAGCACTGCACAGACATTCGAACTCGGCCCGGACGATCTGGCCGGACTGCGTCACGTAGCTCGCTTCACAAGCGACGATCCCAAGCGGCCCATTATGCACTGCGTCTGTCTCGACGCTGGCGGCAGAGTTGTCGCAACGGACGGCTCGCGGTTGCTCAACTGGTCGAGTAAGGGGCTAGCGTCGCTGCCAGCTCCGATGATCTTAGATTCACTGCGCCCTGAAATGATCCCGGAGACCGACTCGGCGACGCTGATTCTCGAAGAGGAATCGGCCACGTTGCAGACTGCGGACGGCCGCAGGATGACGTTCCCTGCAACTCCGGGACCGTACCTCAAGTATCAAGAGGCCGTTGGTACTCCCGGTCCGATTTTGACGGTCGTGCGCAGCGAGAGTCTGATGGCCTGCTTGGAGGAGATTGAGCCGTTCCTCAGAGACCGCCACGAACTGGGGAAAAGCGGCTGGGATTACATGCCTCGCGTACAGATGCGGGTATCGAGTACAGAGGGGAGACTGGTGCTGCGAACGACGCGGGATCAGGGGTTCAGTCGGACCGAGGAAGATGCGGACGATTTGTACGGCGACGACTTCCCGGACTGGGAGCATTCCGCGAGTTGCCCTGCTGATGTGACGAATATCGAGGATGGAGGATCATTCCGCGTCGATCTCAATCACGACTTTCTCAAAACGATTGTGGAGGCTCTGAAAGACGCGGCAGAGGAGATACGGATATATCTCAGGCATAGCGAGGCAGCCCTTCACTTCAAGGCGGGGGAGGAACACCACGCTGCCGTGCTCATGCCGCTGCGGATTGGGTCTTGATTATTGGGCAACAACGAGGCACTACATCATCTTCCCTTCCATTGTGGCTTGCGTTTTTCGGCGAATGCCCGCGGCCCCTCGGCGTAGTCCTCCGACAGCCGCAGGCGGCGCACGGCCGTCAGGTCCTCCAGTTGGCACTGCGCTTGGGAGATGGGGGTCTCGATGGTGTGCAGCGCTACCTGCTTGGCGGCTTGGACGGCGAGGGGGCCGCACTCTAGGATCTCGGCGGCCCAGCGCTCGGCCGTGGCCATCACGGGTTCGTCGTTGGCTACTTCATTGACCAAGCCCATGGCTAGGGCTTCTTGCGCTGAGAATAGCTTGCCGGTCAGGAGCATGCCCATAGCCAAGTGGTAGGGGATGCGGCGCGGTAGTTTGAGCACGCCGCCGGCATCGGCTAGCAGACCGCGCCGGGCCTCGGGAAAACCAAAGCGGGCACTTGCGGCCGCCACGATCAGGTCGCAGTGCAGCGCCAGTTCCAGACCGCCACCGATGGCATAACCGTTGACTGCGGCGATGATCGGCTTGTAGCAGCGGTCGAGGATGTGGACCGGGGAGTGGACCGGATTGCGGAGCTGATCGTCGTCTGTTTGTTCGACGCGATATTTCAAGTCCGTGCCAGCCGAAAAGGCGCGCTCGCCGGCACCGGTGAGAATGGCGACCCAGACTTGGTCGTCGGCGATGAAGTCGTCCCAAGCCCTAGTCAACTCGGCGTGGGCCGGGGGATGCAGGGCGTTCATCACTTGCGGGCGATTTACCGTCACATAGGCGATGCGGCCCTTTTTCTCGTAGAGGATGTGTTCGAATGGTGGGGCCATGTGGTCTCCTTATTGGATGTTCTCTTTCACCTCCTTCCAGACTATCGCTAAGCACTTCGCGGCGCAAGTGGGAGACGATCTACAGATCGATAAGTGATTGTAAATAGGAGTTGTGGATAGGGATTTCTTGATTAAAGTTAGAGTGGAGGTACAAAAATGACGAGTAAATACGGCTATTCGGAAGAGGGTTTGAAGCACTACACCAGCTACCGGGCAAAGGGCCCGATTGTGGTGGATGGATATCTCGACGAAGAATCGTGGCAACTGGTGCCCAAATCGCCGCGTTTCGAGGATTTGGAGGAACCGGGCCGACCGGCTCTTTTCGACACTCGGGCTGCGGTATTGTGGGACGACGAGTACCTCTACGTGGGCTTCTGGCTGGAGGAGCCGGATGTGCGGGCGACCTATACCGAGCGCGATTCCATGATCTGCGAGGAAAACGATGTGGAGGTTTTCATAGCTGGCGAGGACACCTATTACGAATTCGAGTTGAATGCCTTGGGCACCATTATGGAGCGGTTCTACGTCTGGCAGGACGCCTATATCGAAGCTGGGTACGCCGAGCTGCCTGAATTCGATCTGCTGGGCACTCGGCTGGTGGATACCCTCGGAGGACCGCAGTCGGGACACCGGCATCCGCGCGGGCGGCGCTGGGCCTTCCGCGAATGGGACATGCCGGGTTTGCAATGGGCGGTACAGGTGGACGGGACCATCAATGATTCCAGCGACACCGACCGGGGCTGGACCGCAGAAATCGCCTTTCCGTGGCAGGGGTTGAAGCACTTGGCGGACGGGCGCTCGCTGCCGGCGCGGGAAGGGGATATATGGCGGATGGATTTTTCGCGTTTCCAGTGGATTGAGGAGGGCGGTACACGGGTGTGTCCGGGGTGGGCTTGGACCAGCCACGGGACCTATGACTCGCACATTCCGGATCGCTTCAGTGTGATACACTTTTCCGCAAAGGTGGTGGGCGAAGAATGAATAAGACCGTGCGCTATATCTGCCATAGGACCGAAGACGCCATTGATGTGGACGGCCACCTGCAAGAGGAAGCTTGGTCTCGGGCACCGCGCTCTCCGCGCTTTGGGGATCACACTGGCCAGCGATCGCTTTTCGACACTCGGGCGGCCATGCTGTGGGACGATCAGAATTTTTACGTGGGCTTCTGGATAGAAGATCGCGATGTGTGCGGGGCGCAGGGGGAGGAGCCGCTGTCAGTCCGGCAGGACAACAACGCGGGAGTGCTCCTCGTTGGTCGGGGAGCGTATTACGAACTGGCGGTCAATCCACTGGGCGCGACCTCGGAGATGTTCCACATCTGGAAGGAAGCCTATCAGCGCGGCGGTCGCTACGACGTGCCGGAGTTCGATTTGGCGGTGCATCGGCCCGAAGTCTTGGGTGGGGGATCGAACTCCGATTATCGCGCCATGCGCTGGGCTTTTTCGCACTGGCGTTTTCCCGGATTGCAAGTCGGGGTGCAGGTTGAGGGCACCCTGAACAAACGGGATGATATCGACCAGGGATGGAGCGTGGAACTGGCGTTCCCTTGGGAGGGGTTGAAAAGGCTGGCAGACGCGCAGAGCCTACCCCCGGCCGACGGCGATGTATGGCGGATTGGGCTGGTGCGGCGTCAGATCGTCGATCAGCGAGCCAGTCAGCGGCAGGTTTTATGGACTTGGCAGCCCCTTGTCGAAAGCAATATGCACGTGCCTGAGACGCATCTCGAGGTGGAATTTTCTCGCGTGCCGCCGGGCGAATCCGCCGCGAATTTGGCGTAAATTTTCATTCGGGCGCAGGCCAGGGATGCCCCTTTTCTGTGGCGTCGATCATTTGCTGCAACTTGTCGGCGATGAATTGGGTGTGGATGGCGATGAGTGCTTCTCCTTTTTCTCTACTGGCAAGCAACGCGTTTTCTTGGCGGGCGCGGTCGCGCGGGTTTTCTGGGTTCGGTCCGCCCTGCGGCCAACCCTCCTTGGAAAAGGGTTCGAGATACGCCTCGACTTCAGGCGATAGGTTGTGGGCGTAGTCCAAGCCAGCGGCGTCATACTCTTCCATAGTAAAAGCGCGGACCCGCTGTGGGCAAGCCGCCAACATTACGGATGTCTCGTCTTCTGAGGCGTGGTTCAGCGCGGTTTGCCGCGCCACCGTATCCAGCTTGCCGGCTTTCAGATCTCGATAGCCTTGGAGGATGGTTTCCCGGTCTTCGTCGGTAAGCCCCATCCAGTACGAATCCTCATCGAGTGTGATACCCAAGTCTCGCCGCCACGCCGGTAGCACATCCCGCAGCAAGCCGTGATTGCCGCCGTGACCGTTTACGACCAGAATCGTGCGAATGCCGTGGGTTTTCAGGCTCTCCACTACGTCGAAGATGTAGGCTCGCAGCGTTTCCTTGCGCAATGTCAGCGTTCCTTTGCGCGCCATGTGATAAGGGGAATAGCCCACCGGACAAGACGGAGCGACCGTGACCTGCGGGTAGAGTTGCAAGGCGGCCTGCTGGGAGATAAACGTGGACAGGACAATGTCCAGGTCCAAGCTCAGGTGTTCGTTGTGCTGTTCGGTTGCGCCGATGGGGATGATGGCGGCTTGCAGGTTGCCGCTCTGCAGCGCTTGGCGAATTTCCTTGCGGGTACACTCTCCTAGCATGACTCTGGAGGGGTTGACGTATCGGCTTTTTGCGTTTGCCATAGTATTCCTTCGGAATCGAGGTTCTAGGTTGTCCTTCAAGAGAAGATACAGATTGGCCAGCCCTTCTTGCGAGCTAGACGCGCTAACCGGATGTCTGGATTGACCACGACGGGACGAGCGACCTCGGCCAGCAAGAAGCGATCGTCGAAGGCGTTTCCGTAGGCCGTGGATTCGCGCAGGTCGAATTTGTATGTGCGCGCTGCTTGGTCCGCTTGACGGACCTTTTCACGCCCGGATACGCGCGGGCCGTCCAAGTCGCCCGTCAAGCGTCCCTGTTTGCAGGTTAGCTTGGTCCCAACGACGAAATCCAGATCGAGAAGATCCCTCAGGGGTGTGATCAGGATTTCCGGTGCTCCCGACACGATGCCGAGACAATCCCCAGTAGTGCGCTGGGCGGCGATCAGACGCTGGGCCTGATCTGGGATTCGGCGAGTTAGTTGCTGGCGGCAGAAGGTTTCTGCCGTTTCCGAGAGTAGATTCACCTCGACGCCGCCGAAGTAAGTCTTGTTGGAGCGGACGCCGCGAGTAGGGATGTGGATGAACCAAGACAGGAACGCGCGAATCGCCTTTGGAGCGGTCTGCCGGCCAGTCGTCAGCGCGAAGCGGATGAATTCTCTTTCGGCGCTGGTGCCGGGTAGCAGCGTCCCGTCTAGATCGAATAGCGCGGCGGTCACGGGACTGGCTAATCTCGGAGCAGACCGGGAAACATCTTGCGAAATAGCACGTCCTGGCTGTCCCATATTACCGGGACGCCCCGCACTAGGCACATCACCACTGTCAACCAGACGATGACCTGCCCGATTAGCAGCAGCAACTCCGTAGATACTCCGATTGACCAACCGTACTCGGCTTGGCCGGACTGGATCAGCAGCACCGCGCCCAGATAGACAAACACGACCGCCTTGGTAAAGCCGTAGAGCGCCCGACTGAAGCGGGAGCTCACGAGCGCTTTCGCCCAGCGGCTCTGCATCATCGTCTTACTGCCGAATGCGGTTTGGCCCGCTTCTATAAAGGCGAGCGTCCGCAGCCAGTCGATGAGAAAACTGCGGGCGACGACGATGGCCGCAGCCCAGAAGCTGGCCATGCCGATCGACGCAAAATAGACCCAGAAGACGTTCTCGACGATGCGGTCTCCGGCGATGTCGAACATCGCGCCCAAATCGGATTCGATGCCGAGGCGGCGGGCAATGATACCGTCGAGTGCATCCATGTAGAGGGTGGCGATGGTCAGTAAAACCGCTATACCGCAGGCGATGGTGTTGACCTTGTATAGCCCAATTACCAAAAACACCAAGAAGATTCGGATCAGCGTCACAAGATTCGCTTGCATGTTCACCTCCCTCGAAATGCAAGAATATCGACTAGCGATAGGATCTCATTATAATATGGAACAAAAAGTAGCAGGTGCCGATGAAAAACTACAGTGTCAGAATGATCCGCGAGCATATGGAAGATATTCCGCAATTTCCGATCCCAAAAGGGTTTGCCATGCGGAATTACCGGCCGCATGAAGGGGCTATCTGGACGCGGATTCAGCGAGCGGCAGAACCGTTCTTCGACGTTGACGATCAGCTTTTTGCGCGCGAATTCAAACGCGATTTTGGGGCGCTGGAGGACCGAAGTTTTTATCTGACCACCGACGCTGGCGAAGAGATTGGGACCATTACGGCGTGGTGGCAGCCCGATTTAAATGGCCAGGATTGGGGCCAGATTCACTGGGTTGCGATTCATCCGGACTATCAGGGACGCGGGCTTGCCAAGCCGATGATGTCCGTGGCGATGGCGTATCTCAAGCGATTCCACGAGCGCAGTTTTCTCGGCACCTCAAGCGGGCGAATTCCCGCCATCAAAGTGTACCTCGATTTCGGATTTTACCCAGACCTTGAGCGAGAGAATAGCCAACACGCTTGGGCGGAAGTCGCGTCCGTTTTGGATCATCCGATTTTAAAAGCCTGCGGTTTTTAGCGAGGTGAGCGTCCGCAGTCCAGAAGCTGACTATACCGATCGAGGCAAAAATCAAAAGGAGCATAGATGGCGACTGCTGGCTCCGTCAATTCAATCCCAGGTCCGCGGCGATCACCTGCCACGCGTTGTAACCCGGCAGCCCGGTGATGTTCCCCGACGGGTGGCAGCACGAACCGCACAGGTATAGACCCGCTAGATAGCCCCGATAGTGGCCAGCGCCTGGGAAAGGCCGGTTGTAGCCGACCTGACCGTGGCCGAGGGAGCCCACCAGTAGGTCGCCATCGCGCATGTTCGGCAGCCGCTTGGGGATGTGGTGGACCGGGCAGATCATGTGCTCGCGCACGACATCCCGCAGGTTTGGTGCGCAATCGGCCCAGGCGTCGAGCATGCGGTGGCCGTGGGCTGTGGCCTCTGCGTCCCAGTGATCGGCGTGGCCGCGCAGGCGGAAGGGCACCTTTTCCCACATGAAGGCGGTATGGGCATTGTCGGGTGCCTGAGTGGCGTCGAAGCGGCTGGGACAGGATCCCCACATCACCGTCGGCGGCAACTGGCCCCGCTCGTGCGCCCGTACTATGTCGTCGAAGTCGGTCACTGACTGTAGGCCGAGGAGGACCATGAAGGCGTCATCCAGCTCGGGGTTGGCCTCGGCCGCCGAGTAGAGCGGGGCTTCGTCGAGGTTGAGGTAGAGGCCGAACAGGGGTGCCAGCAGGTTGTAGCGGAACGCGGCGGCTTGGTCGTGCCAAGAAGCTGGCAAGTGCGCGGGATCAATTAGGTCGAGGAAGGTCTGCTGCGGGTTGAGGCCCGAGGCGATGAAGTAGCGGGCGTCGATCCGCTCTCCCTCGGATGTGACGACTCCGGCGGCTCGACCTGGCTCGTCGGCGACGGGCTGCACCGCGATCTGAGCGAGCTCGACGTCGGTGCGCACTTCGCCTCCGGCTTCGGTGACGGCGGTGACGAGGGCTTCGGCCAGCCGGGCCGAGCCGCCGACGCACATTTGCGCCTTGCCGCGGGCGGCCAACAGCGCTGGGATGTGGTGGCCAAAGCCGGGCGCGCGCGGATCGACTTCGCGCAGGCCGTTGAAGAATAGGAGACCGGCCTGCACCTCCGGGCTCTCGAATTCGCGCAGTACGAATTCGCGTGACGAGCAGGCGCTCGTTTTTAGGAGTAGGCGGCCCTCGGTTGTGGCTTCCAAGCGGCGTTGGCGTTCTGGGGGCGACAGCGGGGGAGCCTGTGCTTCGGGCTCCAGAATTTGCGTCACGATTGGCAGGAACGCTTCGCGCCAACGGCGCAGGCTAGCAGCGTCTCGGCGGCTGAATTGAGCGAAGGAGTCGGCGGTGCGCTCAAAGTCCGTCCACCAGGTCAGAGAGCGCCCGTCCGGGAGCAGCATGGCCACGTTCAGATCGGGCTCGAGGTAGTGGGCACCGTGCCGCTCGAGTTCGAGTTCGGCGTACCACGGCATTCGGGTCACGCCTCGGTGGTAGAACGAGTGGGTGTTGTGCAGGAAGCCGGAGCCGACTGGCCACTCTTCGGTGCGCAGGCCGCCGCCGGGTACGGCGTTTCGCTCTAGGCTGACGACGCGTAGGCCGGCCCGACACAGGTAGGCCTGCAGAATCAGGCTGTTGTGGCCGGTTCCAAGGATGATGCCGTCGTACGTGGAGTCCGCCATGACCAGCAATCTAACATCCGATAATTTAAAAGGGCAATTGCCATATTTATGGATATATTACATGCTTTTATGTATGAAAACGACGATACAGTTGGATGATCAGTTGCTGTTAGAGGCCAAAAAGTACGCTGCTCAGACGGGCCGCACTCTCAAGGCGGTGATTGAGGATGCGTTGCGCGAAGCTTTGGCGCGCACGGAGACCACTCGGCCACAGACCCGCGTTCCTTTGAAAACCTTCAAAGGGCGAGGCGTGCAACCCGGCGTTGATTTGGACGATACTTCGTCCCTCCTCGACCTTATGGAGCGGGGTGGTGGTCCTGCTTGACGTCAATGTCTTGCTCTACGCCCACCGCGAGGAAATTCCCGACCACCATCTACTCGTCTAGACGTAGACGCACTGCTTGATGCTGTTTTTCGAGTTCCTCTTCGACGATGGCCGGGCCACCCGCTGGCCGGACTGGCGCATCCAGACGCCTTATTTCGTCATTCCAACGGAATGAGGCCCGGTCTTCCTTGACAATAGTATCATTAGTGATATTATCATATTTCTATGGCAAGCACGGCGGAAATCCTCAAGGCGGTCCGAAATAATCCAAAAGGGATTCGGTTTGCGGATCTCGCCAAGGTGTGCGACGCATACTTCGGGGAACCGCGTCAGAAGAGTACCAGCCATCGAGTTTACCGGACACCGTGGATAGGCGATCCGCGAGTAAACATCCAAAATGCCAAGGGCATGGCCAAGCCATACCAAGTCCGCCAAGTTATCAAGGCAATCGAGAAACTGGAGGGCGCGAAATGAGCGACCATTACACTTACCGCATCACGTGGTCGGCTGAAGACAACGAACATGTGGGTCTATGCGCCGAATTTCCATCGCTGAGTTGGCTGGCCCCTACGCCCGCTGCGGCGTTGTCCGGCATCCAGCGCCTTGTGCGCGAGTGTCTCGCAGATATGGACACCACCGGAGAAGCCGTGCCGGAGCCAATAGCGGACCGTAGCTACAGTGGGAAGTTCATGGTGCGCTTGCCGCCAGAATCGCACCGCGCCCTCGCTATCCAAGCGGCAGAGCAAGGGGTGAGCCTGAACCGGCTTGTGAGTGCGCGGCTTGCAAATGCCACCTGATGGGATTGCGGTGCTCTCGCCCGCCAGTTCCTCAGTCTCCCGTCCTCGGTGGCCAGGTGACGAAGTATTCGGGTGCCCAGCGTCTGGCGAGGAGGTAGTTGCGTTTGTGATAGGACCCGGCGGGCGGTGCCTTCTCGGCTTCGATCCAGGCTTCGGCACCGGCTAGCTGGGGAAACTCTAAGATCCCGAGGAACTCGCCTTCGGTGTTGGTCCCGAGGAGGCGGAAGACCTCCCCGTGGATGAGGTCGTGCTCTCGGGCCACCTCCTGCAGTCGTTGCTGGCGATCCTCGTCGCCGCGCGTCTGTGGGTCAACTTGGTCGGAGCCGCGACGCCAGCCGCCGAAGGCGAGTACGACGATTGAAGAGGGATCGACGGTCAGAGGCGGGATTACGTGCGGATCCGCGTCGGGAGCCACGGGGGGCTCGGGCTTGCGGGGTAGCCAAGCAAGGCTTTCTGGTTGCCAGCGGCGGGCGAGGGAATAGTCGTAGAAGCCGTAGTGTCCGTACGGAGGTTCCGTCTCAGCCGCCATCCAGGCCTCGGCACCGGCTAGGTCCGGGAATTCGATGGTCCAGAAGCGCTCCCAACTATTGCGGGGTGCCAGCAGGCGGTACCCGTGGATGCCGATTAGACCGTGGTGCTCGGAGACGGACAGCATCAGGTCCACGTGCTGGCGCTCGTAGTCGAGTCGCTGCTCGGCGTCGAGTTGATGCCACTGAGGTAAGCGTCCGCCTCGGAACAGAATGACGACGCTGTCGCCCTGCGCTGAATTAGTCATACACACCCTCCTGATCGAATCACTTTATTCGTCCTGTTCATTACAGGATATGCTCTGAAGCTGCCCACAATCTTTGTATATCAAGCAGACCGCCTCCTGCAGATCCTCCCGAGCTTCTGCCTCGGTGTCAGCAGACATGCTGAAGGTGCCAGAGACTTGTGCGCCGAAGAGGCGGTCGGTGCCAGTAGCGGTAGCGGTACAAGTCCACTTCCACTTTGGTTCCGACTCTGGCTCAACTACTGGCTCTGGCTCAATTACTGGCTCTGGCTCGGTTCCCTTGTCGCTGGTTCCACAAGTAGCCCAGCCCAACAGCAGTCCAAGCAGGGCGATTCGCCTCCATCCGAGCATGGGGTTCCATTTCTCTATGAAGGGGAGGTTATAGCACGTCGATCCAAGCGGTCGTATAGGGAAGAAAGGAGCGTATTTATCCGCAGCCTTTGGCAGGCGCGGTTCGTCGTCTGCACGCTCAGAGAGGACGAACCGCACCTAATGAATACGCTTCTTGCAGGTCCTTTTTAAGGACCCGTCCAGGGTTTAGCCGGGTTACCAGAGTCGATGGTCGAGCATCCTTCGCTGTTACAAGCAATAACCCAGTAGTAGTTGGTGAACGAGCTTGGACTGGTATCGATGTAGGTCGTCTCGGTGATACCCGTAGCTATTTGATCGCACGGGCTTGGTCTGCCGCTCTCTGGGTCTATAGAGCACGCAGCTTGGAATCTATCGTAGTAGATTTTGTAGTGGGTAGCGCCCTCTACAGGGTCCCAAGTGACGGTTGTCTGAGTCTCCCCCTGATTCCAATGGAATCGTTGATTCGTTGGGGTAGGAGGTACTTGTCCGCCTTGGGTTCCTTGGGTTCCTTGTTCACCCTGTTCGCTGCCTTGGGTTCCTTGTTCCCCTTGGGGTCCTTGGGGCCCAGGCGGTCCTTGTTCCCCTTGTTCCCCTTGAGGTCCGGGCGGTCCTTGTTCCCCTTGAGGTCCTTGTTCCCCTTGTTCCCCTTGGGGTCCAGGTGGCCCAGGCGGCCCTGGGGGGCCTTGTCCACCATCTCCACCGCCGCCTTGGGGTCCTGGTGGTCCTTGTTCCCCTTGTTCCCCTTGAGGTCCAGGCGGTCCTGATTCCCCTTGGGGTCCTTGAGGTCCGGGTGGTCCTTGAGGTCCTTGTTCGCCCTGTTCTCCTTGTTCGCCTTGAGGCCCTTGTGGCCCCTGTTCTCCCTGCGGCCCTTGTTCCCCTTGTGGCCCTTGTTCGCCCTGTTCTCCTTGTTCGCCTTGGGGTCCTTGTGGCCCCTGCGGCCCTTGTTCCCCTTGTGGCCCTTGTTCACCTTGCGGTCCTTGCGGTCCTTGCGGTCCCTGTTCGCCTTGGAGTCCTTGTGGCCCTTGTTCTCCTCGTTCTCCCTGCGGTCCTTGTGGCCCTTGTTCACCTTGCGGTCCTTGCGGTCCTTGCGGTCCCTGTTCGCCTTGGAGTCCTTGCGGCCCTTGTTCACCTTGAAGTCCTCGTTCTCCTCGTTCCCCTTGTTCACCTTGGGGTCCCTGTTCGCCTTGGGGTCCTTGAATCGCTTCGCCTTGGTCCCCTTGGTCCCCTTGGTCCCCCTTATCGCCCTTTTCTCCTTGGACTCCTTGCGGCCCTATCGGCCCGGTCTGTCCCGGCGGCCCCTGCGGCCCTGAGCAGGTGACGAGGACGAAGGTCAATAACGATAAAAACGCAAAGTATCTCATTGTCGGTCTCCTTTCGGATCGCTGAGCATAAGTAGTTTCACAGAGGTCGTCCGTCATTCAACGCCATGCGCTGCTACGCGGATGGCTAAAAGTGAAGCGTCAGTCTGGCCCCGGATACATCAGGCCAGACCACCGGATCGACACCGAGCGTGACGCGGTCGCCATCAAACTCCAATAGATGCCCATAAGCAGGATTGGATTGCCGACTTTGCTCATTGATGCGGATGGCAGAGAGCGGAGCGTCAATCACAGACCACAGATGGAAGCAGGCCCAAACAATACCCCCAGGGAGGGCTCGCGTCTTATTATTTTCTTCAGGATCGGTCCAGTGATAAAAAGGATTACCATCCGCATCTAGCCCATAAGCCTTATAATTATCCCGCACACCAATAAACACGAGCCCCGCACCTGCTGCTACGGCACCGAGTTGGATGATTCCCTTTTTGTATTGATCGTTATAGAATTGGCCGGTTCCAGGCATCACAAGCGATAGGGCGAACGCCAGCCAAGGCTCTTTCTTCTTGACCCTAACTTGCCCTTTCATATCCAGCATAGATTCCTTGGCCATTTTGGCCGTCTCGTCGGTGGTGTCATCGGGTTTGGGGTCTGGCTCGGCTTTAACCTCCGGCTCCAGCACCGGTTCCTTGACGATTTTGGCGATCTCCTCCAGCGTATAGAGGAACGTGCTGCCGCCTTGTGTTTGGATCTTCAGCGATTCGCCCGGAATCTGCTCAATGATGGTGCCGCGGACGATGGTGCCATCCTTCAGGTAAACGACATCTTCGAGCGACTGGGCGAAAAGCGGCGCAGTCGCGACAAAAGCCATTAGACACGAGACCAAGATAAAACGCAGCATGTCTTCCTCCTTTCCAGACTTCATCCTCCACAGGATAAAGATAAGCCCCAATCGGACAGAGAATGTCCGTTGCGGAAAAAATAGTAGAAAATCAACTTATTCTTTATTCACCATGACGACGCAATAAGCGTTTCATATTTTCTTTTTCCGCCCAGTGTAGCGGCGTATCTCCATCGTTGTTTTTTGCATTGACATCGGCCCCGTTTTTCAGCAATACCTCAGCTGTAATGTAATTACTGTTACGTGCCGCATGATGCAGCGGCGTATCTCCATCGTTGTTTTTTGCATTGACATCGGCCCCGTTTTTCAGCAACACCTCGGCTGTATCAGCCGCATTGTTCAACGCCCCCCAGTGCAGCGGCGTCCAGCCATTCTTGTTTGTGGCGTGGATGTCGGCACCCTGCTTGAGCAAGACCTCAGCCGTTGCAGCCGCATTATTCCACGCTGCATGATGCAGCGGCGTCCAGCCATGTTTGTCTTGGGCATTGATATCAGCTCCTTGCTCGAGCAAGACCTCAACTGCTTCATGGGCGTTCTTAGACGCTGCATCGTACAGACTGTACGCTCCTGCTTTTTCTAGTACTGCTTGCTGTTCCTGCCACTCTTTTTCTAATACTGCCTGTTCCAGCCGTTGCTTTTCTAATGCGGCCTGATCTCGACGCTCCTTTTCCAATGCGGCCTGCTGTTCCTGTCGTTTTTTTTCTAACGCGGCTTGTTCCAGCCGTTGCTTTTCTAATGCGGCCTGTTGCTCCTGCTGCTTTTTTTCCAACGCAGCTTGCTCCAGCCGTTGCTCTTCCAATGCGGCTTGCTGTTCTTGGCGCTTTTTTTCTAACGCGGCTTGTTCCAGCCGTTGCCTTTCCAGTGCGGCCTGTTGCTCCTGCCGCTTTTTCTCCAATGCAGCTTGTCCCTGAATTGCTATAGCTATACCACCCATAATCAGGAGAGCGACTACACTCAAAATCACGGCAAACCGCTTTGATCTCGTTTTAGGCTTGCCTTTTGCTTTTTCCTTTTTATTGTCCGTCTCCCTTAGCCCTTCCTGCGCGTCCCCCGCCATCGCAGCCTGCCAAGCACCAACGCTCTGCGGACGATCCTCCTCATGCACCGCCAACGCCGCATCAATCGCCGCCAAAAACACACTACTCACCCGGCCTGCACACCGCTGAGATACCGGAATCAGCGGATCATCCCGCATCCGGTCGGTTGCATCATCGGGTACCTCTCCGGTCAACGCTCGATAGCACACCCCACCCAAAGCATAAATGTCGGTCCACGCTCCTTGACGCCCCCGGCTCGAATACTGCTCGATCGGCGCATACCCGGGCGTTACAATCGACGTAACCGAACGACTCTTGGCCCCCATGGCCTGACGCGCCGCACCAAAGTCCAACAACACCGGCGAATCATCCTCGGCGCGCAGGATGATATTGCCCGGTTTGATGTCCCGATGCAAAAAATCTGCGCTATGTACCACTTCTAAGGCACTCAGCAGCGGATGCAGAATACCTTTAAGCTCGTCTTCGCCCAGCGTCCCCTTGCGCGTCAGATATGCCGACAAGTCTTCCCCTTCCACATAGTCCATTGCGATATAGGCCGTACTATGCGCTTCAAAGAAGTGGTGGACGCGGACGATGTTGGGGTGCTGAAGACGCGCCAGAATGCGGGCTTCGTCCAAGAAGCGTTCCAAGCCCCATTGAAAATCCGACGCCGCACGCGGTACCTGCGGCACGACGGATAGGTCCTGTTCGCGGGTAGCCAAGTCCGAGGGTAGATACTCCTTGATCGCCACGGAAATATCCAGCGCCACGTTCCAGCCGAGATAGGTTATGCCGAATCCGCCTTGGCCGAGGACGCGGCGAAACTCAAATTCCCGGATGCGCGTCCCCTGCGGCAGCGCCAAGCGATGCTGTTGTTCCTCACTCATACTCGG
Source organism: Candidatus Latescibacterota bacterium (assembly GCA_022827835.1). GTDB lineage: Bacteria > Latescibacterota > UBA2968 > UBA8231 > UBA8231. Next base: position 18,022 of record JAJEIO010000017.1, read on the forward strand.
CTTTCTCTAATACTATCGTCTCAACAGCCGCATCTTAATCTACAAGCAAATAAAGACCCAGAATAATTAAGAAAAAAATTTCAACGCATAGCCATCTGACCCAGCGTCTTGATCGCGGCCCACCCTGAGCAGCTTCTCCCTCGTCAATAGCCGCCGCCGCTTCCACGTCCTCGGCCGGTGCATACAACAAGACGGTCGTGTTGTCCTGATGGGGATGTTCGGCCGCTTCCACGGCTTGGATAAGGGCTGCGGCGCTCTCATCCAATGGCGCGTCTTTCATTTTCTGGAGGATAGCCGCAATCTCTTGCTCGCTGAGGGTCAGCAAACCATCGCTCGCCAAGAGCAGCCGGTCGCCTTTCTGCACAGCAACCGGCTGCGCCGACGCGTCAATCAGATGTATGTCATCGCCCATGACCGCCGACCGCAGGGAATGCCGCCTTGGATCCCGAGCAGCGTCTTCTTCGGTCATATCCCCCTTTGCCACGAGCTCTGCAAGAATCGGAGCCATAGAGTGGTCTGCATTCAAGCGCTCCAATTGGCTGTCGCGGAACAACCACAACGGAGAGTCGCCCACGCTGATCCAGTGCAGCCCTTGGCTGGAAACAACAGCCGCGACCAAGGTCGAACCCATGCTGTCGAGTTCGGGATTTGCGGCGATGGCATCGGCAAGGGCTTTATTAGCCGCGGCGAGGCAGTCCCGCAGCCGCTCGACGATGGACCCAGAAGCCTGCGGATACACCTCGACAAAGGTCTTGCTCAAAAGGCGGCTGGCCGTCGCGCCGCCCACATGGCCGCCCATGCCATCGGCGACTAGCAACATGGAGTGCTCGCGGCCGTCTAGGCCGAGGTCGCGTCCGTCCAGCAGGCCGTAATCATCCTCTTGATACTCCCGTTTGCCGGGGATTTGCCGCGCGGCAAAGCGCCCGTCTAATTGGTTCATTGCGCCTTGCTTTGCTCTGTATCCTGCCAATCAAACTCGGCACCGCACAAGGGCACGAAGCGGAGAATCGTATTGCCGATGCCAATGTGGCTCAACGCCGGCAATTCAACCGGTGCGAGCACGGGCTGATCGCCGAGATACGTCAGATTGGTGCCGCCGCCGTGCTGCACGTAAAACTGCCGGCCGCGCGGATCGTATGTAACAACCGCATGGCCGTTGCGCGAAATTTGATCGTCGCCAAAATCGAGCTTGACGCGGTCGGTCGCCCCGCGCCCAAGCGGATTGGAACCATAGCCCAGTTGCATGGCATGACCTTTTCCCGGCCCCTCGACAATCACCAGCCACCCCACAACCGGATCATCCATGGCGCGATCCTCTGCGGCGCGCTTTTCATCTGCTCGTCGCCCGCCTACTAAACGCGTCTTCTCCTCCTCGCCGCCCTTGGACGGCTCGGCACCAGCAGGTTGCTCGCCGCCCTGTGGTGCTGGCGGCAACGGCCTGTTGACCACCTCCGTTGGTTTGTCATCCTCTTGCCGCTTAACGGTTTTTTCTTCAATGATTTTGCCATCGGGTCCGCGATAAACAGGCATGGTGCCCTCCTAATATTTAGGTTATTTCGGTAGGGGAGGCGTCTCACCCGCACCTTATTTCTCGTAAAGCCGGTTGATTAAGTTGTCCAAACAGTATTGTCCGGATTGGTTTAGAGCCATTTCTTCCCGACTTTCCGCAATATGCAGTGTAAACACCAGCAGTACCGACTGGAGCAACGCGAGCAAGGTCGTGTAAAACGCGACGCCCAGCCGACCAGTGATCCCGGCCAGCAGGGTCGGGTCCTGGGGGTCTTGGATATTGGCCGCATAATCCAAGGCAAACGCAATGCCCACCACCGTGCCGATAAACCCCAACGTGGGTATCAGCCAGACGAGATAGCGCAACATCGCATATTTGAGTTCGAGCTCGTGCTGAAATAATTCGAGGGAAGAATTAAATAGCGAGTTGGCTTGGTCAACGGAGCGGCTCCCTTGGAATTGTAGAATGCAGCGCATGATTAGGCGCTGCAAAAAGAAAACGCGCTCCTCGGCTAGGGGCCGCACCTTTTGATAAAGGTCTCCCAAGTCCTGCGCCCGCAACACCACCTCATCTTCTTCCGGCAGGTAGTGTTTGTCTATTTGTTGTAGTTCCAGCCTCGCTTGGTTAAATCGCACCCAGAGTTCGCCGCAGCCGACCCAAAACATGAGCCACATGACATTTTGGATCGTAAAAGGGTACAGGAAAGTGGCCGTGTGGCGATCTAGCAAGAAAGCACCTACCGCAGAATCGGGATGATCGAAAATAAAGCTCATAATCGCTATAAATACGACGCCTCCTAGCAGACTGACGCCGCTTACTTTTAGGCGTTGCTCCAGCTCTATCCCTTGCCCTTTTGCCATATCAATCCTCCTCGCCGATGATCTCACCTGTATGTACGTCGCGCCGTACTGGTCCCTCGGGTAGGGGGGCCATCCCTCCTGCACGGCGCTTCTGTTGTACGGCCATCGCGATAAGTGCGGGGGCGGTCGTCTGATAACGACCGAGTAGGATCGCGTCCGTCGGGTCGATAAATTCCTGTCGGATGCGTTTCCACTCGCCGTCCTGCGCAACATAACTGCCTCCACTGCTGGCGCAATCGGTGAGATAGTACGCGCCGCTTGGTGTCGCAACTAGCTCGGCGTGGACGCGCGAGACCGAATCATCGTCAATCTGGATGTCCACGCCGGCACCACGACCGATTCGGTACACAGAAAAGCTCGATTTGCTCATAACATCAACCTGGTTTGGCTCCTACTACGTACCCGTTATTCTGCTCTGTTAGCTGCACTAGAAAATCAATAAAGTCCCGGTCTGCCGTGTAATTGCCGACGGCTACGGCGTGGATGGGTATTTTCTGCTTGTTTTTAGCCGTTACGGCCTGCACAACCATGTGCCAATCTTCGGTGGGTGCCCCGTCGCTCAAGAGGATGATTTCTTCGGGGTGTAGTTCAAGCGCCGCCAGCAAAGCGACGCGGGTGGGGGAGCCACCGCCGATACTCTTCATCCAGTTTTTTACTAGTGATACAACGCGATCTCGCGTATCCTTTTTTACTTGAAAGTACCCTCCATCTTGCGGCCAGTAGTGCAACAGATCCGCGCCTTGGAAACCAATGAGACGGACCTCTATTTCCGACTTAAAAGCAGCGAGTATGTCGTGCATAGACAGTGCTATGAACTGGCGGTAGTCGTGCTGTTCAGGCTGGTAAATGCTGCTCGACATATCTATGACGAACACAAACCTCTTGGCTTTGGTCCTAATGCCCAATAAAACGCTGGTGTCATCGATCTCCTGTTGCAGAGCTGCCACTTGTTTTTCAAGCTGAATTTTTGTTTGCGGAACTTTGGTCATTGCCCGCTCTAGCTGGGCTTTTTCCCGTTCCAGCTTGGCTGTCTGCCGATCCAGCTTAGTCCTCTCGCGCTCTGATTGGGCCGTAGCCTGCTCTAACTCGGCCTTTACCTGTTCCAATTCGGCTTTTGCCTGCTGCAACTTGATCTTTGCCTGCCTCAACTCGGCCTTTTCTCGTCCCGATATGTTCAGATTCGGAAAAAAGGGCAGCAGCACTATGGTAATGAGCATGAAAGCGCCGAGAGCCGATGCGAACAGATCGAGCGTGGCCATGCTAAATATGTTGATCTCGCGGCTGCGTTTTTTCATGCCTAATACCCTATCTAAAGTTTGGACGCCATGAGCACCAAATCGCCCAGCGCGACTTTGGTACCATAGTCCAACCTCGCCGGCTTAAAGGGCGACAGGCGCTGATCGTTCAAAAACGTCCCATTGCTGGAGTTCAAGTCTTCAACATAAAATTGATCGCCCTGGGTTGCAATGCGCAGATGACGTCGGGATACGTTTTCATCCGCGACGATTTCATCCACCAAATCGGGATGCCGGCCGAGCGAAAGCCCTAAGCGTTGACTGGCAAATTGGGCTGGTGCCAACTCGATGTGGATGCGTTCGCCGCGGCTGTCAAAACCGGCTAGCGCGAGGCCGTGTTTGGGGCCTTTTGCGATGGCCTTTGCCGCTTCCTTTTTGGTTACGCGCCGACTCATTTGTTGGACGAGCTGGCGCGGGTTCTTTAAGGCAGCTATCAATTTTCGCCGCGAGAGAAGCAACCAACCGAGCAGGGCAAGCAGCACTAGTCCCACTCCTGCAATAATACCCCACTGCAACCGCTGCGCGGCTTTTGCTTTGGCGGCTTTGAGGCTGTCGGCTTTGGCTTGTGCCCGCACTTCCGCTGCTCTGAGGCTGTCGGCTTTGGCTTTGGCGGCTTCGAGACTATCGGCTTTTGCCTTGGTGGCCTTGAGGCTGTCGGTGGCTGCTTTTTTTGCCGCATCGGCCCGCGCCTTCGCCTGCGCCAGACTGTCGGCTTTTGCTTTGGCCGCTTTGAGGCTGTCGGCGGCCGCCTTGCTCGCAGAATCGGCCCGCGCCTTCGCCTGTTCTGCCGCCTGCTGCGTAGCCTCTTCTTTGGCCTTGGCCTTTTTTGCGGCTGCGCTTGCCAAGTCGGCTTGCGCCTTCGCCACTCTGAGGCTGTCGGCGGCCGCTTTTCGAGCGCGTTCAGCACGCTCAACAGCACTCAGGCATTTTGATTTAACTACTGTATGAGCGATTTTTCGGCCTTGGAGTGCAGCTATTATGTCGCCGCTGCGCAAGGCAGAAATAGTGCCGCTTGGTTGCGCTTTCCGAAATGGCCACGAGCTGCTGCTTGGGTCTGGCAGGTTGATGGCGACGACATCCCCGCATTCGTTAAACAAGGGCATGCCGAAGGATTGGGCGGTTATCAAGGCATTGTGTTGTAGCAGGTGTGCCACCGGAAGGCTCGATTTTTTGCCGAAGACGTTTTGGTACGCGCCAATCGCCCCATGAGCAAGCTGAACATCCCCTGTTGCGCCGAACTGTAGCGTCTGCACGGCGCGGCCTACATCGGCTCCTTGCTCGGATAGGTTGAGCGGCGGCAAGTTCAAGTCCTGTACGTGCAGCAGGGCCAGATTCATGGCGCGGTTGGCAAACACTCGCTGCGCCACGACCTCGGCCCTGATCTTCAGGGACCATACGGTCAATTCCTCGGCCTTTTCTATGAGATGGGCATTCGTCAGCACGTATCCCTTTTCGTTGACGACAAACCCGCTCCCTTCGGCTACGACTTTGTCATTGTCGTAAGCGCGAATCCGCACGATGCTTGCAGAAACATCATCGACATCTATTTGCGCCGCGACGGGGATTGCACAAAGAAGCCAAGCCACGGCGAAATGCGCGATGGAAGATAGGATTTTTTTGTTCATAATCTCTCCAGCACTTTGGAGGACGCGCTTATTAGTAGGTTAGGGACTCAAGGCGATATCACTTGGACTACCCAAGCCGGAGACGATGGTTTCGACTTCGGATCCGTCGAGGTTGGCCCGCTTAATATTACCCCAAACCCATTCCCCCCAGTATATTTTGCCCCCGCCTACGTCGATGGCAACGCCCTTACTACTTTCGGTGAAGAGGGTTTCGACCTGGGATCCGTCGAGGTTGGCCCGCAAAATCCCATCCCACCCTGCCCAGTATAGCTTACCACCGCTCTCGTCGATTGCGAGGTCGTAAACGCGATCTAGGCCGGAGACGATGGTTTCGACTTGGGATCCGTCGAGGTTAGCTCGCTTAATCTCATCTCCCCTCCAGCCTGCCCAGTACATCTTGCCCCTGCTCAAGTCTAAGGCGATGACCTCTGACGCACCTGCTTCGGCGACGAGGGTTTCGACGGGGGAGCCGCCGAGGCCCGTACGGTAGATTATACCACGCCAATTGGCCAAGTATATCTTGCCTTGGCCCACGTCCAAGGCGAGGTCACTGCCCGTTTCGGTGCCGAGGGTTTGGACTTGAGAACCGTCGAGGTTAGCCCGTCCAACCTTCTCCGATTCTGTCCAGTATATCTTGCCCCCATCCACATCGAGGGCAATGCCTTCTGGATCGTCTAGGCCGGAGACGAGGGTTTGCACTTGGGACCCGTCGAGGTTGGCCCGCTGAATCGTACCCGCTTCGGAATCCGTCCAGTACAGCATTGACGCTGGATTGACCGTAATGGGTTCGTCTTGTTCGCCTTGAGGTTCCTCAGACCCTTGAGGTCCTTGTTCGCCTTGAGGTCCTTGGGGCCCTTCCGGTCCTCGTTCACCTTGAGGTCCTTGTTCGCCTTGGGGTCCTGGAGGTCCCATCGGCCCCTGAGGGCCTTCGCATGCAGCAAGACCGAAAGCTAATAGCGATAAAAATGCAAAGTACTTCATTGTCTGCCTCCTTCCAGATGGCTGAGCACAATGGGTTTTGAAGAGATCGTTAGTCATTGACGCTGTCGCTCCGTACCAATAGCTACTTCTGTATTAACATCTTCCGCGTTGCAATGAAGTCTCCTGCGATTAACGTGATGTTTATTTTGTGCGTCGTACGTCTCGTTCCTTGGAAAACTGCACTTTTACCTCCACCTCCTCATAGCCACCTCGGACTCCCCAAGCGTGCTTGAGATACTCGTAGGGATCAAAATCCGGCGGCTCGAAGTGGATGTCCAACACCTCGACTCGCTCCAACCGCTCGAGCTTGAACGAGCGGATGGCACGGCGAAAGTGATCGAACCCATACACGTAGCAGGAATAGCCAATAAAGGACGGCTCGATGAAAAAGGGATCGAACAGACGCCTTGATCGCTTCCCAGAGACGGGATCTCGATAGGTGAGTCGCACCTGCCGCCGGTTGGCCCAAGCGCGAGTCAACCCCTCCAAGATTCGTAGATACTCTGGCTCCGGTCGCCTTTGAGAAACGGCCTCGGCCGCGCGCTCAACGTGCGTCCCAATGGCCTCGGGGAAGACCGCAGTCAGCTTGAATAGGGATGCAACTACGTGTGGATTGTGCTTGTCGCTGTAGGCCGACAGCATCCGTGCCGCCAAGTACAGGGCGAGCGCTTCGTCTAAGTTCAACTGGATGCGCAGCAGATCGAGGTGGCCGCCTTCGACTAGCTTCCAGACTCGGCCTTGCCGGTACACAGGCAGCCTTCCCCGCTCGGATAATTCCAGCACATAGCGCCGGGCCGTCCGTTGACTCACGCCTAATAGCTCGGCAATTTCCATAGTCCCCACCCCATCGGGCCGCCGCAGGAATAGCAATCTGATTTCTTCAAGGCGGTCGGCCTTGTGGATGGCATCAGTTATGGGCATGGCTCCAGCGTTACTCCTTGCTCGATTGCCTGCTATGGATTACAAAGCGTCGTCGCAAGTCTCAGCACCCCTGTTCTATCCGGTCAGGGCGGACACCTCCACTACCTCGTAGCCGTCCCGAACCCGCAGAGCACTTTGACTCCTCTTAGTACAACACCTTTTACATTGACTTATGACACCGAGCCATGCCGTTTTTTGCTCTATTTTTTTCGGATAGTCTTATACAGCGCCCCGGCCGCCTTCATCTCCGTGGCAATCTCGCGCCGCAACGCCTCCGGAGCCAGCACCTCGACCATACTCTGGCGCAGGTTGCCTTTGGGACACGGCTTCTGCGGCGTGCTCAACGTGCATCCCAATGGTCTCGGGTAGGACCGCAGCTAGCTTGAACAGGGATGCAACCACGTGTGGATTGTGCTTTTCGCTGTAGGCTGACAGCGTCCGCGCCGCTAGATAGAGTGCGAGGGCTTCGTCTAGGTTCAATTGGATGCGCAGCAGATCGAGGTGGCCGCCTTCGACTAGATTCCAGACCCGGCCTTGAAGGAAAAGGACATCGTCAGGGAAATTAGCGCAGCATCATCTCTGTCTTAGGGTTTGTCTATCTGTCGCCAAGTCTGGTGCCCAGTCCGATAATAAGCGAGAGGTCATTAATTTTTTCATTGAACCATCGCCGATACTGTCCTTCCGCCCGCAAGACGAAAGCAGACCCCAGACGCCACTGATAGCCTAGACCGGCTCCGCCTGAGAAATCGGTCTCGGATTCGCCATCGCCGGCTACCGTCGCTAGAGCACCTAGCCCCAATATATAGGGACTGGACATTGTGTTGGTCCGCAGAGAGAATACACCCCGACCTCCCAGATAAAGAGAGGTGATGCCATCTCCATCTGATGAAGAGCGTCCAAGACTGAATTCAGGGCCAATGGACAGCTTTTCACTCGGAAACCACAAGACGTAAAGTGAGGGAATGTAATAGGGGCGGTGTGCGGGGTGGAGAAACAGAAGATTTGGTGCAGTAGGCACCCCAATATGAGTAAGAGTAACAGTCTCAGAATTACCGAACCAATTAAAATTTAGAACGCGGCGGGAGAGTCCAAACAGCGTTCCAATTTCAATCTCAGGGGCTGGAGCACCAACGCGCCCGGCCCTAGTTCCCAGTCCGAGAAGGAACGATAAGTCATTAACTTCGTCATCAAACCAGTACCGATACCTTCCTTCCGCCCGCAGAATAAAATCAGGTCCCAGACGCCACTGATAACCTAGACCGGCTCCGACTGAGAAATCGGTCTCGGATTCGGCGTCGCTAGCACTTATGACCAAGAGAGCGCCGTGTACCATTATATAGGAGCTTGACATTGCGTTGCTTTGCAGAAAGAATGCACTCCGACCTCCCAGATAAAGAGAGGTGATGCCATCTCCATCTGATGAAAAGTGTCCAAGACTGAATTCCGGACCAATGGCTAGCTGCTCATTTGGGAACCACGAAACGTAAAGCGAAGGATTCCCAAAGAATGCAAGCGGCGCACTTGGCACCCCGATAATAGTGATTCCATCGCCATCGGAAGAAAGGTGGGAGAGCCCGAACAACGTGCCGATTTCGGTACCGGTAGCCGCCTCTTCCGTCTCCATAGCAGGTTCCTTGACGATTTTGGAGATCTCGTTTATCGCATAGACGAATACGCTACCGTCTGCGGTTTGTATCTTCAGCGATTCGCCTGGAATCTGCTCGACGATGGTGCCCCAGACGATTTCTCCATTCTTCAAGTAAACGACATCTTCCGTCTGCTGGGCGAAAACCGGTGCGGTTACTACAAAAGCCGTTAAGCACACTACCATGATAAAACGCAGCATATCTTCCTCCTTTTGCAGGGATACCTTGCTGAGTCCACTCACAAAGATAAATTCTAATCGGACAGGGAATGTCCGTTGCTCAAAAAAATCTTATTTTTTTCGTCTCACATCTCGGTCTTATATAAGGAAAGGAAAAGGACGCCCCAAAGACGTTGTTGATCGCATCAATCCTCTCCGGCGCTTGCGCCGCAATTCCACACACATTCTTGTATGTTATCTATTTCATTCAACACACAATTTTGCTGGCATAGTTGAACGGCATCTTGAGCGGGCTTCGGCTGTGAAAAGTATCTAGCGCCTCGCGTCGGGATATCGCGATTTTTCTGCATGCAGACGACGGACAGTTGGGTGATGGTGGAGCTGGTGGTCGAGTACGCCGGCTGGCTTGCTCTGTTCGCGCGCAGTGCCATGGCAGACGCGAATACGGGTGAAGCGTGGGGGGAGACCGCGGACTGCATTTTCAGGATTTGTTGGTGCAGTCGGAGTGAAGAAACGTCTGAAGGAATAATGGGCTTGGCTGCCGCAAACTGGCCTGCGCCAACGATCATCATCCTCTGATTGCCCCCGTCTTTGGGCTCCAACCAATCTCCCGGACTATACGCTACACCCGCGTTGCTCACAAGGAAGGTCTGCACATCGTTGGCCCCGATTTGAGGGGTGGTTATTGCCGCGGCCACCTCGACTCCGGAGAGGTCTTCACCAGATTCTTGCGGTGGATCATCGGGCAGCGTCAGTTCGTTTGGAAATTCATCGAGGTTAATCCCATCGCCGGTAAAATCGACAATACCTTCGGCGACCGTTGGAAGCTCTCCTTCTTTTGTAATGGTAAGGGTGTACTGGGCGGCTCCATCGGACGTGAAGGTTAGGTCAAAAACCCATGTGCTGCTGTTTAGTCCTTCCTGGGTTTCATCGTAACGGTTATAGATAGAGGGTAAGAGGTGTTCATAATCCTCAAAGACGAATGTTACTGTTGCACGGTTGTGTCCCAGTCTCTGGTAGCGAAAGCTGTGGGGAACGCCGTTTGGGTTTCCAGGGTAGTTCAGATTGCCGAGGGCTGCGTCCGAAAATTCTCTAAGCAAAGTGCGCTGTAGCAAGTTGAAGCGGGGAAAGTCGGGCCACTCCGGATCGCTGGGCGTGGGAATACGGTCTTCCAACTCCCTCCAATTTTCAGGCGCAACGTCAGTTTCGATGGCAGTAATCGCCGACCACGACGGCGGAATGGGCAGCAGCATTGGCTGTGCGCCAAGCGTTAGATCCACATGAAGACTCCCCGGCCAGACGGTGACATTGCCATCAAAGTCGGTAGTCGTTATACGGACATTGCCGGAAGGTTCGAAATCGAGATTGAAGACATAAATAGCACCACCACGCGATTCCCAAGTAAGCACTCCTTCGGAGGGTCCAGTACTTTCGTATGTGTAGTCGCCGTATAGTTCGCCAAAGTCACCATTGGCCTCAATGTTGAACATTCGCGCAACGCCTTTTTTCGGTGGCTCGCCGAAAAGGCAATTCCCGAAGCATAATCCAGGAATGAAATCATCCTTCCCATACACTAGTGCGTCGAATTCGTCTTGGTTACGCGGTGCTCTTTGCGGTTCGGCTTCGATAGGGGGCAGGTCGAGGTCGCCCCCGGTTTGCGGTGCTAAATCCGGCATTCTGAAGCTAAGGTCGAACGGCACCTCTGTGTTGACTCCCGCGTCGAAGCACTCGTCGATGAATGAGCCCGCAGTTAGCGACGAGTAGGCCAAAGTTACCTCACAAGAGCCTCGCGACGGGTCATCAAAATCTAGGAATATCCTGCCTGTATTCGGCCCCGTGTTTTCATACTCGCAGTTGGCATCTAGGGTCACGCCGTTGCTGGTATGTCGGCAACGCTCTTGGGTCAGGAATCGCCAGTTCCGGTCGGGAGTGCCTACGGGTTGGGTGCCGAAGCGGTCGGTGGGGAATCTGGGAGTAAGTACACCGGTCGGGATGCCCCATACGGGGGCTGACCACCCACAATCTCCCTCTACATTGATGGGACGGGCGCGGATCTGGTAGCCGATTTCGTTGTCTAGGTCCGCGTATATCATCGCGTTGATGTTGCGGCCGAGGAAGGTGCGGCGATCGGTCCATGGCCCGTTGTCGCCCCGGCGTATCTCCGTCTCGTAACCAAGCACTCGGGCTTGGCCTTCCCGCTCGGGCGGTGGGCTCCATCTGACGGTCAGACGCTGGTCGCTGTGATTGACGCGAAGATTCCATAGCTCGCAGGCGGGGACCAGATTCTCAATCTGAATGGTCACCTCGATGGTGTCGCGGTTGCCGTTATCGTCATCTACGCCGACCGCAACGGTATAGCGATTCTGCTCTTCGTAGTCATAAGTAACGCCTTCCCGGGTGCGGAGCTGTCCTGTCTGGGGAACAATGACGAAACTCCAAGCATCGGGTCCGCTGATGGTGTACGTGAGGGTGGAGAGCGTAGCGCCGCCCACGGCAGAGACAGGAGCGCCGACGTTGATACCGGCGGGAGTATTTTCTGGAATTGAGCGGGTGGTGGACTCTCCCTCGGGGAATTCCAGCCGCATGTCGGTTGCTTCACCACTGGTCGCGCCCTCTCCTATCTCGGACCATGGGTCCGGCGAGCCGCTGTCGCAACTCGCCGAGTTCCTGTAGCGGTAGCGCACCTCGTAAACCGTTCCCGAGTTGAGATTGACGATTGGCAGAGTGATAGTAACTGTCGCCGATGTGGAGGCACTGTTTGTGAGCGTGTTGCACACTCCGAGCCACGATTCTTGGGGAGTCTTTGTCCGCAATTGAAAATCGTAAGCCCTAGTTTCTCCGGCGGCAAAGAAATCGCGGAAAGTGATTTCAAGCTCGGTGTCGGTGCCGCTGCGGGGCACAACCTGCGGGGCGGGAGGTGCGCCAATAGCGGAAATATGCCAGTTATTCCGTCCCTCGGTCCCAGAGTTACACGTGTAGTGCAAGGTACCTGTCGTCGCCGAAGTGAAGGTGAGTTGGAGTGCGCATCCACCACCGTACTGCTCGCCGTCGTAGGTCAGTGTCAACGTGCCCGTATTGGGACCTGTGTTGGAGTATTGGTAACTGCCCGGGATGCTACCGGATTCGTTGAAGCGCCCATTGGACACGAAATCTATGAAAAAGGTCTCGGCGTGTAGGCGGTTGCCGACCATGCGGTTGTTGAATGTTTGCTCGTCCGAGGGGGCAAATTGAACAGAGGGGGGGGCGCTGTCGAGCGTCTCGACGACGAGGGCCACCGGGGCCCTGTCCGCCGTCACCTGGAAGGCTGGGTTCACATAGGGAACCAACCCCTCCCCCGAGACAGTCAGCCCATAGACCGGGGCCGTTTCTACAGCCTCCTCGGCGGAGGCTCTCGGCCCACCCGCCGTCGGCTTACCCGCCTGCCCGTCAATCAGCACCATCGACCGGGTTACATGCACTCCGTCGCCGCTCAGCCGGTAGAGATAAACCCCCGCGGCCACGGCCCGCCCCGCCGCATCGGTGGCGTCCCAATGCGCCGTGTGAAAACCGGCCGGCCGCTCCCCATCCACCAGCGTGGCAACGCGCTGCCCGAGGATGTTGAACACCTCAAGCCGCACCTGCATCGGAGTCGGCAGTTGGTAGGGAATGACGGTGGAAGGATTGAACGGATTGGGATAATTCGGACCCAGGTCGAACTGTTCCGGCAAGGCCAACGAGCCCCCTAAAGCTAGGGCAAAATAGCCCGTCTCGTCAGTTACCGCGCTGACCGGTGCCGAGCGCAGATCGGTCAAGTCGAATAGCAATACCTGCGCGCCGGCCACCGGTTTGCCCGAGTTCAGCCGCACCCAGCCCTCGACCAGCGGCCCCGCCGACGCGGAGATACCTAAAACCAACCCGATGAGACACCCGATAATTGGCGTCATACCTATTGGCCATTGACCTCAAGTGCGGCGATATTCCACGGTTACGACGGACTCCTCCCCGTTCTCGTTCTCCTCCGTGGTAGTGATGAACAGGGTGTCGCCCTCAATGGTGTAGGTGCCACCCAGGTCGCCTTCGATCTCTTCCGACGGGAGCTCCAACTCGTCACCGTTGTCGTCGATTACTGTGCCCTCCTTTGGGTCCAACCGAAGGCGGTCGCCGGCGACTTGATAGGTGCCGGTTGTCAAAATGGAAATGCCGAAGCCTTCGACGAATAGCTCAAAGGTTCCATTTGCCCGGAAGGTCAGGCGCACGGTACCCCCGATTTCTGAAGCGTCGATCTGCTCCCAGGTGCCGAGGAGGGCCTCTTCTTGGGCGGAGAGCGAAGAGCCGGCCGGCTCCTCCTTGCTGCATGCTGCCAAGGTGACGACGAAAACGACTGCCACAAGCATCTTCATAACGTTGCTCCTTGCTCGGTTGACTGGTATGGATTACAAAGCATGTCCATCCTCCAGCACTAAAGATAAACTCTAATCGGACAGGGAATGTCCGTTGAGTCAAAAAATTTATTTTTTTCGTCGCACATCTCGGGCATGGAGAGCGGAGTGTCAACGAAGCGATTACATTGACTTATGACACCGAGCCATGCCGCTTTTTCGCTCTATTTTTTTCGGATAGTCTTATACAACGCCCCGGCCGCCTTCATCTCCGCAGCAATCTCGCGCCGCAACGTCTCTGGAGCCAACACCTCACACTCCGGTCCCCAGCCGCGGATCCAAGACTTGATCTCCAAAACGTGATTGACTAAAAACGTCAGCGTACAGCGCCCGTCTTGGTCTTCCTCGCGGGCGATCACGCCCGGCCAATCCGACTCCCGCACCCGATAGGCCACCTCCTTGGAAAACCGCACCTTCACCTCCACCTCCTCATAGCCACCTCGGACTCCCCAAGCGTGCTTGAGATACTCGTGGGGATCAAAATCCGGCGGCTCGAAGTGGATGTCCAACACCTCGACCCGCTCCAATTGCTCGAGCTTGAACGGGCGGTTGGCACGGCGAAAGTGATCGAATCCATAGACATAGCACGAATAGCCAACAAAGGACAGCTCGATGAAAAAGGGATCGAACAGACGCTTGGAGCGCTTCCCTGAGACGGGATCTCGATAGGTGAGTCGCACCTGTCGCCGATTGGCCCAAGCGCGGGTCAACCCTTCCAAGACGTCCAGATGTTTCGGTGCCGGCTGTCTTTGGGACACAGCCTCGGCCGCGCGCTCAACGTGCTCTCCAATGGCCTCGGGCAAGACCGCGGCTAGCTTGGACAGGGATGCAACCATGTGCGGATTGTGCTTGTCGCTGTAGGCCGACAGCATCCGCGCCGCTAGATAGAGCGCGAGGGCTTCGTCTATGTTCAACTCGATGCGCAGCAGGTCTAGATGCCCGCCTTCGACTAGCTTCCAGACCCGGCCCTGCCGGTACACGGGCAGCCGCCCCCGCTCGGATAATTCTATCACATAGCGCCGGGCCGTCCGCTGACTCACGCCTAGTAGCTGGGCGATTTCTCTAGTCCCCACTCCTTCGGGCCGCCGCAGGAACAGGACTCTGATTTGTTCGAGTCGATCCGCTTTGTGGATTGCATCGGTTATGGGCATGACTCCGTCCTTCATCAGATAAAGATAAGCCCCAATCGGTCAGGGAATGTCCGTTACGTAAAAAGAGTTCACGGAAGAGAACGTTGTCAATAAAAATTGGCGCGGCACCGCTCTTGATCTTGGGATTACCCTACCCGACTAGAGGCTACGACACCTCGCCGGTCTCCGAAGACTGAGCTAGTCGGCGGCTACGACATAAACCTCGGTATTGCCGTCGCGATTGGACGCGAATGCAATGCGTTGGCCATCGGCAGACCAAACCGGGGCCCAATCGTCCCCAGGGTTTTGCGTGAGGTTAGTTTGGTTGGTTCCATCGGCGTCCATGACATAGACCTCGGTGTTGCCATCGCGATTGGACAAAAAGGCGATGCGGTCGCCAGCCGGAGACCAAATAGGTGACCACTCGCCGCTGAATTGGTATGTGAGGTTAGTTTGGTTGGTTCCATCGGCGTCCATGACATAGACCTCGGTACTGCCACCGCGATTGGAATCGAACACAATGAGCTGGCCATCGGCAGACCAAACCGGATTCTCGTCGCTTCCGTCGTTTTGCGTGAGGTTGATCGGATCGCGGCCGTCGGCGTCCATGACATAGACTTCGGTGTTGCCGTCTCGATTGGACAAAAAGGCGATGTGTTGGCCATCGGACGACCAAGCCGGGGTCCAGTCGTCTCCGTCGTTTTGTGTGAGGTTGGTCGGTTCATTGCCGTCGGCGTCCATGACATAGACTTCGGTGTTGCCGTCTCGATTGGACAAAAAGGCGATGTGTTGGCCATCGGGCGACCAAGCTGGTGCCCAGTCGTCTCCGTCGTGCTGCGTAAGGTTGGTTGCGATGTTGCTAGTGTCGCTGAGATTACGCACATCAAGCGTATAGTCTGTTGTCGATCCGTAGGCCTCTATATGGATGTAGTAAGTACCTAAACTAACGGGAACGAGAACTTGAAAATTGAAACCCGCAGCGGAATTGCCGTTCCTAGCCAAGATGTTGCCAGAGCTATCCAAAATGAAGATGTAGGTGCCCGCGCTGCTCGTCACAGAGGTCGATAAGACGCCCGCACTGTTCATCTCGAGGCGGAAATAATCCACATCCCCCTCTGATATCGAGCCAGCAGTCGAACTCCCCAAAGACACCTCCGTCGCCTCGGAGAAATTGTCGCCATGATCATCGCCGATCAGCGGCAACGTCGGATCGGATGGATTATCGATGTACTGGACGAGGAGTAAGACATCGGCTAAATCGACCGTGCCATCGTCGTTTATATCGCCGAGGACAATGTCACCGTTGTTGGGCAGAACAATGGCGGAGTCAGCCATAACATATAGTAGTACATACAACACGTCGGAGATATCGATTTGGCCATCGTTGTTCACATCCCCTAAAACCCCGCCTGCGGCGAGCTTCATCCGTGGGATGCCGCCGTGCTCTTCGATCACAATGTCCGCCTCGTCAATCCCGACTCGAAAAGCCGGGTTCACATAGGCGACCAAGCCCTCGCCCGAGACGGTCAGCCCATAGACTGGGCCATCCGCTTCCACCAGTTCCTGAGTCGTCGCTCGCACTACTCCCTGAGCCGCCGGAATCCCTGCCTGTCCATCTACCAACACCATCCGCCGACTCTCCGATACCCCTCCACTGCTCAGCCGATAGATGTACACTCCTGCGCCCACGGCTCGCCCCGCTGCATCTGTAGCATCCCATTGCTCCGTGTGCACTCCCGCCGGCCGCACCCCATCCACCAACGTCGCCAGACGCTGCCCTAGCAGGTTGAACACGTCCAGTCGCACGTGAGCAGATGTCGGCAGTTGATAGGGAATGATGGTGGAAGGATTGAACGGATTGGGGTAATTCTGTCCTAAGGCAAAGTCAGTTGGTAGGGCCGTGCCCCTTGCGGTAGAGAGTGCTCGCAGCGGCAGCGCGAAATGCCCGGTCTCGTCCGTGGTCGTGCCGACGAACCGGCGCAGATCGGTCAAGTCAAACAGCCGCACTTGTACGCCAATGGCTGGCTGCCCAGACGACAGGCGCACCCGACCTTCAAGGAAAGACTCTGCGCCGACGCTGACGCTCAGCATCAGCCCGATGAAACAGCCGATCAAATACTTCACAGGTCATACTCCTTTATGACGTGGTAGGGTCGCCTAGGACACCGTAAGTGGCAGCGGGTCCATGGCGGTGCCATCCAAGCGAAGCACTGTCAGCGATGACAGTCCAGATAACAGTCCATCACCGTGGACTTGAATTCATGGGAATTTGGGAGCCACGATTGTATCGGTTATGGGCATGGCTCCATCCTCTATCGGATAAAGATAAACTTTAATTGGACAGGGAATGTCCGTTGCATAAAAAAATGTAAAAATTCGCGGTAAGAGCGTTCCGGCTCGGGAAGCGATTGAGGCTACGCCAATTCGCCGATCAGTCTGCGGATGTTGGCGTAGTTCGTCTGCATGGCTTCGAGCCGCGAGCCGCTTGCTGGCAGGAAGTGGGTGGCGATAGATAGGACGACGTCGCAGCGGTTGTCGCGCAGGTTGCGCAGGATCGTCGGGTAATCGACGTGACCCTCGCCGATGGGTGTGTACTCGAATTCGAGCGTTGCACCGTTTATGGTGCGCAGGTCCTTGGCGTGGACGCCGTGCAGGTAGGGGCGCAGGTTTTCGAAGCCAGCGGTGGCATTATCGACTTCGCCGCAATTGTAGTTGTCGGCCGGACACCAGAGCGCCTTGAAGCGCCGCGAGCCGACGGCTTCGACGATGCGGCGGAAGTTGCGGCTGGTGTTGCCGTAGTTCCACTGCATCATTAGGAAGGCGATATCGACGTCGTATTTCTCGGCGAGGTCGGCGAACATGGAGAACGCCTCGACTAGCTTTTCCATGTCGCCGTCGGAGATGATGCCGCCGCGCGTTGCCCAGCGCATGGGCCAAGTGGGCTTGCCGCCGGTGTACTCGGCCGGCCAAGCGAAGCTGCTGCAGCCGACCGCGCCGATCCCCAAGCGGGCTGAAACTTCCATCGCTCGTTCCAGCTTGGTGAAATGCTCCTTGAACTGGGCGTGTTCGAGCATTTTGCCCGGCTCAAGTTCGGCGAGATGCACGGTCTTGAACAACCCCGCGCCGTCGAGCAGAAAAAGTTCGAGACCGTGTTCGGCGACCTGTTCAGCGGCTTGGTCTATCTCGGGGTCGGCAAGCTCGTAGAGGCTGCGGTTGTTGGAGTGGGTGCCGCACCAGACGTAGTGCGCGCCGAGGTCGCGCGCCGTGGCCAGCGATTGCTCGAAGGGCTGCTGCAACTCTCCGAGGTACATCCCCATCTTGAATTCGTAGTGGTCGCTCATGATTTTCCTATCCCCGCGAAGGTTCGGGCATCTCGGCCCGGGCCTTCGCCGCTAGTTCTTTGAGGTGGCCGTCGTTGGCCATGCGCTGTTCGAGATGCACCATGCGGCGTTCGCTTGCGGTGGCGAGCATGGTCTCGCCGTACGCGCGCTCGGCCCAGAAGCGAGCCAGCCCGGCGATGTCTTGTTTGACGAGATCGATCTGATCGTCGGGCACGCGCACCATGCAGTTGATGGTGAACATGCGGCGGCGGCCACTGCCCCCGAAGGCCGCGTGTTTGAGGTTGTGTTGGAAGACGACGACGTCTCCTGGGACGATCTCCAGTGCGACGGCTGGGACTTGGTCGCCGGAGATGCCCCATTGCTCCTGCGATTGCTTGACGTTCGCTTCAAGCGTCTCGGCGTACTGGTCGCCGCGGCGGTGGCTTCCTGGGATCACGCGCAGGCAGCCGGTGTCGCGGGTCAGGTGGTCGAGGTAGAAGGCGATCTTGACGTGGCGGATTTCCTTCTGGTAGCCGTCGGAGTGCCACCGGGTGTCGCCGGCGTAGTAGTTGCCGTCGGAACCGCTGTAGTTGAAGTCGTCGCCGAGCAGACTGGCGAGCAAGCCCTCGATGCGCGGATCGTCGAGCAGCGCGCACAGGCGCTCGTGTTGATCGATGAAGGGCACGATGCAGGAGCGCCGTTCGCCGTCGTGCGGTTGACCGTAGTGGCCCCCGCCGCGCTCGGCCCAGACTTGCTCAAAGGCGTCGATGATCTCGTCGATGCAGTCGGCCATCAACCCCGGCAGCGCGAGGTAGCCGAAGGTGTCGAAAAAGTTGAGTTGCTGTTGGTTGAGTCGGATCATGTGGTTTCTCCTGGAGAGCTTGACGGAGGGTGGGGGAGGCGATACATTGGCGGCGCTTTGGACGCCGTGTTCAATCTAATAAGGGGCCTGTCTTCATTCAATATTTGATACTGACAGGCGTGGAGGGTAGCGATGAAAATTGTTGACGTGGGTGCTGTGCTGCTGCAACCCATGCCGTGGGTGCTGGTGAAGGTGCGCACCGACGAGGGAATTACCGGCATTGGCGAGGCATATCACGGGGCCGGCGTCCACCACATCGCGGTCGATGAACGCCTCACCCAACGCGCCCTTATCGGCCAGGACCCGCGCAACGTGGACAAGCTCTTCCGCGATATGAAAAGCTCGATGTCGGCGTCGGGGTACTACCAAGGCGCGGTGATGAGCGCGATTAGCGGCATTGAGATGGCGCTGTGGGATATTACCGGACAGGCGATTGGCGTGCCGATCTGGCAGTTGCTGGGTGGCGCGTACCGGGACTCGATTCGCGTGTACAACGACTGCCACGCTGGCGACGAGGACGACAATCCCGAATCTTGGGTAGCTAAGGCCAGGGAAGTGGAAACCCGCGGTTTTGACGCCATCAAGTTCGACATTGACCCGCGCCCCGACCGGCGCGACCACTACAACCGCACCATGAGCAACAGCGACATCGCCTTCCACATCGAAGTGGTCACGGCGCTCCGCGAGGCGCTGCATCCCAATACGGATTTGCTCATCGACGCCCACTGGGCGTACGCGCCGCACGACATTCTCAAAGTTGCCTATGCCTTTGAAGCGCTGGATTTGATGTGGTTGGAAGATCCGATTCCGGCTGAAAACGTCGCCGCGCTCAAGGAAGTGAAGAACGCGACGCGCACGCCGATTTGCACCGGCGAAAACCTGTACACGCGGCACGGGTTCCGCGAGTTGGTCGAGACGCAGGCGACGGACATTATCTCGCCCGATCTGGCCAAGGCTGGCGGCCTGTCCGAGGGACGGCGCATCGCCGATCTGGCCGACATTTATTACATCCCGATTTCGCCGCATAACATTTGTAGCCCGATTGGCACTGTGGCCATGTGCCACACGTGCGCTGCTTCGCCCAACTTTCAGGTGTTGGAGTTTCACCATCTCGACAATGAGCTGTGGAACAGTCTCACGGTGGAGCGCGATCTTATCGTCAACGGGCGGATTCCATTGCCGCAGGCTCCGGGGCTTGGAGTCACACTCGACGAGGAAGTGGCTCGCGGCGCGGCGCGCGAAGACCTCGGCTTCTTCGACGCGGAGTGATCTAACTTGTCGCTTAATTACGTCTTTCGCCGCTTTGGAGTGTTCCTGCTGATCGTGTGGGCAGGGGCTACTATTAACTTCTTGATGCCTCGGATGGCTCCGGTGAACCCCATTCGCGAGCGTCTGTTGCAGGCGGTTTCCTTTGGCGGCGCGGGCAAGACGGACATGGAGGCCGTAGTGGCCACGTACGAAGCCCGCTTTGGTCTCGATCAGCCCCTGTGGAAGCAGTACCTGCGCTACTTAGGCGATGTGGCGCGCCTCGACTTTGGGGTTTCCATTGCCAATTTTCCGAGCCGTGCTTCTGACATCATCATGCGCGCCTTGCCGTGGACGCTTGGGCTGCTGACGACGGCGACGCTGATCGCCTTTGCCCTCGGCACAGTGCTCGGCGCGCTGCTGGCTTGGCCGCGATCACCCGGTGCTCTGCACTACTTTGCCGCGCCGTTCTTGGCGCTGTCGGCGATTCCTTACTACCTGCTCGGACTAGTTCTCGTTTTTCTCTTGGGCTTTACTCTGCGCGCCTTTCCACTCGGTGGAGGTTTTACCTTGGGAACGCTGCCTGGGCCGACGTTGGCTTTTGCTATTGACGTGATCTATCACTCCATCGTCCCCGCCCTGTCGATCGTGCTGTCGTCGGTGGGGTTTTGGGCTTTGTCGATGCGCGGTATGATGGTCACCGTCCAGGGCGAGGACTACGTCAACTACGCCGAGGCGCGGGGACTGAAGAGCCGCGAGATTTTCTTCCGCTACGCCTTGCGCAACGCGCTGTTGCCGCAGACTACGGCCTTGGCGCTGGCGATGGGATACGTGGTGTCTGGGGCTGTGCTGGTGGAGGTGGTGTTCGCGTATCCGGGTGTCGGCACGGTGCTGTACCGGGCCGTGCAGACTTTTGACTACTTTGTCATTTACGGCGTCGTGCTCATGGTTATCCTCGCCATCGCCGTGGTGACGTTGATTCTCGACTTGGTTTATCCGCTTCTCGATCCGCGCATTGCCTACCGCCGATGACGCTCTCGCCGATCTTCGCGGCGGCTCGCCGCCATCCTCAGCTTGCGGCCGGCTTAATTGTCGTCTTTGTCGTGCTCGCTTTTGGTCCGGTGGGGACCCTGTTCGTCGATACGGATCTGGCCCGCGTCGGCTCGGCGGAACCCAACTTGTCGCCGTCGCTGGAGCATCTTCTCGGCACGGACGCGGCGGGGCGGGATTTGCTTGCGGTGATGGTGGCGGGTACGCCGCTTACGCTCAGAGTTGGTTTCCTCGCCGGTGCTGTGGGACTTGGTATCGGTATTATCCTTGGCTTTCTCGCTGGGTACTTTGGCGGTTTGGTGGACACCCTGATTCGGGGGGCTGCCGACGTGCTGCTGACTGTGCCCGGCCTGCTGTTCTTAGTGGTGCTGGCGACCTCGCTGCGCACGGCTGTTACGGTCGATATGATGGCTCTCGTGGTGGCCTCGCTGGCGTGGATGCTGCCGACGCGCACGATCCGCTCGCAGGTACTGTCGATGCGCGAGCGCGCGTACGTGCAGGTGGCGCGGCTTTCTGGCATGAGGGACTTGGAAATCATCGCCCGCGAGTTGCTGCCGAATTTGCTGCCCTATCTGGCGGCTAGCTTTGTTAGTGCTGTGGGTGCGGCGGTGTTGGCTTCGATTGGTCTAGAAGCATTGGGCTTGGGGCCGCAGAACGAGCCTACGCTTGGGATGACTATTTACTGGGCTTTGTACTACACTTCGCTGCTGCGGGGGATGTGGTGGTGGTGGGCACCGCCGATTGCGATGATTGTGCTGATTTTCATCGGCTTGTTCCTCGTCTCTATGGGGTTGGACCGCATCGCTAATCCGCGCATATGGAAGGTCTCGTCGTGAGCCGCGTCGTGTTGCGGGTGCAGGACCTGCGCGTTCACTACCACACTCCGAGGGGGCCGGTGCGCGCCGTGGAGGGCGTCGGCTTTGAGTTGCGGTCGGGGGAGCGGCTGGGCTTGGTGGGCGAGTCGGGATCGGGCAAATCGACGACGGCGATGGCTTTGATGCAACTGATTCGGCCGCCCGGACGGATTGAGGGGGGGCGGGTCGAGCTCGACGAATTGGAGTTGTTGTCGTTGGCTGAGGAAGAGATGCGGAGCGTGCGCTTTTCGCGGATTTCCCTAATTCCCCAGGGCGTGATGAATTCGCTCAATCCGGTGATGCGCGTGGGTGCGCAGATCGCCGACACGATTGAGGCGCACGAGGAGCGACCGGACCGCGAGGCTCTGCAGGAGCGGGTTAGAAGTCTGCTGGCACTGGTTGAATTGGACCCGGCGACGGCGCGCATGTACCCGCACGAACTCAGCGGCGGCATGAAGCAGCGCGTGGGCATGGCCATTGCCGTGGCCTTGCGGCCGCAGGTGATCATTGCTGACGAGCCAACTAGTGCCTTGGACGTGGTCGTGCAGAAGCGGGTGATGGACACTTTGTTCCGCGTGCAGCAGGAACTCGACGCCGCGGTGATTTTGGTGGGTCACGACATGGGGCTGATGGCGCAGTGCGTGGATCGCATCGGCGTGATGTACGCCGGGCGGCTGGCAGAACTTGGGCCGGTGCAAAGCCTGCTCGAAGAGCCGCTGCATCCGTACACGCGGATGTTGGTAGAAAGCCTGCCGTCGCTGGAGCGCAAGGGCGTGTTTCGCGGCATCCCCGGACTGCCGCCTTCGTTGCTTGAGCCGCCGCCGGGGTGTCCCTTCCACCCGCGCTGTCCGCAGGTGATGGACTGCTGTTCGGACAGCGTGCCGGAGTTGGAAGAGGTGATTGCTGAGCGCCAAGCGGCCTGTCACCTGCACGGCGAGGGCTTCGACAAGCTCAGCCGAGGCATCTCGTGAACACGCCACTGTTAGAAGCGCGGGGTGCGAGCCGGGCTTTTGGCGGCGGTGTGTTCGACCGGCAGCGGATTGTTGCAGTCGCCGACGCCTCGTTGGTGATTCCGGAGGACGATCCCGTGGTGGTAGCGATTGCTGGTGAAAGTGGTAGCGGCAAGACTACTTTGGCGCGTCTGTTGCTGGGCATTTTGCCTCCGACTGGTGGATCGGTGCGCTACCAAGGCACGGAATTGAGCGATCTCGACGCCAAGGCGAGACAGACGTTTCGCCGGCAGGTGCAGGCTGTGTTTCAGGATCCCTTTGAGGTGTTTAATCCGTTCTACCGGGTGGATCATTCCCTGACGGTGCCGATCGCCAAGTTCTTTCCGGAACTGTCGCGCTACGAGCGGCGGCAGCGGATTGAGGAGGGGCTGCAAGCGGTCGGTCTGCGTCCAGAGGAGACGCTCGGGCGTTATCCCCATCAGCTAAGCGGCGGTCAGCGCCAGCGCATCATGGTGGCGCGAGCGTTGTTGCTCGATCCGCGCGTGATTGTGGCCGACGAGCCGGTGTCGATGGTGGATGCCTCGTTGCGCGCTACCATCTTGGAGACCTTGTCCCGCATCCATAGGGAACGCGGCATTAGTCTCGTGTACATCACGCACGATCTGACTACGGCGTACCAACTGAGTCATACTATTCTCGTCATGTACCAGGGTGCGGTGGTCGAAGTGGGCGATGTGGAGCAGGTTATCAAGGCACCGAAGCACCCTTACACGCAGCTACTTGTGAGTTCCATTCCGCTGCCGGATGCGAAACGACGCTGGGGCGAAGGCTCGGTTGAGGTCACGCATAGCGGGCCGACAGTGGAAGAGGATGCAGAGATTCCGGGCGCTACTGGTGGTTGCGCTTTTGCCGAGCGCTGTCCTCACGTCATGTCCCGCTGTCGGCAGCAGCATCCGCCGTTGGTGCAGACCGATGCTGGCCGTGCTGCAGCTTGCTATCTCTATGAGGACGCTGCGGTGCTGTCGGAAGAGCAGGTCGCCGACCTGTCTTGGGGAGGTAAATGAACGATGCGGCGAGCGGGTTGGCAGCATCGGTACCAAGCTAATTTCGGTTTTTAAGAGGCGATGAATGGACTGGAAGATCTATCTCGATAACTGTTGTTTGAGCCGTCCCTTTGACGATCAGACGCAAGATCGAATTCGCCTTGAAACCGAAGCTATTATGCTGATCATGGTGCGCTTTTACACTAGGCAATGGCAATGGATCGCCAGCGAAGTTTCTATGTTTGAAGCCGATCAAAACCTTGACTTGAGACAACGCTTTCGAGTAAAATTCCTGCTAACGTACGCTCATCAGACCGTTTCCGTTGATGCAACCGAGACTACGAGAGGCAAGCATTTTGAATCATTGGGGTTTAAGCCATTCGATGCTTTGCATCTTGCCTGCGCCGAAAGCGGTCACGCGAATTGCCTGCTAACAACGGATGACCGGATGCTTAACAAGGCGAAAAGCATCAGTTCGCAACTTGGCATCCGCGTCGAAAACCCGCTTACATGGTTACAGGAGATAACTGAAAATGAACGCCTTAAAGATGACAGCGAATCAGATCCATGAACTCGGTATTGAGGCACTTTTGCAGAAACTCGGCCCGGTTGGAACGATTCGTTTTCTCCATCAGTACGAAACGGGCAAGGGCAATTACTCGGTTGATCGGCAGCAATGGCTTACTGTGCCAGATGTCGAGACGCTCGCCAACCAGATACAGCGGTCTCGCGAAGACGATTCTTCTGGTAGAGAATAGCAATCCTCGCATTGACCGTCTGGGCGGCCTGAGTAGGGGCGACCGGCCAGTCACCCCTATATGCTGCATCCAATCCTACTCCTTTGAAAAACAGTAACTTCACCATGCAAAGGGTACTCCTACTACCGCTTGCGGTATGCGCGGTACTGGCTAGCTGTGGGCCGGCTGTGGTGTTGGACGATGTCCCTCGGGACCGCACCATGATCTTGATGAATGGCGGTCCGAACCAGTATTCCCTGTTCGACAATCAGAACCCCTACATCCCCGGCTCCGATCAGGGATTCCACATGGGCACGCTGCCAGCGGTGTTTGAGCCGCTGATTATGTACAACGTGCTCACTGGGGAATACGAGAACTGGCTGGCCGAGAGTTGGGAGTACAACGACAGCTTTACCGTGCTCACCGTGAAAATCCGCGAGGGCATTGAATGGGCGGACGGCGTCCCGTTCACGGCGCGCGACGTGGCCTTCACCTTCGA
Source organism: Candidatus Latescibacterota bacterium (assembly GCA_022827835.1). GTDB lineage: Bacteria > Latescibacterota > UBA2968 > UBA8231 > UBA8231. The sequence goes on from JAJEIO010000017.1 coordinate 43,147, forward strand.
CATGCTGCGCGATCACGCCGAGGCCATGGTGCATCTGGCCGATCTACCCGAGTTTTTCGACTCCATTGAGGTTGTTGACGACCACACCATGCGACTATTGCTCAAAAAGGCGGGGCCAGCGTTTTGGGCGACTACGCTGAGCAGCAACCACGGCATCTTCGTCTTGCCCGAGCATGTCTGGAAAGATCAAGACCCACTAGAGTTCACCTTCCACGACATCGACGGCGGCTTGCCCTTGGGCACGGGGCCCTACCGCCTCGTGTACGCTTCTCCGTACCAGAAGATCTACGATTTGCGTCAGGACTGGTGGGGGGCTAAGAAGGGGTTTAAGCGGCTGCCGAGAATCCAGCGAATTATCTACGTGCCGCAGCAAGAGGAGAGCCAGGCCGCGCAACTGCTGCTGACCGATCAGCTCGACATGGCACCCATCATGCAGGTGCTCACCCTCGAAAGCGTGTTAGAGCGCAATGCGCGGGTCGTGACCTTTGCCGATCGGCAGCCGCCCTATGGCTACTTGGACTGGTGTCCCATTGACCTCAACATGAACTGCTCGGAGCCGCCCTTTGACGATCCGCAGATTCGCCGGGCGATCAGCATGGCCATCGACCGGGAAAAACTCGTCCAGCTAGCCGAGTCAGGGGCGGGCGTGGTCGCGCTGCATCCCTTCACGCCCTACGAATGGTTCGCGCCTTTTGACGAGGCCCTGCAGGAGATTCTCGCGCGGCACGGGTACGATTCCAAGCCGCACTTGGAAGAAGTAAATCGGATCATGGAGGGGAAAGGCTATCGCAAGGACGACGAGGGCTTGTGGGTTAGCCCAGAGGGCGAGCGCGTCGAGATCGCCATGTACGTGCCGCAGTGGCTGCGAGCCTACGGTCCGCCGCTGACTCAGCAGCTACGCGACGCTGGTTTTGATGCGAACTTTGACACCTCGCCCGGCTTGACTTCGCTCGTGCAGACGGGAGAGCAGAAGGTTTCCCTCGGCTGCAAGGGACCGAGTGGGGTGCGCGGCATGGACCCCTACCTGATGTTGTCTTACTACACCTCGCAGTACTTCCGGCCCACGGGGCAGCCGGCACCGCTGTGGTCAACCACTTCGCGCTGGCGCAACGAGGAGTTCGACCGCATTGTCGAGCGCATCGCGCCTCTACAGGTCGGCGACGAGGAACTGTTGGAGTTGTTCAGCGAGGCGATGGAGATATGGGTGGGAGAGTTGCCCGACATCTTTCTGGCGCAGTTAATCATTCGCTATCCTTGCAACACCACCCGCTGGAGCGGTTGGCCGAGTCAGCAAGATCCCTACGGCTTCCCGCACTCTTGGCAGTGGGAGTTGTTGAAGACTTTTATCCGGCTGGAGCCTGTGGATAATGGGGCAATGGCTCGGGGAGAAGGGTAAGCTATGGACACTGCGGACACTGATATCAAGACGCATCGGAACGAGATCGAGCCGCTGGCGATGGCTGGCGATGTCCGCCTGCTGCTGAACGGCGAGTGGGAGTTTGCCGAGGGTCCCGAAGGCGATCCGCCGACCGATGGCTGGGAGCGCGTGCGCGTGCCACATCGCTCGCGCGAGTTTGAAGACGAGCCGCCCGAGTCCGGTTGGTACCGCACGGAACTGCGCCTACCCGACGGCTGGGATGCAGACGGGCGCATCGTGCTTGACTTAGGGAGGGTCCGTCACTTTGGGCGCGCTTATCTCGATGGCGAGGTGATCGGCGAGCACTACGGTATGCGTTTGCCTTGGCGCATTGACTTGACTGCTAGCATCCGTTCGGGACGCGATCACCGGCTCGACGTGTTTACTCACAACTGTAGCGGCCGCTATGCGCATCCCGACGCCTCACGGCTGAGTGAAGAAGCGGAAAAAGCCCTCGACACTCGCTTCTGGTACACGAGCGCCGCCACCGTTGGCATGGAGTCAGATGTGTGGCTGAGTTGGGAGTCGCGGGTCCGGGTCGAAGATGTGCAGATCGTCACGTCGGTGCGGGCGCGCGAAATCCGCGTTGGGTTGACGGTTCGCAATGATGCCGAGGAAGGGTTTCACGGCGACGTTCGTCTGCGGGTGCGCCGCGCGGGCGAGACGGAACTGGAACTTGTAGGCTGCGATCCCGATTTGTCACCGGGGGAGAGCCGTCGCCTAGAGATCGCAGCGCCTTGGCGCGATGCCGTGCTCTGGGGTCGTCCGCCGTACGGCGAGCCGGTTTTGTACTTTCTCGAAAGTTTGCTGCACTCGGCAGGTCGCGCGTTGCATACTACCGTGACTCGCTTTGGTTTCCGCGAGATCTGGGCCGAGGGGGATCGGCTGTTGCTCAACGGCATTCAGCTAATGCCTTGGGGAGACCACACGGTGCCGTACGTGTACGAACGCCAGTGGCTGACGCGCAAGTTCGTCGATCTGGCCGACGCCAATGTCAGCATTGTCGAGCACCACCGCTACGATCCGCCGCCGGTGTTTTACGACGTGGCCGACGAGCTTGGCGTGTTCGTAGTGGGGGCCAACTTCTGCGTTGGTACGGGACAGGTGTACACGCCGGAGATGGACGTGCGGGAGAAGGCGCTGGTAAGGGAGTACCAGCTAGCGGTGGCCGACTACTGGATCCGCTCGGTCCGCAACCACCCCTCGATCTTGTTCTGGGACATCACGGACGCGCGAGAGCCCGAGTACTGCGTACCCCTGCTGCGCAAGGTGAAGGAACTCGACGATAGCCGCATCGCCGAAGTCACTTTTGATCCGTCCGTGGCCACGGACGAGTTGATTGAACTGATTGATTGCTACCGGCTGTTCAGTGGATTGGAGAACATTGAGGCGAGCATTGACGAAATCCGCAGCGGCCTCCCAGTGAAACCGATCCGGGTCGGTGAGGCGGGCATCTTCGATGGGGGATCTTGGGGAGAGCAGGAGGAGCCGCCGCTGTCGGAAGGCTGGTGGGAATTTTTGACCTCAATGCCGGAGCGCAATATACACGGGTTGCAGACGTTTTTCCTCGCCGATATGGACTACCGAGGCTTTACCGACCACGTGCCGGGGATGTTGGCCGGACCGCTCGACGTGAAGGTCACGTGGCCGTCGCAGTCGGGAGCGGACGCCCGCATCGATCCTTTCGGCGCGGGGACGCCAGCGGCGTGGGGCAAGCATCGGCTGTGTCTCAATTGGTGCGATCCGCAGCAGCCAGTCTCGCGTCCGACGGCGACGACGGCTTGGTCACAGGAGTTGTTCCGCCGACTCGCCGGGCGGGATGTGGGGCCGCTGGCGCACGAGCGATTGCCGGAGGTGCTGGTGCGGGTGATGCGCGACGGGCAACCGGTCGCCTGCGCCTGCGTTTTGGTGACTCCGCTGGCTGGGCAAGCGATTCTGCCCTATGCCGTGCGGGCCGATCTGGCGGGTACGGCGTGGTTTGTGTTGCCTGAAGCGGGTGCGTATTGCTTTACTTGTCAGGGCGCAAGTGTGGATGTCGAAGGCCAGCGGCAGCCGATCCGCGCGCCGGGGGGATACGATCACGTACAGTCGGTGACGCTGCATTTGACCTAAGTCTCTCAAGCGGAGAATGATCATGCCAGACACTCGTCCCAATATCCTGCTCATCATGACCGACCAGCAGCGCGGCGACTGCATGGGGCTCGATCCCCACAGTCCCTCGTGTCTGCAAACGCCCAACTTGGACTGGCTGGCGCGCACGGGCACGCACTTTCACCACGGCTATTCCGAATGTCCCAGTTGCATTCCCGCGCGCCGCAGCTTGATGACCGGCACGGCACCCGCGGCCAATGGGGCCGTTGGCTTCAGAGGCGCACCGTGGGACCCGCCCCACACCTTGGCCGGCGAGCTGTCCAAAGCAGGTTATCAGACGGAGATGATCGGCAAACTCCACTTAACCCCCCACCGCAAGCGCTACGGCTTTGACCACATGCAACTGGCCGATGCCACCCGGGGCGCTGACAACGACTACGTCGAATGGCTGCGGCAATACCACGGTCGCAATGAAGTCGATCCCGGCATGGCCCACGGCATTTCCGCCAACGGCTGGGTTGGCCGCCCGCACCATTTGCCCGAAGAACAGATGCATACTTTTTGGTGCGTTGATCGGGCTATGGACTTTCTGCGCAAACGCGATCCTTCGGCTCCGTTTTTTCTCAATGTTTCCTTTATCGATCCCCACCCTCCGCTCACGCCACCTGCTCCTTATTACGACCGCTACATTAACCGCAACCTGCCCGATCCCTTTGTCGGCGATTGGGCACCCGCATTCGATGGTCCCGAAAAAGGTCTCAATCCCAATGGGTGGGAAATTCGTCTCGACGAACACGACATGCGCTGTAGTCGCGCCGCTTATTACGGCATGATCAACTTCATAGACGACCAGATCGGCCGCCTCATCCAGTTTACCGGTGGTCTCGACAACTGCTTAGTCATCTTCACCTCCGACCACGGCGAAATGCTGGGCGACCACAACCTCTTTCGCAAAACTTGGCCCTATGAAGCGTCGGCGCGAGTTCCGTTTTTCATGCGCGCGCCAAAAAATTGGGACTATCCCGAAGAAGTCATCAGCAACAGTCCCGTCGGCATCCAAGACATCATGCCCACCATCCTCAATGCGGCTGGCATCGACGTTCCCGATACCTGCACGGGCAAAAGCCTTCTGCCCGTCATGCAGGGCGATGCCGACGGCGTCCGGGAATTTCTCCACGGAGAACACGCTGGCTGTTACGCCCGCGACCACGGCAACCACTTTCTCACCGATGGGCACTGCAAGTACATCTGGTATTCGCAGACGGGTCAGGAGCATCTTTTCGACTTGGACGAAGATCCCCAGGAAATGCGCGACTTGTCTCGTGAATCCGACGCTGAGACTAGAATGCAACCTTGGCGAGATCGCCTCAGCGAAATCCTCAAAGATCGACCGGAAGGTTTTGTCGATGGTACGCGCTTGATCCCCGGCCAACCCCATGACGCGCTGCTGCCGGACTACGATCCAGAAGCGACTTATCCCTATCTATGAGCTAAGTACGCGATAGTAAAATCCACTTCTAGACAAATTGTCGCAGGGCGGTAATCTTTTGCGTTTATGGACGCTGTCAGACATGCATCTCTCCCATCCGGAAAATCGCGAAGTGCTGGAGAGTTTTCCGGCCTTTTCCGAGGACTGGCTGATTCTAGCGGGAGACGTTACCGACGGTCCGCGGCGGCTCGACTGGTGCTTTCGGCAATTGACTCCGAAGTTCCGCCAGATCGTCTGGGTTCCCGGAAACCACGAACTCTGGACAACTCCCAACGCGACTCACGGACTTCGCGGCGTCGCGCTCTACGAGCAGCTCGTCCAGATTGCTCGCGTCCACGGAGTTCTCACCCCGGAGGATCCCTACCCGGTGGTTGAACATCGGGCCGGGACGGTTCTGATCGCGCCGCTGTTCCTGCTCTACGACTACAGCTTCCGGCCCCGGCACGTCCGGCGTGACGAGGTAGTTCGGTGGGCCCGGGAAACCGGCGCTGCCTGCGCCGACGAAATGATGCTGCATCCCGACCCGTTTCCGGATCGGGAATCGTGGTGCGCCGCACGCTGCAAGGATACCGCCACTCGGCTCGCGTCGTATCCTGCGGATCTTCCCAAGGTCCTGATCAATCACTTTCCGCTCGAAGAACAACACGCCGTACTGCCACGGGTTCCCCGATTCACTCCGTGGTGCGGGACCCGCCGGACCCGGGGTTGGCACCGCCGCTTCAATGCGTGCGCAGTGGTGTACGGCCACCTCCACATTCGGGACACCCATTGGCTTGACGGCGTGCCTTTCCGAGAGGTGTCCTTGGGGTACCCGCAGCAGTGGGACCGCCAGCGGGGTATCGGTGCCTATCTGCGGGAAGTGACCTTGGCGCCCCGGGGAGCGACCTTCTGATCGATAGTAAAATCCCACTTCTATCAAAACGCTGGAGGAGACCATGACTACGTATCGCGCCGCCGTTATCGGCTTGGGCCGCATGGGCAGCACGTTCGACGATGAAATGAGCGAAGGAGGTTCCATCTTCTTGCCCTATTGCCACGCTCCCTCGTACTGCGCTTCGCCCCATACGGAACTGGTGGCTGGAGCCGACCCGCACGACGAACAACGCGCCATTTTCGGCGACCGCTGGGGCTTGGAGCAAGACCATCTCTACAGCGACTATCGCCAAATGCTGGAGCGAGAAAACCTCGACTTGGTCAGCGTTTGCACCACCGCTCGCATTCGCTCGCAGATCGTCGAGGACTGCGCCCGCGCTGGCGTCAAGGCCGTATGGGCGGAAAAGCCCATCGCTCTGACGTTGGCGGAAGCCGATGCCATGGTCGAAGCCTGCCGCCAACACGGCACGGCCCTAGCCATCAACTGCGCCCGCCGTTGGAACCCGTTCTTCAGCCAGGCTCGCCGCCTTATCGACGAAGGCGAATTGGGGCAAATCCTCCAAGTGACCGGCTACGCCCAGTGCGGCTTGTCACACAATGGCAGCCACCTCATCGACGTTGTGCGCTACATGGCCGGGGGGCAGGTCCAGTGGGTTTTTGGCGAAATGGAATCGGATGCCGCGGCCGAGGGCGAGACCGACCCTCAGGGCAACGGCTATCTCGTCTTTGACAATGGGGTGCGCGCCTTTATCCGTGCTACTCCTACTGGGGTTGCGGCTTGGGAAATCGATGTCATTGGCACGGAGGGCCGCATCCGATCCATAGCCAATTGCACGCAAATGGAGTACATCCGCACGGCTCCGGGTGGGAATAGGGGACGCGGCGTGCCCGCGTACGTGCCCTTCCCCTATCCGACGCACATACAAGGCATGGGTTTGACCATTGTAGAGGATCTGATTCAGGCCATTGAGACGGGATCGGAGCCGCGCTGCTCGGGCGACGACGGCCGGGCCGCCCTTGAAGTGGCTATTGCCCTGCGCCAATCGCATCGCGACGGTTTTGCCCGCGTGGACTTGCCGCTAGCGGATCGCTCGTTGGGCATTCTCTCCTCGGAGATCTCCGAGGATCACACTCCGGCGCGAGTGCGGCGGTTGCAGGCTTCTTGAAGGTTATCCTTTGGACACGGGCAGCACGAGCCGCGAAGGATGGGCTGACGAGTGATGCACGGCGTTGGTCGCCACGACTAGCTCGGGATCGGCTAGGTCGTTCTTGCCGGTGTTGTGATTGCGGTCGTGGTTGGGGAAGTCGCTAGACGTGATCTCTAGGCGGATGCGGTGGCCCGGCTCAAAGCGGCAGGCAGTCGGCCCCATGCGGATGCGGAGTTCTACCACGTCTCCGGGTGTCAGCAGTTCTTCGATGTCGAGGGAGTTGCGGTGGCGGGCGCGCACCATGCCGTAGCACATCTCCGGCGCTGAGCCGCCGGGCGGGTGCTCATCTACTAGCCGCGCGAAGAAGTCCGTGTCCGGTGCCGACGAGCTGACGAAGAGCACGACTTCTGGATAACCGGCGATCTCTACGGCGTCAGTCAACGGCTCCGAGCGGTAGCAGAGGATGTCATCGCGTCCTTCTAGTCGGCGGCGGTCTGCTGGCCCTGTGAACCATTCCCGCGTCCACAGCGTTGGCACGGGATTGTGGGGATCGTAGGAGAAGCGGTCGGCCTCGGCACTGGTGTGTCCGGCGTCGATTGACAGTCGGCCGGAACCGCCGAATTTGGCGTTGCCGTCGCTGCTCAACAGGTACTCACAGGGCGTCGCGTCTGTTGGCGGCCACGTGTCGGCCGAGCGCCATTGTCCCTGCTGTCCAGCCATCACAAAGTAGCGCACTGCTGGCTCGCGGTTGACGCCGTTGTCAATCCCCTTGAGCCAGTGGTCGAACCAGCGGATGATCAGGTCCGGCAGGTTGAGACCGGCCTGTGGCCCGAAGTCGAACCCGGCTACTATGCGGCTGCCGAGGCTCGGATGATTCCACGGGCCAGCGATGAGTTTCGTTTGCGACCGCGCCGTCTCGGTGCGACCGTGGCGCTGCATGAGCTGTAGGTGCTGCATTGAGCCGTTGCAGTGATCGTACCAGCCGCTGAAGTCGAGGTTTGGCACGGCTACTTCCTTGTGTACCTCGTCGAACTTCCAGGCTCGCCGGTTGGGGTGCTCAAGCCAGTCCTTGGCGTACTCCGCCAGTCCCGGTGGCAGGTGGCGGGTGAAGTCGAGCCACGGCAGGTAGCCGATCCAGTGACCCTCGCCGGCGATCTTGTCCCACTCCTGCCGCGCTTGCTCTGGCGTGTGCGGCGGCGGCAGTCCGTGGCGACGGCGCAGGTCGGGTGCCATGGAGGTGAGCCACCACTTGATGCGTCGCCCCGGCCGGAACCCGCCCGGCCAATCGACTTCGGTCAATTCCAGTGGGATGGTGTACGCGCACATGGCGACCAAGTGCGGGGGGCGCAGCTTGGCTAGCTGCCACTGCATCCAGGCGTTGTACGAAGCTCCGAGGGTGCCGACGTTGCCGTCGCACCAGGGCTGTGCCGCCAGCCACTCCACGGAGTCGTAGCCGTCCTCAGCGTCGCCCGTGTGTTCTTCGGTGAACGGCACCCAGTCACCCTCGGAGCCGTAGCGGCCGCGCGAGTCCATGGAGACGACGGCGTACCCGGCGCGCACGTACCGCTCGAATCCAGACTTTGGGCGGTCGTACGGAGTGCGCAGCAGGATGCCGGGGAACCGGCCGTCGGCGTCGGGGCGGAACACGTGCGCCGCCATGCGCGCGCCGTCGCGCATGGGGACTTGGACGTCGGGCTGAGTAACAATTCCTAACGCACCACTCATCGCACTGGCTCCATATTAATGGTCCCGGTCGGCACCTCGAGCAGATCCTCGCCGAAAATTACCTGACCGTCGAATACCTCTCCCACCTCGTGCAGCACTCGCTCTCGTACGCCAGGCGTCTCCAACTGCTCGGTCAGGTGAACGAGGACCAACGTCTTCACGCCAGCGTCCCGCGCCGTGGCCGCGGCATCGAGATGACCGGAACAGCAATGGGTCAGGCGCTCGTCGGTGACGGCACCGTTAATAAAGTGGCACATGTGCAGCAGCACATCCGCACCTTTTGCCAGCTCGGTGAGGCGGTCCACTGGAGCTGTGTCGCCGCCGAACGCGATGGTGCTGTCGGGCGTGGTCAGGCGGTAGGCTAGGCAGGTGAGCTGCGGCTGCACGTGTACCACCTCGGCCACATCGACTTGCCAGCCGCTAGTCTCGATCCGGTTTCCGTGCTCGACCTCTCGTATCTGCGGGTCGGGCCGCTTCCTCGGCATTGCGCCGCCGCGCGTCTCGTACACGAAGTGGCTGCCTGGGTGCAAGGTCCGGGCCGCCAAATCCGGGCCAAAGGCGCCGTTAGCGGCGAACAATTGGTGCGACATGTGCGCCGTCGGTGCCGGGCCGTACACCTGCAGTTCCGGGATTTGGCCGACGCCTTGGTCCCAGCGCGTCAGCACCAAGTAGGCGTAGTCAACGCAGTGGTCGTAGTGGAGGTGGGTGAGGAACAGGTGGTCGATTGCAGGCAGAGCGAGACCCGCTTCGAGCATGCGTCGCACCGACCCTGGACCGCAGTCGAAGACCAAGGTCTCGCCCTCCGTCTGGACGAGGTAGCTAGAGCCGCCGCGATGCGCTAGTGGGGCGGGGGTGCCGGTGCAGAGGAGTTGGAGTCGCGTCATTACTTTTGTTCCATTTTAGGCCGCAAAAAGGGAGTACCGACCGAATCGGGCCCTCATTCGTCGTTGTAATTACTATAAATAAAATACTGATTGTCTCTGTTTTTGTCAAGGGGTAAAGATTCGTAAGTCATTTATAAATAAATACTTATTGACAATTCGTCAAGTCTCCTTATCTTATTACATCCGTCCGATCTTACGCGACTTCAAACTTCTTGGAGTGGTGAATGATACGCTCGCTAATAGATGGTTTTAAAAAAGTAAGTACAACTATAAAAATTACCATTGATATATTAAAATACATATTCTCGTTAGAGAGATTGTCTGTCACTGCACTTTTTTTTCTTTGTACGCTAGAGGCTACCCTTCCTTTTTTATCCTTATGGTTAGCTAAATATGTTGTTGATGTCCTTACTGCGCCCGAACAAGCTACGGATCCTAACACATTCTTAAATTTCCTCATAGGATTTGTAGTAATTGGCATATTGGCTCAGGTCTGTGCGACTTTTGGCCAGACTCTTCGTGAAAGGATTGGGCAAAAGATCGAATCGCACAGTGAGGTATCTCTGCTAAAAAAGGTTAATTCTTTTAGCGAGATCACCGTTTTTGAAAATCCAGAGTTTTATAATCATCTGAGGAACGCTACTGAAGGTTCCGGTCGGCGATTTGTAGGAGTAATCGATATCATGGTCTTAGCTACTCGATCTCTATTAATGCTCGGGGGATCAGTAGCTATTCTTGGTAGCGTCCACTGGAGTTTAGGTGTTATTGTATTAGTTGGAATGTTACCGCATTCGCTTGTCACATTCTGGATTAATGGATTTAAAGCTCAGGTATTTCGCGCCCAGGCCCATGATACTCGTGAACAGAGATACTATGCTAGTGTTTTGACATCACAAGAAACGGCAAAAGAGGTACGTGCATTTCATCTAGGCTCTTTCTTTCTCGACAAATATCAAGAGGCGTTTTCGCGAGTCTATGATCGCTCTCAACGCTTCCGTCGGCGTGCGCTAAAAGTAGGCACGGTCTCTGGTGTTTTCTCTGGAGCTGTAAGTGCTGGTGTTTTCTCATGGATAGCCCTTCAGGCTTATAATGGCTTTTTAACCGTAGGAGATGCAGTACTATATATTGGTTTGCTACCTCAAGCTATGCGAACCTTGAGTCTCATATTCGGCCAACTTGCTAGTTTGCATTTCGTCTCATTGCACGTTAAGTACTTCTTTGACTTTCTTAAACTAGAATTACCACACAATGCGAACGAGATAGCTGAGAATTTTCAATCTAAGGGCATAGTCACTGGCTATGAGTTTAGAAATGTAAGTTTCAAATATCCTGGAGTGGATCGGCCAGCGATCGAGAATGTCAGCTTCACCATTGAACCTGGTGAAAAAGTCGCTGTAGTAGGACGCAATGGAGCTGGTAAGTCTACCTTGGTTAAACTCATGCTTCGTCTATACCAGCCCGACGCCGGAGTAATTCTATTAGATGGGATTCCATTGAAAGATTACGCTAGCGAAGATCTGAGGAAGAAAACTTCAGTGGTGTTCCAAGATTTTGCCAAATTTTACTTAAGTATAAGAGATAATATAGCTTTAGGAGATTTATCTAAAGATCAAAATGATTGGATAGAAAACGCAGCAAAAAAAGCCCAAGTCGATGATTTCGCGAATGAACTTCCTCAAGGATACAATACTCTATTGGGCAAGCATTTTGATGGTGGAGTTGAATTATCTGGAGGGCAATGGCAACGAATCTCTCTTGCCCGAGCATTTGCACGAGATGCAGATTTAATCGTTTTGGATGAGCCTTCTTCCGCCTTGGATCCGATCGCCGAATCTCGTCTATATGAACGATTTCGGGATCTTACGAATGACAAATCGGCTCTCTTTATTACCCATCGGTTGGGTAGTGTTCGGATTGCAGATAAAATAATAGTTCTCAATGATGGAAAAATAGCCGGAGTGGGTTCGCATAATGAACTTATGGCTGCCGAAGGTGATTATGCGGTACTATTTCGTACTCAGGCAAAAAATTATGCTGACGGAATTTTTGAATAGGCCGTTGTTTGAACCCCAACAGCGTCATCTGAACCCGTAAATGTAGCGGGCGTTACCTTTCTCTCTCCTGAGGTGTCGTAATAGTAGAGAGTAGAGCGATGGAAAGCCCATCTACAGATGCCCAGCTAGTCGCCGCCACACTGTCTGGCAGTCTTGCTGCATTCGAGGCCCTGGTTTTACGCCATCAGGATCGCCTCTATCTGCAGGCGCTGAGGTACATGCGCGCCAAGGAGGAGGCACAGGATGCTCTTCAGGACGCATTCTTGAAGGCGTTCAACCAGCTTGAGAATCTGAAGGAGCATTCTCGATTCCCATCTTGGATGAGCCAGATACTTCGCAATATCTGCCTCAACCGGTTGAGGGACAATCGCCGCCGTCAAGCCATGTCGGTTGTCGAGGTGACGTATCCCGGAGAGCATCCAGAGCAGCCCGTTATCCGCAATGCAGCGTTCAAGGAACTGCTTTCAAGGCTTCCTGCGAAAAGTGCCCAAGCGTTTATACTGCATTATCTGGAAGGGTATTCGATTCAGGATGTGGCTCTTCAGGTACGAATAACCCCTTCAGGTGTGAAACAGCGGCTATACAGGGCGCGCAGGCAACTTCAGGAGGAGGTCACTCTCATGGCAAAGGACGACAGGAACAAGCACGATCTACCCGAAGGATTCGCAGCGCAGACCATTGTCCGACTTTTGCAACAGGGCAAGAGGGATCGCTTGTACATGAGGATGGATGACGCGCGCTCCCGCTTCAGGGAAGTACTGGAGATGTCCCCGGACCATCCTGAAGCCTTGATGGAACTCGGACGGACCTATGACCCAATCAAGGGCCCATCCGAGGAAGAGACGGCAACCCTTCAACGAGCCGCCAAAGCGGCCCCAGATTCCATAGAAGTCGCGCTCGAGCTTACCGCTAGGTGGGCGAGTGACCAGGAAAAGCAAGCCCCAGCAATCGAGAAATGCCTAGCGCTGTGCAGTCTTCGGCTTGCGAAGGCCCCCGACGACCTAGTTGCCCTCACGGCCCAAGCGCAGATGTTTTTGTGGAAAGGTGACTTTGAAGCGATGGAGGAGGTTGCCCGCCATGCGGTCACCTTGGCCCCAAAAAACCAGCAGTGCCTGAATTATCTTGCTTTGTCACTCGCCCGGCAGACCCGGTGGGATGAGGCCTATCCGGTGTATGAGACGGTATATGAACTAGACAGAAAGACCGTATGGGCCTACGTTGCACTTCGGCAAATGGGGTCGTGCTTGGCATTCCACCGAGGTGATTGGGACCGGGCCGTGGGCATGCAGGAGAAGGTGTGGAACCTTACCGGGAGACCAAACGAGGCTAGCAATCTCATCTACTTCTATGGACAGGCTGGGTTGGTAGAAAAGGCAAAAGCGCTGTTCGAGAAAGTCAAAGATCACCGCCATCCAGCGAGGGTTTACGAGATCGTTGGGGAAGTCAAGAACTAAGCTGCGACTGCGAAAACTTCGGATACCTTTTTCTTCTAAAAGCAACTATAAGAGTGATCACGACTTGCCGATTGCTCGTCGCTAGGCCGATCCACCAAGGAAATATTTGCCACTGTTAAACGCCCCCTCTTCCGTTGTAAGTCTGGGGAAGGCACAAATCCCTAGTGCGTACTCTGGCGGCAGATGGATTCTGCAGTTTGCCTGCTATGAACGGACAGCCCCTCGGCAATCTTGGTCCAATTGAGAGGAGATACATGAGCACGGCATATCCGACCCGGCGCATCTACATACACCTATGGCTACTCTGGATGATAGGGGCTGCGCTCGTCGTCGCGCCGTCTGCACCAGCCCACGAAAAGCCCAGTGAAAAGGAAGTGTGGGCCTTCAGGACTAGCCTCCGGCCAACCATAGATGGTGTCCTAGACGACGAGGACTGGAAGCGGGCTACGCCGGCGACGGGATTCATATTGATCGAACCCGAAGAAGGCGTCTCTGCGACCAACCAAACCTTTATACACGTACTCTACGACGCCGATTATCTGTACATCGGTCTCAATATGATGGATGCGGAGCCCGGCAATATAAAAGGACGCATCATGCAGCGGGACGGCACGTTTTCCCCGTTAGACCTCGTCGGTCTCGTCTTAGACACCTATCACGACCACCAGAATGCCTACGGATTCTATATAAACGCCTACGGCGTCCAGAACGATTTTCGCGTTGAAAACGACGGATCCGGCGGCTGGGGCGGAATCGATCAGAGTTGGGACGGCATCTGGCAAGCTGAAACCCATATCCACGACCAAGGCTGGAGTGCCGAGATCGCCATCCCATTCAAGACGCTGCGGTTTCCCGAATTGGCCCAGCATACGTGGGGCATAAACGTCCAGCGCATTGAGCGGACCTATACGGAGAATAGTAACTGGGCGTTTATATCAAGAGACGACCGGTATCTCCTGAAAGTGTCCAAGGCCGGCCACCTGCATGGACTCGAAAACATAAAGCCGGGACTTCACCTAGAGGTACTGCCTTATACAACCGGAGGCTACGGCAATGTGGGGAGTCGGGCCACAGAAGGCTGGTCCAGCGATTTTGGGCTCGATTTGAAATACAGTATCGCCTCCAACCTCACCTTGGACACCACCTTCAACCCGGATTTCGCCCACATAGAAGCCGATGAGAATCAGATAAACCTGACGAGGTTTGAACTCTTCCTGGAGGAGAAAAGGCCCTTCTTTCTCGAAGGCCAACAGCTCTTTACGGCGATGGACCTCTTTTACAGTCGTCGCATTAGCGATCCGGATGCTGGCGCTAAAATAACGGGGAAGATCGGCAAGAACAGCCTCGGTATGATCGCAGCGCGGAACCGCCCAGCGGACGGGGAGGGCGATCATCCGCATTTCGGCGTCCTGCGCCTCAAGCGCGATGTAGGGGTCAATTCTTCTATTGGTGCCTTGGCAGTCGGGAAAGATGGGCCGTTAGGGCAACAGGCGGTGGGCAGCGATCTCGTCTTGAGCTTGAACGACAACGATAAGCTCTTCCTCAATTCGGCCATGAGTTTTGGTGCAGACACGGACCAAGACAACAAAATGTACAGTGGTCGCTTTAGGCACAATTCCGATCGCTTCCCCTACGGAGTTTGGGGATCTTGGATCGATCCGGGGTTCAACGTGGATCAAATCGGCTTCATCCCCCACGACGACGACGTTGGCGAGCGGGAGTTCGGCCTCTATGGCAGCTATGGTTGGCGTCCCGATTTCCTCGGCATTAGAAATATCTATTTGGGGCAGGATCTCGTCGCTGAGCGGCGGACCAACGAAGAGGGGTGGGAATGGGCATGGAACAACATTGATCTGTACGTCCGGCGGCTGGATGACTCGCGGGCGTGGTTTAGCCACGAAAATTGGCAATTGCGGTGGCATCAAAAAAAATACAACGGCGACTCCTTCAACGCCGGTTTTGACACTGGCAATGGGCGCAAGTACCGGCTCCGCCTCAACGGTCAACTGCGGGACCAGTACGACTTTGCAGACGAATACCTCGGCGACATCCGCCGCGTATCTGGGTCGCTACGGTTCGACTTATGGGAGGGGTTCTTTCTTGACTCTAGTACGGAATCGGTCTGGGAGTATTTTCCCTCCGGCGAGCTGGACGAGGTGAAGCGCACCATGCTGGTGAGGACGACGTACTTTTTGCACCGGGACCTGTTCATCCGCAGCTTTTTCCAGCGCAGCTTCCACCGGGACACCGTCGATCTCAACCTGCTTTTTAGCTACACCTTCGGCCCGAACAACAGTCGATTCTATATCGCCTATAACGAGCATCGAGCCGACACCACGGAGCGAATACTGCTGACGAAATTGAGCTATAGGTTTAATTTCTGAGCCGGGCTCGTCCTCCCCAAGCGCTATGCGTCGGTGAGGACGAGATCCTCGTCTCGTCTCTCGCTGTGGCGCATTGAATCATGGGATTCAGAAGTTAGATCGCGGAGAGCGCGAAAGGTTCGGTGACAAAAAAGCACCATGCCCCCTCCACGCTCAGGGTACACCTTCAGAGCCTTCTTCTTGGGCGCACTCTGCGCCGCCTTTCTCGCCGCAGGTGCCCCCTATTGCAACATGGTCCTGCGCGGCTCGTATATGACCCAGGATTTTTCCACTCCTGGGGCGCTCTTTCTGTTTTTCTTTTTGGTCGGCGTATTCAACGCGCTGTACAAATGCGTCTTCCCCAGCGGCGGCCTCGCCCGCGCCGAGTTGCTACTGATCTACAGCATGATGCTCATCGCCTCGGCGATTACCACCTGCGGCCTCTCTGAATACCTCTTGCCGATCATGGGGTCTTGGCTCTACTTCTCCACCCCGGAAAACCGCTGGGACGACCTGTTCCATCCCTATATACGCGACTTCTTGGTGCCCGATGACGCGCGCGCCATCAAGCACTTCTACGAGGGGCTGCCCACGGGCGCGTCTGTTCCTTGGGACGTTTGGCTGCTTCCCTTGCTTGGGTGGAGCGCCCTTATTGTCGCCGTCTATTTCGCCATGATCTGCGTAGCCGTCGTTCTCCGCCGCCAGTGGATCGAGCGCGAAAAGCTCATCTATCCGCTCGCGCAATTGCCGCTCGACATGGTGCGCCAAAGCGACGAGAGTCGGCTGCCGCCGTTTTTTAAAAGCGCGAGTTTGTGGATTGGTTTTGCCATTCCCTGCCTCATCTCTTCGACCAATGCCTTCCACAACTACTTCCACGTCTTTCCGCAAATCCAGCTCTCCTCGGGCATTGGCCTTTTTCGCGACACTGTTCATCTTCCGGTGGTGCTCAGCTTTCCGGTCCTCGGCTTTGCTTATCTGATCAACCTCGAGATCGCCTTCAGCCTGTGGTTTTGCAATGTGCTGGTCAATGTGCAAAAGGGACTCTACGGCGTGCTCGGCGTCACCTCTGGCGAGGCGTTAGACACCTTTAGCGTCAATCCACCGGCGATTGCCCACCAGGAAATGGGGGCGCTGATCGCGCTAGTCGTCCTTACGCTGTGGGTGGGGCGCGGGCACCTCAAGGACGTGTGCCGCAAGGCGTTTTTCAATGCTGAAGATGTCGATGACTCGGACGAGATTCTTTCCTACCGCGTCGCGGTCTGTGGCGCGCTGGCGAGCTTGGGTTTTGCCGGGGGTTGGCTTTATCTGAGTGGCATGCCGCCGCTAGTTGCCCTGCTCTTTCTGATTAGCGCCTTTGCTATCTTCGTAGCTTTGACCCGCATTGTCGCCGAAAGTGGGGTGCCCGAGGCGCGCACGCCGATGATGCCGCAGAGCTTTGTCGCCACGGGGATTGGCACGACCGCAGTTGGCGAAACCGGCATTACTGCTCTTGGGTTCTCTTTTACTTGGGCTACCGAACTGCGCGTCGTGGTGATGGCCTCGGCCGCCCATGCCCTCAAGCTGCTCGACGGTCAGCAGGGCCGCCACCGCCCCTTCTTCTGGGCGCTGATGCTGGCGGTGCTGGTCAGCATGGTTAGTTCGATGTGGGCGATCCTCGATTTGTCCTACCGCTACGGCGGCATCAATCTCAACCGCTGGTTTTTTGGCGGCGGTGCCCGCGCTCCCTTTGAGAGCTTTGTCGCCCGCCTCTTGCTCAACCCCACCGGGCCTAGCTGGGAGGGTTGGTTTTCTACGGGGATCGGCGCTGCGATCATGAGCGGCCTGATGCTGGCCCGGCACTACCTGACGTGGTGGCCCGTGCATCCCATTGGCTTCCCGATCGCCGGTCTCTGGCTGATGAGTCACTCTTGGTTTTCGATTTTTTTGGCGTGGCTCTGCAAGGCCATCGTCCTCAAGTACTGGGGACCACGCGGTTTCCGCGCCGTTCGCCCGTTCTTCATGGGGGCGATCCTCGGTCAGTTTGCCAGTGCTGGGGTCTGGCTGGTTATCGACGCCTGTACCGGCATGACCGACAACCGCATCTTTAGCTGGTGATTGTCAGGGGCGTTACCAGCGATAGAGCAAGGCGAAATTTGGAATGGGGCGGATGGCAAAGCCATCGTCGGACACGAGGAAGATGGCGATGGGAACGTCCATGGAAACGGCGATGTTTTTGGTGCCGATCTCTAACCCCACGCCCGGTCCCGCTACGACATCTAGCTTCTCGTCGATCCCTTTGTCGCCTTCGACATGGAGCCCTACCTCTACATCTGGTTTCACCTTGACGTCTAGCCTGCCGCTAACAAAGTTCCATTGTTCGCTCCGCCGGTAAAACGCAGCCACGCCCCCAGACAAAAACGCTCGCGCCCACTCGCCTTGGTGCAAGGTCTTGAACAAGGTAAGCCCCCCAAAGAGATAGCGTTCCTCTTGGGACCAATACGGAAATCCCGAGACCTGCCAGCCGTTGCCGGTAGTGGGATTTTGGCGGCCGTAACTGAGCCCCAGACCGTAGGTTGGTCCGGCCACGAACCCAACGCTGTGGCCCGCGCCGTCTGCGGCCAGCATGGCCGGTGCTAGCAAAGTTGCCAGCGCGATACTGCGCAAAATGAGCATGGTACCTCCTACATGTCGCGTAATAGCACTATGAACAACCCGACGTCCTCTTGTTCGTCACCCCGCAAATCCACGCTGACGCCTGCGTTCAGCACCATGCCATCGCCGATGCCGATGTCGAAATTCGGCTCTAAGCGGATGCTGAGATCACCCTCCAAGTCGGAGGTGTTGGACGTGAGGAGCAAGTCGAGGTACGCGCTTAGTTTTTCGCTGAATACTTGGGCTGGTTCGAGCAAGAGATCGACGACGACCCCCTCCTCAGCGTAGCCTTCGAGTGCGGCGACCTGCAATCGAGTGTTGAAGCGGAAGGTGGGTCCAATGCGCATGGTCTGCATGAGACCGACGGCCAAGCCGGGATTGTCGATGTCTCCGGCGGGTAGCACAATGTTAGCGGTCGCCGCGCGGTTGGTGCCGAGTTGGTACTTGCTGCCGACGACGAGCGACGAAAAGTTGGAATTTCCATCTTTGAAAAAGCCAAAGGTGAGATGCGTGCCCACTTCAACGCGAGCGTGAGGGTTGAATTTGGCCATGGCGATGATATTGCTCACGTCCTTGAGTTCTTTGAACGTGGAGGGAGCGGAGCGGACGCCAATATCGACGCTGGTGTAGCCTAGGCCGCCCGGCAGGACGTAGTAGGGGTCGTAGCTGAGGGGAGCATGGACGGGTGCAGGGACGGTCTCAAGAGCGACCGTTTCTTCGGCTGGAGCGTCGTCTTCGGGCTGAGCGTGGACAGCAGTGTTTATTAGCGCAAGTATGCCAATCAGTACGCAAAACAGGTGCATAAGGTCTCCTAAAATTGTGAGGGAATGTTCAAAAGCCGCAGCGCTTGCAGGCGCGGAAGAAAGGCTCGGCCATGGCGTAGGCCCCGCGAAAGACCATATCGCTGGTGAGGGGGTGCACGCAGATCAGGCGCGCGCCGTTGTCGATGGCTTCGACCATGCCGTCTTCGATGTCTTGGGGGTCTTCCATTGCGCCGTGACCGACGACGCGGCCAGTGTGGACGCCGCGCTCGGCTGCGGCGCGGAAGAGAGCGTTGACTGCGTCGTTGACTTCGGGGAGGTCGCCCTCGCGCAGGATGGCGTCGAAGGGGCCGACGAAACCGCAGGCCTTGTTGTGCCCTTGAGCGGCCATCAGGTCGAGGACGCGATCGCGGGTCTCGATGTCGATGATGTATTCCTTGGTCTCAAACTGGATCCAGCCTTGGGTCTCGGTCTCGGTGCCGCGCAATTCGTCGGGAGTGAACATCATGGTCCGTTCGCCGTCGCGCACCGGATATCCACCGCGGTCGTCTGGGGTGGCTTGGCCGGGAACGGGGAAGTTGATGGCGCGGAAGTAGCGCTCGGCCTCCTCGTAGGTGGTGCCATAGGGGCGCATCGTCGCCCGCGCCCCGAGTTGGAAGGCGTCGCCGTGTTCGGAGCGGGCCTCGCGGGCTAGACGCTGGACCGGCAAGATGCCGTGGCGGGCGACGACGGCGTTTTGCTCGCGGCCGTACCAGCCTTCCCACTGGCTGTGCTCGGCGTCGTTGACTATCCACGACCAGCCGGCCTTGGCCCAGGCGTGGACCTCGGCGTCGCGCAGCTTGTGCCACGGCACGTCGTTGAAGCCGCCCAAAAGGGGTGGGGTTTTGGCCACGGACTCGCACTGGTCGAGGGTTTCCTTGAGCGGGTTGCGGGCGGGATTGAGGGCATAGTTGTAAGCGCGGCGGGCGAATTCCTCTGCTTTGAGGGGCCGGCTGCCGCCGATGGCTGCGATGGCGTCCACTTAGGTGCCTCCTTGTTTCTCGTTTAGTGTTGTAGTTGCGTTAATAGAATATAAAGAGCCGCAATGTCCATTGTGGGAATTGCGAATGGAATGGAGCAGTTTAAAAGGTTGCAATGTCCGTTGTTGCTAGCCAGTCGGGAGGATACTGGACAACAGCGTCGCTAGGCCCAAAAACGAAAGGAAGCCCACGATGTCGGTCACGGTCGTGAGAATGATTGAGGACGCCGTCGCGGGGTCGTGGCCCAGCTTGACCAGCACGACCGGGATGGCTGCGCCGGCTATGGACGCGAGCACCATGGACGCCAGCATGGCGAACAACATGATGAGGGCTAGCCCGAAGCTCTGGCTCCAGATGAAGACGCCGATCGCGGTTACCACGGCGATGGCCAGTCCGTTGCAAAAGCCGATGGCTAGCTCCTTGCCAAGGACGCGGGCCGCGTGCGAGGTGCGGATTTCGCGCAGCGCGAGTCCTCGCATGGTCACAGCGAGGGCCTGCGCGCCGGTGTTGCCCGACTGACCCGCAACTACGGGCAGCAGGACCGCGAGTGCGGTAAACTTGGCAATCGTGTCCTCGAAGAGGCCGACGACCGCAGCCGCGAGAAAGGCGGTTACGAGATTGATGTTGAGCCAGGGTAGCCGGCTGCGAATGCCTACCCACGGCTTGGAAAGGGCGCGTTCTTCCGCGGATACACCGACCATCTCTTGGACATTTGTCGCCAGATCTTGCTGCGCCGCGCTCACGAGGCCGTCGTGGCGAATGACGCCTACTACTTGTCCGGCAAAATCGACCACTGGCAGGCTCGTGAGACGGTAGGTGTTCAGGAGTTCGACGACCTCCTCGTGCGGCGTCATGGGAAGCACTTGCACTGCCGTGCCGTCGCGAAGATCGCCGAGCGACAACTCCGGATCTGCGGCGACTACGTCTGGCAGCCGCACCACGCCTGCGTAGTGATCGTTTTCGTCTCGCAGTATGAGATCCGTAGCGCGGCGATTGCCTAGCTGGCGGACTCGCTCTAGCGCAGTGGCTGCCGTGCAGTCCAGCGCAAAGGTGCTGATCTGAGCGTCCATCAGGGAACCGGCCGTCCCCGGCGGATAGGAGAGAATTTCTTGGATTTCCCGCCCGCGATCTGTCCCCGCTAGCGCGAGGATCCGAGCGCGCTCTGATTCGTCGAGATGCGCAACTAGCCTTGCAGTAATGGCCGGATCGAGTTGGGTGAGAAGGCGACCCAGGTAAGCGTCATCCAAACTCGCCAAAATGCGCGCGCCGCGGTCCAGCTCCATCCGCTGTAAGACGTTTGCCGCGACCGCGTCGGCGGCGCGCTGCAGCACATCGACGGCCTCGTCTGTGCTGGCATCTCCCATCTGGCGCGCCACTTCCTCAGGATGGAGTTCGATGAATCGCTGGATGAGGACATGATGCGGAGTAAGTTGTTCCATTACGACTCTCGCTCGCTTGAACCACCGGTGGTCCCGGAGGTCGGCCAGTGAAATACGCCGCGCAGGCCGAGGCCAAATACTTCGCCGAGGGCCGAGGCCGTTTGCAGGCTGCTGTCTGCCAAGGTGCCGCTAGTTTGACCTCGCTCTAAAGCCCGCACGATTTCGTAGCGGAGGACGCCGACGAACTGGCCGGCCTTGTCCACTACGGGCAGCGCGTGGACTCTTCCCCACGCTGGGTGCCCCACCACGGTTTGCCAAGTGGCGCTGGCGGCAATGGATGCGACATTGCGCGTGCAGACCGATGCGAGCAATGCATCGGGCCGCGCGCCCATTAGTTCCCGCATGTTGACGACGCCGACGAGCCGCTGATCGTCGGCTACCACGTAGAGATAGTAGAGGGCGTGCTCGGGATTGCGCTGGAGCCGTTCGAGTACTTGGCAAACCGGCTCCTGCTCGAATGCGGTGAGCACTTCCGGGTCCATGAGCGCCCCGGCCGTATCCTCGGCGTAGATGAGTAGGCTCGAAATCGTGGCTTGAAGGCGTGGGGGAAAGCCAGCGATGACTGCGGCTCGGTGCTCGGTCGGAGTCGCGCGCAAGATGGACGAGACGATATCCGGGCGCACGGCAATGAGTATGGCGACAGCTTCTTCGGCGGATAGCTGCTCTAGGGCGAGGGCCGCAGAAAGCGATGGCAGGTAGTGCAAGAGGCCCGCTGCAATCGCTGGCGCGAGGTCGCCGAGTACTAGTGCCGCTTCACGGTGCGACATGGCCGCTAGGGCGGAAGCGACTTCCGCCGGATGATCGGTTGCAAATTGCGCGAGGAGCTGTTGTTCAAGGTTCACTGGACACTCCTTTGCTGATGCGGAGGCAGCGCTCTTCGAAGAACTGATGGCCAGGGATGCCCAACTCGCCCTCGTCGTGCTCGATAAAAACGGCGGTGGAGGTCATTCGCACGATGCGCCCGTTGCCGTCGCCAAGGCGAATCCGCTGACCCACGTCGTAGGACTTGTTGACGTAGTGCATGGCGAGGATGTTGGCGATAATGCTGCGGGCACCCAGCCCAAACGCAAAGGCCGCACCGGCGATGAGTGCGGCGAGCACGATCAAGAAGATGTTCGTCAGTAGCGATACATCTACTCCGAGTTGCTTGGTTGCCACGAGAATGGCCGCGCCGATGATGATTCCCCGGACGAGGCGGGCCAATTGCCGCCCCTGATGCGGCAGCAAGCGAAAGGCCGTAGTCATGGCCGCATCGCTAATGAGGCGACCTCCGATGACGCCGGCGAACAGGACCGCGATCGCCGCGATTACCCTAGGCAGGTATTGTGCTAAAGCGGCCAGATAGGTGGTTAAAACCGGGAGCCCGACAGCCTCACTGGCCACCATGACCGCGACCAACAAGACGAGCCAATAGACGCTGCTTGAGAAAACGCGCCCAGCCCCTTGGTCAGCTAGGGCCTGTTGCCAAGCGGCTGTGGTCGTTCCCGCGGAAATCCGCTTGGAAAAACGCTCGACCACTCGGCGCACGAGCGCGCGGAGCGACCACGCCGCGAGCCACCCGACGAACAGTACGACTAGGGCGACGACCAACTTGGGCAGCACGTGGAAGAAGCTCTCTTTAATGGAACCTAGGACGGCTAGTATCTCAGAGGATGGGCTGGGCTCCATAAGACCCCTCCAGTTACTTTTTTTGTTTAATTACCATTAAGACGATGGCCAGCCAATAGAGGTTCTGCACAATGGCGAAATAATAGACGACCCCCATGAGCTGGTCAAACACCGCGCCTAGGGCGAAAATCATCAAATAGACGTCGATGCCGCTGCGCAGATAGTTGCGCAATTTCAGCGGTGGAACGCGCACGAAGCCGGCCAAGCGGCCAAGCAGGCCGCGGCTCGCGGATTCCGCTAGCTGCCCCTTGCCAAAGGCCGTGGCATTCATCAGGGTGGCGATGTGGGTCATGGCCAGCGAAGCGAAGACGACAAACGAGTAGAGGTAGGCGTGTGGATCGCCGCTTTGGTGCTCCAATGCTCGTCCCAACGCGAGGCAAAGCATCAGTTCGGCGATGCGGTCGAGTAGGCCGTCGAGCCAAGCGCCAAACGGCGAACTGAGGCCGCGCAAACGAGCGATTTCGCCGTCGCAGCAATCGAGCGTAAAGGATAGTTGGATGAGGAGGCCAGCCCCGATGAGGGCCATGCGTTCGCCCGTGGAGAGCAGGTACACACCGGGCAGGATGACAAGAAAGGAAAGGACCGTTACTTGGTTGGGGGTGAGGGGGGTGCGGACCAACAGGCGGGTGAGCAGGGTGGAGAGGCGGCGGTTGAACAGGACTTCGACTAGCCCCATGACCTCGGGTTTGCTGGCCTTGAAGTCCTCAGCCGTGTACGGGGATTTGCGCACAGGTGCTCCTATCCTACACCACAAAGGTACGGGGCCAAGAATGCCGCTGGCAAAAGGCCGCGCAGTAGAGCATGACTACTGATAGATTTATTCTTCATTCCTATTTGAAATTAACGGCAGGGTTGGAGCACGGCAATGAGCCGTGCTGCGGTTGCCGCCGCTAGGGCTAGCGGCTATTTTGCGGCCATGCAAACGGAGCGAACTGGCTTGGAGGTGACGCGGCGCGCCCTCGTATTGGGCGCGGGGGCGGCGCTCTTCTTGAACTTAGCTTGTCCCTACTCAGTACTCGTCCTGCAAAACGCCGGTCTGACCTCGGATTACATTGCGGCCGGCGCGATGATGGTCTTTTTGGTTCTCGTCGGGCTGGTCAACCCCCTGCTGAAAGTAACCATCAGGTCTTGGGCGCTGCGCACGAGCGAGCTGGTGGTCGTGTACGCGATGATGGTCGTGGCGTCGGCGATTCCCACGTGGGGATTGGTGACCAACCTGTGCCACATCCTCACCCGCCCCTTTTACTACGCCACGCCAGAAAACCGCTGGACCGAGCTGATTCAACCGCTGATCCCCTCTTGGCTTGCGCCACACGAAGCCGAGGCCGCGCGCTTCTTTTACGAAGGGCTGCCCGCGGGGATGGGCATTCCGTGGGGTGCTTGGCTGGTGCCGCTGGCAGCTTGGGGCAGCGCGATGCTGGCGGTCTATCTGCTGATGATCGCCACGATGGTCGTCTTCCGGCGGCCTTGGGTCGAACAGGAGCGGTTGGTCTTTCCGCTGGCGCAGGTACCCTTGGAGATGCTGCGCGGCAACGACGAGGGCATTTTCCCGCAGTTGTTTCGCAATCCGCTGATGTGGGTCGGGTTTGCGTTGCCTTTTGCCATTCAAGTGCTGGACGGGCTGAACCACTACTTTTTTTACGTGCCCGAGGTGCGGCTGGTGTTCGAGCCGCTGATGCTGTTCCGCGACAGCGTGCGGCTGCACATCTTCGTCAATTTCGCCATCATTGGCGTGGCGTATTTTCTCAATCTCAACGTGGCCTTCTCGGTGTGGTTTTTCCACTTGTTGAGCCGCTGCCAGACCGGGATTTTCAACGTCATCGGCTTTGAGGTCAAAGGGCACAATGAGGCGCTGACGGGTTCTTCGATAGCCCTGTCGCATCAGGGGATGGGGGCGATGCTGGTGCTGGTGGCGGCGATTTTGTGGACGGCGCGGGGCCACTTGCGCCAAGTGTTTAACGCGGCGTTTAAGCGCGGCGTGCAGGCCGACGATGGCGACGAGATTCTCTCGTACCGGGCGGCTGTGTGGCTGTGGATTGTCTGCGCGGCTTACTTTTTTGGCTGGCTGCTGTTGAGTGGGGTGCCGGTGGTGGCGGCGGTGGTGTTTTTCTGCGGGGCATTTGCCATTTTCCTAGCCATTGCGCGGGTTATTGCCCAAGGCGGCGTAGGTTTTACCTCTTCGACTATGCTGCCGCAGCCCTTTGCGGTCTATACCTTGGGCACGGACGTCATCGGCTGGAAGGGGCTGGCGTCGATCAGCCTGAGCTATTCGTGGGCCGCTGAAATGCGCACTACGGTCATGGCTTCCACGGCCAACGCACTCAAGCTGGCGCACGGGCACGGAGCCAATCACCGCCGCCTGTTTTGGGGGTTGGTCATCGCGGTCGTCGTCGGCATGATGGGGGCCTTCTGGATCACCCTCTATCTGAACTACACGCACGGCGGGATCAACTTGCGCCAGTTCGGGGTGCCGACGCTGGCCTATCGCTTTTTGGAGGACAAGATTCACAATCCCGTCGGCTGGGATCACATCCGCCCGCGGCTGCTGTTTACGGGCGTGGGTGCGGCCTTGATGGGCGGACTGATTTACATGCAGCACCACTTTCCGTGGTGGCCGCTGCACTACATCGGCCTGCCGGTGAGCGATAGTTGGGTCATGGGCGTGGCGTGGTTTTCGGTGTTTTTGGGCTGGTTGTGCAAGGCCGTGATTTTCAAATTCACGGGCACGCGCGGCTACCTCACGTACAAGCCGCTCTTCGCCGGGCTGATCGCCGGGCAGCTTTTGGGCGCGGCCATGTGGATGGTGATTGACTTTTGTCTCGGAGAAATAGGGAATGTGGTGTACGTGGGGGTGCGTTAGGAGCAGGATCTTCACACTAGGCGTCCACACGCGACGCCGACACAAGGAGGACTAGACATGAGCGACAAGACGTATCGAGCAGCGGCTATAGGCCGGACCGGGCGGGGCAATTGGGGACACGGGCTGCACTTGGGTTTGAAGAACCATCCGCGCATTGAAGTGGTGGCGGTCGCCGATGAGGACGCTGAGGAGCGGCAGGTTAAGCAGGAGGAATTGGCTGCTCCCCGCGCGTACGCCGGCTGGCGCGAGATGCTAGAGGCCGAACAGCCGGAGGTGGTGACGGTTGGGCCGCGCTGGACCGATTGCCACTTGGAGATGGTGCTGGCTTGCTTGGAGGTGGGAGCGCACGTGTACTGCGAAAAGCCCATGACGTGGAACTTGGCTGAGGGCGACCAGATTGTAGCTAAGGCCGAGGCGACCGGGCGCAAGGTGGCGGTGGCGCATCAGGGGGCGTATATGCCGCGCATCCAGCACGTAAAGGAGGTGTTGGCACAGGGGCGGATCGGTGCGGTGCAGGCCATTCGCGCCCACGGCAAACAGGATCGGCGCGGCGGCGGCGAGGACATGATCGTGTTGGGGACGCACTTGTTCAACATGATGCGCCTGTTTGTCGGCGACGTGGCGTGGATGACGGCGCACGTTGTGCACGAAGGCCGTGCGTTACAGGTCGAAGATGTGCGGGAGGCGACCGAGCCGGTGGGGCCCATAGCTGGCGACTGCATCAACAGCTACTTCGCCTTTAAGAGCGGGGTGGCGGGCTTTTTTGATTCGCGGAAACACGTCGATGGTGGGGGTGCGCGGATGGGCATGGAAATCGAGGGCAGCGAGGGCGTGATTGCGCTGCGCGGCGGCGGCAGTGGCCCGGCCATGCTCTATCCGCATCCGGTGTTTGATCCAACCGATGCGAGCCAGCAGTGGGTCCCCTTAGACGCGGTGGCGGACGAAGCGCTGAGCACGGGCAACGACTTGGCGGTCGCCGATTTGATCGACGCGGCCGAGGCTGACCGCGAGCCGCTGTCGAGCGCGCGCGACGCGGTGGCGGCCTTGGAGATGATTTTGGGGGCTTACGAGGCGGAGATTACTGGGGGAAGGGTGGAATTCCCCATGCAGCGACGAGAGCATCCGTTGGTCGCTTGGCGGGAGGGGCGGTAGGCGGCCAAGTTGCGGGGACGAATCAGCCCGAGCGTCTAACTTTTGTTATTGACGGAGTGACCTGAATTTCTTCTATTGATTAGTTCACTGGCGCGTTTGTGCAAAATTTGCGGCAAGGGCGCTAGATTCTGCTTTACCTCACCTCTAGCATAGCACGCACAGGAGGGCACTCATGCACACTGAGAGGAGGAAGTGGCCGGTGGCACTAGGCGCGGCGCTGTTTTGCGCCCTGTTCGCCCTGCCGGCGTTTGCTGGCAACGGTAAGATCGCCGGCGTAGTACAAGACGATTCCGGGCAGGCATTGCCCGGGGCCAATGTGGTCGCCGAAGTGGGCGGCGAGCGGGTCGGCACTACAGCCGACGACATGGGCCGCTATTTTCTGCTCAATATTCCCCCCGGCACGTACTCGGTCGAAGCCAGTTTCATAGGGCACCAAACGGTGCGTCAGACCCAGATCGAGGTCCGCTTGGACCTGACGACGACGGTCGATTTCGAGCTGGAGACCGAGGCGATCGAAGGGGAGACGATAACAGTGGTTGCCGAGGCACCGCTGGTCGAGCGCTCACTGACGACCAGCCGGGCGACAGTCGGCCGCGCCGAGCTCAACAACACCATGCCGGTGGCCGACTTGCAGGATCTGATTAACACGACGCCGAGCGTGTTTCGCGGCTATATCCGCGGCGGGCGCAAGGCCGAGGCCAAAGTACTCGTCGATGGGATCGATGTGTCGGATACGTATTTCCGCGCCGGCGAAGGCCTGGTCACTTGGAACCCCTATGTAGATGTCAATCGCACCTCGGACGGCGAGTTCACTGCGGTCGGCGTCAACGCCAGCAACGTGCAGTCGCTGGACATTATCGCTGGCACCTTCAACGCCGAGTACGACGCGGCTAGCGCTGGCATCGTCAATGTAGTAACGCGCGAAGGCGGCGACGAGTTCGAGGGACGGCTGTTTGTCCGTCGCGGCGTCAGCGGTTACAAAAACGCCGGGCCGGATGTCTATGCGAGCTTGGCCGACACCGTCAATAAGACGACGTACTTCGACAGTTACCTGCAGGCGCGCGACGACTTGCTGGCCTCCGAGGACGAAGCCGATAAGGCCAAGGCCGAGAATTACTACATTTTCGACCCCGAGGACGTTACCTACGGCGATAATCCTTCGACGGAAATGGAGCTTTCGCTGGGCGGCAAAGTGTTGCCGCGCACCCATTTCTACTTGACCACGCGCTATCTCAACGACGAGGGACTTTTCCCTAACCAGCTCAACCGCTCGCAACGCTATTCGCTCAAGCTGACGAATCGGCTCAGCCAGAATGTCAAGCTGACCGGCAACGTCATGATCGACGACGGCGGTGAGTTGGGAGGTTGGGTCAATCGCAACTTCAGCGGCCGCTACGCCTATTTCCCCGAGGGGGCTTTGGGCAACAAGAAGTTAGGGACGATGGCCTATCTGGGGATGAGCCACTCGCTTTCTAATAATACTTTCTACGAGATCAAGCTCTCGCAGGTTACGCGCACGAGCAAGTTCGGCTATTCCGACGACAACGCCGACGGCATCGTCGAGGCGGACGAGAGCGGCGACTTCATCTTCATCGACAGTGCCGAAGAGTCGGAAAAGTACCTAGGCGTTGACGGCTCTGGGGCCGACGCCGACGGCAACTTTACCTTTTTTACTACCAACCCCGGCAATTCGCGCAACTTCGACCTGCCCTTTGGCGACAATCAGTACCGTTTGGCGCAGGCGGGCTTCTACTTTGAAGAGCTCAACCGCGACGTGATGCAGCTCAAGGCCGACATCACCCATCAGTACAACTACCACCACCAGCTCAAGGCCGGCCTACTGTTCCGCAGCCACACAGTCTCGAAGCTCATGCAGCGGACGCAGATTACGGTGGGCTATTCCAACCTGCCATACGAGATTTCCGACTACGAGCGCAGCCCGAGCGAACTGGCCTTATACGTACAGGACAAAATTGAGTACGAGGGCATCATCCTAAACGCCGGCTTGCGGCTCGACAGCTTCAATGCGGACGCCGAGCAACTCACCGACTTTTTCCGCCCGTCCGAAGAGGGCGAATACACCTATGAAGGCGGCCAGACCCACACCTACCGCACCCCGATTCGCAGTGGGGAGGTTGAAACGCGCTGGTACTTGCAACCGAGGCTAGGGATCTCGCATCCGATCAGCGAGCAGGCCGCCATGCACTACTCGTGGGGCAAGTTCTACTCGCCGCCGTCGTTTTCGTACCTCTACGAGGACTACGACAGCTTCACCAACCCAGCTTGGCCGAACGTGCCCGATGTCGGGGCGGATCCGACGACGGCCACTGCGTACGAGATGGGCTTGCAGTACAGCTTCGCGCCCGAGTACTTGTTCGACGTCACGGCCTATTACCGAGACATTGAAAACTACGGGCGGCTCGGCTTTACCATCAGCCCAGCCGACGCTGGCTTTGCCACCTACAGTATCAATACCAGCGGCGGGTACGCCGACAGCCGCGGCATTGAGTTTGGAGTGGAGCGCCGGTCGCAGAGCAAGATCAATGGCCGCGTCAACTACGCGTACAGCTATATCAAAGCATCGCGCAACGGCAATAACTCGACGCCTTTCCCGGATAAAAACTCGTTTTCGGTCAACGCTGCAACCGATGTCCAAGCCTTGGAGACGGCGTTGGCCAACAAGGAGCGTTTCAACACGTACGAGGCCAATGTCAACGGCGGTGGCAATCCATTGGTCACCGGCTACGACCGTGCCCACCGCATCGCCGTTACACTGTTGGCCGAGTTGCCAGCAGAGGTTGGGTTGACCTTGATCTCGACGGCTGATAGCGGCTTCAACTACAATGTGACGGCCACCACGGACGATCCGCGTGCGCGCGAGACCCGGCAGGCTCCGTGGAATATGCGCACAGACCTGCGGCTCCACCGCGGCCTTGCGTTGGGCGGCTTGTCGCTAGGGGCCTTCTTTGAGGTGCGCAATCTGTTCGATCGCGAGAATATCCTGACGTGGGACAATCGCAACATCGCCTCTACCACCAAGTGGGAGGACGATGGAGACCCGACGGGCAACCTCAACCGGGCCTTCACTGGCCAGAGTCAGGCGATTTACGACATCCCGCGCATGGCCAATTTCGGCGTCACCGTGGATTTCTAGGAGGAATACTAAGATGATTAAACGCATGAAAATTGCGTCTCGGCTGGCGACCGTGTTGGTGGTCGCCACGGCCGGGACGATCGCCGCGCAAGAGGGCGGCGTGTTCACGGCTGGCGATCTATGGGATTCCTTCTTCCCCAGCAACGCCGGTTCTTGGTATCGCGAAACCGATGACGATCCGACCGCCCGCTTTAACCTCTTCCGCGTCGGCAACTGGGATCGCCAGTGGACGACGCCGACTCAGACCTATCCGGGCGGCGAGAATCTGCACCTGCCTTGGGGCCAAGATTTGCAGATGTCGGAATACAGCCCCGAAGAGATCAATATCACCACGGCCAGTAATGCGCCCCGGGCCAAGCAGTACTTGCACGGCTTCTACACCAGCAATTTGGCTGGTGCTGGCGATGCGGCGCGCAACTTTACCAGTCCGGGTGCCTACTGGGTTGATGACGACCGCAATGAAATGCGCTACGAGGGCGCGATGCCGACCAACTTAGGCGTTGATGTGCGCTGGCGGATGCGGCAGTTTGCCGCCAATCACGCCAACCTCAACGACTTCATCGTCATCGAACTGGAATTGACCAACACCGGCGTGCTCGACGCCGATGGCGATGGCACAGCCGAAAAGACCGACAACCGCATCCATGCGCTCACGCTGCATCTGCAAAACGAGCCGATCAATTCGATGAGCAATGCCGTTCATGGCCGACGCGGTGCTTCGGGGTGGTTTACCGGGCCGACCTCGGGCTACGACGCCACGCCCGACGCCGACGGTGCGCCTTGGGATGTGCCGGTGGTTTTTAGCGGTCCGTCGCCTAGTGCGCTCGGCGAGCCACATCCGGTTTTTGGCACGTCAACCGGCTGGGCCGCCGACGGGGCGCGCCTGTTGGGCAATACCATGAATCGACGCAGATACTACTACGACATCTACAATGGAATGCAGTGGATCGCCGCCAAACAGGGCGCGTTGCCAGAAAGCGGCAGCAGTGCCAGCGCCGAGGACAAGCGCACCATCTACGACAGCCATCCGGTCGGCGTGGATGGTGAGCGCGGTTGGTTCACTTCGGTGCTCAAGGACGACGGCGGCTACGCCAATCCACGCGAGAATCACATCTACGCGATGGCTACGTTTTTCGACGGCGAACAAAACGGCAGCCGTCTTTGGGACAAAGGCGCGGCCATCCAGAACGAGAGCAGCTTGGTGCCCGACCCCAACTGGTTTGATCCCAATCACGCAGACATCGTCCCTGGCGATCCGCTGTCGTTCATCAATGCCGTGCGGCCAGAAGGCGAGCGCGGCCAGCCATTGGGCGATATGAAGTACAACAACGCGTTCATCCAAAACTGGGAGGTCGATCCGAGTCGTTCATTGGACGACCAGCCCGATTGGGCGTGGACGCAGGGCTATGCGATTGACCACGGCTTCGACGGCATGTTGCAGGTAGGCATCGGCCCGTTCTCCTTGGAAGTAGGCGAGACCATCAACTTGGTGCTCATAGAGTACGCGGGGTTCCGCTTGCAAGGGGCTCGCGCTGCGCGCAGCACGGCGCAGTGGGTCTATGACAACAACTTTGAGGTGCCCTCGCCGCCGCCGACGCCCCACATCGAAGTCGCGCCCAACACGGATGTCAAAGTCGATGTCAAGTGGGACGATAGCGCCGAAGCGGCCTCTGACTTTGCGGGTTACAAGGTCTATCGCTCGACGCTGTTTCCCCGGGTCAATTCGCTCGATGTCGGTTTGCGCCTCATCGACCGCTATCACCATCAGACCGAGGTCAATCCCACGGACGCGCAACTGGCTGCCTTTGGTGCCGACAACAACCCCAACATCAGCTCTGGAGGCTACAGGCCTCAGGAGCCAGCGGCGTGGGGGCCTTATCGGCTGATTGCCCACGTGCCCGCAAGCGAGTTGGGCAACTACCTCAACGACGGGTCCGACAGCGACGTGTTCAAGTACAAGTTTGCCGATAACAGCGACTTGGTGACCTTTGGGTTTACCTATTACTACTATGTCGCGGCGTACGACAACGAGTCGGGCGAGATCAACGGCCAGCCCTTCAACTCGCTGGAGACGCATCGGCACAACTTCAACGGCCGCGATGGGTTGTGGAAGGGCACGTACCACTACGCGACCGCTAGTTCGTTCTTCCCCGGTACCTTGGAGGGGCAAAAGTCCATTGGCGCGCCGTTTATTCTCAAAGCGCCGCTGGCCGATGCCAACGAACTCGTAAGCGGCGATCTCGCCATCCGCGTGGTACCTAATCCCTATAAGAAGGGTGCGCTACACGACACGGGCACCGAGCACAAGATGCTCTTCTTCAACCTGCCGAACGACACTAAGATCACCATCTTCGATGTGGCTGGGCAGGTTATCGACGTGCTCCACTTCAACAGTAATACCCCCAACCCGTTCGACGGTACGCTGTTCTGGGATATGTTTTCCAAGGATGGCATTGAGGTAACTAGCGGGCTGTACATCTACGTGGCCGAGTACCCGGGTGGGACGCAGACCGGGCACTTTGCCATTTTGCGCTGAACCGAACAGGGGAGACTTGAAAATGAAAGTGTTAAAACTCATTGCAGTGCTAGGGTTGGCCTGCTTACTGGCGCAACCTACGGTTGCCGATGTGCGCAAGTCTGGCCTGACCGGTGCCGCCTTTCTCAAGATCGGCGTAGGTGCTAGGCCGGTCTCGCTCGGCTCGGCCTATACGACCATGGCCGGCGACGTCCACCAGCTATTCTGGAACCCAGCCGGTGCGGCTCTGAGCGGTGGCGAAAGCCAAGTGCTGCTGTCGCACAACTCGTGGATTGCGGATTTGTCGCACGATGCCATTGGGTTCGCGCGCGATATGGGCGACATGGGCACCTTGGGCATTGGCGTGGTGACGCTCGGGTTGAGCGACATTGCGGCCGACCGCGACGTGGTGCCGCAGTTCGTGCTCGACGCGGGAACGTTCGATCCCAACGACACCGAGACCTCGGACACCTACAGTTACCGAGATTTGGCCTTGGGCGCGACATGGGCGCGCAACATCACCGACCGACTCAACTTAGGGGTGACCGGCAAGATCGTCAGCCAGACTATCGATGGCGTCAGCGCCACCGCGTATGCGGCTGATTTCGGCGCGCTCTATCGCATCAATCCCACGTACACCATCGGCGCTCGGATCAACAATCTGGGCAGCGATCTGACGTTTTACGACATTGGTGCGCCGCTGCCGCTGATATTCAGCATTGGCGCGGCCGCCGCCATCCTCGACGACCCAGACAGCGGCATGAAGGTGACCCTGCTCGCCGATGCCACCAAGCCGCAAGACGCCGAGCAGCTCGTGTACGCGGCGGCCGAGGTGGAGCTTTTCGACATGCTCAGCCTCCGCTCCGGCTACAAATACAACTATCAGGGCGTAGAGGACGAGAAAGTCAATGAGGTCAACGGTGAGGTTATCCCGGCTGGTCGCAGCGAAGAGGGCCTGACGGCTGGGCTGGGCCTCGATTTGAACATGGCCACGGTCGATTACGCCTTTACCTCGTTTGGCATCCTCGACAGCGTGCATCAGTTTTCCTTGCAGTTCCGCTTCTGAGGCTGCGCTGCGATTTGCTGAGAAAATAAGCCTCCGGGGCCTCTGGGCTTTGGGGGCTTTTTTCTTGCCATGGCCACATGGAGGACGATATGACAACTAGGCCCGTGCCGCATGAAGTGATCCCCTGCGATCGGCTGCCGGCAGGGCAGTACCGCGATCTACCCGAGCCGCCCCACTGGCGCAAGCTGGTCGGGCCGAGCATCCTGCTATTGGGGCTTTCGCTGGGTAGCGGGGAGTTCGTGCTCTGGCCCTACATAACCTACAAGTTCGGCTTCGTCGTGTTCTGGGCCTGCATGGTGGGGGTGCTGACCCAGTATTTCATCAACATGGAAATCGAGCGCTGGACCTTGGCTACTGGCGAGACCGCGGTGACTGGATTTTGCCGCCAATGGTCGGGTTGGGCCGGGGTTTTTCTGGTGTGCAACGTGGTCCCGTGGATGTGGCCGGGCTGGGCGTCGGGGGCGGCGACTATCCTGACGTGGGAGTTTGGCGGCGACGAGAGTACGCGGGTCGGCTATTCGATTGCGAGCCTGTTGGTGGTCGGGTTGGCGTTGAGTTTGGGGCCGGTGGTGTACCGCACGGTAGAGCGCATCCAGACAGTGCTGATCGCCGCGGTGCTGGTCCTGCTGTTGGTCATTTTCTTTTTGGTAGTAGAGCCTAGCCACGTGTGGGACATGTGCAAGGGCATCGTCAATATCGGCTATATCCCAGAGGAGATGGAGTTGCCGCTCTTTTTGGGAGCCTTGGCCTTTGCAGGTGCTGGCGGGACGATGAACTTGGCGCAGAGCGATTTCGTCCGCGACAAAGGCTATGCCATGGGCGCGTACGTGGGGCGGCTGACCAGTCCGCTGACCGGACGGGAAGAGGCCGTGGGCGATATTGGCTACCACTTCGAGCAGACGCCGGAGAACATGCGGCGCTGGCGCGGCTGGTGGCAGGCGGCCAACCGCGAGCATTTGATTACCTTCTATGCGCTCTCGGTTCTGTCGCTGATACTTCTGTCGCTTATCGCCTATGCCACCACGCGACAGGCTCCTGGGTTGGAACAGGGGTTAGGATTTGTCGGGACTGAGGGCGACTTTATCGCGCAGGAACACGGCAGCTTTTTCAAGCACCTTTTCAACTGGATGGGCATTGCCATTTTGCTGACGACCGAGTTGGGGCTGTTGGACGCCTGCTCGCGCATTTCCACTGACATCATCAAGACGAACTGGCTGCGCGAAAATGCCAAGTGGACGCGGAACCGGCTCTACTTCCTCCTGCTGTGGGCGCAGATTCTCTTCGGCGTGCTGATTATGCTTTCGGACTACAACAAGCCAGTGCAGTTGCTGGTCTTGAGCGCCTCGCTCAACGCGGGAGTCATGCTGCTGTATTCGGTATTGCTCTTGTGGCAGAATAACCGCGTGCTCAAAGGGGCGCTGGCTATGCACCCGGTGCGCTTTGTGGCCTTGATTTGGGCCTGCGCCTTCTTTGGCTATTTCTCGTTTGTCACACTG
The DNA here is from genome assembly GCA_022827835.1 of Candidatus Latescibacterota bacterium. Lineage (GTDB taxonomy): Bacteria > Latescibacterota > UBA2968 > UBA8231 > UBA8231. Next base: position 78,406 of record JAJEIO010000017.1, read on the forward strand.
CGGGAGCAGTTGCCCAAGCTCTGGGGGTGAGGACGTTTGGTAGCGCTATTTCGCTTGGAATATAAGCCACGCGGGCAAGCCTCTGGGCCTCGGTGCCTAGGGGCTTTCCTTTTGCTGCTGTTGGTGGTGCTCACAAGCCCGGCGCTTGCCGTCGAGTCCGAGCGGGAAGCGCGTTTGCGGCGCACGGTGGAGGCGTTTGCTGAAACCGCCTCGCGGATGACGGGCTATCCGGGGGCCACAGCGGCTCGCGAGTGGCTGGTTGCCGAGCTAGAGGGTTTGGGGATAGCAGAGATTTACCGGCACGAGTTTCCGGTGTTGGTGCCGATCGACGAGGGATTTTGGCTCGAATGCGCCGGTGAGCGGCTCGAATTGTTCGGCGTCTGGCCCAATTTGGTGCGGACGCCGACTTTGCCGGTCGAGGGGATTGAGGGTCAGTTGGTGTATGGCGGGGATGGCAGCCGACTCGAAGGGCAGCCGGTGGCCGGGCGGATCGTCCTGCTCGACTATGTCTCGGGCACAGCTTGGGTGGATGCGTTTCACTTGGGGGCCGCGGCCGTGGTGTTCTTGGAATCGGCTGGGGCTCATCGCAAGGAAGCGGAGCAGAAGTTCCTCGATGTGCCGGCCGACTTGCCGAGGCTCTATGCGCGCAAAGATGTGGCGGAGCGGTTGCAGGTGTTGGAAGAGTCGCGGGCGCAGGTGCGCTTGCGGGGGCGGATGGCGTGGCGGGAGGTGACGGCGCAGAACTTGGTTGCCGTGATTCCTGGGCAAGATGCGACGCTGGGGGAGGAGGTTGTCTTCCTCGCCGCGCACTACGACGCGGTGTCGCCGGTGCCCGCGTTAGCGCCGGGGGCCGAGCAAGCGGCGAGTGCGGCGGCGCTGTTGGAATTGGCTCGGGGATTTGCCGAGCGGCCGCCCAAGCGCACGGTCGCGTTGCTGTGGACGGCTGGGCACTTCCAGAACATGGCGGGGATGCGCCATTTTGCGCCGTTGTTGCTGGCGGCTGCGGGACAGTGGGAGGGCGAGGTGGAGGAGACTGCGCTTTTGCAGCGGCTCAGCGCGCTGGAGACGCGCTTTTTGGTGGGGTTGGATCTGTCGTCGCATAGCCCGCGGCTCGGGGCGTTCAGGCCGCGGGAGCCGTATCGCGTCTCCTTGCTCGCGCCGCCGATTACCGAGCGGTTGTTAAGGCTGGTAACGGCGTACGAAGACTCTGCGTTGGGGGGCAAGCGGGTGCTGGTCAATGGTCTGAAGCAGGACTTTGCCCGCCAGGGTTTGGGGGGGATGGGGCTGACGGTGCCGTTGGATGCGGCGGTAGCGGCCCTCGCTGGATGCCCGGCGTTGGCTTTTTGCACGGTCAATGATAGCCGCGCTCGCTTTGACTCGCCCGACGATGATCCTGGGGCGGTGCGCTTTGACTGGTTGGGCGATCAAGTTGCGCTGCTGCAGGGCGTGCTGCCTGTGCTCATCAACGACCCGGACCTGGAGCCGTGGGCTTGGGGTAATGATGCGTTTGGCACCATTGGTGGGGAGGTGGTCCACTACGGGCCGCGCAGCTATCTGCCGGATCAGCCTACGGTCGGGGCGTTGGTGCGACTGCGGTTGCGCCATCCGACGTTAGCTGGGGTGCGGCCGGATTTTTGGGCGGCGGCGGATGATTCGGGGCGATTTGCCATTCCCGGGGTTGAGTCTGGCATTATCTACACGAAGCCGGTGCGGTTGGAGGCGTATGGGCTCGATGCGGAGACTGGGATGGTGACGGATGCGCCGGACTGGGGAATCAATGGGGAGCGCAAGTTGCCGGGGCGTGCGCTGACAGTGACGATGGATAGTGCTGAGGACGAGGTGCAAATTGTCACTGCACCGCTGCGGGGGACGGCGCTGTTTGGGATTTTTGATCCGCGCAATTTGTTGACCTTGGAGCGCGTGCAAGCCATTGACGCGGCGCTGGAAGCCGAGCCGGTGGTGTACGGGGCCTGCCTGCCGCTGACAGCTCCAGAAATGGAGCTATTTAGCTATGTGAATCGGGTGGGGTCGTGGACGGAGCCGGTCGGCGTGATTTTTACTCAGCCTAGTGAGCGGTTCAAGGCCGTGATGGCGACGGGGCGCTATGGGTTGGGGCGACGCCTGCTGTTGCTCAATGGCACGGAGGACACGCCGAGCGGGGTGGGCTATGCGGTTGATGGGAAGGGACGCATTGTGGAGACGGTGTATCGGGTGGCTGCCGATATGCACGTGCTCAATGGCGAGCGGATTGACCGGCTGGAGCGACACGGCGTGCGCAATGGGCGGCTGGCGGCCTTTTACGAGCGGTCGGCTGGGTTGCTCGCAGAAGCCGAGGCGGCGCGCGCTGAGCATCGGCACCAAGATTTTTTCGATCGGGCGCGGCGCGCTTGGGCGCTGGCTGCGGCGGCCTATCGGGACGTGGAGCGGACGCAAGCAGGGGTAGTGCAGGGCGCGCTCTTTTTGTTGGCCGTGCTGATTCCCTTTGCCCACTTTGCCGAGCGGTTGGCGTTTGGGTTTGCCGATTTGCGGCGGCAGGTATTTGGGTATTTCGCGCTCTTTCTCGTGGGCTTTGTCGCCCTGCGCTACGTGCATCCGGCGTTTGAGTTGTCGATCTCGCCGGCGATCATCCTGCTCGGCTTCGTCATCTTGGCGTTGGGGATTTTGGTCACGTTTCTGGGGATGTCGCGGTTGAACCGGGAGTTGCAGGAACTGAGCAATCGGCGCGGGCAGATTGCGGTGCAGCGGTCGGGTGCGGTGCTGACGTCGGTCGCCGTGGGGTTGGCGCATTTGCGGCGACGACCGTGGCGCACGGGGTTGACCTGTGCGACGCTGGTGCTGTTGACTTTTTCCGTGCTGTCCTTCACGTCGGTTCGTGCTGCGCTGCACACGAATTGGATTGCGATTGGCGCGGACGCGGCGTACGAGGGTGCGTTGGTGCGGATGCCGGGCTGGCAGACTATGGAGCTGGAAGGCTACGATCTGTTGCGCGATTGGTTTGGCGATGAGCAGGTCGCGCCGCGCGCGTGGATGTCGGTATCATCGCTGGCGTCGTCTTACCGAGTTGAGCGGGATGGCGCGGAAGAGCGAGCGGTCGGGGTCTGGGGGTTTGTTGGGCTAGCGGCGCAGGAAGAGAATTTGCTCGGGCCGGAGGTGGTGGCCGGGCGGTGGCTGCGGCCCGGGGAAGAGGACGCCTGTTTGTTGCCGGTGGGATTGGCGGATTCTTTGGGGGTCAGCGCCGAGGGATTGGAGCGGGTACGGGTTTTTGGGGAGGTGTTTCGGGTGGTTGGGTTGCTCGCGGATGACGCGCTGGACCGGCTCGATCTGAACGGCGAGCCGCTGACTCCGTTGGATCCAGAGGCGCAACAGCCTTCGGAAGCAGAAGTGGGACGTGGACAGGGGGGGAAGTTGCAGCCGTTTGCCCATTTGCCCGCGTCGGCGACGCCGGTCTTGCCGTTTGCCGCGCTGATGCGGTGGGATGGGGTGCGGCTGGCGTCGGTGGGGATCCGGTTGGATGGGACTACGGAGGAGATTCGCAGTGTGCTGGTAGAGTTGGCGGAGACCTTGGATTTGAACCTGTTCGCCGGTCTCGGGGGACAACGCTTGCTCGTCAATTCGGTTGGGGTGGCGTCGGTGTCGGGATGGGGGTCGCTGATCGTGCCGCTGCTGATCGCCGGGTTGATCGTGTTCAACACCATGCTCGGGGCGGTGTACGAGCGGACGCAGGAAATCGGCACCTTTAACGCGGTCGGCTTAGCACCTGGACACGTTAGCGGGTTGTTTATGGCGGAAGCGGTGGCGTTGGGCGTGGTCGGCACGGTCGCTGGCTATTTGCTAGGGCAAGGAGCGGCGCAACTTTTGGCCCAGGGGGGATTTTTGCCCGGCTTGGAACTGAATTACTCGTCGCTAGGGGCGGTGCTCACCGTTGGCGCGATTGCGCTGTTGGTAGTGGCGTCGGCACTCTATCCGGCGCGCATGGCCGGGCGGATCTGCACGCCGGGCATTGAACGGCGATGGAAGCTGCCGGTCGTCAGAGGCGAGCATTTGCACGTGCAACTGCCCTTCTCACTGGCGCGGCGCGAAGCGCTCGGCATGGCGGCGTTTCAAGCGGAATCGTGGGCGGCCAATCAGGAGCAATCGATCGGGGCGGGATTTTACGTCGAAGCCTTGGAGGTGGAGCAGGTGGGAGAAAAGGTGCGGGTGGCGGCGCGGGTGTGGTTGGCTCCGTTTGACCAAGGCGTGGTGCAAGAGACCGCGATGGAGATAGAGCCGGGGGCGGACCCGAACTATTGCGACATTCACGTTGACTTGGCGTTGGCGGCTGGCGATCTGGCGACTTGGCAGCGCGTGGTGCGCACCTTTTTGGACGATGTGCGCAAGCAGTTCTTGATCTGGCGCACCTTGGACGCGGAGAGCCGCCGCTACTACGCCGAGCAGTTGCCGCAGTGGGAGCGGGGATGAACGTTACGCGGGAACTGGAAAATTGGGCTTGCCATAGACCATGTTGTGAAACACCTGCCAGAAGGATTCGCCTTGGCACCGAATTGTAACGTCGTCCACGCGCTCAACCCCTTCTGGCACGGAAAGACGATCGGGATCAGGGTGCGTTACTTCCACCACCACCGGACGTTTTGCAATGAGCGGTTCGATGTTTTGGGCGACCGCGATGGCTTCTTGAACGCGCGTCTTAATCAGGGCGCGGGCGTCTGTTGGTGCCATGTGCAGGGCACATAATTCTCCCAGCCCTTCTTTTACAGGTGCAGTGACAATGCCGTGGACCCAGCGCTCGGATTCGGTGCAGGCGTGCAGATCGCCCGCGGTAAAGACCCAGGGAATGCTTAGCTGACCACACAAATACGCCGCCATTTCCATCTCGCCGACTTCGGTGCCATTGACGCGATAGACCATATCTTGGCTCATCGAATGGGCGAGGCAGCCGTTGGGCGTGCCGGTCATTGCGTGCATGCCCACTTGGATCAAGGCGTCAAATTTAGGTGATAAGCCTGGCAACCAGCACGGCCGTTTGACACCCTGGACCAGTTTTACGCCTGAGATCAATTTTTCGGACAAAATCGTGCGCCCCGCCCCATGCGCGTCATTGATGATGACTTCTTCGACACCTGCTGCAAATAAGCCTTCGGCCGCGGCGTTGACTTCGCCGGTCAACAAGCGCTGCATCTCGGCGCGGTCGTACACGCCTTTGGCCGTTGTCGCATCGTCCCGGTGCCTTGGGTCCCAATCATCGACGCCGGCCACGCCTTCCAAATCGGTCATCATATAAACGGATTTTACGCGCATGGGATTCTCCTATTGTTGGGATATTTTGCGTCCTGCGAATTCACCTTCGTTAGCATCAGCCAGATCGCCCAATACGAAATGGCCTCTCTCCGCAACGGTCAAGTAGCCGATCTTGAGGACAGCCGCTAAAGCTCTGGTGAGGCTTTCTGGCGCGGGGTCTTTAGTCTAATGTATGTAGGTGTCAATATGAGATGGTCTAAAATGGCGACTAGGACAACGCAAGGAATGATAGAAAGATTTACGAGATGGCCGCGCTGCGCTTAGCCGCGCTCATCATCGGCATCACGGTTGCAAGCGGGTGGTTGCTTCAGCGCGTCGAGTTGCTGTACAACGGCCCGTATTTGGCCGGGGCCGGGGGTGCGCCGGGGGCGCAGGTCTTTTTCGCCGTGCCAATAGGGGCTTTGGCCGCCGTTACCTTAATGCGGCGCTGGCTTGGCCCGGGGGATCGGGCGGTGCTTTACGCCGCGCTGGTAATTGGGGTGTCGGCGACCGCTTCCGGCTTGATGCACCGGTTTTTGCCGGGCTTGGTGACGGGTTTCTATGGGGGCTTTGCCCAGCCGACTGGTCCTTATTACCGCTTTTTGAAAGTTGTCCCGGACTGGTTGGTGCCGGGTGGGCCGAATGAGGCACCGGCCATCGGGGCGTTTGAGGGCGGCGCGGCCGTGCCTTGGGTGGCGTGGCTGTGGCCGCTGGCGATGTGGAGTGTGTTTTTCGGCGCATTCTTTTTGACCTGCTTTTGCTTGGTGTGGCTGTTGCGGCAGCGCTGGTTGGAGACTGAGCGGTTGGGGTTTCCGCTGCTCGAAGTACCCCGCGCCCTCATTGCCGGAGATCTGTTTGGCCAGCGGCTGTTTTGGTGGGGCGCGTTGGTGCCGGTCGTGCTGTTGGGGATCAATGGGTGGCATCACTACATGCCGAGCGTGCCCGAGATCACCACGAGATTGGCAATGGAGCATTTCCTGCTCGACGATCCGTGGAAAGCCATGGCCCCTTTTGAGTCGCCGTTCCACTTCGAGTTTGTCCCCTTGTTGGTGGGCGCGGCGTTTCTCGCACCCGTGGAAGTGTCGTTCAGCACGTGGTTTTTCTATCTGCTCACCCGCGTGCAATTGCTGGTGGCCCATTTCCTCGGGCGTTCGGAATATCGCGGCGACTTCATTCCCGGGCACGGATCGCCGTGGCTAGATTGGCCGAGTCACTTCCCTTTCTTTATGACGCAGGCGCGCGGCGGCTTGCTGTTTTTGGGGCTGTTCAGCTTGTGGTCGGCGCGGCGGGCTTTGGCGGCGGCAGTCTCTTGGCGCAGTCCGGCGACGTGGGGGCTGGTGGCTGGGCTGTTGATGCTGTGGGCGTGGACTACGGCTTTGGGGGTGCCGCCGCTGATGGGCATTGCGGCTTTGGTGCTGGTGTTGCTGTTGGCGTTGACGTTTGCGCGGCTGCGGATCGACGGGGGCCTGCCCATTGTGGGGATGCCGCAGATTGTGGGCTATCTGTTCTTCGTGGTCTTGGGGACCGGCGCTGGGCATTTTGCCGATGAGACCTACATGGGCTTTGGTTTTTTGGCGGTGTTTGGCTTTACGATGATTGGGATCTGGCCCGCCCTGCAATTTGAGGGGCTGAAGTTGGCCGAGATCCACGGCGTGTCGCCGCGCCGCTTGATTTGGGGAATGGCCTTGGGGTTAGCCGTTGGGTTGGGGGCCGGCTATGTGTTTTCGCTGGAGACGATCTACGAGCACGGACTGTTTGCCTTGCAGGAACAGGGCGGCGCGCGGTCTGAGGCGCGCATTGGCCGCTACTACAACTACCTGTTCAAAGACGCGGGCACGGTGGATGGGGGCACGGACTGGGTGCGCTTGGGATTTCACGCGGTCGGGGCGGGCTGTACCTATTTCTTGGCGTTGATGCGCCAGCACTTTCTGCGCTGGCCCTTGCATCCGATGGGCTTTGTGTTTGGCACGGGTTTTGGCTGGCTGGTGTGGGGGTCGGTGTTGTGCGGCTGGCTGTGTAAGTGGCTGGCGGTGCGCTATGGCGGCGCGCAAACTTACCGGCGGGTCATGCCGTTTTTCCTGGGGATGATTTGCGGCGAGGTAGCGATGCGGCTGGTGTGGGCCGCGGTCGCGCTATTACAAGGGGAAATGGGAGGTGGATACCGACCGTGACGGCTAACGATCTAACTAGCTATCGCGACCTGATGCAGCCCCCGACGCGCTTCCGCGAGGGCTTTACCATGCGGACTGTGGCCGGGGCGTTCTTCGTCGGCTTTATCATGATGCCCGGTGCCATTTACATGGGCCTGATTGCCGGCGCATCGCTCGGCGCGGCCGCCGAGTGGGTGACCATCATCCTGTTTTCCGAGTTGGCGCGGCGTTCCTTTTCCGCGCTGACGCGCCAGGAGATTTACCTGATCTACTACATTGCCGGTGGTCTGGCTGGCGTCATTGGCGGCACCATGCTGGCCGGGGGGCCGTTTGGGCAACTGGTGTGGAACCAGTACCTCGTGCAATCGCAGGCTGCGGCTGGTTTTGGCATTGCCGAGCACATCCCGGAATGGGTCGCGCCGCCGATTGGTTCCGATGCGCTGATGGGGCGCAGCTTTTTGCACCGGGCGTGGATCCCGCCAATGGTCGTGCTGGTCGCCTCGCAGTTTTTGTCGCGGGTCGAGTGGTTCACGCTTGGCTACATCCTCTTTCGCGTCACCTCTGATGTGGAGCGCTTGCCCTTTCCGTTGGCACCAGTCGCCGCGCAGGGCGCGACGGCTCTGGCCGAGGCCGACGAGGGGCAGGATAGCTGGCGGTGGCGGGTTTTCTCAGTGGGCATGGGGATTGGGTTGCTGTTCGGCGCGGTGTATGTGGGGTTGCCGGCGCTGACTGGATTGATCGCCAGCGATCCCATCGTCCTGTTGCCCATCCCCTGGATCGACCTGACGCGCACTACGGAGACCATTCTGCCGGCTGCACCCTTGGGCATTGGCACGGACTTGGGTTTGGTGTTGTTGGGGATGGTGCTGCCGTTTTGGATCGTCGTTGGCACGTTTGTCGCGGCCATGGTCCACGCCTTGGGCAGCCCGATTCTCTACCACGCGGGCATGTTGACGCACTGGCGACCGGGCATGGACGCGATTCTGACGAACTTTGCCAATGACATCGACGTGTGGATGAGCGTGTACATTGGCGCGGGCGCGGCTGTGGGCGCGATTGGCTTGGTACACGCCGTGCTGTCGGTGCGGGCCTCGCGCCGTCAGGGCGGGCACCGTCCGTTGCGGGATACGCCGGTCGGTCGGGGCGACTTCCCACTGTGGATAGCGATTGGCGGATACGTCCTATCGACGTTAGCCATGATTTGGCTCTGCGTGTTGCTGCTAGAAGACGACGAGTTTCCGCTGATCTTTTTGCTGCTTTTTGGCTTCGTGGTGACGCCGGTGATTTCGTATGTCAATGCGCGCATGGCCGGGCTGACGGGACAGTTGGTCAGCTTTCCGCTGCTGCGCGAAGGCGCTTTTATTTTGAGCGGCTACAAAGGTATTGATATATGGTTCGCGCCTATTCCATACTCCGATCACGGCCGGCGCGCCCAGCTCTTCCGCGAAGTGGAGCTGACCGGGACGCGCTTCTCGTCGATTCTCAAGGCCGAGCTGTTGCTGTTGCCGCTGAGTTTGGTCTGCGGCTTTGTGTTTTGGTCGCTGGTCTGGCAGATGGAACCTATCCCCTCGCCGACCTTCCAATACGCGCAGACGTATTGGCATCTCATTGCGCTGCGCCAGTGCTTGTGGTACTCGGCGACGTTGGGCGGGGAGACGCTGTTTGATCAGGCGATTAAGGGGTGGTGGATCGCGGGGAGTTTTGTGATGGCTGGGGGGCTGTTTGGGGTGATGTCGTGGTTGGGGTGGCCGATTTCGCTGGTGTACGGATTTGTGCGCGGCCTTGGGGGGCTGCCGCATTTGCTGATCCCGGAGATGGCCGGTGCCCTGCTGGCCCGCTATTGGCTGGAGCCGCGCTTTGGGACGCAGCAGTGGCGGCAATACGCGCCGGTGTTGTTGGCGGGGTATGCGTGTGGGATGGGTTTGGTGGGGATGTCCGCGGTGGCGATTGCGTTGATATCCAAGTCGGTGACGCAGTTGCATTATTGAGACCCGTCCGTCAGCCGCGCAACGCTTGGCGAAGGCCAAAAGCGCGCTTGACCCACCCACTCTTATATCCCTCCACCGCGTAGTACGGCACGAGGTCGCAGCCAAAGCCGCGCTTGAAAAAGGCGATGCTCGGCATGTTAGCGCCGACGAAGTCAAAGCAGTTGTGATCAACCGCGTCCCAGTACTGCCAGTACAACAGCGAGATAGCACCCGTGTGGTTGTAAGCGGGGTCGGCTCCTGCGGCCCAGGCATAGGTGGTGTCGAAGCCTTCGACAAAGGCGACGATCGCGGCTGGTCCGTCTGGGGAGGCGATTTCGTACGCTTGGGCTAGGCCAGCCGCTAAAGCTGCGGCGACAAAGCGTTCAGCCAAGACTGCGGCGATTGGGGGGGCGTCGGCTTGGTTGGCGTAGATGGCTTCGTACTGCCGCCGAAACAGTGCGACATCGCTGGTGGGCCGCAGTTGATAGCCGAGTTTTTCAGCCTTGCGAATGGCGGTGCGCGTACGGCGCTCGATTCGCTCCCAGAGTGCGTTGCTGTCGCCGAGCGGCAGCCGATAGGTATAGCGCAGGTGCGCGTACCAGCCCTGCCAAGTGAAGGGGCGCACATCGGCGATGGTCGGCGCGTGGACTAGGAAGACGCGGTCGTAGTGCTTGGCGAGATGGTCCGTCAGGTGCGTGCAAGCGCGGTGTTGGGCTGCTTCGGCTTTGGCTGGTCCTTTGCCAGCGATCGGGGCGAGGAGTAGGCCGGTGTAGGGCGTCAGCTCTGGGGTTTCGAGGCGGTAGAGACCCATGCGGCGACGAGCCAAGCCGCTGATACCGGCGACGAGGCGGTCGTTGCGGTAGCAGCCGAGGCGGTGGACTTGACCGCCGGTGGCGGCCGCAGCACAGCGCAGCCACGCGCTGGTGGAAAATACCGTGCCGCCGACGGCTTGGCGGACGAAGGCGTCCCAAGCGGTGTCGTCGGCGACGAGGCGGATTTCAAAGGTGTCGGCCACAGGAGATTTCGCAATTGGGATTTAACATGCAAGGTAAATTGGGGCAGGACGGGCGATTGCGCCATACAGCTTGACATTCCCCTTTGCGCGCCGTATATTGGAACCTTTCTAAATTGAACGCTAACTTCTTGGCTTACTTAGGTTTAATGACAATGAGCGCGCCGTCCCAGTTCCCGCGTATTTTCCGCCCGACGCCAGTATGGGCGCGCCTCCGACTTCTCCTCCTCGACTTACTGCTTATTATTGGCCGACCGGTCAAGTAGGCTTCGCTCCTCGTTCCACGTTTAACAGCCCAATTAACGGACGAAGCCGCTGCAACAAGCCGGCTGTCAGCTAACTATGTCTATAAAACAATCTCAACGCCCTCAGTGAAGGAGAATTTTTATGCAGATGTACTACGACAACGACGCCAATCTCGACCTGCTCTCGGACAAGACCGTGGCCGTCATCGGCTACGGCAGTCAGGGCCACGCGCATTCGCTCAATCTGGCGGAGAGCGGTGTCAAGGTGGTGGTGGGACTGCGCACAGGCAGCCAGCGGCGCGCTGAAGCCGAGGCCGAAGGGCTGGAGGTAGCCGATGTGGCCGAGGCCAGCAAGCGGGGGGACATCGTGGTGATCCTGATCAACGACGAGGTTCAAAAGGCCGTGTACGAAACCGATATTCGCCCCAATCTCGAAGCGGGCAATGCCCTCGCCTTTGCCCACGGGTTTAACATTCATTTTGGGCAGGTGGTGCCGCCGGACGATGTAGATGTGTTCATGGTCGCGCCCAAAGGGCCGGGGCATTTGGTGCGCCGCGTGTACCAACAGGGGGGTGGCGTGCCGGGCCTGTTGGCCGTGTACCAAGACGCCACTGGCAGGGCGCACGAAGTCGGTTTGGCTTATGCCAAGGGGATTGGCTGCGGCCGGGCCGGAGTCATTGAGACGACTTTCCGCGAGGAGACGGAGACCGACTTGTTCGGCGAGCAGGTGGTGCTGTGCGGCGGTTTGACCGAGCTGATCCGCGCGGGGTTTGACACGCTTGTCGAGGCTGGCTACCAGCCCGAGGTCGCTTACTTCGAGTGTCTGCACGAGGTCAAGCTGATCGTCGATCTGATCTACGAGGGAGGCATTGCCAACATGCGCTCGTCGATTTCGGATACTGCGGAGTTTGGCGACTTGACGCGCGGGCGGCGGGTGGTAACCGAGCAGACGCGAGCGGAAATGAAGCAGATTCTCGCCGACGTGCAAAACGGCCACTTTGCGCGAGAATGGCTAGCCGAAAACCAAGTGGGCCGCCCGGTGTACAATGCGATCAAGCGCCGCGATTCCGAGCACTTGATCGAGACCGTTGGCACCCGGCTGCGCGCGATGATGAGTTGGCTGGACGACAAATAACAAATAGGAAAACCTTGAGAGGAGGTAAGCGCGATGGAACCCCTACTTAGCGAGTTGAGTTCCGACCCCGACCTTAGATCGGTAGGCGGTCTCTGCACGGCTGGAGGGGACCGTCTGCCGCTCGTACCACTTCATCCGGCCAGCCTAGGAAAAACACATCATGGCGAATGCAAATCGCGTATACATTTTTGATACCACGCTGCGGGATGCCGAGCAAACGCCCGGTGCCTCGCTGACGGCTAGAGAGAAGCTGGAAATCGCCCACCAGTTGACGCGGCTGAAGGTCGATATTATCGAGGCCGGCTTTCCGGTGTCCTCCAACGAGGACTTTGAGGCCGTGCGCCGCATTGGGCAGGAAGTCGAAGGGCCGGTAATATGTGGGTTGGCCCGCGCCGTGCCCAAGGACGTTGAGCGAGCGGGTACGGCTCTCCAAGACGCATTCCGGCCGCGGATCCACACCTTTATCGGCACATCGGATATTCAACTCGCGGGCCAATTGCGCAAGGACCGGGCAGAGGTGCTGAAGATGGCGGTGGAGTCGGTGGAGCAGGCCAAGTCGTACTGTGACGATGTCGAGTTCTCGCCCTTGGACGCCACTCGCACGGAGCCTAGCTACCTCTACGAGATCATCGCGGCGACCATCGCGGCCGGGGCGACGACGATCAATATCCCCGACACGGTCGGCTATGCCGTGCCCGAAGAATTCGGGGAAATGATTGCGCAGATCATCGCCCAAGTGCCCAACAGTGGAGACGCCATCATCAGCGTCCATTGCCACGACGATCTGGGCATGGCGGTACCCAATACCCTCTCCGCGATTAAAAAAGGCGCGCGCCAAGCCGAATGCACGATCAACGGCTTGGGCGAGCGAGCCGGCAATACCTCGCTGGAGGAGATCGTCATGGCGCTAAAGACGCGCCAGAACTACTTCGGCTTTGATACTGAAGTGGTCACCGAGGAAATCGTCTCCACCAGCCGGCTAGTTAGCCGCTTGATGGGCATCGCGGTCCAGCCCAACAAGGCGATTGTCGGTGCCAACGCCTTTGCCCATAGCTCGGGCATCCACCAAGACGGGGTGCTCAAGCAGCGCGACACCTTTGAGATCATGGATCCGAAAGATGTGGGGCTGGAAGCCACCGAGATTGTGCTAACGGCGCGCTCGGGACGCGCTGCGCTGCGGCACCGGCTGGAGGTCTTGGGCTACGAGTTGGATCAGGCGAAGCTGGACAAGGTCTATGAGAAGTTCTTGGAACTGGCCGACAAGAAGAAGGAAATCTTCGACGAGGACCTGATCGAGATCTTCCTCGACGACCCCGGCGAGGGGACAGTCTATTACGAGCTGAAGTATCTGCACGCGGTTAGCTGCACCGGAGACGTGCCCTCGGCGACGGTGCGTTTGAGTATCGCTGGTGGCGAGCCTGTGGAGGGAGCAGCTCAGGGCGACGGCCCGGTGGACGCTGTTTACGAGGCCATTAACCGAGCTCTCGCTAGTCATCCACAAGAAGACAACGACATCCAACTGGACGATTATGCCATTCGCGCCATCACCTCGGGCAGCCAAGCGCTGGGCGAGGTGACGGTACATCTGTCGAGAAGTGGAGAAAAGGCGCGAGGCCGGGGCGTTTCGACCGACGTTATTGACGCCAGTGCGAGGGCTTATGTGGATGCGCTGAACCGCTTGGCGGCAAAGAGTACCAAAGAGTCACTCCAGACAGTGTAGAGGAGATTGGAATGAGTAAGACCCTGTTGCACAAGGTTTGGGATGCGCACACCGTGCGCGAGTTGCCCTCGGGGCAGACGCAGTTGTTCGTTGGCCTGCATTTGGTCCATGAGGTGACCAGCCCTCAGGCCTTTGAGATGCTGCGGGAGCGCGGCCTTACTGTTCGCTTTCCAAAGCGCACCTTTGCCACTGTGGATCACATTGTGCCCACGGATTTGGTGCAGCGGCCTTTTGTCGATGATTTGGCTGAGGAAATGATGGACGCGATCGAGCAGAATGCGGCCGAGTTCGAGATCCCGCTTTTTAACATCGACGATCAGCGCCAGGGGGTAGTCCACGTCATCGGCCCGGAATTGGGGCTGACTCAGCCGGGCATGACCATTGCCTGCGGCGACAGCCACACTTCGACGCACGGGGCTTTTGGCGCGGTGGCCTTTGGCATTGGCACCAGCCAAGTGCGCGACGTGCTCGCCACTCAGTGCTTGGCCATGGACCCGCTCAAGGTGCGGCGGATCGAAGTTAGCGGTGCGTTGAGCGAAGGGGTGTACGCCAAGGACGTCATCTTGCACATCATCGGCCTGCTCGGGGTCAATGGCGGCGTTGGCTACGGCTATGAGTACGGGGGCCCAGTCATCGAGGCCATGTCCATCGAGGAGCGGATGACGGTGTGCAATATGTCGATTGAGGGCGGTGCCCGGGTTGGGTACGTCAATCCCGATCAGACGACGTACGACTATCTCAATGGGCGGCCTCATGCGCCGCGCAATTTTGAGTCTGCGGTTGAGTGGTGGGAGTCGATGGCTTCGGACGCAGACGCCGAGTACGACGACCTAGTCCAAATCGACGGCCGCGAGATCGGCCCGACCGTGACGTGGGGCATTACGCCGGGCCAATCGGTCGGCGTTGATCAGGCTTTGCCCGACCTAGACGCTTTTGTCGACGCTGATCGTTCCACCGTGCAGGAAGCCTTCGATTACATGGACTTTGAGCCGGGGCAGAGGATCGCCGGAACTAAGGTAGATGTGGCGTTCATCGGTTCCTGTACCAACGGCCGGCTCTCGGATCTGCGCGAGGCAGCCCGGGTTGCTCACGGACGCAAGGTCGCTCCCGGCGTCCGCGCCCTCGTGGTGCCTGGGTCGCAACAGGTGCGAGCCGCAGCCGAGGCCGAGGGCCTACACGAAATCTTTGCGGAGGCCGGGTTCCAGTGGCGGGGAGCGGGTTGCTCTATGTGCTTGGCGATGAACCCCGACAAATTGCAAGGGCGCGAACTGTGTGCCTCGTCGTCCAACCGCAACTTCAAGGGCCGGCAGGGCAGTCCCACCGGCCGCACCCTGCTGATGAGTCCGGCGATGGTTGCCGCAGCGGCGGTGGCGGGAGAGGTGGCGGATGTGCGGGATTTGGTGGGGTAAGGTTCCATTTTTAGACCTTGTCAAAACTGACCGAGTGGAATGGAGGTACCGATGACAGAGATACTTGAAAGCAAGCTCGACGCTATCGCGAAATCCTGCAAGCGCCACGGTGCAACTCGGTTGGATGCCTTTGGATCGGCCCTGCGCGATGACTTCCACCCCGGTCAGAGCGACGTGGATCTATTGGTCGAACTTGGCCCGATGGAACCGTATGCGCGCGTCGATGCCTACTTCGGCCTGCTGGAAGATCTCAGAGCCATACTAGGAAAGCAGGTTGATCTGGTCGTTGCAGGAGCTGTGAAGAATCGCTATATCGCTCGCGACATTGAGCGGACGAAGCAATTGTTGTATGCCGCGTGACGCAAGAGCTTACCTATCTGATGTGATCGAGGCATGTGACGCGATCACCAACGCAGTTCGGGGCCTCGATCTACAGGGCTACGAAGGCAACCGACTCGTTCGGTCCTCGGTAGAGCGTGAGTTCATCATCATCGGCGAAGCTCTTGTGGCCCTTAACCGCATGTCGGAGGAGATATTCGGCAGTATTACACATGCTCGTCGAATTGTGGACTTTCGCAATCAATTGACTCATCAGTATCCAAACGTGGATGACGCTATCGTCTGGGCGATTATAGAGAGGGATGTTCCAGTGCTACGCGGTGAGTGTGAGAGGCATGTTCACCGCATGAGTCCACCCGCTGAAGATGAAAAATAATGTAGGTGCGACTTTTTAAGGAGACACAATGGCAAATTCGAGTGTGATTAAGACGATAACTGGCCGCGGCGTGGTGGTGCGCGGGGCTGATATTGATACCGACCGCATCATTCCGGCTCGCTTTTTGCGGACGGTGACCTTTGAGCATCTGGGTGCTCATGCCTTTGAGGACGATCGCGCCGGTGGCGACCATCCCTTTGACCAAGCGCGCTTCCAAGGAGCGTCGGTCCTGTTGGCCAATGCCAACTTCGGCTGCGGGTCTTCGCGCGAACACGCGCCGCAGGCCCTGATGCGCTGGGGGATCAGGGGCTTTGTCGCCGAGTCCTTTGCCGAGATTTTCTTTGGCAACTGCATCGCCATGGGGTTGCCCTGTGTGCGGGTAGCGGCCGAGGACATGCAGACTTTGATGGACGCGGTCGAGAGCGATCCGGCGCAGGAGGTGGCCATTGACCTCGAAGCGCGGCAGGTGCGTTGGGGTGGTGGCCAAGTTGCAGCCGATATTGCCGACGGCCCACGCGAGCAGTTCCTCAAGGGAAGTTGGGACTCGCTAGGTCAGCTTTTGGCTGCTGGCGATCAGATTGAGAGCACTACGCGGAAGCTGCCGTACGTGGCGGGGTTTTGAAAGAGGTGATAAGATGGGCCACATCAAGATAAATGGACGGAAAATTACCAATCCATTGTCCCGCGCACTGGTTCTGACGGCAGTCGCGCTGATTTTTGCTCTCATCGCAGGTGTGGTCCTGATCAACATCGGGATCGCACTGGCGGTTACAATCATCATTGCCGTGGTGGTGCTGCTAGCCGCCCCGGTAGTTACGGGACTGATTTGGTTCGCCAAACTAATCCATAAAAGAGGGAGATAAATAATTGCACAAAATTGCCGTAATACCCGGAGACGGAACAGGGCCTGAAGTGGTAGTCGAGGGGCTGAAAGCACTCGACGCTGTAGCTGCTAAGCAGGGATTCAAATACGAGACCGTGGATTTTGACTTTGGCGGCGACCGCTACTTGCGCACCGGTGAGGTCTTGCCCGAGTCGGCGGCCGATGACTTTAGGCAGTTCGATGCCATTTACCTAGGGGCCATCGGCCACCCCGACGTGAAGCCGGGTATCCTCGAAAAGGGAATTCTACTGAGACTGCGCTTTGAACTAGATCAGTACATCAACCTCCGCCCGGTCAAGCTCTACCCCAACGTGCCGACGCCGATTAAGGATAAGGGGCCGGAGGATATCGATTTTGTGGTGGTGCGGGAAAATACTGAGGGACTGTACGCCGGCTCCGGCGGCTTCCTAAAAAAGGGCACGCCCGACGAGATCGCGGTGCAGGAGTCAATCAACACTCGCAAGGGCGTCGAGCGCTGTCTGCGCTACGCTTTTGAGTACACCCAGCGGCGGAACAAGGACAACACTTTGACGCTGTGCGGCAAGACTAATGTGCTGACGTATGCCTTCGACCTGTGGGAGCGGGTGTTTGAAGAAATCGGCGCGGCCGACTATCCGGCCATCAAGCGCGACTACGCCCACGTCGATGCCATCTGCATGTGGATGGTCAAAAACCCCGAGTGGTTTGACGTGGTAGTCACCGACAACATGTTCGGGGACATCATCACGGATTTGGGCGCGATGATCCAGGGCGGGATGGGCATTGCCGCGGGCGGCAATATCAACCCCGAAGGCGTGTCGATGTTCGAGCCGATCGGCGGCTCGGCCCCCAAGTACACCGGCCAGAATATCATCAATCCTATGGCCGCCGTCGGCGCTTGCCAACTCATGCTCGACACGCTCGGCGAGCACGAGGGTGCCGACATTTTGGAGGGCGCTATCGTCTCGACGCTGACCAAGCTCGACGATATGGGCGCGGGTAGGATGGGGTATTCGACGGCGGAAGTAGGCGACCTAGTAGCCCAGGCCGTGGCCGACGCCTAGGGCGATGGAGGGAAGCGACACCATGCGCATCGAAGTCTATGACTCCACCCTGCGGGACGGTGCCCAAGCCGAGGGCATTTCCTATTCGCTAGAGGACAAGCTGCTGATTGCACGGCGGCTCGACGCGCTGGGGGTCGATTACATCGAAGGGGGCTGGCCGAACCCCACCAATCCCAAGGATCTGGCCTTTTTCCAGGAAGTGAAGAAGCTGGGTCTGAAGGCGCGAGTGACCGCCTTTGGCAGCACGCGCCGGGCCGGTGTGGCCCCGGAGGAAGATGCGACCCTGAACACGCTGCTGCGGGCCGAGACGGACAGCGTTTGCATCTTTGGCAAGAGCTGGACCTTGCACGTCGTCGAGGCGCTCAAGACGACGCTAGAAGAAAATCTGCAGCTAATTGAAGACTCGGTCGCCTATCTGGTCGCGCACGGCCGCGAAGTGATCTACGACGCCGAGCACTTTTTCGACGGTTATAAGGCCGACGCTGATTACGCGGTCGAGACCCTGTTGGCCGCCGAGCGCGGTGGAGCGCGGATTTTGGTGCTCTGTGATACCAATGGCGGTACGTTGACCAGCGAGATGGGCCAGATCGTCGAACAGGTCGCCGAGCGGATCGGTATTCCCTTTGGCATCCACACGCACAACGATGCTGGCGTGGGCGTGGCCAATACGCTCGTGGCCGTGGAGCGGGGCGCAGTGCAAGTGCAAGGAACGTTTAACGGCTATGGCGAGCGCTGCGGCAACGCCAACTTGTGCGCTATTCTGCCCAACTTGGAACTGAAGATGGGGTTCGAGACAGTGGGTCGCGACAATCTCGCGGAGCTGATGGACTTCTCCCGCTTCCTCAGCGAGATCGCCAACGTCTATCACGACCACCGCCAGCCGTATGTCGGCGAGAGCGCGTTCGCCCACAAGGGAGGCGTCCACATCGACGCTATGATCAAGGACCCGCGCTGCTACGAACACATTGATCCCATAGCCACCGGTAACGAGCGGCGATTCTTGGTCTCGGACCAAGCGGGCGGCGCGACGGTCGTCAGCAAGCTGCGGCGATTTTTGCCCGACATAGAGAAGAGGGATCCGCTGGTGGGACGGGTCTTGGAGCGGGTCAAGCAGTTGGAGCACGAGGGCTATCAGTTCGAGGCGGCGGAGGGGTCGTTTGAGTTGTTGGCGCGGCGGGTTCAGGGCACGTACGAGGACTTATTTACGCTGATCAACTTCCGCACCATCAACCGCAGGATCGGGGAGCACGCCGAAGAAGCCGAGGCCATTGTCAAGGTCGTCATCGGCGATGCCGAGTACCATATGGTCGCTGGCGGCGATGGTCCGGTCAATGCGCTCGATCAAGCACTGCGCAAGGCGCTGGAGCAGGAGTTTCCCGCGCTCAAGCAGGTGCATTTGGAAGACTACAAGGTGCGGGTGTTATCGAGCAGCGACGGGACCGCGGCCAAGACGCGGGTATTGATCGAGTCGTCGGACGGCAAGGATGTGTGGGGGACGGTGGGGGTTTCGGAGAATGTGATCGAGGCGAGTTGGATCGCACTGGCCGATAGCTTGCACTACAAATTGATGAAGGACGCGCTGGCCGAGCTAGCCGTCGGCGCGACGGGAACGGACTGAGTGCTATGAGAATTATCGAGGGCGGCGGGGTCACTGCGCCGAGTGGGTACCGGGCGGCTGGCATCCAGACGGGTGTCAAAGAATCGGGTGCTAAGGACTTGGCGCTGGTGTATTCGATGCGTCTGGCCAATGCCGCTGCGGTGTACACCACCAACAAGGTGCAGGGCGCGCCGATTGCCATCGACCGCGCGCACCTCGCCGACGGCAGGGCGCGGGCCGTGATTCTCAACAGCGGCAACGCCAATGTCTGCAACGGCGACGTCGGCTTGGACCACGCCCGGCGGATGTGCGCCTTGACGGCGAGCGAGTTGGGGCTGCAAACGGAAGAAGTGCTGGTCTGCTCCACCGGCTTGATCGGCGTGCCGCTGCCAATTGCCAAGATCGAAGTGGGCATCCCGCAGATCGTCGCGGCGTTGTCCGAGGAAGGCGGTGCGACTGCCGCTGAGGCGATCATGACTACGGACACCGTGCCGAAGAGCTGTGCCGTCGAGGTCGAGTTGGAAGCGGGCCGCGCTGTAGTTGGGGCGATGGCCAAAGGAGCGGCGATGATCGCCCCCAACATGGCGACGATGCTGGCGGTGGTGACCACGGACGCGGCCGTGCCGAGTGGATCATTGCAAGAGCTGCTGTCGCAAGCCATCCAGCGCACGTTTAACTGCATTACGGTTGACGGCGACATGAGCACGAGCGACACGGTGATCCTGATGGCCAATGGCGACGGCGCGGAGCTAGGCGAACGCGATTGCGCGCGTCTCTACGAGGGCATTGAGTACGCGTGTCGGCAGATGGCCCAAGCGATCGCGCGCGACGCCGAGGGGTCGTCCAAGCTGATCACCATAGCAGTGCGCGGAGCCGCCACTGAAGCCGAGGCGAGACAAGTCGGCATTGCGGTGGCCAATTCGAGCTTGGTAAAGACCGCGGCGTTTGGCAACGATCCCAACTGGGGACGCATTCTGTGCGCGATGGGATACGCCGGCGTCGAGTTCGACCCCGAGACCGCGCGCGTGTCGCTGTGCGGCACCGACATCTACGGCAACGGCGCTGGTCTCGATTTTGACGGGGATAAACTGAGCGCGGCCATGCAGGCCGAGGAAATGGCGATTGACATTGACTTGGCGATGGGCAAGGCCGCGGCTGAAATTTTTACTTGCGATCTGACGTACGAGTACGTGCGCCTGAACGCCGAATACACTACCTGAGGAGCTATGCCACTTTCGCACAATGTACAGCGCGTCCAGCCGTCGGTCACCATGCAGATTTCGGCACAGGCCGCGGCCATGCAGCGCGCTGGTATCGACGTGGTTTCCCTGTCGGCGGGCGAGCCGGATTTCGATACGCCGCAAAACGTCAAAGACGCTGGCATCCGCGCTATTGCCGAGGGCTTTACCAAGTACACCACGCCGGGATCGGGGATCATCGAGCTCAAGGAGGCGATCTGCCGCAAATTCGAGCGCGACAATGGTTTGGTTTACACAACCGACGAAGTGATCGTCAACAACGGTGCCAAGCACTCGCTCTTTTTGGCGGTGGCGGCGCTGGTCAACGCTGGCGACGAGGTCATTATCCCCACGCCTTATTGGGTGACCTACTGCGAGCAGCCGCGGATAGTGGGCGGCGAACCGGTGATCGTCGAGACCCAAGCTGCTAATGGACTTAAGCTGACTGCGGACGAGTTCCGCGCGGCCATCACGCCGCGCACGCGGATGCTCTTTTTGTGCTCGCCGTCTAATCCCAGCGGCGCGGTGTACACCCGCGAAGAGTTGGAGAGTTTGGCGGCAGTGGCCGTCGAGCACGAGGTCTATGTGCTCAGTGATGAAATCTACGAGAAGCTGATCTACGACGGAGCTGAGCACCACTCAATTGCAGCTTGTAGCCCGGAGGCCAAGGAATTCAGCATTGTGGTCAATGGAGTATCCAAGGCCTATTCGATGACCGGCTGGCGCATTGGCTACACGGGGGCCAGTGAAGAGATCATCGCCGGAATGAACAAGGTGCAAAGCCAAGAGGTGTCGCACCCCTCGTCGATGGCGCAGAAGGCGGCTGTCGAGGCGCTCGACGGCCCGCAGGAGTCGGTCGAGGAAATGCGCCAGGCCTTTGATGCGCGGCGGCGCTACATGGTCGAGCGTCTCAATGCCATAGAGAGCGTAGAATGCGCGTTGCCGTCGGGGGCCTTTTACGCCTATCCCGACGTCTCCGCGTACTACGGCAGCCAAGTCCGCGACTCCGTGGCATTGTGCGAGTACTTGCTCGAAGAGGCCAAGGTGGCCTGTGTGCCCGGTGCTGGGTTTGGCACCTACGAGCACATCCGGCTTTCCTACG
The DNA here is from genome assembly GCA_022827835.1 of Candidatus Latescibacterota bacterium. Classification (GTDB taxonomy): domain Bacteria; phylum Latescibacterota; class UBA2968; order UBA8231; family UBA8231. The sequence goes on from JAJEIO010000017.1 coordinate 99,896, forward strand.
CCACGTCGTTGGACCTGCTTGAAAAGGCGCTGGACCGAGTTGAGGCGGCGCTAGGTGCGTTGGCGTGAATTGCGAATTTAACATAGGAGGTTTTGTCCGGTGAATAACAGTGGATTTTACCTCGATTTTGAACGCGACCTCGTCGAGCTACAAAAGAAAATCGACGAGCTAAAAAGCCAAGCCGAGGCCGATGGCTTGAATTTGGATGAGGGCGTGCGCAAGCTCGAAGCGCAGGCTGCGAAGAAGCGCAGAGAAATCTACGCCAATCTCAGTTCTTGGCAGCGGGTGCAGATCGCGCGGCACCCGAACCGCCCGTACGCGCTCGATTACGTCGAGCGGATGCAGTCAGATTTTACCGAGTTACACGGCGACCGCCTTTTTGCCGACGACCCCTCGGTCATCGGCGGGCCGGCGCGGCTGAACGACGAATCGGTCATGGTCATCGGCATCCAGAGTGGACGCAACCTCGAAGAGCGGCAGAAGCGCAACTTCGGTATGCCGCATCCAGAAGGGTATCGCAAGGCCCGCCGCCTGATGCAGATGGCGGCCAAGTTCAAATTGCCAGTCTTGACCTTAGTCGATACCTCGGGTGCCTATCCTGGGATTGAGGCCGAGGAGCGGGGCCAAGCCGAGGCCATCGCCCGCAACCTCTACGAAATGTCGCATCTGCCGGTGCCTATCGTCGTGGCCATCATCGGCCAAGCCTTCAGCGGCGGTGCCATTGGCATTACGGTCGGCGACCGGATCCTGATGCTGGAGCACGCCTGTTATTCGGTGATTGTGCCAGAGAGTTGCTCGACGATCCTGTTCAAGGTGCGCGAGCGCCGAGAGGAGGCGGCCGAGGCCCTCAAGCTGACGGCTAAAGACCTGAAGCAGCAGGGGATCATCGACCGCATCGTGTCCGAGCCATTGGGCGGTGCGCACCACGACTGGGATGCCGCTGCCGCCATGCTCAAACGCCACGTGCAAGATGCCTTAGCCGAGCTTCGGCGACTCACGCCAGAGGCGCTAGTGGCCCAGCGGCTGGACAAGTTCGCGGCAATGGCCCGCTTTGGGGAATAGGGTTCTCTAAGAGGTGCTGCAACTCCGCTGCGCCTAGCGAAGTACTATCAATCGACCGCGTCGGCATGCGCTTCTCTCCGCCACCGCTCAAGTGGGTGTTCGCGCGGCGTTAGCGGCATGGACACTCGCGCCTTGCGCCGATGTGATTCCCACGTCGCCTGAATCATTTCGAGACAATCCCGACCGTCTCTGCCGCTTGCAAACGGATCCCGGTCCTCCTCAATGGCGGCGATGAGGTCGCGCAGCATGAGGCGTTGCAAGAGCAAGCGTATGGATGTCCTATCGCGTGGATTGCCTTGCTCGTCGAGGTCTTCGGCTGGCAGATGCACGGGTTCCCACGCCTCGGCCGGCGTCTTGTGTTGTCCTTTGTGGATAAACATCGTCGTACCCACGCTCTCCCGCACGGCGATGCGCCCTTCGGTGCCGATGATGTCAATGCCGTAGCCATTGTCGTTGGTCTTCGGCTGGGCGAGGAACTGCACGTCCGCATGAATGCCGTTGGCAAAGCGAAACGAGGCGTGCCCGCGCTCGCCAAGCACAATCCCTGCATCGCGGTCTTTCGGGTGCACCTCTTGGGTGTGTTTGATGTCGTCAACGGTTGACTCGCGTCCATCCATCTGCACGAGGTGCGCGTGCGTCCACTCGACATCGCCGCCGAACAGACGCACCCAATCGTAGAGATGGGTGCCCATCTCCATCAGCGAGTTGCCCACCTTGCGGCCCCCTTTGTCGGTTGCCTGTAGCAACACCACTTGGCCGATTGCGCCTTGGTCGATCAGCGAGAGGGCGTGGCGGTTGTAGGGGCTGGCGCGCTTGATGTGGTTGATGGCAAACTTGACGCCGTGCTGGTCGCAGGTTGCAACCATCTCGTCGGCTTCGATGAGATTCAGGGCAATCGGCTTTTCGCAGAACACGTGGATGCCGCGCTGGGCTGCGGCAATCGTCGGCTGGTAGTGCATGGGTGCTTGCGTTGGGACGATGACGAGGTCGGGCTGTTGTTCATCGAGCATCTTCTCGTAGTCGTCATAGAGCGCTTTGACACCAAAGCGCTCTCCCCATGCTGCCGCCCGCTCGGGGTCGATTTCCGCTCCGGCGACTAGTTCGCAGTTCGCCTCTAACTGCACGGCCTCCGCGTGATGCCCGCCCATGCCGCCGAGACCGATAATCGCAATGCGGTAGTTGTTCATAAGATGTCTCATCGTTCGCGCCTACGAGGACAATCGTAGGCGCGAACTCTATTTTGAATTAGGCGCGCCGCAAGCGGTCGAAGAGCCGCTCCAGACGGTCGAAGGCGAGGCGGATCATGTCTTCGTCCCAGTCGCCGTCGATTTTGATCTGGACCATGGACTGGAGGGTCTCTAGATAGGCTCGCTGCGTCTCGGTTAGAGGGCGTTCTTGGCGTTCTTGGCGTTCTTGGCGTTCCGAACGGTCTTGTCGCTCTTGGCGTTCGGAACTGGTGCGCTTGGTGCGTCCATCGCGTCCGGAGCGCTCCTTGGGGGTGGGTTCGCGGGCGCTGCGAGCCTCCTTTTTGGGTGCGGGTTCGGGAGTTTCGTCTTGGGGCTCGGGTTCGGCGGCCGCTTCCTCTTGCGGGGCGGAGGGGTCGCCGAAATCAGCCTCGGCGATGAGGTACTTGAAAAACATCTTCATCTTGTTGGCCGAATCGCGCCCCATACCGGTGCGGTTGCGGAAGTAATCGACAATGGCGTCGTCACTCATGTTGCCGTTGTTCTGTTCCCACTCCGGCAGCAGGTCTTTGTAGAGGTCGCGGACCACTTCGGCAAGGGCGAATTTGCGCGTATCCTTGGGGACTATCCGCAATAATAGCTCCGTGGGCTTTTGGTCGCGGTCGGTCAGGTTCATGGACTCGATGCCGCGCAAAAAGCGGTGAATCATCGACGGGGTGCGAATAATAGGCCGCACGTAGTCGCGGTCGATTTGGTCGGGGATCTTGGTCTCCAGCCGAGAGAGGAACCGCTCGAACTGCACCTTGGTGATGTAGGGAAACCACGCCCGGTCCTGCCGGCTGCTGTTTTCCTCCGATCCTTCTTCTGTTGCCGTCTCAGCGGCGTCTTGGCGTACTTCTTCCATTGTAAATCTCCATTCGATAAAATGATATGTCTCCGGGCGTCAGGGCTGTGGGGCAAATTCGGCCGTCACAACGGCGGAAATGCCCCCACGCACATTGAATTCTCCCACTACGGTCATGCGCCGAGGCGCGCAGGCGGCCACCAAATCGTTGAGGATGGTGTTGGTGACCGCTTCGTAGTAAGCGCCTTCTTGGCGAAAGGACCACAGGTAGAGCTTGAGCGATTTGAGCTCAATGCACTGTTGGTCGGGCACGTAGCGGATGTGGATGGTGCCGAAATCAGGTTGCCCAGTTACGGGACATATCGAAGTGAATTCCGGACACGAGAACTCGATTGTGTAGTCGCGGTCCGGATGGGGATTGGCAAAAACGTCTAGGTTTTTGCTCGGCTCGGTAGCCATGAAATTTCGTCTCCTAACAGCCTAAAGCACTTATAAAATAAGGACAAACGGGTGCTTTGGCTATGCTGCGACAAAGGGCTCGACGACGTTTGCGGTAATGCGCGAGACGGTTCGGTCCACGAGAATCGAGGCTGGATAGGTGATGGAGACGACGGAAAAAACCGCTCAGGGTGCACTCGCCTGCTCGCAGGCCAACTCGAACACCCTGTCGGTCATCCAGCGCTTGAAACCCTCGTTGTCCATGAACTGCTTGAAGAGCTCGGTGTCGTCCTTCATGACATTCGTCATGACCCGCAGCAGCGCCTTGTCGTGCTCGATGCGGGAGTTGGCGGCGTCCGAGTTCTGCCGCGCATTCCTGAAGGCAGCGTCTGCGGCCACCCGGGACGGGATGGTCTTGGTGATGAGGTCTCCCACGTGGTCGGCGTCTTCCCAGGCGATGTCGCCGAAGAGGTCGTTGAAGGTTTTGAGGATGTTCGAGAGCCGGTCCAGCTCCGGCTCGGTGCGGTGGCCTCCGCCGGCGGTAGGCACTGGATCGACTTCGGCGTCCTCGTCCGGCAGCAGGATCTGCTGCATCGCCTGCTTTTCGACCCGGTAGCTGTCTAGGTCGATGGCGTCGAGGATGCCCTTCGACAGGTCCTCTTCCTCGGGGGCCGGTAGCTTCGGGATCAGGAAGTTTAGGAAGATCGAGCGCTTCTCCCAGCCAGCGTCGTTGTAGGGAAGCACGGACGAGAGAAAGGCGTAGGTGCGCACGAAGCCCTTGGCGTTGCCTTTGAACTCTACTTGGCCGTCCTCGTCCAGATCGGTTTTGTAGGCCGCTACGCAGGCGTCGAGGATTGGGTCGAGTTGGTCGCGCTGGGCACCGCCGAGGTAGCGCTCGACAAGGTCGTCGATTTGTTCGTCGGAATAGACTTGGGCACGGTCTAGGCTCGTCTGTAGGTCGTGCAGCTTGTTGGGGTCGGTTTCGTCGGCTAGGATGGTCGCGCGGTAGTAGTCGGCGAAGGCGTCGCAGATGGTGTCGGCGTCGTTGAGGAAATCGAGTACGAACACGTCGTGCTTCTTGGGATGCGCCCGGTTGAGGCGGGAGAGGGTTTGCACCGCCTTGATGCTGGACAGCGTTTTGTCCACGTACATGGTGTGCAGCAGCGGTTCGTCGTACCCGGTTTGGAACTTGTCGGCGCAGACTAAGAAGCGGTAGGGGTCTTCTTGGAACTGTCCGGCAATTTGGGTGGAGGGGAAGCCGTTTAGCGAGGCTTCGGTGACCTTATCTCCGCCGAACTCGTGTTCACCGGAGAAGGCGACGATAGCCCGGTAGCGGCTTTTGCGCTCCTGCAGGTAGTCGCGGATTGCGTGGTAGTACTGGATGGCTCGCTCGATGCCGTTGGTGACTACCATCGCCCGCGCTTGGCCGCCGATTTTGTTTTGCGCCAGCACTTGGTCGTGGAAGTGATCGACCATGATCTGGGCTTTGAGTCCAATCGCGTGGTCGCTGCTCTCGACGAAGCGGCGCAGCTTCTTTTGGGCCTTCTTGACGTCGAATTCTGGGTCTTCCTCTACCGTCTTGGCGAGCTTGTAGTAGCTCTGCACTGGCATGTAGTGGGCGAGTACGTCGAGTATGAAGCCCTCTTGGATCGCCTGCTTCATGGTGTAGGTGTGGAAGGCGTGGTGGCTGGTCTTGCCGTCGAGCTGCGGATTCGGGGCACCGAAGATTTCCAGCGTCTTGTTCTTGGGTGTGGCGGTGAAGGCGAAGTAGCTGGCGTTGGGAAGCAGCTTGCGCGACTCCATTAGGCGGTTGATCTGGTCCTCGAAGGTTTCTTCTTCCTCCTCTGCACCTTCCTCGGAGAGCGCCTGCGCCATGGCGGCACCGGTGCGGCCGCCTTGGCTGGAGTGGGCTTCGTCGATGATGATGGCGAAGCGCCGCCCGCGCTGCTGGTTGCCGATTTCATCGAGGATGAAGGGGAACTTTTGGATCGTCGAGATGATGATTTTCTTGCCGCTCTCGATGAACCGTCGCAGGTCGCCCGAGCGGTCGGCGTGTCCCACTGTTGCCGACACTTGAGAATACTGCTTGATGGTGTCGCGGATCTGGCGGTCGAGGATGAGGCGGTCGGTGACGACGATGATTGAGTCGAAGACTGGAGCGCTGTCTTTCTCTAGGCCGATTAGCTGGTGGGCTAGCCAGGCAATGGAGTTGCTTTTGCCGCTGCCGGCTGAGTGTTGGATCAGGTAGCGACGGCCTACGCCGTGGGTGCGTGCGTCGGTTAGCAGGCGGCGCACTACGTCGAGTTGATGGTAGCGGGGCCAGATTTGGGTCTGCTTCTTCTTGCCCGTCTTCTCGTCCTTCGATTCTACCACTTGGGCGTAGTTTTCTAGGATGTTGGTCAGGCTCTCGCGGGGGAGCACTTCTCGCCACAGGTAGTCGATGGCCAGTCCGTTGGGATTGGGCGGGTTGCCAGCGCCGTCGTTCCAGCCTCGGTTGAAGGGGAGGAACCAAGAGGTCTTGCCGCTGAGGTGGGTGCAGAAGCGGATTTCGTTTTCGTCGAGTGCGAAGTGGGCGACGCAGCGGCCGAACTCGAACAGTTTCTCGCGTGGGTTGCGGTCGCGCTGGTACTGCTGGACTGCGTCGGCCACCGTCTGTTTGGTGAGGCTGTTTTTTAGTCGGCCACCGTCTGTTTGGTGAGGCTGTTTTTTAGCTCGAAGGTGAAGACTGGCAGGCCGTTGATGAACAGGCCGATGTCGAGGGCGCGCTGGGTTTCGTCGCGGCTGTAGCGGAGCTGGCGGGTGACGGTGAAGCGGTTTTGTTTGAAGCGCTCTTGGGCTTCCGGGTTGTCGGCGGAAGGCGTGCCGTAGAATAGGTCTAGGTTGTGGGCCTCGTGCTTGATGCCGTGGCGCAGCACGTCGATGGTGCCGCGTTTGGTGATTTCGCCTTGGATTCGGGCTAGGAACCGGCGGCGCGTAGGGCTGGCTTCGGACAAGTCGAGGGACTCTGCTGCTTCGGGCTGGGTGGCGCGGAGGAAGGCGGAGAGTTGGGCTAGATCGATGCAGTATTCGCGGTCGTAGTCGTGGAAGTTGCCGCCGGCCCAACCGACTCCGCCGTAGTGGGCAGGTGGTTCGCCTACGGTGGGACCTAAAGGTGGGTCGCAGGGATGGCCGGCTAGCGCTGTGCAGATGAGGCGTTCGAGGCCGCGTTCGGAGGTGTCGGTGGGCATTATGCTAGTTAGTATCGACAAAGCGCATAGCGCTCACCTACGTTTGTCCTCGTCTTGGGCGGCGGCCGCTGCCTGAGCCTCGGCCCTGGCTCTGGTCCGGTCGTATAGCTCTTCGCGGGTGAGATTGTCGGACATTCTCAGGCCGACGCCGCGGGCCTCGAAGTCCTGGAAGACCTGCCGCATCAGCTCACGGCGATGCTCGGCCTCTTTCTCCGCGTCTCTGCTACCGGACGCCGTCCCGCCAGTGCCGTCCTCGACTAAGCTCTTCAGGTAGTCCCGCACCAAGGCTGACACCGAGGTGTCCAATTCTGCCGCTCGGATTCGGGCGAGCCGATAGGTTTCTTCGTCAATGGATACGGTGATGTTTTTCATTTCAAGCTCTACGGCTACTGAGTGGCTGGTGATGCAGAGATCATCGTCCAAGCCATCCGCCAAATGATGTCTGTGCTCACCCTATGCCTCGCCCCTGATCGGGATGTGGACTTGCCGCAGTTCGCCGGGCTGGATCCCATCCAAGGCAGCGCGGATATCCGCGATCCTTGGCTCGATGAGGGGCCACCGATTCGCGCCGAGAACGATCAATGCCAATTTTCGGCGGTCCAGGTTCTGCTGATACGGCATGTTCTTGTCTGCGGTAATCACAACTTCATACCCTGCTTCCTCGGCCCGATCCAGCAACGCGCCATTGCCCAGCCCAGCCCATCCTCGCTCTCCTGCCGCGTCAACGTCATGACCGACGAGGTGACGGCGAAGCTGCCGAGGCGCGTTGTGGTCAAACAGGATTCGCATGCGGGACCTTGGCAACCTTGGTGTCAAGGTCTTGCACTACGAATTCCAATACAGCCCGCACCTGTGCTTCGTCCACTCCACCGAACCACTCGATGAAGTCTTGGACAGTCGCGCCCTCCGCCAAATTGCCGAAAAGGGCCGACACGGGCAGCCGGGTGCCTGTGAAAACCCAGGCCCCGCTGACCCGGCCGGGCACGCTTTCCACCGCCGGGCACTTGCTCCAGTCTATCATACAGTCACCTCCTTTTCAGTTATGTACTCTTCTGCCGATTCCTCGGCGTCGAGTTCGCCGAGATTTGAATTCTCCCTATCATGGATTGTACTGTCCAAGTCGTCTTCCGCAAGCGGATCCACTTTCGGCAGTTTAGCCGCCGCCTCGCGCACGTCGAGCTTGCCGGTGACGATATCGGCGATTAGGCGGGTGCGGTATTCGCCAATTAGCTGTAGCTCTCGTTGTTCTCTCTCTACCAACCGATTGGTTTTTGCCATGCCTTCTGCCAGTGCTTTGAGTATCAGAATCTGTTCCCCCTCGGGCGGCAAGAACACTTTCGTCTCAAGGAGTTTTTCATCATATAATCGAAGAAAACCAGCGGTCCCAGTACCGAGCCCTGTGGACTTTCGCCGGAAGTGTGCACGATAGCCTGAGGTTCTAAGAAGATCGCTCAAGAATTGCATCTGTATTGGTTCCCTCATTTCGAAGACAGAATAATCAGGACTCACAAGCCCGTTAATCCTTGAACAGAATACCAATCCGTTGTTGGCCTGCATACGATTAACGACTAGTTGGCCCGATGAAACGAGTTTGAACCCAACAAGAGTTCGGCCTTGTGGGGGCCGAGCGAAGTGCTCAGCGTAGACAACTACCCCGTGGTCCCGCCGCAACGATAGGAGTGTCTCTTTTCCAGTGAGGGAACGTCGGTCAACCGACCGAAGAAGAGTTTTTAGCCGTCGCCTTTCCCAATGCTCCGGTACATCACCTAACCACTCCACACCGGAAGATTTGTAGGCCGGATAGGGCTCGCCGGTTCGCACGTCGATCTGGCCCGTGACGGCTTGGTGGATGATGGCCTGCTTCTGCTCCTCCAGCAGCGCAATCAGCTTCTGCTTGGCGCGGATGTAGCGCCGGATGCGCCGGTCGGCGTGGTCGAGGAAGCGGACGATGGCGGCTTGTTCCGAAAGCGGCGGAAGGGGCAGATACGAACGGGCGAGTCTCTCGTAGTCTATATTTTGGCCCTGACGAATACCTGTGACGAATAGCGATAAATTCTCGATGTAGGGACGTGACTTGAATACTTTGGCGATATATGGTTGGTGATCTCGTTCTGAGGGATATAGAATTGTGTATGCGGGACTAATTATCCCTTGCTCTCTTGCAAACTCAATACCACCCTGAAAGGATCTAAGGCTGATCACAAAGTCGCCAACTCGTACGATCTTGAGTAATTGAAGATCCTTCAGGGCGAGAACTGTCCGGTTCTCGTATTTCTCCTTGCGAACGACTCCCTTTGTTTGAGTAGCTGCCAGTAAAGGCTCATCAGGGAATCCCTTTTCGCTGCGTTGGACTAGAAGGCTCTTGGTTCTCCTGAGGTCCCAATGTACGGGCACTTTCCCTAGCCACTCTACACCAGAGTCCTTCACTTCCGGATACGGCTTCAGTTGGCCGGCGTTAGGTAACTTCATACCAAGAAAACCTCATCGTGTTCTATAGGTATTCCACATGTCCTACCATCTCTTCCGCTGCCAAAACCTGATAGATCAACATCAAGCCACGAATTATCTCGCCAACCGTATTTTCTTGAGACGTGTAAACAATTCCTCGGTGGTCAGAAACGGTTGCTGCAAGACGAAGAAAGTCATCATCCTGCGTGAAGATGACCCGTTCTGCTTCCCTAGCCATTCTAAAAATTTCCTCATCAGACGCTCCAAGATTTCCGGCTTCGGCAACAGTCAATACATCCACACCTCTTCGACGTAGCCCCATCACAACTGCTCTTGAGACATTCTCATCCGTGTAAAACTTAATCTTCGCCACGTTGCGTCAGGTCTTGAATCTTTTGAGGAAGCTTCGAAGAGGATTTTTGGCGTAAGGCATTTACAAATGCTCGACTCTCTTCGAGCGATTGGTCAATCTCATGCCGGTGATCGAAATAGTAAGCCAATGCCGCATACACATCCGCGAGGGTTATATCGTAATCGCTGGCGATTTCGTCGGCACTCTTGCCTAGGCGCTCGTGCCAGATGACGATATTCTCCACAGTGATCCGACGACCGGCAATGCGGGGTTTGCCACTTGATATGCCTGGGGTGATCTCAATGTGTTGATTCAGGGTTTCCGTTGTCATTTCCATTTCCTCTTGGCTCAGTCGTCGCGGCTATCTGTTGGCTCGGCCTGCGTTGATTGGCGCATTCGCGTGGCCAATTCTTCCAGCGCGGGGTCGGAATACCGCTTGGAATTGAACCACTCTATCCGTTCGTCAATAGTCATGTCGGCTGTTTCGGCGGTAATTCGGGCGCGGGCTTCGCGCATGAACTTGACGCAGGCGAATTTCTTTTTGGCGCGGGGGGCTTCAGTCATGGACAATTTCCTCTGGGGTTCTAATGTCGAGTGCCCCGTGTGTGCGGCTGGGCTCCGACGATCTCGCCGAGCAATCCCTCCGTTTCTTTCTCCAAGGCTAGAATATCGGCCCGAATTTCCTCCAACGTCCGCATTGGCTGGGGCTTGTAGAAATATCGGGTAAAACTGATCTCGTAGCCGATTCTCACAGTGTCTGGTTGGTACCAGCCGTCAGCCGCATAGGGCAAAACCTCGCGCTGCAGGAACGCTTCGATGCCGCCTTCCTCTTGCAGTGGAATCTGCTCAGTGTCGCGCAGGTCGGTGTCCGGTTCGTACTCCACCACGGCGGGCTTGCCGTTGACAGTCGCCTCGAACCGGCCGCGCAGCGGGTCGGCCTCTGTGCCTCTCTTGTGGATTTTCTTGATGACGGGCGGCGCGGTCTCGCTGCGCTCGCAGTCCTCCTCCAGCTTCTTGATCTCGGCGGCCTTGTAAGCGCGGTTGGGGTCGGCCCCTTCGAGCCGCAGCGGTCGCTCGACCGTCACCTTATAGTAGCCGAAGGCGTCGTTGTCGAAGATCTTGCTCTGCTCGCTTTCCTCAAAGGCGAGGAAGGTGTCGCAGATGCGCTGAATGTCCTCCTCGCCGAGCTCGCAGTTCTTCTTGCCTAAGTTTTTGCGCAGCGGCTGGTGCCACTCGGTAGCGTCGATCAACTGCACCTTGCCCCGGCGATGCTCTGGCTTGCGGTTGGTGAGCACCCAGACGTAGGTGGCGATGCCGGTGTTGTAGAACATGTTGAGCGGCAGGGCGACGATCGCCTCCAGCCAGTCGTTCTCGATGATCCAGCGGCGAATGTTGCTCTCGCCTTGGCCAGCGTCGCCGGTGAACAGGGAACTGCCGTTGTGTACCTCGGCGATGCGGCTGCCGCCCGGCTTCATCTTGGAGAGCTTATTGGCGAGAAAGAGCATCTGGCCGTCGCTGGAGCGGGTGACCAAGGAATACTCGGGATCGCTGGCGTGTTCAATCACAAAGCGCGGGTCGCGCATGTCGCGCTTGCCGCCCATGCGCTCCAGATCGGTTTTCCAACTCTTGCCGTAGGGCGGATTGGAGAGCATGAAGTCGAACTCTTGGGAGGGGAAGGCGTCGTTGGCCAGGGTGGAGTGCTCCGGGCCGCCCACGATGTTGTCGGCCGCGTCTCCTTCGCCCTTCAGCAGCAAGTCGGCCTTGCAAATGGCGTAGGTCTCGGCATTGAGCTCTTGGCCGTACAGGTGGGTGGAGACTTCCTTGTCGTGGTCGGCGGCGAGTTGCTGCAGCACGTCCTCGGCCACAGTCAGCATACCGCCGGTGCCGCAGGCTCCGTCGTAGATCAGGTAGGTGCCGGACTTGATCTGGTCGGCGACGGGCAGGAAGACCAGCTTTGCCATCAGCGTCACGGCGTCGCGCGGGGTCCAGTGTTCGCCCGCCTCCTCGTTGTTCTCCTCGTTGAAGCGCCTAATCAACTCCTCGAAGATCGTGCCCATGCCGTGGTTGTCGAGGCCGGGGTGCCTGACCTTGCCGTCGGCGTAGTGCACCGGGGCCGGGCTCAGATTGATGTCGGGAGAGGTGAGCTTTTCGATCAGCGTGCCGAGGGCGTCGGCTCTGGAAAGCCGCGAGACTTGGTTGCGGAACTCGAAGTTTTCGAGAATGTCTTGGACGTTGGGCGAGAATCCGTCGAGCCAAGCCCGGAAGTCGGCTTCGAGTTGCTGACGATTGGCGCGGGCGCGTAGGTCGCTCAGGGTGAACTTGGAGGTATTGTAGAAGGCTTGTCCCGCGATCTGCCGCAGGGTCGCATCCTGTTCGATGACGCCGGCGTCGTCAAGGGTGGTCTTCATGTCCAGGACCGCCTGCTTGCTGTCCTCCAGCACCGCGTCGAGCCGGCGCAGCACGGTCATTGGGAGGATCACGTCGCGATACTTGCCGCGCACGTATAGGTCGCGCAGAACATCGTCGGCGATGCCCCAGATGTAATTGGCGATCCAATTTAGATCGGTGTTGCTAGTCGTCATCGGGATTCCTGTACTGTAGGGGCGACGGCCGGTCGCCCCTACGGGTGATTAAATTAGGGAATTATATACTTGGTGCCACTAAGTTTCTGATTTAAGGAGGAGGGTTGTTTTTGGTGAACAGCCCTCCCCCTTAAAAATAGGGATAATCCCTATTTCTTGCCTCGCTGGACAGGTCTTTATATCTTCTCTTTAGGAGGAAAACAATGGCCATATTCCCGATAGCCTCGACACAGGACCATTCCGTCGAAAATAGGTCCAAAAAATCAATCAGTCCACTTGACTCGGTCCGTTTCATATTGTTAAATGCAAACGGCGTGCCAAGACGTGAGCAAATAGACGATTTTTCATAAATTCCCCTATTTATAGGATATTAATATGTATTTTTTTGAAATAAAAAAAGCAAATGACCCCCAAAAAGATTGGTATTATTGGCTTTTTTGCAGACTCCACGAAGAAGAAAAGAGAATAGATTATTTGGCGAGGTCTTTAAATGAATATCCTACTGTGGGCCTTTGTAATCTTTCTATTGATGAAATCGTTGTAGGAGGACGCAATGTGCCTGTGTTTTTCAATGAAAAAACCATTAGGAATACGCCTCCTTGACAAAGGTTTATGGATATACAATCTTTCTTCTTGTTACTTTGACAAGGAGAAAGATTGTGGACAAAACAGATTATTTAATTGGTCGCCAAGCATCCATGATGCAAGCGACTATGATACTTGCTGCTATCCTTGACAGCATCCTTGAGCAAGGAACTGTTGGTAAAGAGAAACATCAAGCCTCACAAGCTCTATGCAAGAATCTACTTCGGGCGTCAAGAGAGATTCAAGACGGAGACTTACCGGATCAATACAAAGATGGATACTCAGATGCCTGTAAGGCATTAATTGTAAGCCTTGAAAAGGCCGCACGGTCTGACGCATGACGCTACTCCTTGTGTTCTAATGGTTTATAGACGTTGACAAACCGTATATAGGTCCCGGCCTACTAAGCTGAACACTTGGACTGCTTGACAAGGGAAATGAGCGGTTGTTAGGTTCCGAAAAAAGGAGGTTGCCGTGGAACGCGATAACGTCTTAGAAACACCAGAAGAAGCAGAAAAAAGGTTTCATCGAGAGGTTAAAGACTATCTGGTTCATCTCGGATACATCGGAAAAGACGATGATCTTCCTTTGCCTTTTGTAATCAGATAGAGTTTTTGCTCATCCTCTCGCCGCGCTCGTGGCTAAGCGGCCAAGCTCGAAGCTCTGAGATTGGCCGCTTTTTTGCGCCTTGCCGGTAGAACTTGACTTCTGAAAATCGGTCCGGTTCTTAGAACAAGCTGGATGGGCCAGCTATAAAAACACAGGGCCACGATGTTATTAGCATCGTATAGCCACTTAGCAAGGAGATGCGAGAGATGAACGGAGAGAAAAAGTATGCGGATGTTGCTGCGTACTACATATCGGAGATTTCCATAGGTCCAACTGACCTGAGCAAACTGTTGCCATCCTATAACGACATAGATAGGGACAACGGCTTTTGTATCGTGAATTTAGCACTTAAAGATTCGGCAGGATCACCCAACGATGACGACAGTATCAACATCTTGCTTCCGCATGATGTTGCAACGGCACTTTACTCGGCATTTGCAGATGAATTCCCTGTTTAGTCCGTTATCTTCCTGATGTTTCTTTATGAGAGCAGGACGACGGCGAGCGTCGTCCTGCTCTCTCTTTAATAACCGTGTAATAATCCCTCAAACTAGTCCGTCAATTTTTCGGTCCGGGGACTTTTCCTGTCTTTCGCGCCCCGGTTTACCCTAATACTCTTTAAGCCCACATCGTACACAGATTCTCTTTGGAAGACCCTCCGGGGGAAGGTTTCCAAAATCTACCTCTCCGGCCCTATATGTCTTATCCTTCCATTTATGACAACCAACTTTACAAAGAAATCGTCCCCAATATCGTCTCAAAAACGATCTGACCTCTTCCTTATAGCGGTCAGACAGTGAAAATGCCAACATTATAATCGCTACTATTCCTGCTACCACTTCCCACATATATCGCCTTCCTTATACAGCTTGCTTTCTTCTATCGCCATGTCGAGCCTCCCGCGTTAAAGTGAAGGCCATTGACGATCTGATGTCGATCCCGTGGGGGCCGACCCGGACACCTGGTTGCCAAATCGAAGCCGGCAGCAACGGTTTGATCCGCTGCCATTGCGCATCGGTTACATCGGTGGCATATTGGCCACTAGGCGTACTCATCATAAGAGCCTTTCTGTTCAGATTTTGTGGTGAAACCTGAATATGGCTCGATGAGTACGCCGATTCAAATACAGAACACATCAAGGGTTTTCAGACAGCTTCTAAGGGTTTCGGGGCCTAGTGACACCAAGTATTCCGGGGCCAGTCAGATCGTTTGACCCGTCCCGGTTTTTGTTCTATTGTTCTCCGCGTCCGTTCGCACCTCAACCTCAACGCGGAAAAAATAAAGATGGACCCATTAAGCCAAGAGACATATAGCCATTTTCGTAAAAAGTTTGAAGAGATATATATTGATTTTGTAAAGACGACATTAACGGTTTCTGCTGCTACGGTCGCAGCGATTGTTATTTTTTCTAATCGTTTTGACCAAGGTGAGATTCCATTTCTTCTTTATTTTTCAATGGTTGGATTTCTATTTTCAATCCTTTGTGGCGTAGCTCTTCAGTTTTACATGTGCATAGACATATCCTCTTTCCTTGACAAGCTGGAAGTATCTGGTCTGGCGCAAAAAGACGTGCATATCGACGGTAGTATTCGTATGAAGAGTTCCAGAAAATTCTTAGCTTTTGTAGTATTACATGTCTCATTGTTTTTTCTCTCTTTTATTTTTTTAGTTATTGAATTGATTTTGTATTTTTGGCAAAGCTCTTTTAAGTGTATCAGTTAAGCCGCATCTAATATCTCATAGCCGCTTAAAAAAGCGACTGGTGGCATCAAGTATATAATTCCCCTTATGGAAGGCCACGTCGATTTCTTCGGACATCATCCTAATGTCAAATACGCTAGAGTCAACATATTTCACTACACGCCGCCATAGGGAATACCCTTCCCGTTGAGTAGCACACTCAATTCGCTCAATGAACTTTTTTGCGAAAAACAGAATCTTTCTTTGAATGCCTTTGTCTCGGCTCATCTCGCTCATAGGCTTCCTATCTCTGCTTGTTTCGCTTGAGGGCGACACCTGCAATAACGTCGGCTTTGCAAATGGCGTAGGTCTCGGCGTTGATCTCCTACCTGTATAGGTGGGTAGAGATCTACTTTCCGTGTTCGGTGGAGAGTTACTGAAGCACCTCCTCGCCACGGTCAGCATGCCGCCAGTGACGCTAGAATAAAGACCAAACGACAGCCTTAGCTATGCCGCGCCAAAGCGTTCAATGACGTTTGTAGTAATGCGCGAAACGGTCTCGTCCACGAGAATCGAGGCTGGATACGTGATGGAGCCGACGGAAAAAACCGCGCCGTTGCTCTCCGTCTCGTAGTAGACCATTTCCGCGCCGCCACGGTCCGGGTTGAGGCCGCGGGCGATGATTTCGATGTTGGGGGGCGAAGAGGGCGAGGTCTTGTCGGTCTCGTGGCCGGAGGCGCCGCCGGGTACCCGCTCGTGCAGGCAGGCCTCGCCGAAGGTATCACCGTTTTTGACACCGGTGTTGGCGAAAATCCAGTGGTCGGCGGCGAGGACTTGATACGGCGCGGCCGTCATAATGCCCGCAGTGGTACAGACCACGCCGAGCAGGTTGGCCTCGGACTCGTGGTACTGGTGAAAGCGGCTCTCAAGGCCCTCGGCGCGCTGGAGGCGCATATCGCCGTTTTTGACCTTCATCGTCTGCTCGTCGAGCATCTCCACTTCGCAGTTGAGACCGTTGCCGCCCAAGTACATGAGTTTGCCGCCGAGCTCGCGCACCCACGCCTTGACGTCGTAGTACATCTTGCGCGACCAGTACTCGGGATGGGTGGTGATGATGAGGATTTTGTACTGGTCGAGGTCGAATTGGTCAAAGTGAAATTGGGTCTCGGCGTACAGGTCGTAGGCATAACCCTCGCGCTCCAGCCAGCCGAGTAATCGCCACTCGGCCGGGGCCACGTGCGAGGCGGAGCGTCCCGCGATGGGGTCGGTGATCTCGGCGTCCTCGGGAACGTGGTTGAGCGGCTCGGGCCGATCGAAGGAGAGAGGGGCGTAGTCCTCGGCGTCGTAGTTGAGGTGTTCGCGGTCGGTGTAGCGCTTCAGCTCTAGGCGGGCATTAATCGTCGGCGTGGGCGGAAAGCAGTCGGGGTGGATGTAGTTGGAGCGCCCGCCAAAATTGTTGTACGCGTTCCAGTTGATGTTGGCGGCGAGGACTGCGATGTCTGCGCTGGGGGCGGCTGGGGCGACGATCCAGGGAAAGGAGAAAAACGCGCCGGACTCGCCTTTGGCGTGGAAGTAGTACAGGCCAGAGCGCTCCGGCGCGGTGACGAACTGTTTGTGGTTGGGGCTGGTGTAACCAAACTTGTTCCACATCACTCCGGTCTGCGTGTAGTCGCCGTCTGGGGTGATCTGCATGGTGGCGCGCGGCCCGTGCTCGTCGAACCAGCCCAGCGGGCGAATGTGCTCTTTTTGCCAGCCGTAGCGCCACAAATCGAGGCGGTAGGCTTCGAGCGCGTGGACGCGGAACTCGGATTGCTCGCCCGATTGGACCCACTTGGGCCAGGCGTAGCCGAGCAACTGATGCGCGAGCAAGCGGAAGTGGTGCGGCCGCTCGGGGTGGATGTTGATCTGCCCGCGCTTGGGGCCGAAACCGTCTTTTTGCAAGGTCACGGTGTAGGGGCCGGGGGGGACGTCGGCGAAGACTTCGCCGGTGGCTCGCGAGCGGGTTTCGATGTGCAGGTTTTCGTTGGCGATTTCGAACTGCACGTCGTGCAGGGCGATGTAGCGTTCGTCGCTGACGTAGCCGATTAGCATGGGTTAGCTCCTTGGAATAGAGTCGTAGGGCAAGGGATCGTCGGCACCCGCCCGGCGAAAGCCCGCCAAGCGCATGCGGCAGCTCTCGCAGCGGCCACAGGCGAGGTCTTCGCGCTGATAGCAGGACCAGGTCAGGTGCAGGGGGGCGGTGAGCGCTAAGCCGCAGCGGACGATGGCGGCTTTGTCCCAGTCTATGAGCGGGGTCTGGATGTGGATTTGGGTTTGTGGGCCAGTACCAGCGGCGACCATGCGCTCGTAGGCGGCGAAAAACTCTCGCCGGCAGTCCGGGTAGTGGCTCTCGGCTTCGTGGGCACCGATGTAGATCTCGGTTGCACCGATGACCTCGGCCCAAGCTACGGCCACGCCGAGTAGGTTGGCGTTGCGGAAGGGGACGTAGGTTGAGGGCAGGTCGGCTGTGGCGTCGTCTTCGGGGATGGGGTGGGTCGCATCGACCAAGCTGGAGCCGCCGATTTGGCGCATGTAATCGACGTCCACTACGAGGCGGGTCTCCACTTGGAAGTGATCCGCGAGGGCGGAGAACGCCGTGAATTCGCGTTCCTCGGTGCGTTGGCGATAGTGCAAGTGGAGGAAGGCCAAAGGGCCGCGGCGGGCGGCAATGGCAGCGGTGACGCAGGAGTCGAGCCCACCGCTGACGAGGACGATTGCGAGGCTCAAAGCAAGAGGACGACTTCGTTTTGGATGGGGGTTGTAACTTCTGGGCCGGTCTCTGGATCTACATACACATTAACTTCGAGCCGCACGCCGAACTCCGGCAGGTACGCGCCCGGTTCGACGGAAAAGCCCGTGCCCGGTAGGATTGACCGCGCGTCGTGGGTCTCCAAGTCGTCGAGGTTTACGCCGAGTGCGTGGATGCTCGGCCCTGGGCCAAGGCTGTGCCCCGTGCGGTGGACGAATTGCTCACCCAAGCCGTGCTTTGTCATGACTTGGCGCGCCACTTGGTCGAGTTGCCAGCCCTGTAGCACTTCGCCGTCGCGCCAAGCGGCGTCGAGTCGTTCCAGCACTTGATTGCGCGCTTCGCGCACCGCGGCAAAGACCTCGGCGTGGGCGGCGGGTACGCGCGGGCCGGCAAAGGCGACCCAAGTTATATCGCCAAACACGTGCTGCTCGCCAGGGTGGCGCGCCCACAGGTCGATGAGGATCCAAGCGCCCGGCTCGATGGGGGAGGCCGTGTCTGCGCGCGGCTCGTAGTGCGGATTGCCGCTGTTGCCATTGACGCCGACGATCGGCGGATGCCCGCTGTCGAGGCCGCGCCGCTCCAGTTCGGCGACGATGAATGATTGGACATCGAATTCGGTGAGGCCGGTGTGGAGGCGGCTGCGGATGTACTCAAAGGCCGCGTCCTTGACTTCGGCGACTTGGCGGCAGGCGTCGCGGTGCGAGGCGAGCGCGTCCGCGCTCCAGGTGGCCAAGGCAACTTGGCACAGATCGGCCGAAGACACTACCTCGGGGCCGAGGGATCGCACCAGTTCTAAGGTGCCGCCATCGACCCAAGACACCGCGGGCAGCGTGCCTCCGGGCCAGTATTCCATTGCTACCTGTGGCAGACCCTCGACTGCATCGCGCAACAGGGCGTGGAGTTGTTCCCAGCTAGCGTAATGGGCGATATCTATGCCCAGCCCGGCGAGGGCTTCCGG
This sequence comes from Candidatus Latescibacterota bacterium, assembly GCA_022827835.1. Classification (GTDB taxonomy): domain Bacteria; phylum Latescibacterota; class UBA2968; order UBA8231; family UBA8231. Next base: position 118,653 of record JAJEIO010000017.1, read on the forward strand.
CTCGACCGCTGAGCCGAGCAGACGCGGGGCACCCACGGCTGGCACGATGAGAAAGACGCGCCGGGTCGTCTGCCGCCGCTGGCCCAAAAGCTGCCATAGGACCGGATTGCCGCCGCGAAAATCGTACACCAGCCAAGCGCCGATTCCTTCTTGCTGCATGTAGGCTTGTATTTTTTGTAGGTCCAATGAAAATCTCCTCAATCGTTCAGTCTTGCGCGGCTAAAGTATCCGACAAGTGGTATGAGATGCTTCGCTTCGCTCAGCATGACAGGTGCTGGTGCTCTGTTTCCCAGTGTCATGCTGAGCGGAGCGAAGCGGAGTCGAAGCATCTCATACCTAAATGCCCATCGTAACGTCCAGTGGATTACTGTCGTGTATTTAGCTGCGCGGCAAACAACTGCTGCAAGTACGCGCCCGTGTGGGAGCCGGCCGCGTCGGCCACTTCCTCGGGGCGGCCGCAAGCGGTGATTGCCCCGCCAGCTTCTCCGCCTTCTGGTCCCAAGTCGATGACCCAGTCGGCGGCCGCGATAAATTCGATGTGGTGTTCAACTACTACTACGGTATTGCCTTCGTCAACTAAGCGCTGCAACAGTGCCAGCAGCAAGCGCACATCCTCCAAGTGCAAGCCTACAGTAGGCTCGTCGAGGATGTAGAGCGCGTGGTCTTGGCGCGAGCGACCCAGTTCGGCCGCCAGCTTAACCCGCTGGGCCTCGCCGCCGGAAAAACTGGTTGCCGGTTGGCCGAGATGCAAATAGCCCAAGCCCACTTCCGCGAGGGTCTCTAGCCGCTGCGCGACTTGGGGCACGGCCGCAAAAAGCGCGCTCGCTGCGGCCACGCTCATTTCTAGCACTTCGGCGATGTGGTGTTCATGGAAGCGCACGTCCAAGACCTCGGCGCGGTAGCGCCGTCCGCTGCAAGAGGGACAGACGACTTCGAGATCGTCGAAGGCTCCCCGGCGCGTGCTGTGTACCCCCCGGCCCTTGCACAGGTCGCAGGCTCCCTCTGGGGCGTTGAAGCTGAAGTGCCCGGGTCGGTAGCCCCGCAGGCGGGCTTCGGGCAGGTCGGCAAACAGGCGGCGAATCGGCGCTAGCAACCCCGTGTAGGTCGCCGCGTTCGACCGCGCGCTGCGGCCGATGGGCCGCTGATCGACCGCGACGACGCGTGTTACCTGCTCGATTCCGGTACAAGAGTCATAGGGCAGGGGACGACGCTGAGCGCCGTGCAGTTTGGCCGCCAAGAGCGGATACAGGGTGTGGCTGACCAGCGAGGTTTTACCCGACCCGGAAACCCCGGTCACGCAGGTCAAAGTTCCCAACGGCCATTTTACCTCAAGTTGGCGCAAGTTGTGGCCGCGGGCACCGGATAGTACTAACCACCCCTGTGGCTGGCGTGCTCGGGTGTGTGGCAATTGTAGTGCCCCGCGCAGATAGCGTCCGGTCAAAGACTCGGTTGCGGCTACCTCGCTCGGCGCGCCCTCGGCTACGACCTGCCCGCCAGCGGTCCCCGCGCCCGGCCCCATGTCGACCAGCCAGTCGGCCCCGCGCAAAAGTGCGGCGTCGTGTTCGATTAGGAACACGGAGTTTCCCGCGTCGCGCAGTGCTCTTAAGGCGTCCAAAAGCTGGGCGGCGTCGCGTGCGTGCAAACCGGCGCTGGGTTCGTCGAGCACGTAGAGCATTTGCGTGGTGCCCGACGACAGGGCGGACCCGAGGCGCAGCCGCTGGAATTCTCCGCTCGACAGGGTGTCGGCGCGGCGGTTCAGTTGCAGGTATTCTAGTCCCAACTCTTGCAGCAGGTTCAGGCGGCGGCTGATCTGGACGCGGATGGCCTCGCCGACGGGGGCTATAGATGCGGGAAAATCGAGGTTGTTGAGCCACTCGGTCGCCGCGACAACCGCGCACTCGCCGACCTCGGCAATAGACGCTCCGCCCAATTCCACGGCGAGGGATTCGGGCCGCAAGCGCGCTCCGCCGCAGCTAGGGCACGGTGCGTCGTCGAGGCGTTCTTCCAGCCAAGCCAGTTCCTCGCCTTCGGCCTTGGCACTGATACGCTCTAATCGGCGCGCCAGCCCGATGAATCGGCGGCCCTCGCCGTGCCACAGCCGTTCGACCGCTTGGTCCGGCCAGTCGCCCACGGGCTGTTCGGGATCGACTTGGTGCCGTCGGCAGAAGGTTTGCAGACGGTCGCGCAAATCGCCGTGGCCAAAGTCGTGCCACAGAGGACCTAGTGCTCCTTCGAGAGTCGCCTGTCCACCGGCGAAGACCTGCTCGCTGCTCAAGCCGCTCTGCACCCCGAGGCCCCGGCACGCCGGGCAGGCTCCGGTCGCGCTATTAAAGGAAAACAGTGCGGGTTCTAGTGGCGGGAAGGGCGCGCCACAGGCCGAGCACGCTGGCCGCACGGCAAAAACCAGATCGCTGCCTGCGTCCGGGGTAGAAAGCACCACTTGGCCGTCGCCCGCTTGCAAGGCCGCTTGCAGCGATCCTTGCAAGCGGCGCGCGATGCCCTTTTTGACGACGAGGCGATCGACTACCACGGACAGGTGCTGGGCGCAGGAGACGCGCTCGGGCGCGATGTCCTCCAGCAGCAGGTCTTGTCCGTCAAGGCGCACATGGCGGTAGCCGGCGCGGTCGATCGCGGTGAGTACCCGCTCGGGCGTCTCGTCCTCACGCTGTCGGCGCGGAGCGAGAATCATCAGGCGAGTGCCCTCTGGCATACTCGCCGCCGCTTCGTTTGCTTCCTCAAAGCGGTGCGTCTGCACCCGTCCGCCGCAGTGGAGGCAACCGGGCCGACCGACGCGGGCGAAGAGCAGGCGCAACAGATCGTACAAGCCGGATAGGGTCGCCACCGTGGCTCGCGGACTCTGGTGGCCGGTTCCTCCGGCTAGCGCGAGAGCGGGGGCTAGGCCGTCGATGTGGCGGGCCTTGGGTACGCGCAATGCGCGCCAGCCGCCTCCTTGGTCCAGCGCCGCGAGAAAGCGTCGGCGTGCCTCGGCGTAAATCGTGTCCAATACGAGGGAAGTCTTGCCCGACCCGGATGGGCCGCTGACGGCCACGAGGGATTCGTGGGGCAGGTCCAAGGAAACGGCGCGCAGGTTGTGTTCGCAGGCTTCCCGGACGACTAAAGTCGGCTGCATGGTGCCCGCTTATTTGCTCTTCTTTGCATGGGTTGCCCTGTAGTCTATCTTGTCTATTGTAAGTCTCATCCTTGCCCCGGCCAACGTTGACGGCGGCCAGACTGTGGAGCAAGCCCATGATGCAGACGAAACCCGATTCGTCACGGACAGCCAAGCGCAAGCTACCCATCGGCATTCAGACCTTTCGCGAGATCCGCGAGGAGAACTGTTACTACGTCGATAAGACCGCCTACATAGCGCGGTTGGTTGACGAGGGCAAGCACTACTTCCTGTCGCGCCCCCGTCGGTTTGGCAAGAGCCTGTTTCTCGATACCCTGAAGGAGCTATTCGAGGGCAACGAGCCGTTGTTCGAGGGGCTGGCCATCCACGAGCGGTGGGACTGGTCGGTGCGCCATCCGGTGCTGCGGCTCGATTTCAGCAGCGGCAACTTCAGGGACCCAAGCTACCTGCACAAGGATGTGATGGCCCAGCTAGACGCTATGGAGAGCGAGGCGGCGGTCCCTGCTAGCTACGACACCGCACCAGCCCGCTTGCGGCATTTGCTGAAGGTGCTGCATCAACAGACCGGTCAGCGGGTGGTGATGCTGGTTGACGAATACGACAAGCCCATTCTCGACGCGCTGGAGACACCGGAAGTAGCCCGTGCCAACCGCGACTACTTGGGCGGGCTGTATTCGACGATCAAGTTTGGCGACGCCCACATCAAGTTCAGCTTACTCACCGGCGTGAGTAAGCTCTCCAAAATCAGCCTGTTCTCCGGCCTTAACAACCTCATTGACATTACCTTAGACTCGCGCTATTCGGCCATTTGCGGCTATACCGAGGCCGACTTAGATGCGGTGTTTGCACCAGAACTTCCTGGGTTGGATCGGAGTGAAATACGCACGTGGTACAACGGCTACAACTGGCTGGGCGACGAGGCGGTGTACAACCCCTTCGATGTGTTGTTGCTGTTCTTCAATCGTCAGTTCGGGGCCTACTGGTTTGAGACCGGTACGCCGACGTTTCTGCTCGATATGTTGTTGGAGCGCGGAGTCAATTCTCTTGCCTTGGACGACATGCTCGGCAGCGAGGAGTTGCTGTCGGCGTTTGACGTGGGTCATATCTCGACCGAGGCGCTGCTGTTCCAGACCGGCTACCTGACCATTCGCCGCAGTGAGCCGCGCGGCGGGCGGATGTACTACCGGCTGAGCTACCCCAACCAAGAGGTGCGGCAGAGCCTGAACGAGAGCCTGCTGAACCACCTGACGGGCAACCCCGCACGTCGGGTCGAGCACAGCGCCCGGCTGTACGACCTGCTGCTGGTCAACGACTTCGACGGCTTGGAGACGCTGTTCGCGTCGTTTTTTGCCAGCATTCCGTATCAGTGGCACACCAACAACGAGATTGCGAATTATGAGGGCTATTACGCCAGCGTGTTCTACTCGTACTTCGCGTCACTGGGGCTGTCGATCACAGTGGAGGACAGCAGCAGTGCTGGTCGCTTGGACATGGCGGTGGAGTTCAATGGGCAGGTGTACCTGTTCGAGTTCAAGGTGGTGGAACGGGCGGCGGAGGGGGCGGCGCTGCGGCAGTTGCAGGAGCGGGACTACGCGGCCAAGTATCGCGGTCGGGGCGCGGCGATTCACCTGATTGGGGTGGAATTCAGTCGGGAGAAGCGCAACGTGGTCGCCTTTGAGGTGGAACGGGTGTGAGGCAGTGGTAGGGGGTCGCTATTGCAAGAGGACGCGGTCTCCCGGCGATTAAAGTCGGCTGCATGGTGCCTGCTTATTCGCGCATTTTAGGGAAAACATAGGTGCATAAAACATAGGGTTCGGGTGTTGTACAATCCAAGAAGCAGACGGGCGTTTACATTGACGATAAATCGCTTAGTCTGTATATTAACTTAACTATTTTTAACAACTTATAAAAATGACGGACTCGCGCTATCACCGCGAATTCCGCCTCTTCCGACGCTGAGATTTCCCACTGGCATGCAAATTTGCGCTCCCTTATGGCTAGGGATTTGGGGCCTTGCTATATGCTTGCCCTCCCTCCCGGCCCGCGCCCAAATGCCCGACAAGCGCTGGACGCTGACTGAGCTTATCGACCGCGCCTTGGACCGCGATGGCGAGGTTGCGAGTGGCCGCTGGAAGGTCGAGTCGGCTGACGCCCGCCGCCGCCAAGCTGCGGCCGCTAAAATCCTTCCCCGCCTGCGCATCGACAGCGAAAGCGGCCTAGTCCCAGATGCTATGGGCAGTGTGTTCAACCCGCCCGCCGATACCACGGGATTCCGATCCTTGGGGCCTTTTGCGCGCGCCGAACTGCAATTTGTGCAGCCACTCTATCCCATCAGCCTCGCTCGCCACTTGGACGAGGCCGCGACCCGAGGAGTCGATGTGGAGCAGTCCGATTTGTCGCAGACTCGGTTGGACGTGGCTTTTGCCGTCAAGGAGCTGTACTACGGATTGCTGTTGGCGCAAGACTTGAATTCCTTGGCGCAGCGCGTGAGCGACGAGCTGACCAGCAGAGCTGAGGAACTGGACGACGACCCCGCGCTCTCGTCGTCCGACCGCTACAAGCTGCGGCTGGCCCAGCTCGACTTGGCCGTGCAGCAGCGCGAAGTGGGCGACCAATTGGCCTTGGCGCGGGCGGCGCTGGCTTGGCGCACGGGCCTGCCCAGCGATGCGCCGCTTTTGCTCCGGGCCGAGCGACTCGCGCCGGTGGCAGCTTTAGTCCCGTCCTTAGACGAATTGGTCGCACAGGCCCTCGACCTGCGACCGGAATGGCGCAAGCTGCAAGCGGGTCTCGCTGCCAAACAGGCCCTCACACAAGCGGCCCGTGCCGCGTACCAGCCTCAAGTGTTTGTCGGCGGTGGCTTGCGCTACGCCGTGGCCCCTGGGCGCACCGACCAGCGGAACCCATTTGTCAAAGATGAGTTCAACTTTTTTAACGGCGGCATCTTCATCGGGGTGCGGCAATCGTTGGAATGGCACTTGTTGGCAGCGGATGTAGATAGGGCACGCGCTGAATATCGTGCGCTCGAAGTGCGCGTACCGAGTGCGCAGGAGGGGATCCGCTTGGATGTTCACCGCGCCTATTTGGACTATGGCCGCGCCGACCGCGATTTACAAGACGCGCGCAAGAGTCGGCGATTGGCCCGGCAGTGGCTGCGGGAGGCCCGCGACGATTTTGAGTTCGACCCGCAGACCATCGGCGAATTGATCTCTGCCTTTGAGACTTGGGCCCGTCGCGAACAAGCCTACGGCGAAGCCCTGTACGACTTCAACCTCAGCGTCGCCCGCCTCGAAAAGGCCGCGGGCGGTCTCGAACTGATCCCACGCGATGATACAACTCCTTAGCGCGGTCGTGCTGTTGGCATTGGCCAGCCCAAGCGACGGCAGGGCCGACGCGGCTTGGGCGACGGCGGCCGTGACGCGGCTGAACGCGCTGTTAGAAGCACCTAACCGCGAGCGCGCCGACGGGGCCGACCGCTTAGTCAGCGAGCACTTGGCTGTGGACGAGTTTACTGCGGCGACCTTTGGCGACTATCTCGAAAAGTCGCTGGACGCATACCGGAGCCTGCTACCCAGCCCGCGCTTTACACACCTCGTCGAGCACTATCGAAGCCGTCTGGTTAGGGCCTATCAGCACCGCCTCAGCGCCGACTTGGCTACCCAGCTTGCTGCTGCGGACTTGCGCGGCTTGCGCTTGGATAGTCTCGAAGTGAATGGCCAGCGGGGCCGAGCGCAGCTTCGCGCATTATTTGTCACTCGCTCGCTCGGCGTGGAGGCCGACTTGATTCTCGCAGATGGAACTTGGAAAATCGCCGAGTTGAAGATCGACGGCCGGCCCGTCTCCAGCCACTACAGGCGTCGCTACCAATCGCTGATTGACGGTGGCCATTCGCCGCGGGTGATGGAAGCCCAACTCGCCGAGCGCGAGTACGTCGTCCTCGAGGACTTTGCCGCTACTTGGGACGGGTCGCAGCCGATGGAGTGGGGGCCGTGGAAGAAAAAGGACCGGCTCAAACCGGTGCTCTACCGCGTAGAGGGCCGTCCTCGGCGCTATATGGCGGCGCGCGATTCGAGCCATTCGGTCATCTTGGGAAAATTCGTCCACTGGAATCCTCGCCAGTACCCGATTATGACTTGGTGCTGGCGCGCTGCGGCCTTGCCGCTGGGCGGCAACGAGTTTCTCGACGATGCCAACGACAGCGCGGCTGGTTTGTACGTTATATTCTCCAAGAATTGGCTGGGGGTTCCCAAACAGCTCAAATACGTGTGGAGCACGACCTTGCCCGAAGGCACGGTGGGGAGACGCGACAAGCTGTTCCGGCCTTGGTTTTTCGTCGTCGAAAGCGGCGCGGCCAACTTGGGCAAATGGACCTTTGAGGTCGTCGACTTGGAAAAGCACCACCGAGAAAAGTTAGGCGGCCGGCCGGCCAAGCGCACCATTGGCTTGGGGCTGCTCACAGACGCCAACTCGACCCGTTCGTACGCCGAAGCGTACTACGCAGATCTGCGGGTCTGGACGCGCGAGGCTTTTGACGGCGGGCGCGTTGTCAATCACTGCGGCGGACTTCCCGTCTCCAATGGCGCGTACGCAGAGGAGAATTCACAATGAAAACGCTATGGTGCACCGCGTGGGTGGCCCTCTGTACTGCGGCTGCCAGCGCGACCGCAGAAGATGACGATCCCATCGTCTTCCTCAAGAGTCACGACGCCGAGGTGCAGGCCGTCCTCGCCGAAGCACCGGCCGACTCGCTGCCCTCGGCCGTGCGGGAAGAGATCAAGAAGCATATCAACGCGGCCTTTGACTTTCGGGAGTTGAGCCGCCTCGCCTTGGGGGATCACTGGGCAGACCGCTCCCTGGCCGAGCGCGACCACTTCGTTGAAACTTTCAGTAGCATCATCCGCGAGCAGAATTTCGACAGTTTTTCCCGTTATTATCGCGAGGGCGAGATCCGCTACGAGTCGGCCGAGGTGGAAGAAGACGCTGCCGTCGTCCAAGCGCTGGTGCCCGTGCGGGACGAGCAAATAGAGATCGAGTACAAGCTTCATCGGGTGGAGGGTGTGTGGCGGATATACGACTTGGTCATCGACGGCGTCAGCACGGCTGAGGGCAACAGGCGGCGCTATGCCCGCTACATCGAAAAAAATGGCTACGAGAAGCTGATCGTCCAGCTCGACAAGCAGTTGGCCCGTCTGCGCGAAGCGGTTCTCTCGCCGCCTTCAGGCGGTGCAACCGAGGATTAACCGTCCGCCATGCCTATAAGCCACCAGCGCTTGGTTCGCTACATCTACCACCACTACATCGGCATAATTGCGCTGGCCACGATACTGTCGGTATTTGCCGGGTTTTTTGCCGCCAAGCTGGCCGGAAACATCAAGACCGACTTCGCCGACCTGCTGTCCGACGACTACGTCAGCGTCAGGGAACTCAACCGCATCAAGGCTCGCATCGGCGGCATCGGTCCGCTGATGGTCGTCATTACCAGCGACGATTTGGACGCGGCCGTTTCCTTCATGCAGGTATTGGCCGATTCGCTCGAACACAGTCCGCTGATCAGCTCGGTGAGCCGTCTCGACAGCAAAAAGGATCTGCTCGAAAAAAACCAGCTCCTCTACATGAACTTAGAGGACCTGCAAGAGATCAACCGCCGCCTCGACGAGCACATAGAGCTGCAAAAGCTCAAGCAGTCGCCGCTCTACTTTGCCTTTGACGACGAGGAAGAGCAGGTGCTCGATTTTGCGGATATAGAGGCCAAGTACCAGCAGGATGGCGCGGTGGCCGCGGTCCCAGAGCAATATCGCCAGTACTTCATCACGCAGGAGGGCAACGGCGTCATCCTCCGGCTCTATCCGGCCGGGCTTACCACGGATGTCGCCTTCTCGCAGGACCTGATCGACCATATCGACCAGACCATTGCCGCCATCGGCCCGGAGCGCTTCCACCCAAGTATCGAATGCGTGTACAAGGGCAGTTTCCAAAACAGCGCCAACCAATTCACGATTATTATACAAGACCTCAAGTCAACGGCCTTGTACAGCATCGTCGGCGTGCTGCTGCTCATCACCCTGTTCTTCCGCCAAGTAATTGGCTCGCTCTTCATCACCTTACCATTGATAATGAGCCTAACTTGGACTTTTGGCGTCACCTACTTGGCCATCGGCAGCCTCAATATGATCACCGTGGGGCTGTTCGCCATCCTCTTTGGGCTGGGCATTGACTTTGGCATCCACATCTTCGCCCGCTACCGCGAGGCCCACCGCCGAGGCATGGACATCGAACAGGCCCTGACCGTGACCGTCCGGTACACGGGCAAGGCCCTGGCGACGACGGCGGTCACTACCTCGATCGCCTTCTATTCGCTGCTGTTGACGGATTTTAAGGGCTTTTCGGAGTTCGGCTTTATCGTCGGCACTGGCATCCTGTTCTCGCTGGTGGCTATGGTCGCGATATGCCCGGCCTTCATCGTCCTCGCCGAGCGCCTGCGGTTGGTCATCCCGATCCGCAAGCGCAGCGTCCTGTGGCGCACCGGTCGCTATCCAAAGCCTTGGGCCACCTTGCTGATAGGCACAGTGATCACTGGGTACTCGCTGTATCACCTCGGCGATTTGGAATTTGAATACGACTTCAGCAAGCTCAAGCCCGCGCCGCCGCCCAACATCAACAAGGGCAGCCTGCCCCAGAGCCTGAAGGAAGGCCGCTCGCCGGCCATTGTCCTGACCGAAAGCTACGACGAGGCCATGGAGGTGGTCCGCACGGTCGAGGCCATCAAGGCCACCCACGGCGACTCCTCCACGGTCCTCAACGTCAAGAGCGTGTACTCCGCGCTGCCGCAAGACCAAGACGCCAAGCTGGCACTCATCGCCGACATCCGCGCCTTGCTCGACCGGGAAGAGGGCCTGTTCAGCGAGAGCGAGCGGGCTAAACTGGACTCGCTGCGCCCGTACCTCGACGTGGAGAAGCTCACGCTGTACGACCTGCCCGCGGACTTGACCAATGAGTTCAAGGATAAGGAGGGCAACATCCTCAACTTCGTGGCGATCAATGCCGCAGTCGAGCTCAAGGACGGCAAAGACGCCATCCGCTTTGCCGAGGAAATTAGCCGCATTGAAACGCCGGCGGGCAAGACCTACATAGCCTCTAGCTCGCACATCATCGTCGCCGAGATGCTCAAGGTCATGCTCGAGGACAGTTCCCTCGCCGTGATCCTCACGCTCGCGGTAGTAGCGGTGGTGTTGCTCATCGACCTGCGGAGTTTTGTCGATACTCTGTTGGTACTCACGCCGCTTTTGAACGCTTTGGTATGGGTCGTAGGTTTCATGTATGCTTTTGACATCAAGCTCAACCTCTACAACATGGTCGCCTTCCCGACGATCATTGGCATGGGCATTGACAACAGCGTCCACATCTTCCACCGCTACCAAGAAATCGGCCGTGGCTCGCTACGCTTGGTGTTGCGCACGACCGGGCTCGCGCTGTTGGGTACGTCGCTGACGACGATGGTTGGCTTCTCGGGGTTGGTGCCGGCCATCCATCCGGCGCTCACGTCGATTGGCGTGCTCTCGCTGGTGGGCTTGGGGTCCTGTTTTATCACGTCCGTCACCTTGCTGCCGGCCCTGCTGCAAATCCGCGAGCGCCGCGCTGAGAAGCTCTAGTTCTATGCGCGTTGGCATTGTAGGAGCGGGTATTTTTGGCTTGGCCGCTGCTTTGGAACTCAACCGGCGGGGCCACCAGGTTACCCTTTTTGAACGCGGCCCCATCCCTTGTCCAGATGCTTCCTCGACCGATGTGTCCAAAGTCATCCGCCGCACCAGCTACCCCGAGGAGACTTACCACGAACTGGTCGAGCGGGCCGCGCACCAGTGGCGTCAGTGGCACGACCAGCTCAGCCGAGCCATCTACTACCAGACCGGCAAGCTCAATATCTGGGGCGATGTGCCCACGGACAGCCCAGCTCGTCGCGGTTTGGAGACGCTATATCAACGGGGGAAGACGGTCGAAGTGCTGAGTCCGACTCAGGTCCGCCAGCGCTTTCCCCAGTTTGCCGTGCAGGACGACGACACACTCTTTTACGATCCCTGGTCCGGCTATTTGCGCAGCGGTCAGGCCGTGGCCGATCTCGCCGATCTGGCCCGGGACCGGGGCGTTGCTATCCACTCTCACACCCCTGTGCAGGCCATGGATGAGACCGATCAGGGTGTCCGTCTAGCCACAGGGTCAGAGCGGCCTCTCTTAGACCGCGTCGTGGTCGCCGCCGGCGCTTGGGTGGTGCGGCTTTTTCCCGTGTTAAAGGACAACCTGCGCATAACGCGCCAGCAAATGGCCTTCTTGGACCCGGACGAGCCCGAAGCGTTCGCCCAGAAGGTGTTTCCCGTGTGGACGATGCTGAGTTCCCAGGCGGCCTGGTACGGCTTCCCGCTGCTGCGCGAAGGGTACGTTAAAATCGCCGAGGACAGCAAAGTGGAGCGCGTCGAGCCCGAGGCCGACCGCCAACCCAGCCCTGACTTCCTCGACCAAGCCCGCGCCTTTGTCGCCCAGCGCCTGCCCGCGCTGGAAGGGGCGCAACTGGTGGGGGGCCGAGCCTGCCTGTACACCAATACGCCCGACGACCACTTCGTCATCGACTGGGCCCCAGGGACGAGGGGGATTCTCATCGCCGGCTGTGGCAGCGGTCACGGCTTTAAATTCGGTGGCTCCATTGGACCGGTTATAGCCGACGCTTTGGAGGATCGCGAAAATCCACTGGGCGATTTGTTCCGTCTTGGCCAGCGTTTTGCCGGCCCGGAGGATCCCTCTTGAGATTGAGCGTGGATTCCCCGGAACTCGGCCCGACGCAAGACTGGGCCAGCTTTTCTCTATGGGGGTTTTAGCTATATTGAGATGAAGGTTGAGGCAAAAAATGGAGCGAGAGACGGGACTCGAACCCGCGACAACCACGTTGGCAACGTGGAGCTCTACCAACTGAGCTACTCTCGCTCGAAAATCACTCGAAATAGATCGCTATGGAAGGAAAAAATATAACCATGCCCCGTACAAGCGTCAAGGTGCGCCAAGCCCTGTTACCTCTCGTCGTGGCTCTCTTAGGAGCGGCCTGTGGACAGGAGCCGCCTGAGGAGTCGCCGGCTTGGCCTCCTAAGGCGCGCTGGCACAACAATCAGGGCGTGGTCTATATGGATCAGCACAACTACACGCGCGGTCGGGAGGAGTTTGCTCGCGCCCTCGCCTTGGTTCCAGACTACGCTAGTGCGCAGGCCAATTTAGGCATTTCGTACTACGCCCTCGGCAAGTACGACAGCGCTGCCACGGCCCTGCAAACCGCCCTCGCCATCGACCCCGATCTCCTCCACGCCAACTACGCGCTGGGCCTGATCTACAATGCCCAAGGCCGGGAGCACGGCAAGGCGCTCGCCGCTCTGCAAAAGGTCGCGGCCGCTGACCGCGACGATCCCCACGTGCGCTATTACATGGGGCAGATGCGGGCCAAGCTAAACGAGAGTGAGGCCGCCATCGCCGACTTCAAGGAGGCCATCCGCCTCGATCCCTACAACGTGTCGGCGTACTATGGACTGGCCAATCTCTACCGGCGGCTTGGGCGCGAGGAGGAGTGGAAAAGTACCTTGGAGCACTTCAATCAACTCAGCCAAGCCGGGCACCAAGGCGTTTCTTCGTCCTATCAGGGGCAGGGCAAATACGCCGAGGCCGAGGCCGACGCTGGTGGCGGAGATCCGAGTCAGGACGACGTGGCTGGGCCTTTTGCCTTCGCAGCGGCTGGTCCGGCGGCTGGCCCGGTGCGCTTTGCCGCCTTGGGCGACTTTGACGCGGATGGTCGGCCGGATGTCTTGGCCGGGGCTGAGGGCTTGCAGGTGTACGCTGGCGGCACAGCGGAAATGCTCACTGCTCCGACGCTTCCCGACGGCTTTGGGGCGACTGGCGCGATCTCCGGCGACCTCGACAACGATGGGACCGCGGACTTGGTTCTCAGCGGCGCGGGTGGAACGCTGCTCTATCGAGCGGCTAACGGTGAATGGGCTGCTGGCGAAGACCTGTCTGTGGCTTCGACTGGTGTTGCGCTGGGTGATGCTGATCACGACGGCGACCTCGATGTGCTAGTGCTCGGCCCGAGCGTCTCGCTGCTGGCCAACGACGGGGAGGCCCGCTTCGCTGCTACGGGTCAACCAGCCGGTTCGACCGCAGCCGACCGCGCTACATTCTCCGACCTCGACAATGACCGCGACGTGGATATAATCCTCCTCTCGGCCGAGGGTCTGCAAGTGCAAACCAACAATCGCGACGGCACGTTCTCGGAAATCGCTGAAGCCTTGGGTTTGGGTGCCGTGCAGGGAGCGGGCTTGGCTGTCGAGGATTTTAACCAAGACGGCTATATGGATTTGGCGGTCGCGGCTAACGGTGTTGTGGGAACGCATATCAACCAAGCCGGGCGTGCCTTCGTTCGGGCCGAGGCAACGGCGGCGTCCGGTGGGCGGGCGCTGCTTTCCGCCGATTTCGACAACGATGGCGATCTCGACCTATTGGCCTGTGAGGATGAGCGGCTGCAACCGCTGGCGTACGGCAGCGGCCAGTTCCATCCGCAATCTCCGATTGACGAGCCGGGTGGGGCTGCGCTCGTGGCTGATTTTAACGGCGACGGCCGCGTGGATATTTGGGCGAGTGGCCGGGTGCTGCACAACCAAAGCGAGGGGGGGCACTGGATCGAGATTGCCGCCCAAGGGCTTAATAGCAACCGCGACGGTGTCGGGGCCAAGGTGGAGGTGAAAACCACCCACCGCCTCCAGAAGCGCGAGATTCGCAGTGAGGGATACGCGGGCGTGCTCCACTTCGGCTTGGCGCAGAGCGACTCGGTCGAATTCATCCGCATTCTCTGGCCTGGGGGCGTGCGCCAGACCGAATTGGCGACTGGGGCTGGACAGCGGCTGGAGTTGACGGAACTCGACCGCAAGGGGACCTCGTGCCCGATTCTCTACGCTTGGGACGGCGAGCGCTATCGCTTTGTTACCGACATTTTAGGGGGAGCCATTATTGGCTATTTGACCGCCCCGGGCCAGTACTACCAGCCCGACACTGACGAGTACGTTCGGTTGGGGCCGCTGGTTCCCAAAGACGGTCACTACGTCTTGCAATTGACTAACCAACTAGAGGAAATCATTTACGTCGATGCTCTCGAACTGGTGGCCGTCGATCATTCGTCCGAGTTCGACGTGTATCCCAACGAACGCCTGCTTTCCCAGCCTCCTTACCCGGAGTTCAAACTCTATCCTCTGTGCAATCTGCGCCCACCGGTAGCAGCCAAAGACCACCGGGGCGCGGACGTGTTGGCCACGCTGGAGGAGATCGACGACGAGTGGTACGATGGCTTTGATCGGCTCGATATACACGGCTATGCCGAAGACTATGCGCTAGAGCTGAATTTGGGCGACCTGTCCGAATTTGCCCATCCGGTCTTGCTTGGTTATGGGTGGGTCGATTACGCGCATTCGACCTCGAATTGGAGCGCAGCGCAGCGCGGCTTGTCGCTGTATCCGCCGCGTCTGTCCGTAGCCGATGGCGAGGGAGGATGGATCGAAGTCAGCGCGGATATGGGCTGCCCGGCGGGCCTGCCCAAACACGCGCTCTTCGACTTGGCGGGCCTGTTCCCGTCCGACGATTACCGGCTGCGGATCGAGACCAATACCGCGCTCTACTGGGACCAACTGCTGGTCGGCGACGCTGCGGATGTTCCCCTTGTGGTCCACCGCCTGCAACCGGCGCAGAGTGACCTTCACTGGCGTGGCTACCCGGCTCATACGTCCATCAAGGGCACCTTTGCTTTTCGCTATCACTACGATCAATTGGAGTTAGAAGCGCCTTGGGGCACCCACGCTGGGGCCTTCACCCGCTTCGGTCCGGTGGAGGAGTTGGTCGAGGACATTGACGACCGCTTTGTCATCATGTTCCACGGCGACGAGCTGACCGTTGAGTTTGCCGCCTTGCCGCCGCCTGCGGCTGGTCTCGTGCGCTCGTTTTTGCTGTACGCCGATGGCTTTGGCAAGGACATGGACCTGCACTCGGCGCACTCGCTAACGGTCGGGCCGCTCCCCTTTCACGGCATGTCCGGCTACCCGTACCCAGCGAGCGAGCACTACCCGCAAACTAGCGCGCACCTAGAGTACTTGCAAGAATACAACACGCGCTGGGTCAAGGGCTACTATGAATAAAGAGCTTCTGGGCAGGGTAGTAGAAGGAGGAAAACGCGCGATTCGCTCCTTACTGCTCAATGTGAATAGAGAGCTTCTGGGCAGGGTAATAGAAGGGGTAAAAGGTGCGATTACGCTCTCACTGCTCAAGAGGCTGCTACTCTACACCGCTTGCTTCCTCGCCTTGTACGCCGTTGTCGGCGTGAGTGCCTATCTGATCTTCAACGACAATTTGCCCGACATCGACGATTGGAGCTTTCGGCCCAAACGGGTCACCAATGTGTATTCGGCCGACGGCCGCCACTTGCAGGACTTCCTCGAGGAAAACCGCGAAATCCTCACTTATGAGGAAGTCCCCGAATCCGTGCGGGCCGCCCTCCTCGCGGCTGAAGACCGGCGCTTCTTCTCGCATTGGGGCATTGATATCTACCGCATCCCCGGGGCACTACTGGCCAACCTCAGGGACCGGCGTCTCGTCGGCCAAGGGGCCAGCACGCTTACCCAGCAACTCGCCCGCAGTATATTCGCCGAAGTTGGCACTCAGCGCAGCAGTGCTTCCTTTGCCGATGCGGCGGCCACGTACGCGCGCAAGATCCGCGAACAGATCACCGCCGTCTTAATCGAGCGCCTGTACACCAAGCCCGAGATAATGACTATGTATCTCAACACAGTCTATTTCGGCCACGGTGCCTACGGGATTAAGTCGGCGGCGCGCCTGTACTTTGACAGCGAAGTCGATCAGCTCGCGCTCGAAGAGAGCGCCTTGCTCATCGGGCTGCTCCCGAGGCCGAATAGTTATAGCCCTCTGCGCCATCCCGAACGCGCCCGCAAGCAACGCAATCTGGTGCTGTACAGCATGGCCGACAACGGCGCGATTACTTCCGCCGAGCGCGATTCCCTACGCAACGAATCCATCGACGCCCGCAGGGGCAGCCACGAGGAGACGTATGGCATAGCCCCGTACTTTGTCGAGCACGTCCGTCAGCAAATGCAGCGCGAGTTTGGCATGGCAACCTATCGCGAGGGCTTTGTGGTCCACACTACGCTCGACTCGCGCTTGCAGCAGATCGCCGAAAAGCACTTTGATACTGAAATAAGCAAGGTGCAGAAAAAGGTGGATCAGTACCTAAAAGACGTAGGCGCGTCCCAGAGTGCGCGCGACTCGGCCTTAGTCCAAGCGGCCTTCGTGGCTATGGATCCGGCTACCGGCCACATCTTGGCCATGATTGGGGGCCGCGACTTCAGCCACAGCAAATTCAATCGCGCCACCCAAGCCAAGCGGCAGCCTGGGTCCGCGTTCAAGCCCTTCGTGTACACGGCTGCCATTGACAACAATCGCTTTGCGGTAGATGTACTCGACGACAATGCCTTTACGTTGTGGGACCACAGACGTGAACAGTTTTGGGACCCTGAGAACTACGACAAGAAGTTCAAGGGGCCGATGACGCTGCGCGAAGGGCTGAAACAGTCGCGCAACCTCATTTCCATTAAGTTGGCCGACGAACTCGGCCCGTCCCTGATTCGGAGCTATGCCCGCAACATGGGTATATCCACGCCCATCCAAGCCATTCCCTCCATTGGCGTCGGCACGAGCGAGGTGCTACTCCTCGACTTGGTGGCTGCGTACGCAGTCTTCCCCAATAAGGGTATTTACGTCGAACCTATGGCCATCAGTCGCTTGGAGCGCAAGGATGGAGATGTCTTTTTCACGCAGGAAAGCGGTCGCAAGCAGGAGGTGCTGCGGCCGGCCGTGGCCGTAGTTGTCGCAGATATGCTGCGCTCGGCCGTCGATGAAGTCGGCGGCACCGGCCGCCGCATCCGCACGACATACGACTTTCGGACCCAAGCAGCCGGCAAAACGGGTACGACCAACGACTACACGGATGCGTGGTTCATCGGCTTTACTCCCCATCTCGTAGCTGGGGTTTGGGTCGGGCTAGACGACCCCAGCCTGCGTCTCTGGCCGAGGCAGGCCGGCTCTGCGGCCGCCCTGCCGTTGTGGGCGGAGTTTATGAAGGAGGTGTATGCGAGTGTGGAACCCTATCGCAGCCTGAGGAATCGTGGATTCGAGTACCCAGAAAACCTCGTCGTGCGCCGCGCGGTCTGCAACGATACCCACAAGATCGCCACTCGCTTTTGTCCCGATCAGCGAGAGGAGATCTTCATCGCTGGCGAAGTCCTGCCGAGTACGTGCCCTCTACATGGGCGGTCCCAAGAGCAGGCCCCTAGGCGCATTCAGAGGTTTTGAAGGTTACAAGACGAAGAAAATGTAGAATAGCCCGCCGAGAATGCCGGCCGATAGGCCGCGCACGATAGCTTTGTTTTCTGGTTTGATTACCGTTTGTTCGACCATGTCGCCCCCACCTAAGACCCCGCTCAACCCCTTAGACACCATGTCCCAGCTATAGGCTTGGACGCGGCGGTCCCAGCGCACGATGTGGTCGGCGGCTGTTTCTATTCTGAGAAAGAGGTCGCCATACGCTTCGCGCCGTTGTTCGTTGCCCCAGAGAAGTAGCCGCCGGGGTGCTGGCGAGTACACCACTCGCGCTCTGACCAGCCGATAGTACACCACGTCGGCTGGCGCGTCTTCTGGCTGGCGCACCAGCACCTGATAGCCTCGCTGCTGCAAGGTCTCGATCAGGGCGTCCTCAACTACCCAATTGGCCTCGTTCTTGTCGTCTTCGGCTTGGAGGAAAAGCCGCGTACCCGAAGATAGGGGTAGGGCATCCATTTGGTGGTCTAGGGCGCGGACAAAGGCTTGATTGATCAACTGCAAGTCCGTGGGGGTTTGCTGTGCGCCGCCTGGGGCTTGGGCCGTTCCTGGCCATACCACGCGCACCGTGTTCGCGCCGTGCAGGGGAATAAAGTGATCCCGCCCCACGGGCTTACAGGCACTCTGCCAAGTAAAAGGCCCTGGGCGCTGCGGCACCGCCTCGAGCGTCACCCGGATCGCTGCGCCCGCATCCAAGCTATCCAAACCGCTCACCATCAGGCTCGGTGCGGCTTCTTCGTCGCTTTGTACGAGTGCTGCGCCTAGTGGTCCTTCCACCAAGGAGATATCCGAGAACGCCGGCGCAACTTGCAGGCGCAGGGCCGCCAAGGCAATGGGGTCGGCGCTTTCGTTGCGCCAGATGCAGGTGATTGGCCCGCGCTTGCCCACCTCCATAAACCCAGTTTCCAACGCCATCATAAATCCAGGCTCCAAGGCCATCACGGGCAGCGGGTCCACCTGCAAGTGCTGGGTTGACAAGTCCACTGGGCTCTGGCCGGAAACCTGTGCAGCGACCGCCAAGGGGAGGGGGCCAAGGTGAGTCGGATCTACGAGCACCTTCCAAGAGAGGGTGTCGGCCTGTCCGGGGATCAAGCTGCCCGCCCAGCGCTGCGGAGCGTCGCCCTCTGGCCAGCTCAGTTCAGGCGGCCAAGTCCAGTTCAGCTCTTCTAAGGGCGGCCCGGCGGCATCGTCGAGGCGCACAATCGCGCGCAAGTCAAAGCGCTCGCCCTGATAGACCCGCGGTGGTTCAATGGACCACGAAATGGCTGGCGGCGGGCGCACCGCTAGGTCGAATTCAATCTGGTGGGCCGGAGCGCCCTGTGAGTCGAGCGAAGAGTGAATTGCCGCGGACCAGTCGATTGTTCCCAACTCAGCGGCGACTAGGTCGATGTAGAGAGTGTCGATGTGTTCTCCGGCCAAAGGCCGCGCTGCATAGTCTATGGCGATTGACGCTGCCTCTAGCTGCGCCTTGCCCAGCGCCGAGCGAACGCTCTGCAACCGCGCGTTGCCAAGACACTGTAGGTCTGCGCTGACTATGGCTTCGCCATCGCCGGGGAAGTAGTGCAAATAGAGGATGGACTGCTGGTCCAACGCCGGTCCGGCAATCGCCGGTTGGTCTAGGCGCGCACTGAGCGTCGAGCGGGCGCTCGCCGGTACCACGGCTGCCCACAGCGCGATGACTACCCCTAGCCCGCGCCAATAACTGCCATAACTGCCCGTGCCCTCTCCGCCTTGAAGGGCGCGCCTTCCTACTGTCTGTCGGGTTGCCATTCGGTTCGCCCTTTGTCGCTATTGCCGCGTATTGGCCCCTTGACCAAAAAAGCCTAACTCAATTTTTAACTGTAACTTACGTCTAATTTAAGCCTAACGTACGACGGGGGTGCTGTCAAGGCAGGAGCCCCTGTCTGCATCCTTAGAAAGGCTTGACTGAACCAGTGCGCGCCGCTAGGTTGTAAGCTAGTTTAGCTATCCCTCTGTTGTGCATTGTCACCTTGGTCGCCGCTATGCAGTTTCCCGGACGCACGGATTGGAACGCGGCGTGGCAGAAAAAGCCGCGTCCTGCTTTATGCTAGACTGGCTACTACCCGCGTTGGGCGCGTTGGGTGTGCTCGGCCTCGGTGCACTGTGCGCCCCTATGACTTTTGCCTTGCACTGTCGGCGCGAGGGACTGCCGGACTTTTGGGAATGGGGAGCGCGGCTGTCCTTTTTCTGGGGAGGGTTAGGGCTAGGGCTGCGATGGGCCCCCAAGGGCCTGCGCATCGCGCCCGTACTCTTGGGCCAATTCCTGCCGTACCCCTACCTGCCGCTGCGGACTCAAGCAAAGCGCAGGCAAAGAGCACGGCGACGAGCCAAGCGAGAGGCCGCGCCTAAAGCTAGTGAACGGAACCTGCGCGCGCTCGTGCGCCCGCTGATCAAGCCCAGTCTTGGACTATTGGCGAGCCTGCCGCGCATCATTCAGCTCAAAAAGCTGCGGGCCCAGGGCCGTTTAGGATTTGCCGACCCGGCGCAAACCGGGCGGGTCTATGGCTATTTACAGGCGGTTGCCGCGCACAAGGGAAAGGTGCAAATAAACGTCAGCCCGGATTTTGTGCGTGCGGGGGCCTTTGGCCGCTTGGATTTGGTCGCTCATTTGCATTTGGGCTTGTTAATTTTGCTCTTGGGGCGCCTTGGCTTGCAGGTGGCATACCGCTTGTTGGCCGCACGCTTCCGTACCCCGAACTAAGTCGAGGAGTTTTCCATGGCATCGTCCGTAGAATCCCTAGTCGAGCGCGTTCTAGGCGAATTGCACCGCATCGTGCAAACCGAAACCGTCATCGGACAGCCGTTTCAGTCCGGCGACTTGACCATTATTCCGGTATCGAAAATATCGTTTGGCTTTGGGGCCGGTGG
This sequence comes from Candidatus Latescibacterota bacterium, assembly GCA_022827835.1. Taxonomy (GTDB): domain Bacteria; phylum Latescibacterota; class UBA2968; order UBA8231; family UBA8231. Next base: position 139,126 of record JAJEIO010000017.1, read on the forward strand.
CGGGCTGGAGGGCAAGGGGCAGAGCGGGACGGGCGGCGGCGCGAACATCGAACCCATCGCCTTCCTCATCGTCGATGCCGATGGCCGGGTGCAAGTGGCGTCTATCGGCGATCAGGAGGCCGGTTGGAGTCAGATCATCGCGCTGGTGCCCGAGGCCATCGCCAAGATAAAAAAGTTCGTCAGTAAGAAAGATAAAGACGCCAAGGCTGAGGCCGAGAGCGACTGAGTCGCCTCAGTGGTGGTCTTGGCTGGTGGGGAACACTTTGAAGCACCCGTCTAGCAAGAGATGGGTGTACCAACCGACGATACAGGCAATAAAGAACACCACGTGCCCTTCCAGCAGAGTGTGTACGTTGTCCCAGGTAAATTCCCCGAGAAAAGCCTGCCGCGCTCGCCAGTATTCGTAGCTCGTGCCCAGCACCCCTACAGTGATGAACGGGCTGATCTTCCAGTGCGTCCAGCCGCGGTGGTGATCCAAAAGCGGTAGGATGCACAAGAGGCCCACTATAGTCGCCAACTCGTAGTGTTCGGTCCAGCCCAGATAGAGCAAGACGCAGAAGACGCCGCGGAAAAACCACCGCTGTGCGACCGAAGCCGTGTCTAAGTCGGGAAAGAGGGAAAAAAATAGCGCAGTGCCGACGACGGCAGCTTGGGTAGCTAGGTCGTCGGGTGCGACAGCGCCGGAGGAAACCGCACCTATCGCCACTCCGGTTCCCGCGACGACCCCTCCCAAGACATGGCCTTTGAAGTTCACGATCGCCAACTCATTTTTTTTGTTGGTGATAGAGTTGGCCGCAGGCTGCGTCGATGTCCCGCCCGCGGCTGTGGCGCACGGTAAACTCGACGTTGTAGCCTTTGAGCACTTGATAGAACTGCTCTAGACGCTGACGGGTTGGTCGGCGGAAACGGAGGTCTGTTGTTTCGTTGTAGGGTATGAGGTTGATTTTGCAGGGAATGTCGCGGGTCAGTTCGGCTAGCCGTTGCGCGTCGGCGTCCGCATCGGTCAACCCGGCCATGAGTACGTACTCAAAGGTGACGCCATAGCCGCGACAGGCGAAAAATTCGCGCGCGACCGCCAAGAGATCGGCGATTTTGTACTTGCGGTTGATGGGCATGAGTTGTTCGCGCATCTCGTCGGTTGTGGCGTTGAGCGAGATGGCCAACCCCACGTTGAGATCTTCGGCCATGAGCCGGCGAATGCCCGGGATGTAACCCGCAGTAGATACCGTGACTTTCCGCCCCCCTAATCCAATGCCTTCTTTTAGGCGCATCAGTTTTAAGGCGCGCATGACCGCCGAGTAGTTGAGCAGCGGCTCGCCCATTCCCATCATCACCACATTGGTCACCCGCTCGTCCCGCTCGCGGGCAAACTGATTGACCTGCAAGAGTTGATCGACGATCTGCCCGGCTTCGAGGTTGGCTATCATCCCCATCCGCCCAGTGGCGCAGAACTTGCAGTCGAGCGGGCAGCCCACTTGCGACGACAAGCAGGCCGTGCGCCGGGTACCATCGACGATCAGCACGGATTCGATCCGCTGCCCAGAGGGCAGTTCAAAGAGGAATTTGACCGCTTCGCCCGTGGCCGACTCTTGACGCTTGACGAGGTTCAGGCAAGTAATGCGCGTCCGCTCGGCGAGCTTTTCCCGCAAAATTTTGGAGATATTGGTCATCTCTCGGACGTCGCGCACGCCCTTGGCATAGAGCCAATCGAAAATCTGACGGGTGCGGTACGCCGGTTCGTCGAGTTCGCCGACGAGCTGGTCGAGCTCGCCAGGCAGCATGGCCTTTAGGTCGTAGAGCTGACTAACCACCTTAAAAATCCTTGACTATTAAATGGTACATTATATATGTTAAACGTTTGCGGCTATTGGTCAACGGTGCCCCAACCGTTGTCAATTCTCCTGTTTTTCTCCCCTACGCTTTGAATATGCGATTCGGATTTTCCATCAGGTTCTGGGGTGTCTTATTGGGCTGCCTTGCGCTTATGGCACTGCGCTTGGGGATGTCCTCCCAACACTCGACGACTGCTGCCGCCCAACTCGGGGGAGTAGCTCTTACTCCGGCTGCTGAGGCCGCCGTGTGGGAATTGCCCTTTGTCGGCCCCCCGATTCCACCCCCGCCTGACGACCTCACGCGGACAATTGTCGCCGCGCTGAGCCGCGGGGATTCCATCGACCGCTCGCTCAAGCACCACCATGTCCCGAGTGACCAATTGGAGCTGCTATACCAAGCGCTGTACGCGATTCTCAATCCCGCGCAAGTCAAGCCGGGTGACTACTACGAGGTCGTAATCGACACCAGTGACGTCATTCGCCGCTTCTGCTACACGCCTCATCGCACCCCGGATCGCCCGATTGAGGTGGAGCTGCGCGACGGCCAGTTCGTCGCCCGCCAGTTGCAGCTACCGCTAGAGCGACGGGTCGAGCGGCTCGAAGTGCGCATCGAGGACAACCTCTCCAACGCCATCAGCGAGGTCGGGGAAGGCTGCGCACTCAGCGACTTGATCGCCGATGACATATTTGGTGCCGTCATCGACTTCCAGCGCGACCCGCGCCGCGGCGATCGGCTGGGGATCGTCTTTGAAAAGCTCTACCTAGACGAGCGCTTCGTCCGCTACGGCCACATCCTGTTGGCGCGCTACGAAGGCGAACGGGTGACTGAGTTGGCGGTCCGCTATGCTGCCACCGAGGGGGAGGACGCCTATTACAACGCCAGCGGTCGCTCCCTCGGCCGGATGTTCGTACTCAAGCCCCTCGGCGTCAATCGAATCACCTCGCGCTTCAACCGCCAACGCTTCCATCCCATTCTCAAAAAGCAGCGTCCCCACTTAGGTACGGACTACGGTGCGCCGACGGGCACTTTGGTGTGGACTACGGCCCGCGGACAGGTCGCGTTCGCTGGCTGGAAAGGCGATTACGGCAAATTGGTCGAAATCGTCCACCCCAATGGCTATCGGACCCGCTACGCGCACCTGAGCAAGATATTGGTGCGCGAGGGGCAACTCGTAGAGCAAAAAGAGATCATCGGCAAGGTTGGCACCACCGGACTCTCGACCGCCTCCCATCTGCACTACGAAATCATCAAAAATGGCCACCACATCAATCCCGAACTTATCAACGAAGGGCATGTCGTTCCCACCCTAGCTGACGATCTGTTGCCCGACTTTGTCCACCAGCGCGACGCGCTTTTGCACGTCCTCGAGCTTGGCCCGCGCACTTGGCGTTATGCCTCGAGCTTGACATCTGCACCGCTCTAGTTTTATTGGCCGTATCGACCTTCTTTGATGGAACCAAAAGCGCTGCAAGAAATCGAAAATCTGGCCGAGAGCGACGGGCGCTACAAGAGCGATGCGTATCTTTTTGTGTACGATGCGCTAGGATACACGGTGCGAAAGCTCGGCAAGAACAACGATACCTTGAGCGAAGAGAAGCGACACATTTCCGGTCGGGATCTGCTCTTTGGCATCAGCGAGTACAGCGCCGATCAATTTGGACCGCTCACCCGCTCGGTCTTTGCCCACTGGGGCATTGAGCAAACGCGCGATTTTGGCGAGATTGTCTTCAACTTGGTCGATGCAAATTTGCTGCGCAAGACAGCCGAGGACCGGATTGAAGACTTCGTCGATGTGTACGATTTTGCCGAGGAGTTTGACTGGAAGAAGCGCAAGGCCGATCTCGAGCGCCTGCCCTGAGCGCGGGAGGCGAAGATGAAGATCGCCTACTTCGACTGCTTCTCTGGTATCAGCGGCGACATGATCTTGGGTGCCTTGCTCGATGCGGGTCTCCCGCTAGAGGACCTCAACCGAGAAATTGCCAAACTAGGCGTAAAAAACGTCGCCATTGAGCGCGAATCCACCGCCCGGCACGCCATTGCTGCCACCCGAGCCAAGGTCTGCGTAGCTGGTGCGCCGTTGGCCGACGCTGAGCACCATCTCGATCTGTCTGGCGAGCCTGCGCACCATCACCCTCACGCCCACCTCAAAGATATAACCAGCCGCATTGCCGACAGCCGCTTAGACGACGTAGTCAAGGAGCGCTCCATCCGCGTCTTTGAGCGCCTGTGTGTAGCCGAAGCCGAGGTGCACAATGCCACGCCCGCCGAAGTAGGACTGCACGAAGTGGGTGCCCTCGATGCCCTGATAGACGTAGTGGGGGCCGTGGCCGGCCTCCAACTCTTGGAGGTAGAAGAGGTCTGCGCTTCGCCTCTGCGCTTTGGTACGGGTTTTGTGCGCTGTGCGCACGGGCGCTATCCGGTGCCAGTGCCCGGGGTCTTGGCTCTCTGCCGCGACGTGCCGACCGAACAGACCGATATCCGCGCTGAACTCGTCACCCCGACCGGGGCAGCGATCATCACCACCTTGGCCCATTCCTTTGGGCCGCAGCCGCCCTTTTGCCAACAGGCTGTCGGCTATGGTGCGGGCCGCCGCGATTTAGACGCTATACCCAATCTTTTGCGTCTGCGCTTGGGCGAGCGCGTGCCGGCTAGCGAGCGCGTCCTGCTGATCGAAGCCAATATCGACGACATGAATCCAGAGGTGTACGGCTACCTCTTCGACCGGCTGCTAGAGCAGGGTGCGTGCGACGTGTACGCCACGCCGGTCCTGATGAAGAAAGGTCGTCCGGGCAACGTTCTCAGCGTCCTCGCTCCGGCGGGCCGCTTGGACGAGCTAGCCGCGATCGTCCTGCAAGAAACTACGACCATCGGCCTGCGCTACTACGGAGTGGAACGCCGCGTCTTGGAGCGCCAGATCCGCACCATTGCCACGCCGTACGGGGAGGTCAATGTCAAGTTTAGCTATATAGACGGACGTCGCCGCGCCGCCCCTGAATACGAGGACTGCGCGCGGCTAGCCCAACAGCACCAAGTGCCCTTGCTCGCCGTATATGAGGCCGCTCGGGCGGCCGCCATCAAGGAGTAATGACCATCATGTTGCGATTGATCTTATGCGCGTTATGGCTGGTTCCGCTGTCGAGCCAAGCTGCGGAATGGCCGGCTTATAGTGGAGACCTAGACGAATTCGACAATATCCAGCGCCTGCCCGCGGGCGAAGGCCCTGACCGCCTCGTGCTCGGCGACAATGATGGCCGGCTTCACGTCTATGAGGAGCGCGACCGCACCTATACCGAGGTGTGGGACAGCGACTATCTCGAAGGGGCCGTGGCCGGCGTATTCGTCCTCGACATCAACGACGACCAGCTCGACGAGATCGTCGCCTATACCGACCGCGGCCGCGTGTATTACTTCGACTCCCAAGACTACACGCTGCTGTGGAGCAACTCGCCCAATGAATACGAACGCATTACCAGCCTGACCATCGGCGACATTGACGACGACCCCCAGCCTGAGCTCGTGTTCTGCGCCGATGGCCGCTTAGTCGTGTACGACGGCCGCGACCAGTACGAGCAGTGGCGCAGCGACCAGACCGACTTGACGGCCCATCAGATTCTCATCGGCGATGTCGATGGGGACGATGAAGACGAAATTGTGCTCAACGACGGGTACGTGTTCGACGCCCGCTTCTTCGACTTGGAGTGGCAGTCGTCCGAGCCTTTTGGCGATCGCATGGGCCTGCTCGATCTCGACGAAGACCAGATTCCCGAAGTCATCGGCGAATTTCAGGGCCGCTACCTGCGCATCTTTGACATTGACCTCCGGCGGGAAAAGTCGCTCAGCCGCTAGCGGCCTACTTGACACTTCGGTGGCGACCGGCGTATATACTCCCTCTCATACCAACACCAACAAGGAGCGACTGCAATGCGACCTGTCACCCTCTTCACTGGCCAGTGGGCCGACCTGTCGATCGAGACCCTCTGCCAACAGGCCGTTGAGTTTGGCTACGACGGCTTGGAATTGGCCTGCTGGGGAGACCATTTTGAGGTTGACCAAGCCACAGATGCCTATTGCCAGGCCAAGCGCGAACTACTCGCAAAATACGATCTAGCGCTGTTTTCCATTTCCAATCACCTCGTCGGCCAAGC
>JAJEIO010000006.1 GCA_022827835.1 Candidatus Latescibacterota bacterium
GGTGATTAAGGCGCGCAGCGGGGCCTTCATCCAAGAGTGGAACGGTCGCAACGGAGAAAACGCCTTGGTTCAACCCGGCACGTATATCTACGAACTGACCCTCGATTCCGAGGAGCAATACGTCCAACGCGGCGTCTTTGCTGTCGCCTATTGAAATCGGAAATCTATCTTGACAATCCTATCCCTTTAACATTTAATTTAGGGCATCTTTCCAGTGGTCCTTCGAACAGAAAGGAGGGGAATTAGATAAGGATCGGGCTTGAATCGCGGTTGATAGGAGTTTCTCTCTCCTATCTCTTCAAGAATCCTTCTACCTCTAACTGAAAGGTTCATGATAAGATGAAAAGGAAGATAGCTATTTTGTGCAGCGTCTTTCTCGTCTTTGGGACCATTTCGGTGGCAAATGCACATTTGCCACCAGGCGAGCTATTTTTTGCTGCGCAATTTCCCGATAACCTAGTTCCCACTATAGATGGGGAGCACAGCGATTGGGACATCCTGCCCGAATCGCCTTATTCGATCTTCAACGATCGGCTTTTCGATCCCGCCCAGTTCCAGCAAGCGGCTCGTGGTGAGATCGATATCTCCGATGCCAATATCCGGCATCGGTTTGGCTGGAATGAGAACTCCAACATGATCTACCTCGCCAGCCAAATTTACGATAATATCCACAATATCGACCGCTCCTTTGGGGATTGTCACTGCCTCGATGACAACTGGGAAATAGAAATCAACCCAGATCATTCTGCCAGTGAAGAGCAAAACCTCGAAGGAAATCCCGTCAACAACATCAGCTACAAGTGGGTCGTACCACCACTGGATGGGGTTTATCAGTCGATTGAGCCCATCGGCGATCTGGCTTGGTTGTCGGACGATACCGAATTCGTCGACATGAGCTGGTCTTTCACCGGTGAGCAATTCGGCGAATCGACGTACTTCTACGAGATCCGCCTCATTCCGATCGATGCCCTCCCCCGGGAAGGCGCGACCCCGGACAACTCATCTATCCACGACCTGGAAGAGGAAGAAATCATCCATATGTCGGTAACCATGGGTGATATCGACGTCGAACAGGCAAATCACGCCTATAACGGCTTCTGGTCTTTGTCGCCGGAGAGCTGCTGTAAGGGCGTCAACGACTTCGTAATGGCACCTGTCGAGCCCGCACTAGAAGAACTGTCTGCCGCTACTGCTGTTGAAGAGACCAGTTGGGGGCATATCAAGGCCGGTTTCGACCGCTAGGGGTCTCGATTTAAGCCGTTGCAACGTCTCCTGGGCAGGCTGCCCGGGTTTTGAAGCTCCTGTTTCGCGCCATGTACGGGTGGGAACAGGAGCTTTTTTATGCCTCAACCCGCCCTCGTTATCTACTGTCCAAATTGATTTCCCTTGGCGCTATGCTCCAAACCATCATTCATTCCACCAAATTTCAGATTCTATCCATTTTCTTGCTGGCTTTGGTACTGCGTCTATTCTACCTAGCGGCCATACGCGACGTCCCCTATTTCCACACGCTTGTCATAGACGCCTTTGAATACGACCACTTGGCCACCCAAATCCTGCGGGGAAACTGGCTCCTCGATCCAGCCGTGGACATGTACGTGCATGGCCCCCTCTACCCATACCTGCTCGCCCTGCTCAAAGGAATCGGCTTCAGCCATTTAGGCATTCTCCTGTTCCAAGCTGTGCTGGGCGCACTCATCTGCGTCCTGATCCACCGCGTAGCCAGCTACCTTTTTCCCCATCCCATCCCCTTGGTCGCCGGTCTGCTGGCGGCCGGGTACTGGCCCTTCGTCTTCTACAACGGTCAACTCTTGGCTACTACGCTAGTCATTCTCGTCGGATTGGGCTTGGCGGTCCTGCTCCTGCACTATGCGCCGAAGCTGACCTACGGCAGCGCAGTCGGTGCCGGAATTCTGTTGGGCCTGCTGGTCATGGGACGCAGCAACACCCTGCTGCTGATGCCCTTGCTCTTGGGGTGGATCTACCTGACCGCCAGTGGCCTCCCCAAACGCCGGGTCACCTTGGCCTTAGCCTTTGCCCTGACCTTCTTCCTCATTCTTCTTCCCTTTTTCCTGCGCAACTATCAGATCCAAGGCACACCCATACCCTTCCAGGGCGGCTTCAGCTTCTATATAGGCACCAATCCCGAAGCCGACGGCACCCCGTACGTGCGCCAAGGAGCCCAATTCCAACGTCTCGAACTCATGCCCCTCCACCAAGGATTTGACACGCCAGCGGCCAAAGGGGCCTTTTACACCGCCGAAGGTCTGCGATTTATTTACCGCGATCCTCTGGCCTATCTCCAGCTACTCTATCGCAAATTTCGGCTCTTCTGGAACGCTTTTGAAATCCCAGTAAGTGCGGACCTGCGCTACTACGAAACCCACTTTCCACTCTACCGGCTTTTTTTGCTCAGCTTTGGCCTCGCGGTGCCCTTTGCCCTAGTCGGCATATTGTGGCATTGGCGATGGACCTCCGCCTATACCCTGCCGCTTCTCTTCGTGCTAGCCTACTTATGCACCGGGCTCTTATTCTCGGTGTGCGCTCGCTACCGCTTGCCCGCCCTGCCTTTTTTACTGGTCTTTGCCGCCGCTGGAATTTGGCGTCTGAAGGAACTGCTGACCGCCCGAGCCGCTTCGCGCCTCGGCGTTTTTCTGCTGCTTCTAACAGCGGCCTTCGTCCTAGTACACACCGGGGTAAGTCCCAAGCAGGTGGACCATCTGCGCTCTCCTTGGCTCTTGGGCCATACTCAACTGCGCAACAAGCAGTACGACCAAGCCGTACAGACCTTTACGCACGGTCTAGCGCAATTTCCCGACGACTCCGATCTTTACAACAGCTTGGGCGTGGCCTACCAGTACTTGGGCGAGTCCGACGAAGCGGAAGCGGCCTTCCTGCGCGCAGTAGAACTAGTCCCAGATCACGCCAAACCTTGGTTCAATTTGGGTAAACTCTACCTAAGCCAACGACGTTTGGAGCAAGCACGGCACGCTTTTGCGCAAAGCCTAAAACACGACCCCCGACCAGCCAATGCCCATCCGGCGTACCACAACTTGGGCTATGTCTTCTTCTTCCAAAAAGACTTTCAACAAGCTCGCCAAGCCTTTGAACGGGCGCTGCACAACAGAGAGACCGCCCAGACCTATTACAGTCTCTCCCATGTCCTTGCCAATTTGAATCTAACAGATGAACAAATCCACGCCCTCGAACAAGCCGCCCGGCTCAAACCCGACTTTGTCCCTGCTCAGCGGAACTTGGGCGTACTCTATATGCAACGGGGCTCCTACGAGGCAGCGGAAAGGTCCCTGCTCCAGGCCATCAAATACGACGCCCAATCGATCACAGCCCATCGCAATTTAGGCGTCCTCTACGAGAAAATGGGGCGCACGGAACAGGCCCGCCTAGCCCGTGCCCGGGCAGATCAACTGCAGCGTTCAGGTGCAGGCCATTGACGTAGGTAGAGGTTCAGACGCGATTAATTTTGGCGGGTTCTAACAGCCGAAAACGAAGAGATCTCAAAAGCGGATGGTAAAACGGGTCGGCTCGTCTGGAGGGCTTTCGAGGGAAAAGGCAAAACCGTGTCGGCTCAAAATCTCCTGCACCAACGTCAGACCGAGGCCGCGTCGGTTTTCCTTGGTGCTAAAAAACGGCGTGAACAAGCTCTCGGCCACTTCCGGGTCGATCCCCGTGCCCGTATCCTCGACCACGGCAAAGGGTCGGTCTTGGAGCTTGCCCAAGCGAATCGTTATCCTGCCGTCCTCGCCAATGGCCTCCACCGCGTTTTTCAGGATATTGACAAACGCCTGCTCCATCTGGTTTTCGTCCATGGCGATGCGCTTGAGGTCCGCCTGAATATCCCACTCCCACTCGATGTTGCGGCGCTCGCACTCGGCGCGCATCAGCACGGCGATGTCGCGCAAAAGAGCTTCCAAGTCCACGGGCTGCAAGTGCGGTGTCGGCAGTTTGACCACCTCGGCAAAGCTGCGCATGAAGGCGCTGAGATGGTCAATGCGGTCGCTGGCCACTTGCAGGGCGTTTTCAAAATCGCCGCGGTCGGCCTCCCGCAGTTGTCCCTTGTAGTTGAGGCACGAGTGCAGCAGGGAATTGACCGCTCCCGTTGAGTTGTTCACCTCGTGTGCCAGCAGGCGGATGACTTTCTCGTAGGCCGCCTTCTCCGACAGGCGCAACTCCTCGGTCAATTCCTCCATCAGGATAAAGCTGCGCGGAAATCCTTGGTCCAAAAACTGCGCCTTGTGACAGCGCACCCGCTGCCCTTGCACTGGCAGCACCTGCGACTCGCCGACGGCTAAAGCGTGCAGGGCGCGGGCAAATGCCGTCCCCAACTCGTCCAATGACTGGCCGAGCGCCGCGCTTTCGGCCAGCCCCAACAGGCGGCTGGCGCTGGGATTGACTAGGGCGACCTTGCCATCGAAGTCGAGGGTGATAATGCCCGACGGCGAGGCCGTCAGGATCTTATCCATGAAGTAGTGCTGTTCCTGCAGCCGCGTGCGCTCTTCGCGCAGTTGGTCGATCATGCGGTTGTACACGCGCACGAGCTGATCCATTTCCGGCTGGCCCACTTCGACGAACTTGCTGGTAAAATCGCGCTCGCCGATGAGTTCGGCCCCCGTGCGGATTAGATCGAGCGGCACCCAAAAATGCTGGATCAAACGCACGCCGACGGCAAAAGATAGGACGAAGAATGCTTCGACCCCCAACAGCCAAGGCTTTTCCTCGCGCAACAGGTACCCAGCAAGCCCCGCGAAGACGAGGTGGATACCGATCAGATAGAGGATGAGTTTGGTGCGCAGGCTCAAGGGTCGATTCCGTATTTCTCAAAGCGGCGGTACAGTGCCGCCCGGCTTAAGCCCAACGCTTGGGCCACCCGGCTGATGTTGCCTTGGTAGCGCTCCATGCACTGGACGATCATCGACCGTTCCAACTCGTCGAGGGTCATGGTGCCCGGCGCGGGCAGGTCGCCCGATCCGCTCTGGCCTTCCTCGGGCTGCATGGCTAGGGCCGCGGAGAAATCGTCAGTCCCCAATACGCTACCGGAACTCATCAACGCGGTCCGTTCGACCAGTTGCTTCAACTGGCGGATGTTGCCTGGCCACGGCAGGGTTTGCAACCAGTTCAGGGCTGCGGCGTCGATTTCCAAGTCGCGGCGGTAGGCTTGGGCCGCACCCAGCGCAAAGTGGCGCGCTAGCAGGGGGATGTCCTCTGGCCGTTGGCGCAGGGGCGGCAGGTGCAGGACGATGAGGTTGAGGCGATAGAGCAAGTCCTCGCGGAAGGTGCCTGACTCGACCAATTCCAGCAGGTTTTGATTGGTCGCCGAGATCACCCGCACATCCACCGAACGGGTCTTGCTCGACCCCAGCACTTCATAGGTGCGATCTTGTAAAACACGCAGCAACTTGACTTGGCAGCTCGGAGCCAAATCGCCGATCTCGTCGAGGAAGATGGTGCCGCCATCAGCCAACGCAAAGCGGCCGGTCCGGTCCTGCCGCGCGTCGGTGAAGGCCCCCTTCACGTGCCCGAACATCTCGCTGTCGAACAGGGTCGAGGAGATGCCGCCGAGGTTCACTTTGACAAAGGACTGATTGCGCCGGCTGCTATTGCGGAAGAGGGCTTGGGCGATTTCGTCTTTGCCGGTGCCGCTCTCGCCGGTGATCAGCACTGAAGCCTCGGTGGGCGCGACGCGGCTGACAACTTCGAGCACCTTGAGCAGTTGGGGATCCGCGCCGATGATGTTGGCGAAATCGCCTTGGCGGTCCAGTTCCTCGCGCGTGATAGTGCGCTCAGTCGCGGGCGTTGCCGCGGCCAAGCCCAGCGCCGTTTTCACGGCCTGGAGGATCTGCTTGTTGGTCCAAGGTTTGGTGACAAAATCCGCAGCACCGGCCTTGATGCCCTGCACGGCCAGCTCAATGGACCCCCAGGCCGTCATCAAAATAACCGGCACACTAGCCCACCGCTGCTTGATCTCCCGCAACAATTCCATGCCCTCCTCGCCGCTGGTCTGGCGCGAGAAGTTCATGTCCTGCAAGACCAGCTCGCACTCACTGCGCTCCAGCCATTCGAGAGCTTCCGCCGGAGACGCGGCCGTCGCGGTCTGGTAGCCGGCCTGCTTGAGCAGCAGGGACAGCGACGTGGTCACGGAAATATCGTCATCTACAACTAGGATCATCGCCTATTCTCATTCGCAGCCTAGTCAGCGGAGTAGTTGGGTGCGGGTTGAGTTCCCAACTGTACCGTCTTCTCCATTTGGACACCATTGCGCACGAGTCCGAACGCAACCTCGGTGCCGGGTTTTATACGGTCCAGTAGGAAGCCTAGTTGGAGTCGGGAAATTATGGGTTTCTCTGCCAGGGTGAACAAAATGTCGCCCGGTTCAAAGCCAGCCTCTTGCGCGGGACTACCATCCTTGACTCGGTGGACGACCGCGGTCCGGTCGACACCGCCCTCGACCTCGCCTCCGGTCAATTGCACGCCGAGCCAACCCATCTCATTAGGGCGCGAGGAACTAATCCCATTCGACACTATGCGAAAAGTACCAGCTTGCTCGTCGTGAGCCAACTTGACAGTCATTTCAACCTTATTGGCCCCGTCGAATTCTCTGGTGGCCTGTTTGGCCCATTCCTTCCCGTCAAAATACCGGACGAACAACTCTGACCATTTGCTATCACCGGTGTATTTGAAGAATAGGCGGTAGATAGCCTTTTCCCTCGGGGGAGCGGACTCTCGGTGCGTCAGGGATTCAAAAGGATCAACTTCAACCGTAATGTCGTCGAACAAATCCGTGAACCACTGTAACTCTTTGTGGGTTGAAAACGGGCCAAGTTCGAGTTCGGGGGGATAGCGCCCGTCCACCATATTTCTGCCTATGAGTTCAAGCTGATCCAAGAGCTTGTCGTGCTCGGCCGAGCGCTCGGCCACGACGATGGTCCCCTCAATGACATTATTGGTCTCGTCCGTCTCGGGCAGATTGTCTTCCTTGTCCAGAATCCAGCGGTACGTGTACGTCCCTGGTTCAGTCGGCTTGAAGTGATAGTAGCCTTCGGCCTTTGAGTAGGTACTAGTCCCGCCTGACTCCAAACCTCCCGTGCCGTGATCGAAGCTGACGCGCTCACCGTCAACGTAAAAATCGACCCGATAGGTGCGGGGAGGAATGGCGTCGGTGCCTTGGTTGGTCAAGTGATTGGCGAATACGACTTCATCTCCAACCACCACGTTCTCGGGTGTATGGACGACTTCGACAGCCACTAAATCGTAATTGCCCTCAGGCACTTCTTGGAGTGGCGCGGCATACGCCGACGGCGCAAACAGAAAAATGGCTAACATGAGATAACGCATGGTCGATTCCTTCCTCATTCGTGATACGGGGCTTCCGCCGGAGACGCGGCCGTCGCAGTCTGGTAGCCAGCCTGCTTGAGCAGCAGGGACAGCGACGTGGTCACGGAAATATCGTCATCGACGACTAGGATCATCGTCTATTCTCATTCTCGATATAGTCAGCGGCGTTCGGGTTGAGTTCCCAACTGTACCGTTTTCTCCATTTGGACACCATTGCGCACGAGCCCGAAAGAAACCTCAGTGCCGGGTTTCATACGGGCCAGTAGGAAGTCTGCTTGGGACGGGGAAGCTATGGGTTTACCCGCCAAGGTGAGCAAAATGTCGCCTTGTTCAAAGCCAGCCTCTTGCGCGGGACTACCGTCCTCAACTCGGCGGACGACCGCGCCACTATCGCCCTCGCCCTCGATCAACCATACGCCGAGCCAACTCATCTCATCCGGGGAGCGATAACGCATCCCATTACCAAACAAATCCAGCAGGCGGAAAGTACCGGTTTGCTCATCGTGAGCCACTCTGAGGATCATAGTAACCTGATTATCCCGGTAGAAATCGCTGGTGGCCTGTTTTGCCCATTCCTGCCCGTCGAAATACTGGACGAACAACGCTGGCCATTCGCTCTCACTCATATTTCTGAAGGCCAAACGGTGAGTGGCCTTTTCCTTCGGAGGATTGGAGTCCGGGGATGTCAGGTAGTTAATATAATAGTCCCCCGAGTACACTTTAATCCCGATCTCGTCGAACAAATCTGTGAACCACTGTAGCTCTTGGTGGGTTGAATCCGGGCCAAGTTCGAATTCGGGAGGATAGCGCCCTTCCACCATATTTCTGCCAATGAGTTCGAGTTGGTCGAGCAGGGCCTGTTTGGCCGCTTGGAGGCTGTCGTGCTCGGCCGAGCGCTCGGCCACGACGATGGTCCCTTCAATGACATTATTGGTCTCGTCCGTCTCGGGCAGATTGTCTTCCTTGTCCAAGATCCAGCGATATGTGTACGTCCCCGGTTCCGTCGGCTTGAAATTATAGGCACCTTCGGCTGTTGCGTAGAAACTACTCCTGCCCGGCGGCAAACCTGCCGTACCGTGATCAAAGCTGACGCGCTCGTCGTCAACGTACAAATCGACCCGATAGGTGCGGGGAGGAATGGCGTCGGTGCCTCGGTTGGCCTGATGTCGGACGAATACGACTCCATCGCCGACCACTACTTCCTCGGGTATATGGACAACTTCGACGGCGACCAAATCGTAATTGCCCTCAGGGGCTTCTTCGAGTAGAGCGGCATAAGCCACTGGAGCGAATAGAAAAACAGCTAATATGAGATAACGCATGGTTGCTTCCTTCCTTATTCGTAGTAAAGGACTCCCGCCGGAGACGCAGCCGTCGCGGTCTGGTAGCCGGCCTGCTTGAGCAGCAGGGACAGCGATGTGGTCACGGAAATATCGTCATCGACGACTAGGATCATCGCTCAGTCCTCATCTGCGGCGGCGGCGTTCGGGTTGGGTTCCCAACTGTACCGTCTTCTCCATCTGGACACCATTGCGCACTAGCCCGAACGCAACCTTGGTGCCGGGTTTCATACGCCTCAGTAGGAAGTCTAGTTGGGATGGGGAAATTATGGGTTTCCCTGCTAGGGTGAGCAAAATGTCGCCTAGTTCAAAGCCAGCTTCTTGCGCGGGACTACTGTCCTCTATTCGGTCAATGACCGCGCCACTCTCGCCCTCGGCCAACCATACGCCGAGCCAACCCCTCTCATCTGGGGAAAGATAACTTACCCTACTCGATTCCAGCAGGCGGAAAGTACCGGTTTGCTCGTTGTGAGCCACCCTTAAGGTCACCGTAACCTGATTGTCCCGGTAGAATTCGCTGATGGCCTGTTTGGCCCATTCCTCCCCGTCGAAATACTGGACGAACAACGCTGGCCATTCGCTCTCACTCATATTTCTGAAGGCCAAGCGATGAGTAGCCCTTCCCCCTGGAGGAGCGAACGCCTGGGACGTCAGATAGTTACCATAATAGTCCCCCGATTGCACTTTAAGCCCGATCTCGTCGAACAACTCTGTGAACCACTGTAACTCTCGGTGGGTTGAATCCGGGCTAAGTTCGAGTTCGGGGGGATAGTGTCCTTCTACTATATTTTCGCCGATGAGTTCGAGTTGATCTAGCAGGGCCTGTTTGGCCGCTTGGCGTCTATCGTACTCAGCCGAGCGCTCGGCCACGACGATGGTCCCCTCAATGACATTATTGGTCTCGTCTGTCTCAGGCAGATTGTCTTCCTTGTCCAGTATCCAGCGATACGTGTACGTCCCCGGTTCCGTCGGCTTGAAGTGATAGTAGCCTTCGGCTTTTGAGTAGGTACTAGTCCCGCCCGGCCTCAAACCTCCCGTGCCGTGATCGAAGCTGACGCACTCGCCGTCCACGTAAAAATCGACCCAATAGGTGCGGGGAGGAATGGCGTCGGTGCCTCGGTTGGCCAGATGGTTGACGAATACGACTTCATCGCCGACCACCACTTCCTCAGGTATATGGACGACTTCGACGGCCACCAAATCGTAATCGCCCTCAGGTGCTTCTTGGAGTGGCGCGGCATACGCCGCCGACGCGAACAGAAAAACGGCTAACATGAGATAACGCATGGTCGATTCCTTCCTCATTCGCGGTAAAGGGCCTCGGCTAGCCCAAGCGTCCGGTGAAATTCGTCCGAAACATCGCTAGCAGCAACATGTTGTCCGTCAACGTCCTTACTTCACAGTAACAGTACCCCCAAAATCAAAGCGCACCAAACTCAACCCCACGCCCCAGCCGGGCCGATCCAAGCGCCGGGTGAAGTCGAGGCGCAGCAGATGGTACAGCATGAGCGAAACCCCCACCTCATGGTGGAAATCCCCTTCGTAGCGCGGATCGTACCCCATTTTGGCTCGCCGCTCCGGGTCAATCCACGTCCGCCCCGAAGCGCCGTGCACCACCAGCCCCGCACCCCGCATGGCCCAATCCCACAGCCCCAATAGCTCAAAGGGCGTGGTCTTGAAGTTGTGCTCCCAGTACAGGGCCGCATAGTGCTCTCCCTCATAGGGATGGCCGCGCATCGTGCGGAAAGCGCCAAACGGCGAGAAAAAGCCCATGCTGGCCTCCAAGCATCCAAAGCGCTGCATTGGCACATCGCCGATTGAGTATCCCGCCACCAGCCGCACATCGAGCGCGTTGGGCGTGACGCGGCGCTTGAGAAAGGTTTTGAAATGGCCATCCAAGGCTAGGCGCAAGCGAGTGAAGGAAAAGTCGCTGCCCAGCTCGACGCTGCTGTGCTCCACCCCCACTGCGACCCGCCGATTGGCCGTCAATCCAAAAGGCTGGTATGGTCCGCCCCATTCGAGACCCGCCTCCACTGAGCGCAGCCGACCTTCCTCAATCGCCGGATTGGGCCGCGGCCTCCAGTCCCGATTTAACAGACTAAAACTGGTCGTCTCCTGTAGCGAAGAATGCTCCTCGTGGTTAAAGCCCACTTGCAAGCCGACCTGACTCGGCAGGGAAAGATGAAGCCGCGCCCGCAGCCTTTCGTTCCAGTAGTAATCGAAATAGTCGTCCAAGCCCAGCAGAAACTGGCCGCTGTTGAGCAGCGGGAAATAGCTGTCCGAAGGAACGCGCGGCACCGGTCCTCTCCCGTATTCCAGAACCACCTTACCCGCTGTCCGCTGCCAGCCGACCCGCCCCCGGTAAGACCAGCGCTTCAGACCGACGTTGTATCCGGTAGTAACACCGGTCTCCAGTCCGCCGCCCAAGCCCCTGCTCCCCTCCAACCCCAGATGCGCCCCACCCACCCGGTCGTATCGCAAAACGGGCTTCATATTGACCGATCCCCAGCGCGACGGCTCCACCCGCACTCCCGTCTTTTCCGTGGCCTGTTCCGTCCGCTCCTCTGTCTCTTCCCCTTGCTCCTTCACCAACAAACGGGCGAGAAACCCCGTCGGCTGGAAGACCTTTTCGAACTGCATAGTGCTGTCGATGGTGGCATAAGCGGCTTGTTCCCGCGCCGACAGGGGCACCTTGTCGGCCAGCCGGACAAAGGAACTGTCCTGGGCCACGGCCAGCGAATCGACCCGCAGCACTTCCTCGCTGGCGTAGAGCGAATCGGGCATATCGACATTGACTTGGCAATCGCTCAGCCGCGTTATCACGTTGTACTTGATCGCGGGAAAATGCAGCCCCACCGTGCTGATTTTTACTGCCATAGAAGCTCGGTAATCGACCGGCAGCCACACCCCTCCGGCAAAGCCGCGGAACTGTTGTTGGTAGGCGAAATCCATGTGCTCGATCAGGGGCAGGGGAACGGCCGAGGTCATACTCGCCCGGCTGGGTGCTAGCTCCACTTCGAGCAAGGCGAAATCCTCGTCCAATACTGAGACGCGACCGACAAAAGCGGCTTGCAATTTATTCTTTGGCTCAACCGAGATGTCGAATACCACCTTATCGTCTAAATAGCGCCGGCCAATCAAGTCGAAGCGGTAGTGCTTGAGGGCATCGGGATGGGTTGGACCGATCAGGGTGTGGCCGATAAAGGGGATATCGTCGTCGTAGAAATTCGCAAACCCCGCAAAGGCCGAGATGTAGTCTGCTTGGGCAGCCAAATTTTGGGTCACGCGCCTCGACTTGACCACTTCGCGCAGCCCCCGCTCCCGCTCCCAATAAATCTCCGAGGCCATTTCGCCGATCGAGACAATGCCTTCTTCGTTTTCCAAAACGCGCCGGACATAGGCTTGTGCCTGATAGCTGGCCAAGCTGGGCCGCCACTCCTGTTTGCGGCGAATGACTTGGCGCATGATACCCTCGGCTGAGGTCTCAGCAGTCACCACGATGGGATCGAACAAAAAGGGCACTGGCGTCAAGGCGAAATCGACCCGTTCCGCAGGGGCCATCAACTCGCGCTCTTGGGAGACGTAGCCGATGTAACTCACTGTCAACGTCGCCGGTAGCTGCTGCACCTTGAGCGAGTACTCGCCCTCGTCGTTAGCTATGGTCCCGCGATAGGTGCCGGCTAGCTGTACGGTAGCCGCTGGCAGGGGCTGCCCGGTGGACCCGTCGGTGACGGTGCCGCGCACCAACCACGGCTGGGCATGGACTGGGGAGACGGCCCATAAGGCAGCCAAGATGGCCATCGTCAAAAGCAAATCCGCGTTAATCTTTTTGTAGTCCATAATATCCCAAATCATTCGTGGTGTAGCGCCTATAGCAGAACCATCTTCAAAGCTGGTAGTTCCGATGAACGCTCGTAGAACGCTCAAAGTTCGCTCAACAGCGAGCCGATAACCATATCGATCCTGTCAGCGGTGTCGGGACTGTAGCCATGGATATCGTAGGCGACTTTGCCGTCGCCGTCTATGATCACATGACGCGGATAACCTTGGCCGAAAATGTGCACGGCCTCGTCGTCCGCCAAAGCGATGTCAAAGGTGAACGGATGCTTCTCCAAAAACGGCGTCAACTCTGCCATCTCATTGTCGGCGATGGCGAGGAATTTGACATCGCGGTCCGCGTACTTCTCGACCAATTCGTTGAGTTCGGGAATCTCCGTGATACAGGGTGGGCAGAAGGTCTGCCACCAGTTGATGACCACGGGCTTGCCACGCAGCGCCGTCAGGTCGATAGCACTGCTGTCGAGCCGAGTAACGATGACGTTGGGCATCTCAAAGCCCACGGCGAGGGCTACCGTTTGATCGCTGGGCTCGATCACCAACTGATCTCCCGTCGCCGACACATGGGCCAGTTTGTAGGCCTGACCGTCGATCAAGAAGGGTTCGTTGACCCCGAAAACTTCGTCCTCCAGTTTCTCGGTTTGGCCGTATAGGTGGGTCAGGAATACGCCGTCCCCGTCGCGATCGATCACGAGTTGATGTAAAGTCATCCCCAGCGAGTCGGCGGGTAGAGTGTAGGTACCGAAGCGCGGATCCCTTACTAGGGCTATGGCATAACGCTGTCCGCCAATGTCGGCCTCGCCCAGCCGCAATTCGAGATTGCGGTGTAACACACTCTTCCACTTTTCCCGGCTTATCAAGAGTTCGACCTTAAACTCAGGCACTTGGCCAGCCGAGGGCACGGTCAGTTCAGCGTACAGAGCTTCATCTCGAATGCGATCAAAAAAATCGCTAGTGAGTTGGAGTTGTTGCGGCTGTGTAGTGGAATCGGCAACGGCGAAGGCGATGTCCTGTCCGTCGTTATCTTGTCCCACTATGACAATCGGCTCAGTAGGCGAATCTTCGAATGATAGGCTAGCGTGCTGGGGATCATGGATCTCTAACCCATCAATCGATGGAATCTCGGGCAGCCCTTCTATCAACTGCGGGCCAACCAAGCCGCGCATCAGAGAAGGCTGGAAGAGATGCTCTACGGAATCCTCGCGCACGGATTCCATTTTCACCGTGATACTCTCCGCGCTGGCTATTCCACAACTGAACGCCGTGGCGACGAGCGCGATGATGGCGATTGCAGATTTGATCGATTTCATGGAATTCTCCCTAGGATGTATGGAGTGCGTAGCAATGGAACACTCAAAGCTCACTCACCAACAGCGAGCCAATAACCGCGTCGATCTGGCCAACGATACCAGAACTGCCACCGCCTAGATCTAGGACGACTTTGCCTTTGCTGTTGACAATTACATGACGCGGATAAGCCTGGCCGAGAACGCGCATGGCCTCGCTGTTCCCCAAGACGATGTCATAGGAAAACGGATGCCTCTTCAGGAACGGCGGCAACTCTGCCATTTCGTTATTGGCGATAGCGAGGAACTCGACGTCGCGACCCTCGTATTTCTCGACCAGTTTGTTGAGTTCGGGAATTTCCGCGATGCAGGGCGAACAGGCGGTGTGCCACCAGTTGATGACCACGGGCTTGCCGCGCAGCGCCGTCAGGTCGATAGTGCTGCCGTCGAGCCGAGTAACGGTGACGTTGGGCATCTCAAAGCCCACGGCGAGGGCGGTTTCTTGATGGCTGCGCTCGATTACTAACCAATCTCCCATCGCCGATACATCAGCCAATTTGTACAGTTGATCGTTGATTAAGAAAGGTTCTTTGACCCCGAACATCTCTTTCTCCAACTCCTCGGTTTGGCGGCCAGAGGGGAGAACTAGGAATACGCCGTTCCCGTTGCGATCAATCAGGAATCTATGATTAGGGAACTCCGACGAGTCAACGGATAATGAGTCGTCGGGTAGGAAGTAAGTTCCAAAACTCGGATCCCTCATTAAGGCTATGGCATAGCGCTGGCCGCCGATCTCGGCCTCGCCCAGCCGCAGTTCGAGATTGCGGTGATGCACGCAATCCCAGCGAGAATTTTCTATCCGCTCGATATATAGTTCGATTTTGAACTCAGGTGCTTGGCCAACCGGGGGCACAGTCAACTCGGCTCGCAGGACTTCATCTTGACTGCGAAGGCGCTTGAAAAAACCGCGCGCGAGCTGGAGTCGCTGCGGTTGCACAGTGGAGTCGGCAATGACAAAGGCAATGTCCTGTCCGTCGTTATCCAATCCCACTATGACAATTGGTGCAGCCGGCGAATCGCGGAACGACAAGCGGGCATGTAGGGGTTCATGAATCTCTAGTCCAGTAACCGATTGGAGCTCGGGCAATCCTTCCGTTAGCTGCGCGCCTCCATAGATGTACAGAGGAGGCTGGAAGAGATGCTCTACGGAATCCTCGCGCACGGATTCCATTTTCACCGTGATACTCTCCGCGCCAGTCACTCCACAACTGAACGCCGTGGCGACGAGCGCGATGATGGTGATTGCAGATTTGATCGATTTCATGGAATTCTCCCTAGGATGTATGGAGTGCGTAGCAATGGCAAGCTCAAAGCTCGCTCAACAGCGAGCCGATAACCGCGTCCATTTTGTCGGTGGCATCGGCATTGTAACCAAGGACGTCGTAGGCGACTTTACCTTCGCTGTCGAGGATCACATGACGTGGAAAGGCATAGCCGAAAATCTGCAAGGCATCCTCTTTCCCTAAGGCGATGTCATAAGAGAACGGATGCTTCTGCAGAAACGGCGGTAAATGCGCCATTTCATTGTGGGCGATAGCGAGGAACTCAACATCGCGATCGGCGTACTTCTCGACCAATTCGTTGAGTTCGGGGATCTCCCTGATGCAGGGGCCACAGAAGGTGTTCCACCAGTTAATGACCACGGGCTTGCCGCGCAGTGCCGTCAGGTCGATAGCACTACTGTCGAGCCGAGTAACGGCGACATTCGGCATCTCAAAGCCCACGGCGAGGGCGACCGTTTGATCGCTGGGCTCGATCACTAGCTGATCTCCCGTCGCCGATATATGGGTCAGTTTGTAGGCCTGACCGTCGATTAGAAAGGGTTCATTGACCCAGAAAGCCTCGTCCTCCAGCACCTCGGTTTGGCCGTATAAACTGGTCAGAAATACGCCGTCCCCGTCGCGGTCAATCATGTACTGATAAGGAATAAGATTCAGTGAGTCAGGAGGTAGAGTATAGGTCCCAAAACCCGGAGATCTGACTAAGGCTATGGCATAGCGCTGGC
This sequence comes from Candidatus Latescibacterota bacterium, assembly GCA_022827835.1. Taxonomy (GTDB): domain Bacteria; phylum Latescibacterota; class UBA2968; order UBA8231; family UBA8231. The sequence goes on from JAJEIO010000006.1 coordinate 15,879, forward strand.
CACCAATGTCAGCCTCGCCTAGCCGCAGTTCGAGATTGCGGTGCCGCACGAAATCCCGTTCGCGGCTGAGTACGAGTTTGAGCTTAAACTCAGGTACTTGACCAGCCAGAGGCACGGTTAGCTCGGTTTGTAGGGCCTCACCTCCAACGAGTTTGGAAAAACCCTCTGTGAGCTGGAGTTGCTGCGGCTGTGTAGTGGAATCGGCAACGGCGAAGGCGATGTCCTGTCCGTCGTTATCCTGTCCCACTATAACAATCGGCTCAGCCGGCGAATCGAGAAACGACAGGCGGGCGTGCAGGGATTCATGGATTTCTAGCCCGGCAACCGATTGGACCTCGGGCAGTCCTTCCCTCAACTCCGAGCCACTCATGAACGGCATCAGCATAGGCTGGAAGAGATGCTCTACGGAATCCTCGCGCACGGATTCCATTTTCACCGTGATACTCTCCGCGCCAGCCATTCCACAACTGAACGCCGTGGCGACGGTGGCGATTGGGGTGATTACAGATTTGAGCGATTTCATGGTATCCTCCTATGGGATGTGTGAAGTAAGTTTGAGTTCATTTTTCTTCGAACAGTCACCTTCCGACTCATTCGTGGTGAAGCGCCTCGACCGGCCGTATCCGGCAGGCTAGCCGCCCCGGATACAGGCTGCACACGATCACGAGGCCGTAAATTATTAGGGCTGCAAGGGCTATACTGAGTGCGTAGATCCCGCCGGTGTAATCGAGCAGTTCCAGTAGCGGGAGTTGCAAGACGAGCAGCAGACCGGCGATTACGCCGATGCTGGCGACTACGAGTATCTCGCCCGTCAATTGCGCGTAGATACTGGCCGCCGGTCCGCCCAAGGCCCTTCGCAGGCCGATCTCCTCGGTTCTCAGCGTCGTCCGCTGCCACAGCACGCCGCTCAGCGACAGCGCCACCATACCCAGCACCAACACCGAGACAACCCCGAGAGCGAACAGAGGCACTAGGGTCAACTTGAACGCCGAAGCGCGATGTTCTGCTAAGGGCGTAACGTCCACTGTGAACCACGGAGCCATGGCCCTGAGCCGCTTGAAAATTTGCTCTTGAGCTGCTAATGGCGTACCGGGACGTACGTGGACCAAAAAATTACCGCGCTCTTCTCCTTCATTCAGGCGATGGAACACGAAGAAACCAGGATCGGAAAGTTCCCCGCTGCGGCGATAGTCGGAGACCACCCCGATGATCCGTAAGTCTTCGTCATCCCTCACCCACTGTTCGACCTGCTGGCCGATGGGATCTTCACTGCCAAAGAGCGCTTCGCTGAGCCGCTGATTTATCACGAGCGGCTCCGAGTATAAGAAGTCGTCCTCCTCGCCAAACCATCGCCCGCTGACCAAGTCGAGATCGAGCGTCTGGCGCAACTCGTCTGAAACACCGCCCATAGCAACCATTTGTCCGTCAACGACATAGGGATACATATAAAAGGGACGGTAGGGGATTGTTCCGAAGCCCAACGCAGCTACCGACTCAACCCAGTCGAATTCCTCTAGGGCCTGATAGACCTGTCTGCGGCTGGGCGCTTCCGCCTTGCTGTCCGGCTGCTTCGTCTTATCCGGTCTGAAGCCTACGACCCATCTATCTTCGTAGGAAAACCCGAGCGGCTGCCGATAATTGTCGATTTTGAACACGCCGTAGGAGACCGTAATAAAAACGAGCAGGAACGAAATGAATATCTGGAAGGCGGTCAGCGCGTTCGCCTTTTTGCGGTTCCAGACTAGCTTGCAGAGATGGCGTATCATTGCTTCCTCCTTCTGAGGGCCTCTACGATATGTAGGCGCGACATTTTCCACGCCGGATAGACACCGGAAATCAGACCGAAGACTAGGGTCATCGCCAAACCGTAGAGGAAAATGCGGTGATTCATGCGAAATTCAGCGTATTGCACAATGTCGCTGGCACCGAGCATTTGTAGGACGAGAAAAGTAAGAACCAGCCCCAAAGCACCGCCCAAGAGCGTGAGAATCACGTTCTCCACCACGAATTGCCCCACTAAGGTGAGCGAAGACCCGCCGAATGCCTTGCGCACCCCAATCTCAGAAGCGCGCTCCAAGATGCGGGTGGTGTTGATGTTGACCAAGCTAACGACCGGCAGGAGCATGAAAAGCACTGCCAGACTACAGATTAGTGCGACCAGCATCTTGGTACTGTGCAGTATTAGACCAAAGGAAAACATGGGCCCCAAAGTCATTTCTAACAGCGATCCAGGACTACTGGTAATGGAATTGGTTTGATCGTTGGGATTGGGGTATTCGACCCGGGTGAGTACATCGGCGAATTCCTCTTTGATAAGCGGTATATCGGCTGCATTACGCGCCAAGATCATCGCTTGAAAGTTGCCAAATATCGAATCGTAATGCCGGTAGGCGTCCGATCCTATGGCACTGACGGGCACCCAGATATCGGAGAAAGGCACAATGCGGAATCTCGGGACGTTGGACACGACCCCTACCACGCGGAAAGATCGTTCCTTGATCTCAATGTACTGCCCCACAGCCTGCTCCTCCCCGAAAAACACCCGGCGCGTCGCCTCGTTGATCACGGCCACCTGTTGAGCTTCCTCTACCTCCTTTGTGGTATAGGGACGGCCTTCGAGGAAGTCGAATTCGAGAATTTCCCAAAACACCCCGTCCGTGCTTTTGAGGTGAGACTTGATCTTCTCGCCCTTGCGGAACGTCGTTTCCATGGGCGCACCGTTGTTGGAAATGGACACCTTTTCCGCGTGAGTCAGTGGAGACACATACCGTTCCAAAAAGGCGTAGCTAGGCGGTCTGATGCTCGTCCCTTGCTGCTCCGTATGTGTTCCTGTGATCGAGTCCAGGATTAGCGTGCGATCCCCCCGCGTCTCCGGCGGGAAGGAGCCAAAGACGTGATCGAACAAGGCTGTCGCCACCATCAGCACCATGAGCGTAAAGCTGATGGTAACGAGGCTGATGCAGGTAAAGACCTTGCGCCGCAACAGGACCTTGAGCGCCATTTTGATGTAATTCTTTAGCATCTCATCCTCCTCTCACTGAACCTGCCGCCCGTCGAAGAGCCGCACCGTGCGCCCGGTGCGGTCGGCCAAGCGCTGGTCGTGCGTCACCATGACGATGGTGGTGCCCTCTTCGTTGAGCTGGTGCATGATGCCCATGATTTCGTCGCCCATCTGGCTGTCCAAATTGCCCGTCGGCTCGTCGGCCAACAGGATGTGCGGCTGCGCGACAATGGCTCGGGCTACAGCCACGCGCTGCTGCTGCCCGCCCGACAATTGCGACGGGAAGTGCTTCACCCGCGAACTCAGCCCGACCCGGTCCAGCGCCTTCAGCGCCATCTGCCGCCGCTCTTTGCCCGACAGCCCGCGGCGATAGAGCAAGGGAATCTCCACGTTATCGACCACGTTCAAATCGGCGATTAGGTGGAAGCTCTGGAAGATGAAGCCGACTTCCTCGTTGCGGATGCGCGCCAAATAGCGGTCGGCGTAGGAATTGATGGCCTGCCCGTTGAGGACGATTTCGCCGGCGGAAGGCTCGTCGAGTAGGCCGATGACGTTGAGCAGCGTGCTCTTGCCCGAGCCAGAAGGCCCCATCACCGAGATGAACTCCCCCTCGTCAACGGCGAAATTGATATTGCTCAAGGCCAAGGTCTCGACTTGCTCGGTGCGGTACACCTTTTCGATGCCTTCGAGTTTAATCATGGCAGTCTCCTTTATTTGATCTGGACTTCGTCCAAGTGCAGGTAGTCTTTCACATCCGAGATAATCACCTCGTCGCCCTCGATTAATCCCTCCTCCACCTCGTAGTACTCGAAATTAGCAATGCCGATGCGCACCTCGGCCTTCACCGCGGTTTGGCCGCGCACCACAAAGACCTCGTGCAGGCCCGCCCGCCCGCTGATGAACGGCCCCCGCTTGAGGCGCAGGGCGCGGTCCTTGCGCGCGGTGACGATATAGGCATCGACCCGCTGGTTGGGCCGCAGCAGCGCGTGCGCTGAATCTTCTAATTCGACCTCGAGCTGGATGACCCCACCTTCGACAGTGGGCAGGATGCGGGCGATGTGGCCCTTTACGTATTCTTCCTCATTAATGCGCGAGCGCACCCACAGCCCGGTCTGGAGCCGGCGGGCGTGGATATCGGAAACAGTGACATCCACGCGGAACGAGCTGAGGTCGGCGATGCGGGCGATTTCCTGACCCTGGCTGATGGATGCGCCAACTTCCGGCGCAATCGCGGTGAGTACGCCGTCTCTGTCGGCCCGGATGTGGGCGCGCTCCAAGCGACGGCGGGCCTCCTCGACCTCGCGTTCGAGGATATTCATCTCCAATTGCAGGGCTTCCAACTGGGCTTGGGTGGATTCGACGAGGTTGCGGCGGTCTTCTTCAAGTTGCTGCAATTCAATCTCAGCGCGCTGTTCTTGCAGGTGCGCTTGGCTCAGCTCTTCTTCGGAGACTGCGCCAAAACCCTGTAACTCGCGGAGCTGCGCAGTGCGGGTCTTAAAACGCTGAAATTCCAAGTTCTTCAGCTTCCAGCGCGTGTCCAGATCGCTCAACTTTTTGCGTTCGTCCAATTCGAGTTGGGTGCGGCGGTTCTGCTTGAGGGCCAACTCTTCGGCCCGTTTCTCGACGTCGAGCCGCGCGGCGTTCAAATCCAGTTCGACGATGGACTGTCCCTGCTGCAACATGGCTCCCGGCTTTTGCAGGATGCGCACCAGCCGCGTATTGATGGGGCTAAAGATGATCTGCTCGAACTGAGGTACCACCGTGCCCGAAGCAGTAATCGTCTCTTCCACTGCTCCCCACTGCACCTGCGCGGTACGGATGCGGTCGGGACCCAGCGCCGGTCTGATCCAACTGGGCAACCAAACAGAGAGCCAGAGGAGCGCAGCCACTCCCACCACTGCATAGGCGATGCGCTTGCCGCGCTGGCGTCGCAGGAAGGTGGGGTCTATTGGGCGGTCCATAGCGTTCATGGTTCATTCCTCCTCTTGTCATTTGTATAACAAATTCCGTGCCAAACTAACAAGTGATTGTTTTTACTTGATTTATATTTTTCGGGATAGGGCGTTTTCGTCCGCTTTTGAACAATCACTGTTCATTTTCGGACAGTTGTTCGGAACGGGAAGGCACAAAAAAGGGCACCCACGAGGGGTGCCCCTACGAACGCAATCGGCGCGGAACCTATTCGGGCCGGGCGACCCAGTGGCGGAACAAGGGCTGGACTGGGGCGGGCAACTCGGCGAAAACGCTAGCGGGCAGCGACGGCACGGCGTTTTCCTTGCGGCCGGTTTCGTCGGACAGGCGGCGGCGCTCGTCCGAGCCGGGGCGCAAGACCTCGACATTGAGCCACCAAGGGGCGTAGCGCACGACTACCGAGGTGCGGGGTTGGTGCGAGCGGTTGGGCGCGGTCGCGTGCCACAGGCGGCTGTCGAGCACGAGCACGCTGCCGGCTGGGCCGCAGGCGTTTACTTCCGTGGGATACGGGGCCAGCGGATCGACGCCATTGTCGCCGGTGGGGTTGTCGGGGGATCGGTGGCTGCCGGGGACCAGGAGGGTGCCGCCGTTTTCCTCGGTAAAAGGGGCCAGCATCCACAAGGTGGTCAAATGGACCGTCGCATCGGGATACGGCGCGGGGATGTGGCCGGCGTTGTTCTGGTTGAAGGGCCAGTCGGCGTGCCAGCCGCCGCGCTCGTTGCCTGGGTAGTTGATCGTGCCGGTGGTGAAGGAAATGCGCGGATGATGGCCTAACATCGCGCCGACCAAGGCGAGGAGATTTTCATCCGCGAGAAAAGGCGCGAAGGACTGGTCGAAGTTGATCATGCCCGGCAGGTGGCCGATGCCGGATGGAGCGGCGGGGTTGCGGTGTTCTGCGACCGCAGCCTCGACGCTCTGGCGCACGTGCTCGATTTGGTCGGCTGGGATGACATCTTCTACCACGCACCAGCCATCTAGTTTTAGGTGCAGAAGCAGTCGTTCTAGTTGCATGAGCTCGCTCCCTGTCATCGGCTACATAATAGAATAGACTTTTGTCGGGGTGGCAATGGCGGGTGGCTTGACAGCACAGGGGTGGTCGTGGAGTTTGGAGCGCATGGCAATTTTTTGGGGGACTGGCGGATGAGTATGGAAGGGGCACCGCCCCTCTGGTTAGTGCTGCCGCTGCTGATGGAATTCGGCTTTGGGCAGGTGTTCAAATGGGCCTCGCAGCACCGTTGCTACGCCCCGACCGTGGTATCGACCAACTATTGGGTGCTAGCGTCCATTCTGCTGCTCTATCTGGGATTCACAGGGCAATTGCAAGTACCGGTCGGCGCAGTGAAGGTCGGCGCGATCACTGGCATCGTCTTCATTAGCTCCATGCTGTTGATGACGCGCTTGTTGCGGACCTTCCGCGTGGCCTCGGTGTTGACTGCTTTCCGCTTGGCCATCGTCGTGCCGGTGGGGCTGGGCGTGCTGCTGTGGAACGAGCCGTTGGGCGGCCTTCAGCTACTGGGCTTGGGCTTGGCGTTGGTGGCCGTTTTGTTGATGTCGCGGCACGCTGGGCACCAGACCAATGTTTCGCGCTGGCTTGCCACCGGGTTGCTGATATTGGTTTTCAGTATCCAGGGGATGAGCACTTCCTGTCTGCGCTGGGTGCATTACGCCGGCTTGGACGATGCGTACTTACAAGTGCTCATGGTCATCGGCTTTACCGCCGGGACCATTGGTGGCACTGTGTTGTTGTGGGAGGCGCGGCAGCGCATTCGGCGCTTCGATTTGGCGGTGGGAGCTGGTATTGGGGTGTACAATCTGCTGGCCTTAATGGCCGTGCTGATCTCGCTCAAGCACGTGCCGGGCACGGTGTTTTTCCCGCTGGTGGGCTGCGGCGTGGTCATTTTGGACAATGTGACGGCACCGCTATTGTGGAAAGAGCCGATCAGTCGAGCGGCCGTTTTGGGCGTGGGCGTGGGCGTGCTAGCCGTAATCTTGGTAGTTCAATGAAACTAAACGACGAGGAGTGTGAATTATGAGCAAGCGCTACACAGCCGGAGTCATCGGGCGCACGGGTGCCGGCGACTACGGCCACGGGCTGGAAACCGTTTACCGGGACTTGGAGCAAGTGGATTTACTCGCTGTGGCCGACCCCGATCCCGAGGGCCGCGCCGCAGCCGGCGAGCGCACGGGTGCCCAGCGGCTCTACGCCGATTACCGCCAGATGCTCGCCGATGAGGACTTGGATATAGTCAGCGTCTGTCCGCGGATGCCCGACTGCCACGCCGACATGGTCATCGCCTGTGCCAAGGCTGGGGTGAGCGGCGTGTTTATCGAGAAGCCATTGACGCCCACTCTGCGCGAGGCCGACGCCCTGTTGGCGGCCTGTCAGGAGCACGGCGTCAAGACCGCGGTGGCGCACCGGCGCGCCAATCCCTATGAGGAGTACGGCAAAAAGCTGGTTGACGAGGGCGTTATCGGCCAGCTACAAGTGCTGCGCAGCCACGGCAAGTCCGACCATCGGGCCGGGTCTCAGGATCTGATGGTCTTGGGCACGCACATGATGGACAGTATGCGCTACTTCGCCGGGGCCGAGGTGGTTTGGGCCCACGGGCACGTCACGCAGGATGGGCGCGAGGTGACGTTGGACGATGTGCGGGAAGGGGACGAGCGCATTGGCTTGATCGCCGGCAACGGGGTGGCGGCGTACTACGTTTTTGCGAATGGGGTGACCGCGCATTTTGAATCGCAACCGGGCTATCCAAAAGGGGCCAACAGCCGTTGGTTCGGTTTTGAGGCGCACGGCAGCGAGGGCATCATCGCCCTGCGCAATTCGCCCAACGGCGAGATGTACATCTATCGCCAAGGCATGTGGATCCCCGGCGAGGAAAACGGCACTTGGGAACGGGTGCTGTTGGACGAGTGGGAACAGTATTCGGCGGGCGAGCGCACGCACCAGAGCAATTTGATCATTGTGCGGGAATTGATCCAAGCCATTGAGGAGGATCGCCCGGTGCGGGCCTGTTCCAGCGGCGAGGACGGGCGAGCGGCGCTGGAGATGATCATGGCGGTACACGAGTCGCAGAGGTTGGGGACGCGGGTGTCTTTGCCGCTGGCGAATCGGGAGAATCCGTATGAGACTTGGCGGCGGGAGGATGGGGGAGAGGCGACGTAGGGTGTCCGTGAGATGCCGGTCTACCCGTGCCCTGGGTAACAGCCATGTCGAAGGCTGCGACGCCTTCCAATAGGAGTATACATGCCAGACACGTTGAATTTCAGAAGAATTATGCTATTTTAGGCTATCACAAGAGGTTACGCAGAATACTCCCATCGCAACCGGCAACACATTGACCTAGAGAAAACCCTTTGAACGTGATAGACGAATTCCTGACCGGATACCGCCGTGAGATGGACGACTATGAGCAAGTAGCTCGTATCACGAGCGATCAAGTAAAGGTACAACTCGGCTCGGCGGGTATCCGAGCGATCATCACAGACCGCGCGAAAAGTCTGGATAGGTTGGCGGCGAAGGTGAGGTACAGAGACAAAGAAAAAAAATATGGATCGGTGCGAGAGATCCAAGACGACATTGTGGATCTAGCGGGAGTACGGATAGCGCTTTACTTTCCAAAGGACCGAGAGGAAGTGGGAAGGATCATCAGCTCTCAATTTGACCTAACTAGAGCCCCGAAAGTATTCCCTAAGAAGAGGGTAAAGCCGAGTTACGAAAAGCGGTTCGACGGATACAGGGCAATGCATTATCGTGTCAAGCTAAGGCCAGAGACACTACAGGAAGCCCACAGGCGGTATGCGGACTCTGTTGTAGAAATCCAAGTAGCTTCGGTCCTAATGCACGCATGGGCGGAAGTTGAGCACGATCTAGTGTACAAACCGTTCCAAGGCAGGCTTTCAGAAGAAGAGTACGCGATACTAGACGAGTTGAATGGCCTCGTGTTGGCGGGTGAGATCTCACTGGAGCGTCTTCAAGCGGCGATGGAAAGGAGGCTTAGTCAGGATGAGGTTGTTTTTGCCAGCCATTTCGATTTGGCGGGATATCTCCACAGCAAGTTAAGTGAGAAGCTTGGTGAGGCACCGCCAGAATGGGCTATAGGTAGTGTTGATTTGCTCTTCGACTTGATGAGAGAACTGGATATAGCTCATCCAGACAAGGCAGAGGAACTAATCGTCGATCTTCACGAGCACTATGAAAAACGCCCAGTGTCAGAGCAGCTAATCGATCTTCTGTTGGAGCAGGATCAGAGGCGCTATGATGTTTACTATAAGGTCAGGCAGAGAAGGGAGAACGCTCGACTCTACGCGGATCCCATGCTCATAGAAAAAGGGACGGAACAAGAAGCCGCTATCGGGGACTTCATGACCAAGTGGATCCAACTCGAAATGATCCTTCGAGAGAGAGGCAAAGCAGCTCAAGGTGGTAAACAAAGCAAGACACTAAAGAGAGCAATTTTTTTAGGAGCGCAGTCTCTTTCCCAGAAGGATGCAGCACGGCTTGGCCAACTCAGGCACATACGAAACAACCTTGTACATGGTATCGAAATACCTGAGCCTCCCTATCTTCGCGCCGCCGCGAAAGACGTCGAATCGTTTATTGATGTCTTGGGATCAGAAGATGACAGAAAATAATTAGGTTGTCGGCTGCGTATAACACGCCGGACTACGGCTCCAGCGCATACGCGCTGCCGACGAGGCAACCTATTCCGCAGGTTCGCAGCATCGAGGAGTGTACTGGCTGCTTCAGGACTTCTCCGTAGAGAAAGCTCAGAGCACTGTACGCGATGTTAAAGGCAGAGCGGCTGACGCCCTAGCGACGAGCCACTTCAGATGCGCTCGCACTTCGGATTGCCGGTCACCGCGATAGCGCCGTCTCCATTGCAGGAACCGGCGGCAGCAACCTATGTACGCTCTCAGCCCAGCTCCGATTCGACTCGGTTGAGGCGGTAAGCTCTTCGTTGGTCAGATCCGGGTGTTTCCGATATCTCCACATGGCTCATTTTCTCCCAAGCAAATAGGTGTAACCCTTACCAGAGAAATTCATGCTAGGTGCGTTATATCTCAGCAGAATCGTGCTATCTCAAGTTATTGCAAGGGGTTACGTAAAACACCCAACCTTACGGTATTGGTTGCGACTGTCCACACAAACACGTACCTTCGGGTCGGATAAGTAACACCTAGATTACCCGAACCAATCGTTCGGGTACAAACAGTTATGCGACAGCCGGGCAGGCGTTGATGTCTGGTCATGCAAGGAACGATTACGGATACTCGGGAAACCGACGATTGCTGCCGGTGAGGTGCTAGAACTCGAAGCCACCGCAATCGCTGCTCAAAGCGGGATTACATATGCAACTCATCTGGAACAAGTGCACCGAGGACGTTTGGTGCAACCTCCTGAACCTCAATCTAGATCACCCGCATTTCTTCGGGCTTGAAGGGGTGTATGTCATCTGGCATAGCGGTCAGAACCCGGCGACTGTCTATGTTGGTCAAGGCAACGTGGCCGAACGCCTAAAGGCCCACAGAACGGACCCTCGGATCTTGGCATACTCTCCCCACGGCCTATTCGTTACTTGGGCACGCGTCGAGCAACCGCAACTGAACGGTGTGGAACGCTATCTGGCGGACAGCCTCAACCCCAAGGTTGGCGAAGCTCATCCCGTTTCGGTGCCGATCGCCGTGAACTTCCCCTGGTAGCGGGTCAATTGGCCCGGTCGTCTGATGACCGATCGAGATCAGAACCTCCCCGAGATTGTCACCCACGGTATCCCGCGTATCGAAGTCTATCAAGTTACGGATGATGAGCTACGGCGTATCGAGGACGCCTCGAATCAGATCGCCCAGGATCTGTCCTTCGCCTTGGCTTGCGGCTCATTGTGCGGTGGGATCGTCGTAGGATTACTCACCGGCGAGTTCGGAGACACCGCGGGCATAATTCTGACTGCCGCCGCGATCATTTTGGGGCTCGCTGCTATCTATACCGGTCTGCGGTGGTGGCGACACCGAGGTGCAGCCTCCAACGTGATCAAGCAAATTCGCAGCCGCCGCATCGATCCCGAAACACCGTCGGACGGAGACTAGCTGGGGTTCGTGCCACTGCGGAGGGCCGAGGGGCATAGCGGATGTGGCTCCTAGCATAACAGGTCCACTGACGACTCCGGCTGCTACGTGGCCTCCGCGCGACCCGGCTGATGCCGAGTTGTGCTAGTGGTCAAGACGTTAGGCGGCATGGAACAAAACGCGTTGACATTTTTTCGGTGTATTTTCCGATCGACAGAGATACACTGCATTGCAGCATAATCAAATCAAGAGTTAGGCGAAGAAAAAAATGACTACAGGAATCCACGAGCAATGTCTATCACTCTCTAGAGAAGCCATTGAGGCTATCCAAAGCGGTAAGGAAGGTTCAGCATCGCTTGCGGTTCGAAAGATCGAGCTTTGCGCACAACTCTTGGACAATAAGCCTCTACAACGTTGGGCGAAATTCACTCTCGGTGGATATAAATTTAACCTACCGATCGCTGAAGATATGAACCAAGAATATGTGGATAAGGTGGTTCAGAAAATTCAAGAATTAAAAATACCCCTTTCATATGATGAGATTAGGTATCGCTTGGGAGAATCAGGCGGAGGATTCAATAGTATCGAATTTGTTGAACATTTAATGACACGCTTGAACCGCGAAAAGCGGGGAACTGACAGAACACATTATCGAAACAATCTCCAGCAAGTAATCGTCGCTACTTCAAATGCTGCCCATCTCCATGCTACCGGAATATTTAAGCGGTTAAGTTTCGGAGAGATACCAAGCAGACAATTCAATACGATTCGTGACAGGGTCGACAACTTGCTTCTCGACCTTTGTCCCGAAGCGATTGAGAAATTCATGGTCGCCTACGAACAGCTCGCGTCTTCTTCTGCGGAAAATTGGTCCCACGCCCTCACAGCGGCACGACGTATCTTTAAATCTGTCGCCGATTCACTTTACCCTCCGAGAGAGACACCAGAAGGAGCGAGAAAACTTGGTGAAGATCAATATATCAACCGACTCTGGGCTTTCCTTGACGAGAATGCGGTAGCAGGTTCGGACAAAGATTTAGCCAAAGCTCACATTGACTATATGGGCGCGTTCCTACAGAAACTCAACGATAAGGCATCGAAAGGGGTTCATGCTGAGGTGTCCTATGAGGAAGCAGTTCGTGCCGTTTTGTATACCTATCTGACATTAGGTGACCTTCTTGAGTTTGCAGGAAAGGGATTGAAGAAGGCTGTTGAGCAAAGTGGTAAAGTAAATATTAACGATACTTCTCTGGAAAATCTTGTGAAAATACCTGGGATTTCGAACATATTGGCAAAGGAAATAGTCAAGCGCCGTGTGAAGAGGAAGTTTAAGTCTCTAGAAGAACTGACAACCTTCAAGGGAGTCGGGATGAAAACAATTGAGAAAATGCGAGAGCACTGCGTCGCTTACTAAATATCTAGTAATCAAATCCGTTACACGCCATCAATTAGGTTCGTAGACTCCTAAACTATCTGTGAAGGTATTAGGCAGAGCGGTCAGGAGATCCCAAGAGAAAGACCAGCTAGATAGCGTCAGATGTTTCCACGAAGTGTTCCAGGCATACATGGAGCGCACACCTACGGCAAAGGTGCCGGCGGAAATAAGCCAAGGGCGTATCCAGATGTTTTTGGAGGAGCTAGACGAGTATCGAGCGGCCGTACATAACCACGACATCGTCGAGATCGCCGACGCCCTCACAGACATGCTTTACGTATTGCTGGGTACGTTCATCACGCATGGTCTGCAGGACATTGCCGAAGAGCTCTTTGCTGCAGTCCACCGCAGCAACATGAGCAAGCTAGATGAGCAGGGTAAGCCGATATTCAGGCAGGACGGCAAAGTGTTGAAGTCAAATCAATTTTCAGATCCAGATTTGCGCTCGATCATAGCGGAAATTGGTCAAGTTGAGTCAGGATGAATGACTTGATATTTGTGTTGCTTATATTCTTAAAGACATGGAGGTCACAGAATGAATGAACGAATCATAATCGATCCCTCAATCCGTCATGGCAAGCCGGTGGTTCGGGGGACCCGAGTGCCAGTGCACCGAATTATTGGGAGCCTTGCAGGTGGGGCAACCCCAGAAGAAGTCTGTGAAGAATATGGCATTATCGACGCAGATATACGGGCCGCTCTTGAGTACGCGGAGGAACTCGTGGAAGCAGAAGAAACTCATCCTCTACCTGCGTCCTAAGCCGGTTTGCAATTCATCATCGACGCTGATCTTCCTCGCACTGTAGCCGGTGTGATCGCCGATTTCGGACACGAGTCGATTGACGTTCGGGATATAGGCATGGCGGCCTCCAGTGACGAGGAGATTGCGGAATATGCGCGTTTGAGAGGGCTATGTCTGCTAACTGGCGACTTGGGTTTCGGGGATGTCCGGCGATACCCTCCGTCAAGGTATGTTGGCATCGTAGTCTTGCGTTTACCTCGACACGCAACGACTCCCTTCATACTACGGCTTCTTTCTTCGTTCCTCCGACGAGAAGAGATACTGTCAAGGCTTGAGGGCAAACTCGCAATAGTAGAATCGGGCCGCGTTCGACTGCGAACGCGGTGAGATTTGCGCTGCGCGGCCTACACCGCTTGGCCTATAGGCACCATCTACGCCTTGGCTTCGGCAACCCACCTCATAGGCATTCCGAAACCCATGACGACAGCACTTGATTCAACGAACAGTCCAGAGCTTGTAGCAAGGCTGGAAGAGGCGGCGCTGAACGGGCTACCCGCGCTGCAAACAGAGTTCTACGACGGCTGGATCGTTCGAATGGCTGAGGGATACAGTCGCCGTGCCAACTGTGTCGTCCCGCTGTATGAATCCACAATCCCGCTCCAGGAGAAGCTGGTTCATTGTGAAGCGGCGTACGCACGGGTATCGCAACCTTGCCTTTTCAAGATTTTTCCTGCCTGTCAACCTAGGAATTTGGACGAGACCTTGGCGCAGCTTCAGTACGCTAGAGACGCCGATACACTGGTTCAAACCATGCGGCTTGAGGCCAGTCCCGCCAGTTCCTCTGCCATATCGCTATACGAATGTGCAACCGATGAGTGGCTCGAAACCTGGAGCCGTCTGTCCGGTCGCAACCAGCACTCTGACATATTGCGCAGTTTGCTCAACGCGATCTCCACTCCTTCGGCCTATGTTATCGCCCGGACTGCTGGCCAATCCGTAGGCTGCGCCCGCGCCGTTGTTTCAGGCTCAATCTTGGGGCTCTTTGATTTGATGGTTGATCCCAAGCATCGGGGTCAGGGCTTCGGTCGTGGGCTCCTTGAGGCACGCCTCAACTGGGGATTTGAGCAAGGGGCACATCTGGCATACCTACAGGTGATGGCAAACAACGAGCCGGCTCTGGCTCTGCAACGCAAATATGGTTTCAGCGAGTCGTACCGGTATTGGTATCGAGTGCAACCCTCCTCTGATCTGGAGGACGGAAACTGTTGAGATTGCAAGGGGTTACGTAGAATACTCCAGCCTCGCGGTATAGGTTGCGACTGTTTACAAGGATACATACCTTCGGGTCAAATAAGGGCCATTACCTGAACCAATTGTTCGAGAACAAGCGGTTATCGACAACGGAATAAAACTGTTTCAAGTTAGAGGACGCTTACGGAGAATTTGAAAATCATGGAGATATCGAAGATTGAAAATCGTCCGATCGCACAATAGCGTCCCTATTCGCCTAACAGAGGAGCGATGGCAGCATATTGTGCGGAGACACCCTGAAATGGCGACCTCCCAAGAAAGCATCTTGGAGACTATATCCCAACCCACTCAGATCCAGGAAGGCGATTATGGCACACTCATGGCCATTCGCTTCTATGCGAAAACGCCATTGACGAGTAAATATCTAATCGCAGTTTATCGAGAAGTGCAACCGGACGATGGTTTTGTTTTAACTGCTTATTGGGCCAGTCGTCTATCGAATAGGAGAAACGTCTTATGGAAGTCCTAAAAATACTAGACAAACCAGATACGATTGATTGGGAATACGATGAAGAAGCGGATGTCCTTTACCTTTCCGTCGGAACGCCCAAACCGGCTGTGGGTGTTGATATCGGTGAAGGGGTTGTCGTCCGCTATGATGAGGTCAACAATGAAGTGGTCGGCCTTACGGTATTGGGCTTACGCGAGCGCGTAATAAAAGAAATAGCTGAATCTTCAGGCTAAAGTGCCGTAGGATTCCACTATCGATAACATTGCACCCCTAGCTACGGCGGCTTGGCCTTTGGCAACCTACACCTACGCTGACGAAAATACCGAAACGAAGCAGGCAACGAAGATGGATACAGCTTTGCTCATAATTGATGCGCAAGTGAACATGTGGGAGAGCGAGTATTCGCTTCACTCCGGTGAACAACTCCTTGCTAAACTTGGAACTCTAATCACAAATGCTAGAAGAGTAGGCATATTGGTCATCCACATCCAGAATAATGGAGGACCGGGAGATCCTGACGAACCGGGAACAAAGGGATGGGAGATACATCCAAAACTTACCCCCGCAGATGGGGAGATTGTCGTTCAGAAAGACCAGCCCAGTGCTTTTCAGAACACGAATCTTCTCCAGATTCTCCGCGATAGAGGTATTGGGAATCTTATTATCGTGGGCATGCAGACAGAAATGTGCGTAAAAGCCAATTGCGTGAGCGCGGTCCAAAATGACTACAATGTGATCCTTGTTGAAGATGCTCATAGTACCTTCGACCGTGATTCAGAAACGGCTGCCCAGATAATAGAAAGACACAACAAGGAGCTTGACTCATTGGTTAATCTGAAGAAAATGAAAGATCTGCCTTTTGTGTCTCCTTGAAATTTCCGTATGACGGATCGAAATACGTGGAATTGAGTGGGTATCCGCCGCGAGTTTGCTCCAAAGAAATATGTCTTCGTTGAAGATGCAAGTTAGAACTATTCCGTCTTCGAGTTCAGATGCACGTCGGGGTATTTCGCACAATGGAGAGATAGTTGAGTTCGTCCCAAGATCAAACCGCCGCGTTCATTCGTGATCACGATGCACAGGGAGAGCACCGCTGTGGATCTGATGTCGATATGGCTTCTGCTCATTGGTTGGCCAGTTCGATAGAGAGCTTCGGTGCCGAACCGAATCTGATCGGCTTCGACATGACTCGAGTTAATCAGGAGGTAGGACAGCTAGCGATCGACGGCGAGGTGTTTGAAGGATCCATCCAGTATGATGGTGGCCAGACGTCCAGCGAGGGAGTTTCAGGGACGATGGGGCGGCTCGGCTCACACCATCCAGTTGGAGTTCGTCTCCCTGAGCACTCTGCATCTGCTCTTATGGAGGCGCGGCAATCTGGGGAGCATGTGGCTATCATATCTGTGGCGCGGCAAAGCAAGTACGCCGAGAAAGGCATGGCACTACCGAATGCCCCTGCGTTCGACAGTCCGTTTGGGCCACCCGTACTCCATCTGCCACCGGAAGCTGTCGTGCGCATTGAAGCGCTTATCGGAGCCGAGACACACTTCGTGGCCAGTGCCAGCAGGACGCCGACCCAAGCCTTCAACGTCGAGGCCAGGATACGTGGTTCAGACGCAAACCTAGCCCCTCTCGTCGTGCTAACCGCCCGCAGCGGTTGGTGGCAGTGCGCTTCAGAACGCGGGACCGGACTAGCAGTGTGGCTCAATTCACTCGGAGCGGTTCAGTCAGCGCGCTGCCGTAGGGACGTTCGGTTCATTGCCACGACCGGGCATGAGCTGGGCTACATCGGACTCAAGTATGCCATGAAATCCTTGGATGACTCGGAGATTGCGGCCTCAACCTGGATTCACATTGGTGCGAGTATCGGTGCTGCATTCGGTGCATGTCTCTGGCTACAGGCTTCGGACACCGACCTGGCGACGATGGCGGAGAACGAGCTTCGGGATGCTGGGGCTTCATTGGATCGCAAGCGTCCCGTAGGCGATCCGCCAACAGGCGAAGCCTCGTCAATCTTCAAACATCGCGCTCGCTATGTCTCGGTGCTTAGTCCCAATGCCTTGTTGCGCCACCAAGCAGATAGGTGGCCCGAGGCCGTGGACATAGGCAGAACCGAGCCGATAGGGCAAGCGATCGCTCAAATGTGCATCAGCGCGGCTAACTAGTATTGAGGCGTGACACGGTATGACGAAGTTATTCGCAGCCGGCGAGCCACGGCCCCCCTTTACCCCCGGTCTTGACCTTGCCGAAGGATTCTTTACGGACTTGGTGCGCCCGATGCTTGAGGCACACTTACCGGATATGCGCTACTCGGCCGCCGTCCTCGCTGGTGGATCGGATGTGTTGGGATTCGATACAGAGATGTCCATGGACCACGACTGGGGGCCGCGGGTCATGCTCTTCCTAGAGCGGGAAGACTTCGCGACACGGCCCCAGGCAATTCGAGCGCTTGCCATGGAGCATTTACCCCTCGCGTACAGGGGCTACCCGCTGCGCATCTATGCCCATGAGGTCCGGGATATCGGGGCGCGGCTTCGGCAGAGGCCGAACGATCCCGGACTCGAGCCGAGGATCGAGATCTATACGATTCATGACTTTTTCCAGAAACAGCTCGGAGTTGACCCAGACAAGCCCTTGTCGGCGGCTGACTGGCTGACGATGACCCACCACCGGCTTCGCTCCATGGGCGACGGGCGCGTCTTCCACGACGACGTGGGGATCCAGACCGTGCGCGACCGTTTCTGCTGGTACCCGCACGACGTCTGGCTCTATGTTCTTGCTTCGTGCTGGCTCCGGATCAACGAAGACGAAACCCTGACGGGGAGGGCAGGAAGCGCGGGTGACCATCTGGGATCGGCGGTCATCGCCTGGCACCTCATCCGCGACATGATGCGTCTGGCTTTCCTAATGGAGCGCTCCTATCCCCCGTACCCGAAATGGCTCGGCTCGGCATTCGCGCAGTTACAGTGCGCTCCCACACTTCTCCCGTTACTGGAGCGCGTCGGCACCGCCTCGGACTGGAGGGAACGCGACGGAGCCCTTGCCACGGTCTATCGCAAGCTTGCGGAAATGCACAATGCACTCGAACTCACGCCTTCGGTCCCTTGCGAGCCTATGCGTCGGGGGGAACGCCCCTTCACAATCAGCCAGGCGGGGACGATTGCGAATGCCTTGCGGAGGGAAATCCACGATCCGTCTGTCCATGCGATAGCCGAAAGGTGGATGATCGGTAGCATCGATTTATTCAACGACAACCACATGTTAGACGATGATCCGGCACAGAGGCCGCTACTATTAAAGCTTTATGAGTGATCATGCGTACGACAAATTATGCGAGAACACTATTTGGAAATTACCTACTGTAAAGGGAAGCCCTTAGCCGCATATCTGTACTTATCGGCTGCTTCGGGTGTGAAAAGTGTACGAACAGAGTCGAGAGATGCAGGTTTATTAGTGGATTTTGGCCCTGAAGATCAACCCATTGGTTTAGAAATCACGGCACCAGAGCAGATGACGGCGGCTCAGATCAACGAGGTTTTACGCAGCCTTGATCTTTCTCCTATGAAAGAGGAGGACTTATCTCCGCTTGAAGCCGTGTGATTTCTTAACTGCGGCGCTGCCTCATACTATCTCAAGTTATTACAATGAGTTACGTAGAATATTCCAATCTTGCGATCTTGGTTGCGACTGTTCACACTGATACATACCTTCGGGTCAGATAAGGGCCATTATCCGAACCAATTGTTCGGGTACAAGCAGTATATGCGCCAGTAGGGGCGGCATTCCAGCGGGATACACTTCACCCGCCGTCGTAGTGACGGCCTATCGTCCCAATAGACAGGATTGGGACGAAGGTTTCATCAGGAGGCGAACATGACGAGCAGAGGGACTACGAAACTAGTGCGCGCAGGGGAATATGCTGCGGAGGTGGAGGTGGAGTTGATCGATGGGGACGCCGGATGGCCGCCCTACCTTTCAGTTAGGGACGCTGAAAAACTGGATGACGTTCGTGAGGCTCTAAGGGAAGGAGACCTGGAACACGCGGCTCGGATGTCTCGGGTATTTCGCTTGACCCCGATTGAGGCGTGAAGCACCTCATATTTCTGAAGGACATTCTTCATCATCCAAAGGATGAATATGCTAGGCAGCACGTATCCCCCGCGTTTGCATCCTCGGAATTACCCTAATGGTCGATCAGTGTTTTGAGGATCTGGAGCAGCTTGCACACGACTTGTGCAGACTCTTTCCTGATTTTAGCAATCTCGCACCACTCAAGCGCCTGGCCGACGGAGCAAGTAGCATCGTCGTCGAGGGCGTGGGTGATTTTGTTTTTCGCATCGGGAAGAACCCAGAGTCTGTCGATAGTTATAGGCACGAGGCTCAGTTGCTGCCGATCCTCCGTGGCCATGTGGACGTCCCCATACCCGACCCAAGATGGTGCGCAGGTCCATCAGAAGCATTGCCATTCGGGGTGTTTGGGTATAGAAAGCTGCCAGGCGAGTCGCTACAGAAGAAACGCATAGAAGCGCTTGAGTGGAAAAAAATTGCAGCAGATGTCGGCACCTTCATGCAACAGCTACATGCTGTCCCGTTGGACTGCATAAAAGATGTCAAACTGCCCGATTTTCATGGCAAGCCGTCAACGCTGGCGGACATTCAAGCTCAAGTTCTGCCGTACTTGAAACTCGTCCTAACGGCAAGAGAGTATGAGGTAGCGAATCAATGGATGGAGCAGATGCAGATCGATAGTCGGATGCAGCAGTACAGTCCGACGCTAGTACATGGCGATCTGTTCTATGCGAACCTTCTTGTGGACGAAGTTAAATCGAGGATCACCGGAGTAGTGGACTTCGAGAATGCCAGTATTGGTGATCCTGCGCAAGACTTCGCCACTCAATACTCGCTCGGTCAGCCATTCTATGACGCAGTTGTCGATGCGTATATAAAGGCGGGTGGACATGTTGACGAATCATTGGAGTATCGTATGCACCAACTCAGAATTCTACGTAGTATCTATGGCCTCTTGTTCTTTGCTAAGACTGGTGATCTGATTGAGTTTGCAGACTCTGTGCACAAGCTGCGCCACTCAGATCTTTTGCATGACGTGGCGAAGTGATAGAACGAAACTCATACAGGAGTATAGAATCCCACTTCATATATCAGCTCCATTCCCGGCTGAAGCGCATTCGTGCCTTCGCCACGCCGCTAAACGCGGCACGGGAATGGGCAACCCGTTAGATAACACCCAATTTGAAAGGTCATCTGATCGATGCAGTTCTCCGATATCCTGATCGCTTCGTACGAAAATCACGCACGTGAACGAGAATCGAGTACTTCCGAGGAACTCGTGGAAGCAGAAGAAGCTCATCCCCTACCTGCGTCCTAAGTCGGTTTGCAATTCATCCGAGAAGAGATACTGTCGAGGCTTGAGGGCAAGCTCGCAATCGTAGGATCAGGCCGCGTCCGACTGCGAACGCGGTGAGATTTGCGCTGCGCGTCCTGCACTGTCCAAAAATTCACTGAAACTTCTGGAGATTTCTCATGCGGTTCAATGGCATTTGTATAGTAACACAGAACGTGCCCAGATTGTGCGCTTTCTACCGAGAGATACTAAAACTCGAACCAGAAGAAGGAGATGTATTTAAGATCGTTCCAACGGAAGGGGCCGTGTTGTCCATCTTCTCTTCAGAACACATGGAGGAGATGGCTCGTGGAAGCCTGAAAGGGGCTGGATACGGTAGCTATACGATCGAGTTTGAGGTAGAAGACGTCGACCAAGAATTTGAGCGTTTGCAGGCTATGAATGTTGAGATTGTTAAACCGCCTACAACTCAACCGTGGGGCCGTCGGTCCGTTTGGTTTCGCGATCCAGATAGGAACATCGTCAATTTTTATGTCAATGTGGAGGTTCAAGGATGAATAGGACCCAGAAGTGTCACGAACGACTAACACGCCCGTGCTCGGCTCCGGGCTCGCGCCCCTCGCGCAACCGCTTTCGCGGGGTTCGGGCACGGCGAAAACGTTATTCGAACCTGAAATAAGGGAATGTACTTAGCCGACTATGGAACCTAATTGGCTCACCTGGGCAAGAAAAATTCAGGCGATTGGTCAGAATGGCCTAGCGTATTCCAAGGATCCCTTTGATATCGAGCGATTCGAGGAGCTACGCGAACTTGCGTTGGAGATCTTACAAAATTACACGGACTCAGATCTGCCAAGAATTCGGGATCTGTTTGCTGGTGAGCATGGTCACGCAACGCCTAAAGTCGATGTGCGAGGTGTCGTTTTCAACGAGGATGCTATCCTGCTGGTCAGAGAGCGAGCGGATGGCAAGTGGACGTTGCCTGGGGGATGGGTCGATGTCAACGAGTCGCCGAGCGAGTCCGTGGTACGCGAAGTCTTCGAGGAATCGGGCTACCAGACGAAAGCGCTGAAGCTACTAGCCTGCTATGACCGAAACAGACACCCCCACCCTCCTCACCCGTATCACGTCTATAAGCTTTTCTTTCACTGCGAAATCCTAGGTGGAAGCCCATCTACAAGCTATGAAACGGATGGTGTCGATTTCTTCAAGCAAGATGCCATCCCTGAACTGTCCACAGGTAGGGTAACTTCTGCCCAGATTGACCGTTTTTTCGAGTTTTTGAGGTCGCCGGATTTACCAACTGATTTTGATTGAGCAATCGGTCAGGGACCAATTTAAAGCCAACGAGGTGGTTGTTGTCGATGACTACATAATACGAGGGATTGCGTGGGGCAATGCAGCAGGAGCCACAACGATTTGGTTTCAAAATGGGAAATTCGCCGATCTTGTGCCCAATGACGAAACGGGCGATCCCGATTTTACGATTCAATCGCTAAGTCAGCTTCCCAAGATTCTGGATCAGTCTCGTGAGAAATACATCTTATCGGGATCACTCCAATGATCAGAATTGCAAAAGCTGAAGAAAATGAAGAGTTAAGTAGCCTTGCAATGCGCTCAAAAGCGCATTGGAACTACGATGCAGATTTTCTTGAAGCATGTCGTCAGGATCTAACTTATACCCAACAAGACATTAGCCATCACACCGTCTATGTGGTAGAAGAAATGGGACAGGTCATCGGCTTTTATAGGCTAGAAACCAGAGAGAATGAACTCGAACTGTCTGATTTATTTATTGAGCCAAGCAAAATAGGCCAGGGACATGGGAAGAGACTTTGGGATCATGCGATTGATCAAGCGAGGCAGTTAGGTTTTCACAAAATGTCTATTCATTCAGATCCGTATGCGGAATTATTTTATTTATCAAGAGGTGCCGTTCGGATTGGAGAAGTACCTTCAGCGGCGATTCCAGGGCGCACTATTCCCTTATTAGAATTTGCACTTAAATAGAGCGCCTGAAACAAGACGAGGAGACTAGAGGCACTACTAAAGGTTGTCTGAAGAGAGGCACGGGATGTCTGAGAAATCGAGACCAGCTATCGAATACGAAGCGTTTCAGGTAGAAACGGGTGGACAGGATGTTCTCGTCACCTGGTTTCCTCCTCGCGATGTGCCGGAAGGACAACGCCACGGTTCTGGTGGTATTTGCCTGACAGACAACGGCGAAGTTGTGCTGGCTACGCAAGATGGAGAAACGTGGGGATTCCCAGCAGGCAGACCGGAAGGAAGCGAGTCGTGGGAGGAAACTCTGCGGCGGGAGATGAGAGAGGAAGCATGCGTTGAGGTCAGAGAGGCAAAGCTATTGGGATTCTCACGCGGAGAGTGTATCAGGGGACACGAAAAAGGTCTGGTACTCGTGCGCTCCATCTGGCTGGCGAAAGTCGAGCTCAATGAGTGGGTACCCGAACACGAGACGCTGGCGCGCAAACTGGTTCAACCTGAAGGGGTCCTTGGGGAGTTAGCGCTGGACGTTTTTCTACCCCTGCACCATCGCGCTCTCATTGCTGCTGGCCTATTGAAGGAGTAAGCAACCGAGGCGATCAAGTCGCCAACGGAAGAACCGTTAGAGGAAATACGGCCCAGGAAGGAACATGAAGATAGCGGTCCTGACAGATGTCCACGGCAATTTGCCCGCACTTCAGGTTGCTCTGAGAGCAATTCGGCGCGAGGGTGCCGACGCGATTTTTCACACAGGCGACGCCATAGGCATCGGCCCCTTTCCCGCAGAATGCTTGGAACTGCTGCTGAGCACGTCTGGCATGAATCTGATTTGCGGTAACCATGACTCCTGGTTTTCGACCGGGCTTCCAGAACCACAACCACCGTGGATGAGCGACGGCGAGTTAAAACATCATCAGTGGGTACATTCCTGCCTTGATCCGTCACTCCGCTCTACAGTGAGAGAATGGCCCTACCTGATTCAAGATGTGTATGAAGGTGTTCGAATATCGTTCCTCCACTACGGCCTCACAGAGTCGCAGGTTGACTTCAAGCCCATCATCCATAATCCTCGTCCCGTCGATTTGGATAAAGTCTTCGCAGATATAAAATCCGATCTCGTATTCTATGGCCACAAACATTCACCTTCAGATTTAGTAGGGACGGCCAGATACGTAAATCCCGGTTCCTTGGGCTGCTATTCAGAACCTATTGCGCGATTTGCCATCCTAAAGTGCGCGAGCAGGAGCTACGAATTGAAAATGCGTCACGTTCCGTACGATGATAGCGCCCTATTCCAACAGTTTGAAAGTCGCGATGTGCCCGACCGACATTTCATCTATAAAGCATGCTTCGGCGGAAGGAATGCACCATCCCGCCCCGGACCAGATATGGCTTTGTAGAACTTGATCCGGATTTTCGCTCGCTCAGAGACCAAAGGAGATATTTGCCGTGGCGAAGATGATAATCTTTGATTATGGCCGCACCCTATATGATCGAGAAACCGACGATTTCTTTCCCGACGCAATCCCCGTCGTAAGAACGCTAGCTGAGAAGTACCGACTTAGTATCGTATCGGTCTCCCCGGCGGATGAGGAAGAGTCCCGCATAGAGGCATTGCGAGAACAAGGTATTCTCGACTATTTCGAGGAGATCGTCTTCACCGCAAGCGGCGACGCCAAATCCAAGGGATATGAGGACCTGTTAAGAAAAGTCGGTCTTAAAGCCCACGAAGTGGTTGTTGTCGATGACTATATAATACGAGGGATTGCGTGGGGCAATGCAGCAGGAGCGACAACAGTTTGGTTTCAAAATGGGAAATTCGCCGATCTTGTGCCCAACGACGAAACGGGCGATCCCGATTTTACGATTCACTCGCTAAGTGAGCTCCCCAAGATTCTAGATCAGTCTCGTTAGTGTTCAGGCAACACAGCGATTTGCGCTGCGGTGTTAGGCGCATCAGATTCAGAACAATCGTTCTATCTCAAGTTATTTCAGAGAGTTACGTAGAATACCCCAGTCTCGCGGTATTGATTGCGACTGTTCATACTGATACGTACCTTCGGATCAGATAAGGGCGATTACCCGAACCAATCGGGTACAATCGCTGCTGGCCTATTGAAGGAGTGATTAACGATGATCAGGTACGCACAGAATACAGATAGTTGGGAGGATTGGCAGCTTGACTATCGACTCGGATTGATCCTCATCATGCCTCCGAAAGGGGTGAGCGACCAAATAGATCCATTGCGGGAGCAGTACGATCCGAAATCTCATGCCACGTGCGGTACTCACATCTCCGTATCGGACCCACTTAGCCTGGAGATGACTCCAGACCTCGAAACTGAGATCCGAGCCATATTGCAGGACTTTCAGCCCTTTGAGCTCCATTTCCGTACCCTCCACGCTTCCAGCAAGCATCCGGGTGTCTCATACTCAGTACATCCTGAGGAGCCAATACGCGCGTTGCAGGAGGCCCTCCATAAATCCCGAGCATTTGGTGGCAAGGTGTATAAGAGGAGGCACATACCACCTCATATGACAATCGCGGAGTTTATCTCGATACCAGAGAGTCTCAAGCTTCGCGACCAACTCCAAGACACGGCACCCAAAGGGTCGTTCATTTGCGATAGATTAGAGTTCATAGTTCCCGACGATAACATGCGCTGGCATCGGGAAATAACCTTCATGTTGGGCAGTTCTAAAACCTGACAATCGCTATCAGTTCCCAAATTGCAATGAAAATCCGTCACAGAGCTTACGCCTATATCACCAATGGGAGCCGCCTGCTCCTCTTTACTCACCCGAAAGCACCGGAAGCCGGCATTCAAGTTCCGGCCGGAACGATTGAGCCCGGAGAGAATCCCAAAGATGCCGCGATGCGAGAAGCAACAGAGGAGACCGGTTTAACCGAGCTCAGATATGAGCAGTTCCTGGCCCAAGATACCCGAGACATGCGGGATTGCGGGCGCGATGAACTACAGTATCGCTGGTTCTTTCATTTGTCTGTACAAAGGCCAATAGAAGAAACCTGGCGTCATGGAGAACATGCGGAGGACGGATCTGTGATCCATCCATTCGATTTCTTTTGGGCCGATGTCAGAGCACTTCCTAAGCTTGTTGCCAATTACGACTACAAGATTGACTTGCTGGTAGAGTCAATGAATCATGTCCGTTACCTTGGTAAAGCACTATAATCCGGCTTGGCCCTCGTGGTTCGAAGAGTTGCGACGCCGTTTTGACTCTGTTTTGTCAGGAAGGTATTGCAGCATCGAGCATGTCGGTAGCACCTCGGTCGCCGGAATGACGGCCAAGCCGATCATTGACGTTGACATTGTCATTGAGCCACAGGATTTTGAGCGCACGAAGGACCGGCTTGCAGAGATCGGATATTTCCATGAAGGCGACCTAGGTATTCCCGGAAGAGATGCCTTTGATCTGTCCGATAGCGGCCTGAAGGATTCTTTGCCCGTCCACCATACGTACGTTTGTGACAAGTATGGTGAAGCCTTGAAGCGGCATCTCGTCTTCAGGGATTTCCTCAGACTAA
This sequence comes from Candidatus Latescibacterota bacterium, assembly GCA_022827835.1. Classification (GTDB taxonomy): domain Bacteria; phylum Latescibacterota; class UBA2968; order UBA8231; family UBA8231. Next base: position 41,769 of record JAJEIO010000006.1, read on the forward strand.
GTTCCGAATATGTTCGTAGGCTCAGTACCCTGAAATGGCAACTCGCCGAAGAGCACGACAATGACCGCCAGTCGTACATGGATGGAAAAGTCGCTCTGTGCGAGGAGATTTATGAGAAGGGGCTAGAGGCCCTGGAGTGTCGGCGCAGTCTGTACTTACCATTTTAAAAGAAATCAGCAGGAGTAGAGATATATGAACAAGATCAGGGGCCGACGACTATTGGATCCTGACACTCCCCAAAACATGAGGCTGGAGTCCTATGTCCGAATGGTTTGAAAACGAAGACTTCTGGACGGAAATGTATCCCTATATGTTCCCAGAAGAGCGATTTGAATCTGCGGAAGATCAAATCGACAAAATTCTTTCGCTGGTGGAGTTCAGCGGGACACATATCCTCGATCTGTGCTGCGGCCCCGGCCGACATGCCACGCTCCTGGCCGAGCGAGGATTTTCCGTAACAGGAGTTGATTCTACAGCGTTCCTACTGCAAAAAGCTAGGGCGCGAGCAAACGAGCAGAAATTAGACGTTGAGTTTGTGCAGGAGGACATGCGTCGTTTTGTGCGGCCCTCCTCGTACGACTTGGTGCTCAACATGTTTACGTCCTTCGGCTATTTCGATGACAAGGACGAGGACCTGCGAGTGCTCAGCAATATCTACGAGAGTCTCAGACCTGGGGGAGTCCTCGTAATGGAGATGATGGGTAAAGAGTGGTTGGCCAAGGTATTTGCCGCGACCTCCTCCGAAGCTCTTCCCGACGGGACATTGATCGTTCAACGTCGAGAAATCTTCGATGATTGGACGAGGATTCACAACGAGTGGCTCCTGATTCGGGATGAGCAGGTAAAATCGTTCGAGTTTCACCACACGTTGTACTCCGGCCAGGAACTGAAGGATCGTCTCTTGCAAGTTGGGTTTAGTACTACGCAACTATATGGAGATTTGGAAGGCAGTGCGTATGGGACTAGCGCAAAGAGGCTGATTGCTCTTGCGCGCAAAGAGGCATCGTGAACTACCGGCATTTTAGAGCAAACTTCATTTAACACGTTCGCGCCCGGCTGCGGGGCAAAGGAAAAAAATGAAAATAACCAAGGTAGAAACAATCCGCGTGGCAGACCGAAGCCAGAGTTATGGTTGCGGAATCTGGGTGCAGATTTATACAGACGAAGGGCATGTTGGGCTTGGCGAGACTTGGTACGGGCCGATGGCGGTAGAAGGCGCGGTACACGAGTTATTCGCGCCCATGCTGATAGGCCGCAATCCTTTGAATATCGAGAACCACTGGCACAATATGTTCCGCCTTGCCGACCACTGGGGATATGGCGGCGCGGAGACTCGCGCCATCTCCGCGCTAGACATCGCGCTCTGGGACATCGCCGGACAAGCGTCGGGCCGACCTATATACGAAATGCTCGGCGGTGCCTGCCGAGACCGAATCCGCGTTTACAATACTGGCGGCGACCCTGACCCCGTGTCTCATGCGACAGACCTTCTTGAGCGCGGGATCAAGCACATGAAACTCGGCGCGTTTCCCGACGCGCATGAGGGCGATGGGTACTACGTCTCCGACGAAGAAATCGAGGCGATGATAGACCCGATACGCAGAATTCACGAGGCTGTTGGCAACCGCATGAGCATTGCTATAGACGGGCACGGATTCTGGAGTCTGCACAATGCTATACGGGTAGCGAAGGCTTTAGAGCCGTACAATATACTCTGGCTTGAGGAAATGCTTTCGCCGCGCAATGTTGACGCGCATCTGGCTCTGGTGAGGGAAGCGAAGTTTCCGGTCTGTCTCGCCGAGCGGTTTGTGACGCGCTACCAGTTCCGCGAGTTCATCGAAAAGGGCGCGGTGGAAATTCTAATGCCCGACCTTATCTGGACGGGTGGCATATCAGAAACGAAAAAAATTGCGATTCTGGGAGAGACATATCAGCTTCCGGTATGTCCCCACGACTGCACGGGACCTGTAAACGTGTTTGCGTGCGCCCATATCTGCATGAACGTGCCAAACGCGATGTTGATGGAGACGATTCGGCAGTATTACGAAGGCTGGTACGAGGAGTTTGTGACGACGAATCTAAACATACAGGACGGTCATCTGCTAGCGCCCGAAGGCCCCGGCCTAGGAACGAGTCTGCGCCCCGAGGTGCGCGAGCGTCCCGACGCAAAGATAGTGGTCAGCGACAAGACCGAGGGACATTATCTGGGGTGGAAGCAGTAGCGAACCTATCCTTTCCTCTTCGCTATCCGGCCATTTGCAATATATGCACAATGTGCATATACTCTAACTACGAAGAAACCATAAGGATAATTTCGGCGAGACTAGCGACTCGGGGAGAAAGGAAGACTTATGAAACAGGAATATGACTTCAGCCGTGGGAGACGCGGGGCAGTAGTCCCGCAAAAGGGCAAAACGCGAATTACCATGTATGTAGATAACGACGTACTGGATGCCTTTCGTGCATTTTCAGAAGAGGCGGGGACAGGTTATCAAACAATGATCAATGAGGCATTGAAAGATTACCTTGGAAAGAAGAAGCCCCCTATTGACGAGGAAACCCTGCGTCGAGTTTTGCGCGAGGAATTGCATGCAGCGAGCTGATTATTCGATTGATAGACTTGTGTGCTATCCTCCTCTTTAGGGGGACAGAGTACAGAGGGACACCGTGATCGAACTTCGAGGTGAGCATGTGGTCCTACGAGCATTGGAGCGGGAACATTGCCATACGCTGTGGGAGATGACGGAAATCGCCGGGGATGTCCCGACGGAGCACGTTCAGCCAGGACTTGCTCAAGAACAGGCCGACAAATGGTTTGAAGAGATTCAAGGTAAGCAAGGTCAGACTGGAGTTGATTTTGGCGTTTTTACCTTGGAAGGAAAGGTTATCGGGCATGTTCAGCTACACAGTATCGACTGGCAGGACCGATCTGCGGAGCTGGGATTAGGCTTTGCCAGAGTATCCGATCGCGGCAAAGGGTATGGCACGAACGCCCTCCAGCTCATCGTCCGCTATGCATTTGAGCATCTGGGACTCCATCGCCTAGCGGCGAATCCAGTGGCATTCAACAGCCCCGCAATCCGCGTGCTCGAAAAGTGTGGTTTCCAATTGGAGGGACATCAACGCGATGCGTTTTTCTTTGGCGGACGTTGGTATGACCGAGTGAATTATTCGATCCTAGAGGCGGAATTCAGGCAACTCTCAGATGTCCAGACAAGCGGCTGAACTCCCTCCCATAGGTAGAGATGTCTCCTGCTGATCCGATTAGAAATGAAGATAGTTCACGGGAAATCGTTGGCGGTGGATTTGGTATAGAGAGAATATTAGATGGAACAACACTTCTCGATCAAAGTTCTGTCCGGGATTTATTCAATTTTAAAGGTCAAAGACAGTCCCGGATTGCCAGAGATAGTTAATAGAACTGGAAATGGTTTTTTTTCCTTAATGCGCTTAGCAGGAGAGTGGACGATCATCTGTGAAGGTGGGAGAATGCCCGATGACTCCCTGGTGGTCGACAGTTCACACGGATGGCGGGTTTTTCTCATCGACGAGCCTTTGACGTTCGACATGATCGGGGTGATATATAGGACCACCGAGATTCTCAAAGACGCCGGCATAAGTGTCATGGCAATTTCCACATTCACTACCGATGCTTTCTTGGTTCGTGAAGATGACTTACAACCTTCACTAAGAGCACTGCAAGCCGGGGGGTTTTCAGTACCTGATTTATCGTAGTCCTTCTGGAAAAATGCAGACCAAGACATGCTCAGGACGCCTCTCGATTATGCCGTAGAGAAACGCAAACCGAAGGTTGCAGAGTATTTGCGTTCTGTTACGCAACAATAGGCACCGAAAGGAACACCAGTCACAATGGCAGACTTTTACACAATTGAGCAGCGGGACGGGCGTTGGTGGTTCATCGCGCCGGACGGCGCACCGTTCTGGTCCATCGGCATAAACCATATCGACTCGGCTGCGTTGCGGTATGCAGAGTCGGACGGCGTGTGGGAACGCGAGTTCGGCAACAGCCATGAACGTTGGCTGCGCGCCGTCGCCGATGATCTGCGCGACTGGGGCTTTAACACGATTGGCTGGACCCAGGAAGTCGTAATTATCACCGAAGGCTACCACCGCCATTCGCGGCCCTTCACCTATGAGGAATACCAATGGGCGGACATGCCCTACTGCCACTTGCTACCTTTCACCGAGGCCCATCAGTGGCAGGTTGAGGTCCGTATGCCCGATCTGATGAGCTCCGACTTCGAGGAGTGGTGTGATTACGTCGCCCGCGATGAGTGCGTACGCCTGCGCGACGATCCCAAGCTTATCGGCTATTTCTACTGCGATTGTCCTCAGTGGGTGCACACCTCGCCTGCCACGAAGTGGCGTGGGTCGCTGGTCGATCCAGACCTGCTCGAATCAGAGGCGGGACGCCGCGAGCTCTCGGCCATTGCCGAACGCTACTACCAGGTCACCCACGACAGCATCCGCCGCTACGATCCGAACCACCTTATTCTGGGCGACCGATGGGAGGCAAACGCAGTGCTACCCGAGGAAGTGGTCCGTGCGGCACTGCCCTACGTCAATGTGCTCAGTTTTCAATGTTTTGGCACCGCGGAGAATATCGCCACCAAGATGCGGCACTGGGCCGACTTCGCAGACCAACCGGTTCTGCTGGCCGACGCGGCGGGGCATATACGCGCCCACGGCGACACCAGTTGGCCACCAACCGCGGACCGCTTGCACGATACAGACCACTATCGCCAGGTGATGGACGCGCTGTGGAATATTCCGCAATGCGTCGGATACCACCTATGTGGAGCCTACCTTAAGAACAACGCCCGCAGGTACGGACTGCGCGACCGGGCAAACAATCAGATTGACGAGACAGTGGCTGGTATTCGCGCCGTCAACACCGAAATGCAGCGGAGACAAAACCCATGACAATCACTGAAATTGCTGAAAAAAGATGACGTGGACTAGCCGGGTTTGCCCGAGGACATGAAAGCCGTTCTCTTTGATCTGTATGAGACGCTGGTAACTGAATACAATCCAGATCGGCGTCGCGAGCAGCGGGGTGCTCGCTTGGGTCTGGCTGAGGACTATTTTGACCGCGAATGGGGGGCGCGGCACGACCAGCGGATGCGCGGGGAGTTTCCCGACTACCATTCGGTGGTTCGGGACATTTGCGAGGCGGCTAAGGTAAAACCCAACGAGCACGTCATCGAAGAGTTGTATCAAGAGCGATTGGCGGAGAAGTCCTTCGGCTTTCGGCAACTAGACCCTGGAGTCGTCAACATGATCACCCAACTACGCGAGTTGGGATATCTGATCACGGTCGTGAGCAATACCACGCACGATGAGGTCGATTCCTGGAGTTCGTGCCAATTAGGCGAACTCATCGACGACCCCATCTTTTCGTTTGCAGTTGGATCTATGAAGCCCGAACCGGCGATCTACTTGGAAGCACTCAGGCGACTCGGGTGCGTTGCTTCAGAGGCAGTTTTTGTCGGCGATGGCAGCAGTTCGGAGCTGGCCGGTGCTAGACGGGTTGGTCTCCAACCCATATGGGCGACTTGGTTCTTAGAGCGGTGGCCGAGCTGGCGAATGTCGGAAGTTGAGCCAGCAGCGGCGACTTGCAAGCGGTGCCGAGATCCGAGCGACTTGGTTCGATTCGTTCAAACGATTTCTCCCCCCAATCACCGAGGATGAGACGATGCCACTGGAGGTACTGATTGGAATAGGGTTCGCCGCTTTGGTGGCGCTTGCGTTGGCTTTGAGGAAGCTGGTCGAGTGGATCAGCTTTCCGTGTCAGTTCTGCGAAGCAAAAGTTCGTCCTTTTCGCAAGGTCGATACAGAAACACAGGAAGCAATTCTGAGGTATTTCCGCGACCACGAACGACGGGAGGCCCCCCGGAAGGAGCTGTTTGTTTGCTTGAACTGCAAAACTGTTCACGATGACTTCTCCGGCGAGAAGCAATCGTGGGATAGCGACAGATTTGGTGGCGTTACCTTCTGTAAAGTGTGCCACGCGGCCATGTACGGTTGCAATCCCAAAAACGATGACATCAAATGTTCACGATGTGAGACGCCATATGCTTGGCAAGTGCACGAGCCATCCGGATTTAGATTCCTCATGCCCCCAAAAGGCACAGCGGTTCTCAAGTCCAGCAGGGGTTACATTGACGCGTAGAGTAGCGTCAACGCAGGCCCACATCTTCTAACAACTCGTTTGCCGCTACCGCTGGCTTCGCCGGTCTTGGCCTTGTCGGCAACGGGTAGAACGTTACGTGAAATCACTGTAAGGAGAACCATAATGATCGAACAGAATCACCTAGACCTCTTGCTCGACCTGAACACGGATGAAAATCCTCACAGCGGCGGAGATCTTTTGGATCATCTTCGGGGAACACACGACTTCCTCCAGGATTGGGGCAACGACCAAGCCGTGTGTCTTGGAGGTTTATTTCATAGCATCTACGGCACGCAATCCTACAAGACAGAGTCAGCGTCCCTTGAAGATCGGCAACACATTCGGGAAGTGATTGGCGAGAGGGCCGAGCGATTGGCTTTTCTCTTCAGCGTTTCGATTCGCAGGGGGTTCTTCGAAGGAATAGGAAAGGAGAAGGCAACTGTGTGGGATCGTGTTCACGAGGAGAACATACCCGTCACCCAAGCTGATCTTCGCGACCTTATTGAAATGGAAGTGGCCAACTATCTGGAATTCATGCCGAGAACCCATTTCACGATTGAGGAACTTGACGCATTCGAGGTCAACGTCGAGCGAGGGAAGCCCTTACTCTCACCCTTGGCCTACGAAGCGATCAAGGCAGGAATCAGATCAAAACGCATTGCCATAGCCTCGTAGAGAGAGGTGTTGCGTCGTCGATTGCTCACATATAGAAGGAGAGGATTCCAAGGATGATGAAGCGTAGTCTTAGCCTTTTGGCTTTGTTGTGCGGTCTGTTGGGGAGCGATGCCCAGTCCGCAGAGAGACAGGTTCCACAGACTCTGGTGCGTACCATTGAGATGCAGTATCTGCTGTATTTGCCACCTGCCTATGATAGCAGCGAAGAGACATGGCCGTTGCTGTTGTTCTTGCACGGAGCGGGCGAGCGTGGAGACGACCTCGAGCTAGTGAAAGTCCACGGTCCACCGAAAATGATAGCGCAGGGGAAGGACTTTCCTTTCGTGATCGTCTCGCCGCAGTGTCCAAAGGACGAGTGGTGGTCCATAGACGCACTGCACGATCTCCTAAACGAGATCGTTGAAACCTATCGCATCGATACGGCTAGGATCTACGTGACCGGCCTGAGCATGGGAGGATATGCGACGTGGGGACTAGCCTGTACCTATCCCAAGCAGTTCGCGGCCGTCGTTCCCATCTGTGGTGGTGGGGATGCAGAAAAAGCGCCCTTAATGAAGGAGGTACCGACCTGGGTTTTCCACGGCGCGAAAGACGAAGCCGTGCCGTTGCAACAATCACAGGAAATGGTCGATGCGCTCAAGACGGCCGGAAGCGATGTCCGCTTTACCGTGTACCCTGAAGGAGGCCACGTGGAGGCGTGGCAAAATGCCTATGGTGATCCTGCCCTGTGGGAGTGGTTGGCAAAGCAGCGGCGGGCCAAGTAAAGACACTAAACCCCCTATTAGTAATGCTGCCGAAATCCCCTCAAAACACTCACCCTGTCACCTCGCGGACTCAGGTGCAGCTAAAGGATATAGAGAAAAAATTCCCATTCCGAGTGCTTACGTCTCAGGATTGGGAACACTGGACTACTAAAGGTTATATCATTATCAGACGAGCCGTGCCGACAGCGAATGTGGAGCGCCTTGTCGAGCTCTTGTGGGAATTTGATGAGAAAGACCCGAATAATCCCACGACTTGGTACTCCCCTCAACGGCGAGAACATAAAATGAAGGAACTCAACAATACCGGCATGCTGGAGATCTACAATCACCAGTACCTCTGGGATAATCGACAGGAACCACGTGTGTACGATGCTTTTGTCGATATCTGGGACCGGGAGGATCTCTGGGTCGCCATCGACCGCGCCAATCTCAAGCCTCCAGAGCAGGTCCGCGGCAACTCAGACGGCTTCATTCATTGGGACGTGGATACGTCGGTACGACCTCTACCGATCGGTGTGCAAGGGGTTTTAAGCCTACAGCAGCAGGATGGGGATGTCGGGGGATTCCAGTGTGTTCCAGTCCTGTTTGAAAAGTTCGAGGAATGGGTCAAGACCCAGCCTGCGGACCGCGATCCTATGCATCCCGATATAACCGGGTTATCCGTCGTGAATATCGAGATGGAAGCCGGCGATTTGCTCATTTTTAATAGCCTGCTCGCCCACGGCGTGCGCCCTAATCACTCAAAGGACCGAATCCGCATGGCCCAGTATATTTCAATGCATCCGGCCGAAGAGGATAATGAAGTAGAGCGGCAGGAACGCATCCGTCTCTGGCGTGAACAAGATCATCCTCAGCGCGATGCTTTCCCCGGTGACCCGCGTGAATGGGAGAGGAAGCATGCTGAGACCGCAACGCTCACCGAGCTTGGTGAGAAACTGCTCGGTTTGAAAAGCTGGCACTGAATCAGGGCAATATGGCTTCTACTTTTACTTCGCCCTCGTCCCAAATCACCGTGCCCGCGCCCATCTCAGCTATCTCGACCACATCGCCGGGCACCTCCAATCTCAACGAAGTCATTTCGATGCCGCTGTAGGCGGCAACATACCTTTTGCCTCCCGGGCAGGCGCAGAGCCATATCGGGCCCTTGTCGCAGGTGAGCGTGGCACCGCCGATGGAGACCTGTCCAGAAGCGCTCTGTCGGGCGTAGGGCGACTCGTGCATGGGCCAGTCTAAGGAGCCGTCCTGCGTCCAACGCCGCTTTAGCGACCACTCATACAGATCGACTTCAATGCCGAGTATGCGGTCATCGCGCGCGTACTCCACGCGGAGCGGGCGCTCGCTACCCGCAGTATAGGTAGCGGGCGGGGCCGCTTCATCGACGAGCGCGCCGGACGCTACCTCGGCGGCAAAATTGGCACCGCTGGCGTAGGAAGTGCGCTCGGCCAGTTCGGCGTAGAAACCGCAGCGGGGCTGGCCCTGGTAAAAGGAGCCGGGTTTGGCCATCTCCCAGAAAGTCTTGGCCGGTCCCGTATAGTTGTACATCTCCAAGGCCAGATGACCGTCCAGTTCGACCAAGCGGATGGGGGCACCGCCGCCCAGATCGGTCAGTTCGAGCGGCCGGATGGCCGTCCACAGGGTGCCGCTGCCGACGACGACCACCTCGCCCCGAGGCACTGCTGTCGGCAGAGAATCTACTTTGTGCTGGCCGATCCAGATCTCATCGACCTGTTCGATCTCGGTCCACACGAGCACGGCCTTGGCGCTGGTGCGCCGCGTCCAAGCGTCCAAGCCGCGTGGGGCGTAGAGGCCGATGGCGCGACCTCGCTCATGCACGCCGTAAAAGTGGCCCTCTTCGGGAACGACATGTCCGGGTGCGCGCGACGGCGTCGTCTGGAAGCTGAGCCACTGGTCGTCGAGTATATAACGCGAAAAGAGCACGCCGCAGCGGTCGCCATCCGGGCGCTGGTATTGCGCGTGAAATACGCTGGACTGTAGGGCGATAAAGATGACTTCTTGGGTCTTCAGTTCGCAGGAGGCCACGCCTAGCGAGAACGAGGGGCTGTGATAAGTGCTCAGCGCCACAGGCTCTTCGCCGTGGGCTGTTTCGTCTATTTGCTGCGGCACGTTGGGGCGCTGCAGCAGGTCGCCGATCCAGGCGGGTACCTGTCCGCCATCCAACCACGTGCGCACGTCATCGGCGCTAAAGGCGTTGGCGTTGAAGACGGCGTGGCTATAGGCGCGGCTGAAGGGGCCGGCCCAGCAGCCGATGCCGGGGTGTATGTGTAACGCCGCGGAAAGGCCGAGGCGAGCGAGCATAGTGCGGGCGCGGATGCGGGTGTGTTCGTCCTCGGTCAGTTCGGCCAAGCGGCCCAGCACGCGCACGGCGACAGAGGCGTAGTTGGGGCTATTGTACTCGGCCGGCAGGCCGTAGGTATTTACGTGCGCCATCCAGCGCACCAGTTTTTCCCGGCCGCGCTGGCCGATGTTATCATCGCCCAACAACTGGCCGCCAAGGCAGGAGTTGGTGATGTCCTTGAGGACGATGTTGGTATAGGCCAAAGCCACGTCGATGCGCGCGATTTCCTCCAAGCCCAGCGCGACGGCGCGGCGCATAGCCGCGACCAAGTCCGGGGGCAGGGCGTCTGATGCTTTGCACAGCACGGGAATGTAGTAAAAGAGCACGAACTGCACGGCATTGAGATCTTCGACGACTTCGTCTTCCAACTCCCAGCGAAAATTGCCTCGGTGCGGGTCTGTGTCTCGCACTTCCTGGCAGGCGAGCACGGCGCGAAAGATGGCGGCGGCCTCGGCAATGTCGGCGGGTGCGCCGCTGGCCATCAGCTCGGAGGCCAGTTGCGCCGAGGGTATGGTGGCGTGAAAGATGCGCCCACGCACCTGATGGGTTATCATGTGTGCCTGGGCGTCGTAATTTTCGGGCAGGACCGGCGGTGATGGCAAGATGAGTTCCTCGGTGAAGTTGTGAGAAAAGTAGAGTTTCAATAGAAAGGAAGACGAAGTGAGTGTCAAAAAAAGCGATTTGCTGATCGGGGGCCAAATGTGTCCCCCAACATCTGGACAGTACTATCCTCTGTATAGCCCCGTAGATGGCGCATTAGTCGCCGAAGTCGCCGATGCCAGTCGGGCCGACGTGGATCGGGCCGCTGCTGCTGCGCGCGAAGCATTTTATGCCGAGTGGAAGTTCTGCGGCATTGAGCACAAGCGCGCTTTATTCGCCAAACTGAAAGAGGTGCTCTATGCCATGGCCGACGAACTGGCGGCCGCCAAGGTCCAGCCACAGGGAGGGCCGGGCATCCCGCCGCTAGTAGAGCGCGTCATCGACTACTACGTGAGTAAACTAGACGACGGGGCGGGCACACTTATTGAGCACGGCGACCAAGGCACTAATTATGTATATAGGGAACCGCTAGGCGTCGTTGCTATCTTTGCCCCTTTCAACGGGCCGATGCTGGCCTCTCTCTTATCGGCCGTGCCAGCCCTCGTAGCTGGCAATACGGTCGTGCTTAAAGCACCCGACCAAGAAGCACCACAGGCGCTCAAGACCATTCAGGCATTCCACGAAGCCGGTTTCCCCGCCGGAGTGGTCAACGCGCTCAGCGGCAAGGGGCCTGAGGTCGGTCAGGCGCTCGTCGCGCACCCAGGTACGCGCCTGATCAGTTTTACCGGCAGCACGGCAACGGGCAAAAAGATCATGACCGCAGCCGCCGCAGACCTCAAGCGAGTGCAGCTAAATCTGGGCAACAAAACAGCGCAGATCGTCTTGCCCGACGCCGACCTCGAAGCAGCGGCGACAGCGACCGTGGGATCGGCCTTCCCCGGGCAGGCGTGCTCGGCCATAAGTCGGGTTTTGCTGCACGAATCGCTGCGCGACGAATTTATCGCTCTACTAAAAGAAAAGGCGCAGGCCGCAGGCCCCAGCATGTTGATCGACCAAGCGGCGGTAGAGCGCGTGGAGCACTACATCGAGATGGGCAAAGCACAGGGGTCTCTGCTGTTTGGTGGCGCGCGCCCGTCGGGAGACGAGTACGCCAAGGGTTGCTATTTTGAGCCTACAGCTTTTGCCTTTGCCGATCAGTCCAGCCCAGTTTGCCGCGACGAAATTTTCGGACCTGTTGTATCCGTGCTGACGTTTGCCAGCGACGACGAGGCCCTGGCATTGGCCAACGATACGGACTACGGACTGCTCGTTTCGCTCTGGACGCAAAATTCTGAGCGACAACGTTACTTTGTCCGGCGATTGGAAGTGGGGATTGTGGCCATTAATAGCGCCAGTATGCTGAGCCATCGCACTCCCTGGGGTGGTTTTAAGCAGAGCGGCATTGGCCGGCGCTACGGCGAGATGGGTCTGGAACCTTTCTTTGAATACAAAACAGTGTGGATTTCTTGAAGGGGAATTGATTTGGCGGAACGACCGAATTTTGTCTGGATAAATACACACGATGTGAGTGCGAGGAACTTAGGGTGTTATGGCGATGATTACGCCACAACTCCTCATCTCGATAAGCTAGCTGAAGAAGGCGTTCGCTATGCGAACGCTTTTGCCTCTGGGCCTATTTGTTCACCCGCGCGCACAAGTATTTTTACCGGAATGCATCAGACGACGGTGGGTACGCATCATCATCGAAGTTTTGCCAGACGCCCTGACTTTGTGCACATGTTGCCGCATTATCTGATGGCAGCAGGGTATAATTGCTCGGCGATCAATACTGATTTGAACACCGACATTGATCCTGACGAATGGGCGGCGTATCAGAGCAATGAGACGCTTTTAGAGCGGGCGGATGAGAAGCCCTTTTTTGCCGTCCATAGTTTTGGTGAGTCCCACGCCAGTGTATTTAAGCTAACACCAGCGCAAGCGCGAAAACAGCGATCGAGCTTGTTAATGGATAAAGAATTGCACGATCCTGCCAAAGCACCACTTCCTGTCTTTATGCCTGATACACCGCTTGCGAGAGAACGCACCGCTCTTTTTTACGATGGCTTGATGCAGGTTGATCGGCACGTAGGTGAAGTGATAGAAAATTTGATATCCGCGGGTGTGCTGGACAATACGATTGTCTTCTTCTGGTCCGATCACGGCACAGGTTTTCCGAGGGGCAAGACGCACGTTTATGACGACGGTTTGCGGGTGCCGTTGATTATTCGCTTTCCCGACAAATATCAACATCTGGCACCAGGGCCGCCGGGAACGGTGGTGGATGATCTAGTGATGACGATGGATATGGGCGCATCTGTTTTGAGCATGATGGATGTGCAGATTCCCAAGCATTTTCAAGGACAGGCGTTTATAGGTAAGCAAAAAGAACCGTATCGCGATTATGTCTGTGGGGCGCGGGATCGCCTCGACAATTGCAATGAGGTGATTCGCACGATTCGGAATAAGAAATACCGCTACATTCGCAACTTTTTGCCTCATCGCCCCTATGCTTCGTTTTGGCCAGATGGCGGTTTCTTTGCGACGCCTCCTGAAAAGGGAACACCTGAGCATGACTTCTGGGATACGTCCTGTTTGCCCGGCGAGCAGAAAGTACACGATCCCGATGGTGTGTTTTTGCTGCCGATTCCCAAGGCGTATTCTGCATATTTGATCTGGCAGGGAAAGAAGCCATTTGAAGAACTGTATGACGTTGAAAATGACCCGGAAGAGATTATCAATCTGGCTGATGATCCTGAATACAGCGCTCTCAAAGATCAGATGCGAACGCAGTTGTTTGCATGGATGACTGAGACGCGAGATCTGGGGTTGATTGATGAAACTGAGATGATCGTGCGAGCGACTGAGGGTGTGCATTACGAAGTGGGCGCACATTGCGAACACTATGCGCACATTCTGGAGACAGCCGATTTTCCTCGCTTAGGTGAAGCGGGCAGAGCTAAGTTAATAGACCGACTTGATGATCCCGATAGTGCTGTGCGTTACTGGGCGATTACCGGGTTGATGTCGTATGAGGTGGAGAACACCATTCTGCAAAGGATCAGCCCACTTGTTCAGGATGAATCGATCAGTGTGAGTCTGGCGGCGGCGGACTTGATTTGCCAAAACAACCGTCCAGCAGGCGCAATGCCTGCACTGGAACGCGCGTTGCAAAGTGATCTGCTCTGGGCGCGGTTTCGCGCGGGGGCAAATTTGTCTTTTTATCGCCGAGAAATCCTAGCGCAGATGAAGGCGTTGATCCCCACTTTGCAAGCTGCGCAGGATAATCCGGTTTGTTATGGCCCTTTTGAACCCGATTGGGATGCGTTGATTCCGCCTGTTCAGACCATGTATCGCGCGCAAAAAAACACGATCGTGGGCGAGTGGGTTTTGCAACGCGTAATCAAGCGCATTGAACTAGCGTGATCAGAGGAGTCTTGCGAATGGTAGATCTAGAAGTTCGGCGCTTGGGACGCACAGAGATGGAACCGAAGGCGTTAGGATTGGGCGGCGGATATCTAGGCCTTCCCGAACTAATGTCAGAGGAGGAAGCCACGGCGACGATTCGGGCGGCCATTGAGCGGGGCATCAATTTTATCGATACGGCTCCGCCATACGGCGGTGGCGAGAGCGAACACTGCATCGGTTTGGCCTTGGCGGGTGGATGGCGAGAGAAGGTGTATCTCCAAACCAAGGTGGGGTCTCATCCGCGCTTTTTTCACGATTTTTCACAAGAAGCGACATTGTGGAGTTTGGAAAACAGCTTCAAACAGCTTCAGACGGACTATGTGGATTCCGTGTTGATTCACGGCCCGCGCTACGACATGGAACCCCTGTTGGCACCGGGGGCCTGTTTGGATGTGTTGCTCGATTGGAAAGCGCAGGGACGCATCGGTCATCTTGGCATTGCTGTGCGACAGCACGAATTTCATCAGCAGGCGATTGAAACAGGCGCCATAGACATTGTGTTGTCGTTTTTGGATTACAGCTTGCTGAACCAGTCCCTCGCCAAAACGACCATTCCTCTGGCGCTGGAACGCGATGTAGGAATCATTATGGGCCGAGTATTGGTCGGCTCACTGCTGGCCGGTCCAGAACCCCAGCGCGTGCAAGAAGAACTGTCCCTAGATCAAGACGGGAATCTCATACCAGCGGCCATCGGTGGGCCGGACGACCCCGCGGTGGTGCCGCACGCACACCAGATGTGGCAATGGTGCCAAGAACGGGGGTTGAACATCCGAGATCTAGCCATGCAGTTTGCGCTCCATGCGCCGGTTGCAGGCAATGGCATAATCCTCGTCGGACCCTCCAATCGCAGGGAATTAGCCGAGGTATATGCCAGCGCCACGACCGAGGTCCCCGAAGCAGTATGGCAGGACTTTGCGGCTGAGTTTGGGATAAGGATTTAGCGGCTTTGGAGTAACTGATTTATGGCAGCAGCCAAAAAAAAGATTCTCGTCGTCGGCACGGGTTCAATAGGTGAACGTCATACGCGCTGTGTACTTGCAACAAATCGCGCAGAGGTTTCAATTTGTGAAATCAACGACAATCAGCGCAAAAAAATAGCAGAGAATTATAACATCAAAAATAGCTATGCCGATTTTACATTGGCGCTCGAAGCAGGACACGACGCTATTGTGATCGCAACACCTGCGCACCTACATATTCCCATGGCGCAACAAGCAGCAGAGTCTGGGCTACATCTATTGATCGAAAAACCATTATCTATAAGTCTAGATGGGATTGATCGTCTCGATAGAACGATCAGGGAGCGGAAGCTCGTTGCTGGAGTCGCTTATGTTTTGCGCCACATCCCCGTGCTTGCGGCAATGAAGAAAGCCCTCGATAGTGGACGCTTTGGGCGACCCTTGCATATTACTGTTATTAGAGGCCAACACTTCCCCACCTACCGACCCGAATACAGAGAAATTTACTACGCCAGTCACGCCACGGGAGGAGGCGCTATTCAGGATGGGCTAACACATCTTATCAATTTCGTAAGTTGGCTTGCTGGACCAGTCGAACGCCTAGTTGCCGACTGCGCGCATCAAGTTTTGGACGGAGTTGAAGTCGAAGACACAGTCAACGTCTTAACCCGTCAGGGCGACGCGCTTGCCTCCTTCAGCATGAATCAATATCAAGCCCCTGATGAAGGAGCGATCACCGTGGTCTGTGAACGCGGCACGTTGCAATCTGAAATTCACTCTAATCGCATACGCTGGATGATGGAACCTGAAACTGAGTGGCAGGAAGAGTCCTGGCCAGATTTTGAGCGCGACCATGCGTTTATATCCCAAGCGAACTGTTTTCTTGACGCCATCGACGGCAAGGGTGAAATGCCCTGTGGCCTATCCGAAGCACGCCATACCCTCGAGTGTAATCTTGCTATCTTGGAGGCGTCTCGCGATTCTGCCAATTGGAAAATATTACGCCCCTAGACAAGAGGGCCAAAAGATAGAGACAAAAATTATTGACTAAACGTTTGTCCCAATCCCCTAAAACCCCCTTATAACTCCTATACATCAATTCCACGCCGCGCACAGCAAGCGGACCCAGTTGCCGTGCATGATGTCGGCAACGTCGGTCTGCGAGTAACCGCGTTTTTCGAGGATGGCGGGAATCTTCCGCAGGTCAGCGATAGTGTCGAGATCGGCGGGGCTCTGCTCCTTGCCGTAGCCGCCGTCCAGGTCGGTGCCGATGGCGGCGTGGTGGGAGCTCCCGGTTAGCTGGCAGATGTGGTCGATGTGGTCCACCACGGTCTCCAGCGTGATCCCTGTGTTGTCCATGGCGGTCCGGTCCCACAAGGGAGAGACCATCCAGATGTCCATGGCGGTGCCAATGACGCCGCCGCGCTGGGCCAGCGCTTTGATCTGTTGATCGTCGAGCTGGCGGTCGTGGTCGCACAAGGCCCGGCAGCAGTTGTGCGTGGCCAGCACGGGACCGGTGAAAATCTCCAGGGCTTCCCAGAATGCCTGTTCAGCCAAGTGGCTCACATCGAGGATTATCCCGGCCGCCTCCAAGGCTTCGAGCATGGGGCGGCCTCTATCCGTCAGGCCGCCGGGAGCCTGGGTTCCGTGCGAGTAGGAGCTGACTCCGTAGTGACACAGACTCACGACCCGCAGGCCTTCATCCCACCACTCGGCCACCTGTTCAGGTGCCACAATGCCGTCCGCCCCTTCCAAGCTGAGGACAAACCCCAGCGGGGTCGCCTGCGGATCGTCGTCCCACTCGGCCAGATGGGCGTCGAGTTCGGCGCGGTCACGTATCTGGCGCAAGACGCCCTTGGCCTCCATCAGGCGGTAGTAGGCTAACTCGCCCTTGCACTTGGCGTAGGCAATGTCCTGGGTGCGCACCCCGGGAAAGCGCTTGCCCATCGAAGCGAGCCGGCAGCCCATCGTGACGAAGAACAGGCCGATCCCGCCGCGCCGCAGCTCGGCGAAATTCACCACGTTCAGGCCGCGGCCTTTCTGCGCCATGCCAGCTTCGGCCTCGCGTATTTGGGCGATGGGCTGGAGCAAGTCCCGGTCCCATTCGAGCGCGTTGTAGGCGATATCCAAGTGGGAATCGACGATCAGCATAGAGGTTCTCCTATCAATATATTTAAAAGTTGGTTCGGTCCGCCGAGCGCCTGTCGCGCACTAGGGTTCCACTGTGGTAGACCCCTTTCATGGCCCGTCCGCGCCACGCCTCCGACGCATCGTAGAATTTCTCTCTGGGATCAATGGTCGATATTAAGACCCCGGTCCTGTGCAGTGGCAATCGGCCGTCGATCAGGCCGTCGGGCCGGACGACAAAGCTGGAACCACTGCTTTCGTGTCTCGTAGTATTGTTGACGCTGATCCACATATAGTTGTTGGCCGCATAGGTCTGCATGGTCGCTCTAACCATTATCCCCCAGATGTTCCTGTATTTCTCCTTCTGTCTCAGGGTCATGCCCCCATTGTGATAGGAGTGAAAGACGAGTTGTACGCCACGCTTCTTATATTCTCTGTACAATTCCTGGTAGCGAAAGTCGTGACATATCTGCAGGCCGCATTTGATTCCTCTTACTTCGAATGTAACCAGGCGCGACCCCGGGCTGTAGAAATCGAGATCGCCCGGCGTTGAGCCGACCTTCCCGGTGCAGAACATCTTGTCGTAGCGGTCCACGACAGAGCCGAGATCATTGATGACGTAGAGGCTGTTGTGCGGCTTGTGTCTGCCCGTGAGGCAATGGTTGGATCCAAGAATGACCCACAGCTTCAACTTGCGGGACAAGTCCGCGATCGCCTCAGTGCACTGGCGCAGCAGATCCCAGTCGTAGTGGTCGAAGGAAGGGAGATCGACCCCGACGTATCCCCCCAGACAGGTCTCGGAAAAATGCGCCAAATGAGCGCCTTGCTCACTGGCGTATTGCATCTGACGCACGACGTATTTGAAATTGCGTTCTAGGTCCCGGCTAACGGGAAACTGGCAAGTGGCAATTTTCAACTTCACCGCATACTCCTATCCATTGCGGGGGAGCGTCACCGCCTTCTGGCTCTGGAGACAAGATAAATCAGGGCGGCGACGGCGAACAAGTAGGGAGGGGCAAGACGGCCCACCGCTTGACCAGTTCCCCTCAAAGGCCCTTTATAATTTTTATCCATCTCGTTGTCCAGACACCACCGGAGTGGCTTGCATGACCACCGAAGGCCTGAAGCAACGCCTGTTCGCCGAGATCGACCGCAGACTGCTGGAGTTCCAAGGCGTGCTGCGGGACGTCGTCGCCATCCCCACCGACAACCCACCCGGCGACACCAGCGCCTGTGTCGCCTACTTGGCCCGCTACCTGAAGTCGAAGGGGCTGCCGGCCGACGTGTACGAGCCGCAGCCGACGGTGCAGAGCCTGGTCTCCTATATGGAGGGCCGCCAAGCCGGCCGCAACCTCGTCCTCAACGGCCACCTGGACCAGTTCCCGGCCGGCGACCCAGAGGCCTGGTCCTTTGATCCCTACTCCGGTGAGTGCCGGGACGGCCGCATCCTCGGCCGCGGCGTCGGTGACATGAAGGCCGGATCGGTGGCTTCTCTGCTGTCGTTGGTGCTGCTCCACGAACTCGACGTCCCGATCCGGGGGCAGCTAACGCTGACCTTGGTGGGCGACGAGGAGACTGGCGGGGCCTGGGGCTCAGAGTGGCTGCTGGAGCACGTGCCGATGACGCGCGGCGACGCCTGCCTGAACAGCGAGCCCACCGGGATGGACCAGGTGCTGATCGGGCACAAGGGCAAGTACACGCTGCGCATCGGAACCCGACACGGCGGCGGACTGGCCGCGGTGCCGGTCGAGGACGACGCCATAGCCCGGGCCATGGCCGTGACCGAGGCACTTATGGGGCTGAAGGGCTGGCGTCTCGAGACTCCGCCCGACGTGGCCGACGCCGTCGCCCGGGGCCGGGAACGGGCCGTGCGCGGCGGTGAACTGACGGGCAGGGAGCTGTGGGTGGCGGACTCGACCACGGTCAACGTGGGCGTGATTCAGGGCGGCGTACAGAGCAACACGATCCCCACGGCCTGCCGCATGGAGATCGACCTGCGCACGCCGGTCGGCGTGTCCACGCAGGATCTGCAGGAGAAGGTGGAGGAGGTGCTGGCTGGCACGGGCCTCGACCGCGGAGAGATCGACGTGGAGTGGGTGGTGTGTCTGGAGTCGGCCTATGCGGCCCCCGACGAGGAGATCGTGCAGGCCGTGGCCGCCAACGCGCGACGGATCACGGGGCGTGAGATCGAGGCCAACGTCAGCTACGGCTCCACGGATACCCGCTTCTGGTGGCGCCGGGGCATCCCTGCGGCGATCTACGGCACGGACCTGGAGAACATCGCCGTTCCCGACGAGCAGATCCGCGAGTCGGAGTTCGGGCAGGTGCTGAAGGTCCACGCCGCCACCTGCGTCGACTACCTGTGTTGAACGGAACGGACCGAATGAATAAAATCACCAGACGTGAGGTGATGAAAATTGCTGCTGGTGCGGTCTTTGTGGGATCTGGGATCTCCGCAAATTGTTCATCGGTAGTCGCACGAAGCGATGACAAAACCTCGAAGGATTCTATGCGCAAACTCATTAAACCACCAAAACTTATTTCTGGCGACACAGTCGGTATCGTATCGCCTGCGTCTGCGTTTTTTCCGATTAACGAGTCTGCTTTTCAGCGCGGCATTGCATATTTAGAAAAGACCGGATTACACATTCAGATCGCACCCCATACACGTGATCAGCGGAAGCACTTGAATCCATCGGCACAACACCGTGCTGACGATTTAAATCAGATGTTCGCTGATCCAAGTATTAAAGCCATTTTCTGTCTATCTGGCGGCAGTGGGGCCAATGCGGTATTACCGCTACTGGACTGGCATCAGGTTCAGGTGTCCCCGAAAATTGTGATGGGATATAGTGCGGTTACTGCTCTTTTGAACGGCCTATATGCAAAGGTGGGTTTAGTTACATTTCACGGTCCGATGATCCTCAACGGTTTCAGCGAATACCCGCAACCTTTTGCCTATACATGCCATCATGTTGAACGGATATTGTTCAACGCAGACCCAGTGGGTAAACTTGAGCCACCGGCACAATGGACGGATGCCTATCCAAGCGAAGATCAACCACGAACGATGAAAACAAATTCAGGTTGGCGTTGGTTGAGGGATGGAAACGCGAGCGGTCCATTGGTTGGCGGAAATTTAAGGACGCTGTTGACTTTAGCAGGGACTCCGTATTGGCCAGTGTCGCAAGGCGCAATCTTGTGTCTTGAGGAGGTCAACTTTGGCGATAGTCAACTACTACGCAACGTTGACGAGTCGCTCAACCAATGTCAACAAATAGGAGTGTTTGACCAGATTGCGGGCTTAATTGTCGGTAAGATTAACGAACTCACTGAGGAAGAGAAAAAACTTTTTGAACTTTTAATCCTTGAATACACAACGGATCGGCAGTTCCCGATCTTGTCAGGTGTTGATTTCGGTCATACCGCGCCTCAA
Organism: Candidatus Latescibacterota bacterium; assembly: GCA_022827835.1. GTDB lineage: Bacteria > Latescibacterota > UBA2968 > UBA8231 > UBA8231. The sequence continues at coordinate 62,323 of JAJEIO010000006.1, forward strand.
TTAACGCTCCCTATCGGTATTCAAGCCTCTCTTGATTCAGAACGGGACTTATTTAGTTTGGATGAAGGTGCCGTTGTGCCCAATTAATTTAATGCGTCGCGCTCTCTAGAGCAGATCACCACCTATGAACAACACAAAAACACATGTCGCATCCATCGCCATGCACAGCGCAATGGGCGACCCCACGACCAACCTCAACCGGATTGCCGAATGGTCGAGAGCGGCGCACGAGCAAGGTGCCACGTTTGCGCTCTTTCCCGAAGAGTGCATCACCGGCTCGATGAACAAGTCGGACATTCCCCCCGAGGAGTCCATGCGGATCGCACAAGCAGCGACCGAGCAATCGATTCCGTTCCTCGAATCGCTCTGCCGCGAGCTCGACATGACCCTCGTCGTCGGCACCATCGAGCCGGCGGGCGAGCGCTATCGCAACAACGCCTACATCGTCGGGCCCGGCGGGTACCTCGCGACCTTCACCAAACTGCACATCCCCAATGAAACCGAACGGGCCTGGTTCGAACCGGGGAGCCAGCTCCCCGTCGTGACCTCGCAAGGCTGGACTTTCGGCGTGGGGATCTGCTACGACCTGAGGTTTCCGGAGATCTTCCGCACCGCCGCACAGGAGGGCGCGGACTTTTTCCTCCTCGCCGTGGGTGCCAGCGGCTGTGCTGACAACGTCACCCCTGACGGCGATCAGACCGAACAGGCCGCCGAACATCGACAGCTTGCCGCCCAGGTCCTGCCAGCAAGGGCCGTGGACAATGCGCTCTACATTTTCTACGCCAATCAGGCGGGAAAGAGCGGCAACGCGTGGTTTCCAGGGCTCGCCTTTGCGATTGACCCGAACGGTCAGTTCATCAGCGAACACGCGCCAGTAGAAGGCATGATCGTGACCGAGGTTTCGAGAGAATTAATAGAGAAAGCGCGATCATCCGGTTGCTTCACAGCGAACGAGGCTAGGCCCGATCTCTATGCGTCACCTCAGATCGTGCGTGGAACCCCCTAGCCCTACCGGATACGGACTGTAGCGCACCTCCACCTCTACCTCCTGGATGGTGACGCTTCCGGTCAGGCCGTCCGGCCGACTCTCCAGCGACACCTCCAAGAGGTTCCCGCCCTTGCGGGGCACGCAGTCGACGAGATCGAACTCCAGCCAGTGGTTCCGCGGGTTGGTGTAGGGATAGGCGTCGTCCTGCTTCCAGACGCGGCGGCACGTCTCGCTGGCCAGCGAGTGTCCGTTCAGGGCAATGTTGAACCGGTCCGCGGATACGACGTTGGTCAGGTAGATGCGCAGCGTCGTCCCGCTGACGCGGCTGTCGGCCGCGGCAATGTCGTCGGCGATGGTGAAGGGGATCTGGTGGGCCGCGGTGGGGAGAGGCGGAGAAAGCTCGTGCGGGATGTGGTGGCGATAGTCGACCCGCGCCGCGCCGTCGTACTTGCGGGCTAGGGCATAGCGCTTGTCGCGCTCGCGGACGAGCTGCGGAGAGCCGATCACGGTGAGGATGTTGCGCTCCGCGTCGCCGAGGGGCCAGTCCATCATCCAAGTGTACAGGCCGTCGACGCCCTTCTCCCAGTAGTTGGCCGCAGTGGCCCGGAAGTGCTCTATGTTGGGGTACCGCCTGCCGCTGGCACCGACGATTTGGTCCTGCGTGTAGTGCTGCAGGAATCCGTAAACCGAGGCACCCGCGTCGTGGGCCGGCCCGACTACCCAGTCGAAGGGCATGTCGGGATCGAGAACGGTGTAGATGTAGGCCACCGGCACGACGAAGTCCAGCAGTCCCTCGCCGAGCCACGTCCTCACGTCGAGGCCCTGTTCCAAGTTGCCCTTCTCCGTGGGGAAGATTCGCGCGCCCACCACCCGAGGCTCGCCCGGCCGCGAGCGCACCATCTCCGCTGAGCGCCGCACCCACTCGGTCATGGCCGCCGTGTTCTCGGGAGTCCCTCCGTCGTTGAAGTAGAAGTACCCGCGATCGCTGAAGGCTGCCGTGAAATCCAGCTCGACACCCTCGATAGGGTATTCAGTGACGAGCTCGCGCAGCACGTCGTACTTGAGGTCCCGGACGCGCTCCTCGGCCCAGCCGGCACCGCCGTTCTCGATCTCCAACTCCGGGTACACGCCACCGAGCCGCTGCAGGCGCAGGTTGGCGATGAAGTCCAAGCCGTGCTCGTGGGCGCGGTCAACGAGCACCCGCAGCGGGTCGAGGCCGCGCTCCATCAGGCTGAGCATGCACGCCGCCGCCCGCCACGCGTAATTGTTCTGCGACTGCGGCTTGCCGTCCTCGATGGCGAACATCTTCCCCACCTTCGTGGGGTAGAAGGCACCGTCGCCGCGCTCGACGCAGTAGCTGAAGGTATCGACGGCCGTACCCGCCACCTCGTCAATGGGTATCCAAGCGTCCTCAAGGCGCATGGGCGGCTCGAAGTGCCACAGGTACGAGTGCCGCGCGTCGTTGTGGTAGATCGTCCTGCGCCGCCTCATGGGGCTGAGATTACGCTAGGTCGAAGCGATGTTTTAAAAACGCTTCTAAAAGTGAATGCTTGCAAACTGTTTTACGATCCTGGAATGTTGCCCTATCTAATGCTTCCAACAGAAGAGCGGGTTGCGAGATGGTTCCAGCCACGAAGTACCAATTGGACGTTGGTGTGGCTATCTTCGGCTTCGATTCCATCGTCACCAGCATGCATCTGGACGAGAACGCTTTTCCGTGTTTTGTTGGAATAGTTTGGCATTGAACCGTGCAGGGTAAAGTAACTAAAGAAAAGCACGTCTCCCGGTTCCGCCTCCAAAACGGTTGCGTTCTCAATCGGGTATCGATCCGTAACTTCAGCATTAGCACCGTCTCCTATCATGCCACCTGTGCGCCCGAGCTGCTTGTGAGAACCTGGGTAGACCCGTACACACCCCATCTCATCAGTGGCTTCCGAGACGTAGATGATAGCGGCTATCATCGTGTCTTTGACAGAGGGGAAGTACTGCCAATCTTGGTGCATCGGAAACGGGGAACCTGTCTCCGGCGGTTTGCAGAAGAGTTTGGAATGGTGAAGCATAATATCCGGTCCGAGGATGGCTTCAGTGGTATCGAGAAACTTCTCTTGCAAGAACGCCTGCATCCAAACAGCAGAGAAGCCCTGGATATTGTGGGTATGGATGATAACAGATTCACCACCGTCAAGGGCATCCGTTAATCTGCTTTGCCAGCGAGCATTGACGTTCTCATCGCTTTTGAGGAGCTGATCCACGACCCGATCAAAGTCGCTTTCCATCACCTTAACCTCTTCAGCGGAGTAGATCCCTCTGGCGAAATAGTATCCGTTTTCGCGAAAGAATTTTCCGATATCTGACATTGTGTTTTTGTAACCCAGTCCGTCTCGTCCGCCTCCAGACGTCCAGGCGTCCGCAGGCGAAGATGGGCAGGTCTGCCCAAGAGAGGTTGCAGCCATACTTCTGCTTGATCGGCCAGAGCAGGCGGTTGTCGAGGTTATCGTTGTCCGGCCAGCTATTCAGGGAAGTGAAGCGCTGGTGGCCGCCACTGCCACCAGCGCTGAGGTTGCGAGCACCCGCTGAAATTACGCCAAGTCGAAGCGATCGAGATTCATCACCTTGTCCCACGCGGCCACGAAGTCGCGCACGAACACCTCCTGCGCATCGTCACATCCGTAAACTTCCGCGTAGGCTCGGAGTTCGGAGTTTGAACCGAAGACGAGGTCCACCCTAGTGCCGGTCCACTTGAGATCACCAGTCTGGCTGTCGCGACCCTCGAACACGCCCTCCGCCGAGGAGGTCGCGCTCCACTCGGTGTTCATGTCGAGCAGATTCACGAAGAAGTCATTGGTCAACGTCCCCGGCCGATCGGTAAACACTCCGTGCCCAGACTGCCCGGTGTTCGCATTCAAGACGCGCATGCCGCCAACGAGCGCCGTCATCTCGGGAGCGGTCAGCGTCAGCAGGCATGCCCGCTCCACCAGCAGGTCTTCCGGCTTGCCTTCCTGTCCTGCCTGGAGGTAGTTGCGGAACCCGTCTGCGGTGGGTTCGAGCACGGCAAACGATTCCTCGTCGGTCCACTCCTGCGTCGCGTCCGTGCGACCAGCCGCAAAGGGAACCTGCACGTCGTGACCGGCGTTCGCCGCAGCCTGCTCGATGCCTGCGCACCCGGCCAAGACGATCAGGTCGGCGAGAGAGACCTTCTTGCCACCGTCCTGCGAGCTGTTGAAATCCGCCTGGATCTGCTCCAGCGTCTGCAGCGCCTCGTTGAGCGCGGACGGATCGTTTACTTCCCAGTCCTTTTGCGGGGCGAGGCGGATGCGCGCGCCGTTCGCGCCACCGCGTTTGTCGGTGCCGCGGTACGATGCCGCCGCCGCCCAAGCGGTCGAGACCAGTTGGGAAACGGATAATCCCGAGGCGAGGACCTTCGCCTTGAGGTCGGCAACATCCTGCTCCCCGACCAACTCGTGATCCACGGCGGGGACGGGGTCTTGCCACAACTGCGGCTCTGTGGGAACCAAGGGCCCGACATACCGGCTAAGGGGTCCCATGTCGCGGTGGAGCAGCTTGAACCACGCCTTGGCAAAGGCGTCTTCGAGGTCCGCGGGATTTTCGAGGAAGCGCTTGGAAATCGGCGCGTAGTCCGGGTCCTCCCTTAGTGAAAGGTCTGTAGTGAGCATCATGGGGGCGTGCTTCTTCGACGGACAGTGTGCGTCCGGCACGGTGGCTACTTCATCGGCATTCTTGGGGGCATATTGCGATTTGCCAGCGGGACTCTTCGTCAGCTCCCACTCGTGGCCGTGCAGGTTCTCCATGAAATTGTTGTCCCACTTCACCGGGTTATTGGTCCAGGCACCTTCTAAGCCGCTGGTGATCGTGTCACCGGCCTTGCCGCTGCCGTGGCGGTTCTGCCAGCCGAAGCCTTGCTCCTCCATGCTGGCCCCCTCTGGTTCGGGACCGACATTGTCCTCAGCGGCAGCGCCATGTGCTTTGCCGAAAGTGTGGCCGCCGGCAATAAGCGCAACCGTTTCCTCGTCGTTCATCGCCATGCGCTTGAACGTCTGGCGAATGTATTTTGCGGCCGCGCACGGGTCCGGGTTGCCATTCGGCCCCTCCGGGTTCACGTAAATCAGGCCCATGTGGTCGGCGCCGAGCGGACCCTGAAGCTCGCCGTCGGCGTCGTGGCGCTCATCGTCGAGCCACGTCGTCTCGTCGCCCCAGTCCGTCTCGTCCGCCTCCCAGACATCCGGGCGTCCAAAGGCAAAACCAAAGGTCTTGAATCCCATCGACTCCAGCGCGCAGTTGCCGGCGAAGATGAGTAGGTCGGCCCACGAGAGCTGCCGGCCGTACTTCTGCTTGATCGGCCAGAGCAAGCGGCGCGCCTTGTCTAAACTCGCGTTGTCGGGCCAGCTATTGAGGGGTGCAAAGCGTTGGTGGCCGGAGCCGCCACCGCCGCGGCCGTCGCTGATGCGGTACGTGCCGGCAGCGTGACACGTCATGCGGATGAAGAGCGGCCCATAGTGACCGTAGTCGGCCGGCCACCAGTCTTGCGAGGTCGTCATCACCTCTTCGATGTCCTGCTTCAGCGCATCGACGTCGAGGGTCTCAACCGCCTCGGCGTAGTCGAAATCCTCGTCCATCGGATCGGACAAGGGAGAATTCTGGCGGAGAGCCTTCAGGTTCAGTTGATCTGGCCACCAGTCTTGGTTGGAAGTCATTTTGTCCTCCTGTGAAATGTTCTGAGTGTGGCGCAACCTTATAGAAGCGTTGCAAGTCTGCGGATCAAGAGGAATAATAAAATGCGTTCTCACGTTTCCAAGCAAGGGGAATCTGACGAAAAACGGGGCAGGTTCGGGCGTCCACCCTTCGCATACCGAGGATAGCTGGCGGAAGTCCCTGAAACGCGCCGAAATCCTTTACAGCGACGCTCTGAGCATCCCCGAACGATTCTGTGCGACGGCAAGCGATTCATCAGGGGTCCTGCTGGCCCCTTGCGTCCATTTTCAGCGAACTGCATAGTACCGATATCGGTGCCTTATTCTTCCTATACATTAATTGAGCCAACTAAGAAAGAAGCAAACCATGTCAACAATCCACTATACAAAATCACTTCCCGTAGCCGCCGAACCCGATGTTCTCGTCTGCGGAACGGGGCTGGCGGGTATTGGCGCGGCTGTTGGCGCGGCGCGGAACGGGGCTTCTGTGATGGCAGTTGACCGCATGGGATTTGCCGGTGGGTTCTTTACGAACATCATCGGCTCGGCGTTCGATGGATTCGTGTACGAAGAGACGGGTAAGCCTGTCGTGGGTGGACTTGTCTTTGAGATGCTCGAACGAATGGGTGTGGTTGAGCCTGGGCAGGCTCCGTATCTCTCATACAACGTGAACGGCGATTTCACCGAGGTCGAAAAGCATCCTGATCGCGTAATTCCGCGCACGGATCCGGAGTTGTTCAAGAAGGCTGCTGATGACGTCTTAGTCGAGTCTGGCGTGAATCTGCTTTTTCACACCCAGGTGTCTGACGTGATCGTGAAGGGCGACCGGGTGGACAGCGTCGTAGTCAGTAACAAAGACGGCCTCGTCGCTATACGACCCCGGTACGTTATCGATGCCACGGGTGATGCCGATGTCGCCGCCTGGGCAGGATGTCCATACGAGGTCGCCGAGTCGCTGCAGCCGATGAGCTTGCACTTCCGAATTGGCTTTGTTGAACTCACATTTGAGCTGCGTCGCAAATGTGCGGCCGTTCTGGAGAAGGCACGGGCCGCAGGAAAGATCGGCCTTTATGGTGGTCCGTGGCCGGCAACTTTCTCCGGTCGAGACATCTATTTCAATGTGATTCGCACTCCCGGCAACGCAACTAATCCGCAAGACTGGACGAACGCAGAAATCGAGGGCCGACGCGATGCGTGGACCATGTTCGAGCTCTGGAAAGAAGCACTACCCGAGTTCAAAGACGCATACTTTTTCACCAGTGGTCCGACTGCTGGATCGCGAGAATCCAGAAGAATCGTCGGCGATTACGTGCTGACCGGCGACGATATAAGAGCTGCGAAACGACAGGATGACGTGGTAGTGCTCGGGGCGTGGAGGATAGACCGGCATCCCGAGGACGCAGCCGGGTATCACGATCAGCCGATCGTACCGCCGTACGATATTTCGTACAGAACGTTGCTGCCGCAGGACGTAGAGAATCTCTGGGTTGCAGGCCGTTGTCACTCGGCAACTTCAGAGGCCCTGGCATCAAGTCGAGTCACAGCCAACTCGATGGGCATGGGGCAGGCGGCCGGCACGGCCGCGGCGATAGCAAGGGCAACCGGTGTGGACAGTCGTAGCGTGCCGATGGCCGAGCTGCAGGATCGATTGATTGCTGCCGATGTAATTCTCGATCCCGAATCAGCGATGCAGGGGCCATAGCTTTCGGTATATTCTGGAGTAGAGCCGTCAGAGCCTGTTGCGATCCAACGCGGGACGCAGGGTGGCGGCAGCCGTACCGCTGGAGGACTCCAATGCGCACCAGAAGCTTCACTTCCCTCTTCCTGCTGACCTTGGTCTTTGCCGGCTGTGACCGTTCCACAGGACCGGACGGGTCCGAGTACCTTGAGATACGGGAGGTGACCGTCGGCCCCACCTTAGCCAAGTGCTACGGCGTGGGCCTGCAGTCGTGCATGGTGGTTGACGGCAAGTTCTTCTACGATGGAATCGAAGGCTTCGAATACGAGGCCGGCTACGACTATCGCCTGCGGATCGGCAAGTACGATCCCTGGGATGGGGAGGAACCGCCGCAGGACGCCGGCCGGTACGCCTACCGCCTGCTGGAGCAACTGGAGAAGACCCCGGCACCATCCACCCCTGCAACCTTGTCGGTGGGGCCGACGCGGGTGCTATGCGCCCAGAATGACGACTTCTGTCTGGTGGTGGACGGCGCGCCGTACGACGACATGATCACTAGCTTTGAATACGAGGCCGGCCACCACTACATCCTCGAGGCCAACAGGTATGGCGATGGCCGGTACGTGTTGAGTGAAGTCGTCTCGCAAACCAAGGCCGCGGGCACGGAAGAGGAGATAACTATCGATCCCCACAGGGTCGAGTGCGACGACGGCTATCCCGGGTACTGCAAGGTCGTCAACGGCGTCCCCTTCCGCGGCGAGATCGTGGGCTTCCAGCCTTGGCACGACTACGGCTACCGCCTGCGCGTCGAGCGGTTCAGCATGTTTCCCGACGGCATGACCGAGTCACCCTATGTTCCGGCCTACGGCTATCGCTGGCTGGAGACACTCGAGAGTACTCCAATCGATTAATTCCTCCTGACAGACGGCGGGAAAGTACTTTATTTTTTATACAATAGGCTCTGGTAAAAAAATGGGCGACGATGGATATTGCTAGAGCGCGAGTTGGTTCAGGCCGCGAAATTGAGGAGGTTTTTATGTTGACAGACGAACAGGTGCGACAGTTTCGAGAACAGGGCTATCTCGTTTTTGCAGCCCTGATACAAGGCGAGCGATTGGCCTATTACAAGCAGGTGTTTGATGAACTAGTCTCAGAGGGGTGCAAATTGACCGAGCAGGTGCCGCACTGGTCGCTTGAGTTGGACGAGCGCGGCGAACCCCAGGCGGGTTTGTTGCACAAAGTGCAGGGGGTTTGCGTGGTCGATGCCCGCGTGTTGGAACTGGCGCGTGAACCGGCGATTTTAGACCGCGTGGCCGTATTGATTGGTGAAAATATCGATGTGTTTGGCACCAAGTTTTTTCCCAAGTTACCCAATGGCGGCACGTCAACGGGCTGGCACCAGGACAATTTTTATTTTGGCACCGATACGGATCGCATTATCAGTTGCGGGATTTATCTGGAAGATTCAGATGTGGAGAATGGGTGTTTGCGGGTGGTGCCCGGCAGCCACCGGATGGGCGAGATTGTCGAGCACCGCAGAAATCCAAGCAGGCATGGCAGTTGGACGACGGTCGATGAATCGCAGGCTGTGGATGTGGTCATTCCCGCTGGTACGGTTGTGCTGTTTTCCGCCAATCTCCTGCACGGCGCTTATGACAACCACAGCAATCGCACGCGCTATAGCACGGCATGGCATTATATGCCCGAAGAACTCAATCCAGAAAGGTTTCCAAAGGGAATATACGAAGATCGACATGTGGCGTGTAAGCATTGAGAAGCGGGGGCTGGGGGCTGAGGACTGTATAGTACCGATATCGATGCCTTATTTTTCCTATACATAATTCGATCTGTCCGGGAGGAGTCTATGCTTTCACAAGAGCAACTGACGCAATATGACCGAGATGGGTATGTGCTGGTGTCGGGATTGATTCCAGAAGAGACAATTGCCAATGCGGAAGCTGCGATGTGGTCTGTGCTCGAGATGGATCGGGATGATCCAGCTTCGTGGTCTCCTTTGCCAGACGAAACAGATGGGGTAAACACAATCGCCAGCCAAGGGGTGATTGAACATTTTGGGGTTCAAGATCCCGCGTTGTTGGCTTGTTGTACTTCCGCATTTTACGAAGTGCAGAGCCAACTGGCCCGGGAAAATGCAGGTGCATTTCACTGTCAGAAGCCACAACCAGAGGGAGTCTGGTCACGCAGTGTATTTCCGGTTGCGAAAGACTGGGATTATAGCAATGGGCACGTCGATGGTGGACATCGACCTTTCAATGTCTTTCCCGGGTCATTCCGCGTCTCTTCCCTGACCTATCTCGATTCTGGTGTTGCGCAGGGTGGTGGTACTGCGGTCTGGCCAGGATCGCATCGGAAGCTCAGCAAGGCGGCAGTGCAGAACTCTGACCGGTATCAAATGCTGTCAGATTTTAAGAAGCCGCAACAAAGGTTCGGTCTGGGAGAGCCGATTGAGTTGAGGCCTTCCCGAGGAGATGTACTGTTTTTTCATTATCTGTTGATACACTCTGGATCTCTCAATACAAGTAACAAACCGCGTTTTGCGCTCCGGTTGATGTGTACCTGTGACGCCTGTCGCGTCTGGGAAAAGTATGGCAAGTGGAATATCTGGATGCCCTGATGTTGATGGTTGACGCTATGTGGAGAGCTACTGGTACGGCACCGGGATAGCGTCCCCGTGCCAGGGGAAGGCATAGGTAGGCTGGTGAGCAAAGCGGCGCATGCCCACGTCCAGCCGGATGGAGGTGCCGGGGGGAAGTTGCACTGCGAAGTACTTCGACTCCACTTGGACGGTCTGCTCTTCATGCGTCAGTTCGACAAATTCGTGCTCGGCGAAAGCCCCGGCCTGCACGATCAGGTTGCGCGTCTCGCTGGCGTTCAGGTTGACGAGCTGAAGACCTGCGCTGTCAGCTCCTAGTTTGTCGACGAGAGCAGCCACGTCGGGTGGCAAGCCCGGCCGCGTGCGGTCTGCATCGAAGTAGCGGACGGTGGCGCGCAATAGCCCTCCGGTGTACACCGATTGCGGCGCTCCCATCGTCACCTGCGTCAACCCCTTGGTGTAGACCGTGGTGGGAGGAGAGGGGTTGTCCGCGATCAAGGTCTTGGCATCGCGGGTTTCGTTCCGTATCGACTGGAAGTCAGTCTGGGCATTCTCATACTCCGCCTGCAGGATTTTCTCGGGCCAGTCCGGGTTCTTGCCGTCGTAGTACTGGAAGCGCGCCAGCTCGGTGTCGGCGTAGCTCTTCTCTCCGAGGACGGGCGCGTGGTTCCAGTCGCGCATTTTGTCGGTGTCCCGAATGCGGACGATGAGGTCGTAGTCCTCTTGGGACATTGAGGCGTGATAGAGGTGGGCCAACTCCTGCATGCGGTAGGGCACGAATCGGCCTCTTTCGTAGTCGTAGTCGTCCCTCGCGTACTCCCAGCCGCCCGGACCGTAGCGAGCCGGCAACAGAAGCTGGCCATCCTCGCGGGTGATGGCGTTGTCCATGAGAAGCTGGATCTGCGAGCGCAGCAGTTCGAGATAGCCAAAGTCGCCGGTGAGCAGGAGGGCGCACTCGGCGGCGATGGTGAGGGCGCTGAACATGATGTAGTGGCCGACGAAGGTGTTCCAGCCGTAGAGCCCGCCCCACCAGAGGCCGTTGCGGTTTTCGCCGATTTGGCCGGTCGGCCCGACGTTGTCGGGCAGAACGCCGCCGTTGCGCTCGATGCGCTCCATCCATCCCTCGGTGTAGTCGAGCACCCACTGCTTGTACTTGTCCTCGCCGGTGTAGAGGAAGGCGTTGGTGATGAGGCCAGTGGCACCAAGGCTGTGGGGGACGTCGCCGTTGAGGACGATGTGATCGAACAGCTTTAGGATCTCCTCCCGGCGCGTGGGATTCTCGAACCAGTTCCCCTCGAGGTCTGTCACCACCGGATCGAGGGTGGCCCGCACCCTGTAGGGGCGATATCCCTTCTCGTAACCCGTTTCCCCTCCCTGCAGCCACATGATCACATTGTCCACCGTGGCGTGGCGCATGGGGCCGACGCTGGTCTGAATGGGGCTGCGGAAGATCCTGTGCCGGGGATCGTAGTTGGGGGCCTCGGGATCCTCGTCCATGAACATGGCCGCGAACCGCTTGGCGCGGCGCACGTTTTCCGAAATGGTGGGATCGGCCAGGCCGAAATGGTAGAAGGCCATGTTGCCCTCGCCCTGGTGGTACCACTCGTTGGCGCCGGCGGCGGCTTGGTTGTAGTACTCGTTGTGGATCTGGGGTTGAAAGCGGGGGTGGACGCGGCTGACGATGTCGTCAGCGAAGAACCGGGTGGTTGCGTGCCATTGCTGCAACCCGAGGTCGAGCACCTTGCGATCGGCCCCCATCGCGTAGAACAGTCCCCAGTTATACACCCTTTCGTACAAGTCGTCGAGATCATCGGCGTAGTAGAATGCTCCGCCCTTTTCCGCGTACTTGTCGACCATTGGCTCGACCGCATCCTCCATCAGTCTCATCAAGCGGCGTTCCAGCAGCGCCCATCCGGGGGGCGGCGAGACTTGCGTCGCCCTGACTTCGACCAACCTAGGGACCGCGCCCGTCTGATTACCTGTCATGCGATCAGCCTCCTAGCAACCTAAACGCGGTACGCGAAAATCTTTGCCTGAAACATCCGGATCCGAATCGCCAACATCTCACCCACCTCGGACAAGTCGCTGTTGCCGTTCCAAGTGACCGTCTGGTCGAGCGAATCTCCCTGCAGCGAATCGCTTTCTGCAAAGGTCAGGCCGGCGACCGGATCGACGTCGGGGTGAATCCGCGAGGGAATGTTGCGCAGAATCTCGACCTTGATCCAGCCACCCGGGCGGCAGCGGTAGTTGAGCCTCAGCTGACTGGCGGTCCTCACTACGGTCGGCACGGTAAACCGACCCTCCACATCCGTTTCAATGCCGCAGAATCTGTGGGGCTGCCATCGGGCCCACTGCAACACCGCCTCTCCTCTCTGCGGTGCGTTGTGCAGCGACGTGTGCCCTCCGTAGAGAGACCCCCAAGTGCCGTCCGGCAATTCCGCGATGCCGCTGCCCCAGGAATAGACCATGGCCGCGTCGGGCGCACCCGGACCGCCCACCGGAATAATCGGCTTGCGCTCCGGCCGCTGCCAAATCAAACCATCGCGACTGATGGCGAACTGGCTGTCCACGTGGTCGGTGGCGTGGTGGTAGGCCTGCACCAACATGCAGTGCAGATCGTCCCTACCCGGATAGAGAAAGTAGTCGCCGCCGTAGAACGAGAGGTCGGGCTCGTCCTGACCGTCTGGAAAGAGGAGGAGCTTGGGAGCGGGCCAGTGGTTGAAGTCCTTGGTCCGGGTCAGCCCGATCGCCCGGTGGAAAATGCCATCCTCTGGAACGCCGCTGCCGATCAGGTCGAACTGTTCCTGGGGGACGCCCTGGATGCGACAGTAGGCGTAGTAGTAACCGGAGTTCTCATCGTATCTGACGGAAAGACCCCCATCCATGGGAAAGTCGGCGAGAACCTTGTCGGTCCGCTTCCAGTGAATGCGGTCGGGGGAGACCCACCCCATTACCCGGCCCTTGAGAAGCAGTCTGGGCCCTTTGTAGGCTGGACCCAAGTATTCCTGATCGGCCCACCACTTTTGGATGTATTCATCATCGACCTCCTCACCCGCGTTGGCGAGCTTTCCGGTCTCCGAATTGATCATAGCCCCTTCACAACCCATGCCCTTAAACCGCTCTTCAGGTGGCGCGGTTGGATCCTCGAATACCGCTTTGAGCAGGTCGCCCCCTACATCGGTAACCAAGTTATTTTCTTTCGAGCCGTTCTGCTCGATGATGCCCAAGGCGGGACGAGTCCAGCGATAAGCGTCTTCACTTACCGCATAAGCAACGCGTCTCCCCTGGTAGTAGAGCAAATGGTATCGGTCGTCCGCCTGCCATACCCGCACGGAATTGCCTACGCCATCGACGTCTCCATCCACTTCGCCATCGAACTCAAGCGGAGCCGATTTGTCCGCCTCCTCGACCGCCAAGCGGACACCGATGGGGGCATCGTAGAGTTCGAACGCACCCGTTCGATCGACGGCGCGATGGCCCGGAAAAACCTCCGTCCAATCGACCAATGGACGCCAATGTCCCGAGTTCTGCCTGGGCCCGACCAAATCTCCAGGATAATAACCGCGCAAATCCTTCCATCCGTTACTCATCGCAATCCTCCAATATCATATCTCGACACAAAATCCCAGATCAAACGACTGGTACTGGAGCCGTCGTAGCTAATATCAAACCAGACATGCCCTCCGTCGATAACCTTATAATGTTCTACAGAAGTATTGTTGTCTCCGTCTGTATAGGAATAATGTTCTATTGTCATTCCACTATCATCCATACTATTTACTACCGGAGCAGTACTGGTATTATTAAAACTTGTCCAATAAGCAAGCACCTCATCAATTGATGATAATCCCTCAAATTCCCCACCATAAGGGACAGACTTGTCTGCTGTACCGTGAATACTAATCATAGCAGTGGGATGTGATGGGCTACAGTTGTTATGTGTTTCCTCCATCATTGTTCCAGCGACAGAACCTATGGCCGCTATTTTATCACTATGGTAGCAAGCAAGCGCATAGGTAAAGAACGCGCCGTTTGAGTAGCCACAGGAATATACTCTTGCTAAATCAATGTTATAATTAGAAGAAATTTCATTAATTAATACTTCCACGAAGCCGAAGTCATCCGCATCACTTTTATTTTCATCTGATTCTAAACCAGCATTCCAGTGCGGATCTCCATCCAGCAAGGTGCCTTGGGGATAGACCAGAATAAAATTTTCCGTATCTGCCAAAGGCCGCATATCGGCATATTTTAAGTATTGGTTTGCAATCCCACCGAATCCGTGGAAGTTAAGCATTAGTGGAACCTCTGAAGTTCCATCATAAGAATCAGGCACATATATGACATACTCTCTTGTTATACCATCGTGGGAAAGCGTTTGTGTAAATAAACCTGTTGTATTTGTAGTGGGTGTATCAAGTGGAGTGTCATCGTTTTCTGAACAAGAGAATAAGCTTGAAAACGCTATAATGGTGACAATAAAGAGTCTTTTCATTGTATTATCCTTTTCACGTCGGATTGACTGGCGATTACCACGGAAGCGAGAACGTCTTTACGTTGGTCATGAACTTCATGGCCTCGATCACGCCTTCCTTAACCCCTAAGCCAGAGTCTTTTACGCCGCCAAACGGAGAGCATTCAATGCGATACCCGGGAACTTGATTGATGTTGACCGTCCCCGTTCGAATGCGGCGGACGCATTCCAGTGCGCTTGGCAGGTGATTGGTTACTACACCCGAGGAGAGTCCGAACTTGGAATCGTTGGCGACCGCAATGGCATCGTCGATGTCGGATATCTCGATGATGGGGGCCAGCGGACCAAACGATTCCTCCCGAATCATTTCCGCGTCGCGCGGGACGTCGTCGATTACCGTTGGTTCTACTAGCGCACCACTGCGTCCTCCACCCAGTAGCACCCTCGCACCCTGAGCCACGGCCTTGTGGACGCGTTGCTCAAGCAGTTTTGCCGCCTCGCCATCAATCACCGTACCCACAATAGTATCCGGATCCGCCGGATCACCAGCCCGATACGTGGCCGCTCGCGCGAGGAACTTATCCATAAATCCATTCTTAATTTTCCGATGGACGAGCAATCGCTTCACAGCCGTGCAACGTTGGCCCGAATTGCGAAAACATCCCTCTGCCGCCAGCGTCGCCGCCAGCTCGAGGTCCGCATCGTCCAGAATGATCAATGGACTATTACCACCTAACTCCAAGCACAATTTCTTGTAGCCCGCCAACTGAGCAATGCGTTTCCCGGTGGCTGTTCCGCCGGTGAACGTGACCAATTCAATCCGCTCGTCCGCGATTAATGGCTCGACAACTGTGTCGATGTCCCCGACGAAGACGCTGAGCATCTGCTCGGGCAGGCCGGCCTCATAGAGCAATTCACAAAGCCGAATGGCGGTCAGCGGGGTTTTTTCCGATGGCTTGACGAGCATGGGCGCACCCGCCGCGATTGCCGGTGCAACCTTGTGTGCAACTTGATTCAGTGGATGATTGAAGGGGGTAATGGCAAGTGCCAACCGCACCGGTTCGCGAACTGTAAAAATCTTCCGCTGCTCACCTTTAGGCGACACATCACCGGAGAATATTTCGCCATCGTCCTTTAATGCCTCTGCCGCGGCAAATTGAAAAACGTCACAGGCGCGCCCCACCTCGTACTTGGTCTCCCGCATACATAGCCCGGACTCCATACGGATCAGGTTGGCAAACTCGCCCGCCCGCTCAAGCAAAAGTTCGCGAGCTCTGGTCAACACTTGAGACCGATCAAAGCGCGACGATTGTCCGTCAAAGGACAGTGTGCGGTCGACCACGAGGTCGAGGTGACCGCCGTTGATCTTGCTAACCGTACCGACAATCGAACCATCGTAGGGATAGTGGACGGTCAAAGTATCCGCCGAGCCGATTGCTTCTCCGCCCAAGTACGAAGGCAACTGCAGTGTTTCAACGTTTGCGGTGCTCATGTTTCGTTCTGTGCGTAGTTCAGATCCTGAGAATGCGTTTAGCATAATAAGTATTGTTGAGGCGATGCGAAATTTGCGCTGCGGCACTGGGCGTGTCAGATTCCATAAGAATCGTTTTATATCAAGTTATCACAATGAGTTACGTAAAATGATCTAACCTCGCGAGATTGGTTGCGATTATCTACACAAACTCTTTGATTCTAACGGTCGCCAAACTCTCTATTCTGACGAAAGGCAAGGCTGACGATGATGACCGAAGAACAACGCTATCTTTTCGATCTATGCGGTTTTCTGCACCTGCAGAACGTCCTAACCCCAGAGGAACTGGATGCGGCTTCGGATGCCGCCAATCGCTACATCGACAGCGCACCGGAAGACCTGCCGCCGCATTTCGGACGATCGGAAAATCTCAAGGGCTTTGCCCACGGCTTTGCCTTCGACCGGGCGCTGGAAAAGCTGGTCTTTCTGCCTGCCGTCTGGCCCATCGTGCTGGAGCTGACCAACGGCAAACCCATGCTCGCCAGCGGTACCATGCTGGTTGACTCTCCCGACGGATACACCGAGGCGGTGCAGTTGCACTGCGCCCGCGACGACTACGGCTTTGAGAGCGCCCGTTACGAGGTGCGCCGGGGACGCATCTACTGCGACGACTTTGTGGTCTTTCCCTACCTCGACGATGTGCATCCCGGTGATGGCGGGCTACTAGTGGTGCCGGGGTCGCACAAAAGCGAGTTCGACCGGCCGCCGCAGCTATTTAATCAGGGCCTCATCGAAGGGGAGGTACCGCCGGGGCTCGTCAATATCACGCCCGCGGCCGGGGATGCAGTGGTCATGCCCGAATGCGTAACCCACGGGGTCCTGCCTTGGCGAGCACCCGACCGTCAGCGCCGGGTGCTGACGCTGCGCTACCGGCCACACCACCGCCAAGCCGGCCCCATTCCAGAGGCGGTCAAAGAGCGGCTGGCACCCGAAACGCTCGAATTGGTCGAATCGGCACACTATACCCATGAAAAGAAAATCGCCACTCGGCAACGGGTGCGCCTCAGTCAATAATGGCCTCAGCTAAGATGAGCAGTAAACCTAAATGCATTATCGTCACAGGCCGGCCGGGATCGGGGAAGACGAGTTTAGCCAAGAGGCTCGCTGAGCGGTTGTGGATGCCGGTTATCAGCCGCGACGAGATCAAGGAGGGCTATGTCAATACCCACGGCGTCAAGCACGATCAGCTTCCGCCGGACACCAATGGCGTAGTCTCCAATTTTTTCTTCGAGATAGTAAATCAGTATCTAGCCGGTAAGATCTCTGTCGTTATTGAGGCGGCCTTTCAGCACCGGGTTTGGGAACCAAGGATGCCCAAAATCCTTGAATTGTGCACTCCTTTCATTGTCGTATGCTCCGTTGACGGGATGGTTGCAGCTAAACGCCATCTCCAGCGGGGTCTGGATGATCCGAATCGGGAGTTCTACCACGGCGATAAGCGCGTTGAAATCTACCGGGAAACGGGTGAGCTGTCGCCTCCTGGCGACTATACAGCGCCGGATTTCAACGTGCCCACAGTTCATGTCTCAACAGAGGGACAATACTCACCCAGCATAGATGACATTGTGCAGCGAATCCGACTGCTGAATGCTCAACACGGCGGTGAACCGAACTCAAATTAGAGGACGCTTGCAGTGAATTCAGATCCTAATTGCATCTTCTGTCAGATTGTCGCCAAGAAAAAACCAGAAGAAATTCTCTACGAAGACGATCGAGTAATCTGCTTTTTAGATCGATTTAGGCAATCTTCTGTAGGCGGCCATGCCCTCGTAATTCCCCGAGAGCACTACGAAAATATATGGAGTTTGCCCAATGATCTATGTGCCCCCTTGATGAAAGTTACTCATCTAATTGCGAGAGCATCTAAGGAAGTTATACCTTGTTCCGGTATCCGCCTTTGGATAGCAAATGGCAAAAGTGCGGGACAAGAAATATTTCATTTGCATGTACACGTATTTCCATGTAAGTCCGTTATAGATCGCATTAAGTACGTTTTTCCTTCACTAACTGGGAAACAGGCTATTGCCGATGCAGACCTATCAATCATGGCAGAACCTATTCGACAGAAAATCAGGGAGATATCGAAGATTGAAGATCGTCCAATTTTCGAAAGCTAGTCTGAGCAATGACCTGCTTTCTTTTGCCGCTATGAGGAAGGTTTTTTAGCCGTGGAGATCGTTCTGCGACAAGCAACCGAGGATGATATAACCGAGCTGGCAACGCTAAATAAGCGGCTCGTGGTAGATCAGGGGAGCAGAAACCCATATACGGCCTCAGAATATGAGAACCGTTTCAGAGACTGGCTGCGGGGTGATGAGTGGAACGTTGACATATTTGTGGATTCCGAGGGAGCCACCCTTGGTTACGCAGTTCACACAGTACAGCAGGACTACTATTACCCTGATCAAGAGGTCGTGTATCTGCGTCAATTCTACATCGACCGTCCAATGAGACGACGGGGGATAGGTACCGCGGTCTACGAGCTTCTTGCCAAGGAACGGTTTGGGGCTCGCGAAGTTGCGGTGGATGTTCTTGCGACCAATCCAGACGGCCAAAAATTCTGGGCCCACCTTGGTTTTACACCTTATTTCACATCGATGAAGAAGCGCTAGGTTTTTGTGAGGAGCATATGACTGTATGTCCGTTTTGCGATATAGCTGACAAAAGCGCGAGTGCAGTGATCGTATGGGAGGATTCGGACATTGTAGCGTTCTTAGACACTAGGCCTATTCGAAAAGGTCACTGCCTGATCATCCCAAAACGCCATATCGAGTCGTTTGAAGAAGTGCCAAGTGACCTCGCGGCAAGAATGATGGCACTTGGTCAACGACTTGCTAGGCGAATGAAGGCCATCTACAAGGTTGACCGCGTTGCCTTTCTCTTCGCTGGAAGTGATGTGCCTCATACCCATGCACATGTTTTTCCGATGTACGAGAAGATGGACATCACGTCTGCCCGCTATATTCTGAATCCAGAAAATCTACAGTTTGGCTCATCGCATCTGAAGGTAGATGAGAAGGGTCTTGTCGGGATAGAATCGGAATTAAGGCTTGATTGAACAATGCGCTAGACAAGCTGCACCAGATACGCCGCCTCAAGTTATTCGAGGAATGTGTAAATCCATTTCATCTTAGTGCGAGGACGCAATTGCTCATCGTATTCGGCGGCCTTCCCGCCACTGGAAAATCCACGTTGGCAGCTCGTCTAGCCCAGGAGATGGGTGTTGTTTACCTACGAATAGATACTATTGAGCAGACCATGAAAAACGCGGGTCAGACAGTAACAGGCCCCGAGGGATACTTGGTAGCCTGTTCTTTGGCGGAAGACAACCTGAGACAGGGTAAGATCGTCATTGTAGATGCAGTCAACCCAATTGAGCTGACTCGAGACTATTGGCGAAACTTGGCGAAACGCCTAGCCATCCGCCTAGTTGAGATTCAGATTGTTTGCAGCGATGAAAATGAACACCGCAACAGGGTCGAGTCGCGGGTCGCGGATATCCCCGGTCACGAACTACCCAACTGGCAGCAAGTTCTGGACAGAACATTCGAACCCTGGGATGGAGCTATCCTTGTTGATACCGCCAAACAAACAGTAGAAACGAGTGTATCGACGATTAAGAAGCGGCTGAATGTATCAGGTCAATCTGCGGGTAGCAAACCCAACACATCATGATCGGCCAATCGTCCACAATGAAACGGTCACCCTGTTGGAGCGGACGCCTTCGCCTAGCCTTGAAGTAAAATGAAGAAGCCCGTATACGAAATCCATCTCCCCGAGTATCACCATGACTCCGAGCCGGACCACGTTGCGATCGGTGCGAAGATAGACGGCGAGATCAAGCGACTTTTCATGGGTCAGTACCTCGGTGTCCGCTGCATCACCCTCGCGGACCACCCCGACAAGTCCGTCGATGAAATGATCGACATCATTCAGTCCATCGGACACGACCGCTACGACCCGCACCGTCCCGGCGACCGATACGAGAACAACGAAGGCAAGCACATCGATCTCTTCTGCTTCGATTACCACGTCGGCGACCAGATACCCATGCTCGAGAGTTTTGTGTGGACCTCCTATCGATACCGCACGTGCACCCCGATTGATCTCATTCTCCTACTCGACCCGACAAAGCTGAATCAGGTGTTTTTCACCTATGCTGGACGCGAAGATGAGGGTGAACGGAGTGACGGCTGGACGTTCAAAGATCCAGCCAGCACACAGGACATTCTTGTTGCCATCCTGAGAATTCGCCATAAGGAGTCATTTAGCCCATAGGAGACACCAAGATGGAGAATATCACCCTATCGTTGTGGATTATCGCTATGGCCCTGCAAATTACTTTGCTAGTCGCTTTGACAGCGATCGCTCATACTCTTCGACGATCGAATGGAATTTGCAGCCCATTTTGGATTGCTATCTTCTTCTGTCTGTATTCCTTGGGGCAGTATGCTGATCCGTTTCTGACAAGACTCCTGACCGAGTCTGGCATAGCGTTCGCAGTCCCAGACTCGTCGATCAGCTTAGCTCAGCTATTTTCCTTTCTCAGTTCCGTTCGCCTGATATTCATACTGCTGGCTGCCTTTTGTCTCTTCGCCCTAGTCTTGGCGGATCTATCCCACTTTTGGCGGGGCGCAGACGATACACGACCGTCTCGTTGGTTTCAACGCTTCGAATTGTTTGGCCATCACCGTCTTGGAATCGGGTTGGCCATGGTACTGTTGGTGATAGCGCACCCCACCCTTATAGCGGGCCTTCTGTTGAGTAGCAATTGAGACCGGCAGACCACAGCCGATAAGAAAAATGAGGAGATCTTGGCGTGACAGCACCAAACACCACTTCGGCAGCGCGCGTGTCCATCCACGGTGGACACAGCAAAGAATTCGGCGATGCAAATGATTCCACACTTGAGGAAATCGTACGCGCCTACGTTGACAAGGGCTTCAAATGGGTGGGCATTACCGAGCATATCCCACCCGCTTCAGCCGACTTCCTATTCCCCTGGGAGATTGAAGAGGGCCAGACGCTTGAGTCAAGGAAGGAACGGTTCACCGAATACTTTTCGGTCGCGCGCAGGCTCCAGAGGGACTATCGAGATTCCATTCAGATATTAGTCGGATTCGAAACAGAGAGTTACACGGGCTATGTAGCGCACGTCAACAGCCTGCGCAATCAATTTCAACCAGACTACATCGTTGGCTCAGTCCATCACGTGAGAGACATATGCATCGATGGTCCGCCAGAGTGGTATGCCCAAGTCGTAGAAGAGGTCGGAGGAATCGATGCACTATTCTGTGAATACTTCGATCAACAATACGAGCTTATAGAGGAACTAGAACCCGAAGTGGTCGGACACTTTGACCTCATCCGAATGCACGACAAGGACTATCGTCAGCGCTTAGAGACCCCCAAAATCAAAGAGAGAATCCGGAGGAACCTTGAGAAGATCAAGGATCTTGGGTCAATCCTCGATTTCAATCTCAGGGCCCTCGAAAAGGGCGGATCTGAACCTTACGTATCCAGATCTATCTTGGAAATGGCACTGGATCTCGGCGTCCCTTGCGTCCCGGGTGACGATTCACATGGGGTCGCGGGAGTTGGATTACATCTCGAGAAAGGGATCGAAATACTAAAGCAGACTGGATTTAGCACGAATTGGCAACTCCCAAGGGGCTGCGGCACATAGATGAAACCAGACGGGACACGAGAATTGCCACTAACGATCCGATCCGCTACGCCCGCTGACGCCGAGGCTGTGGTGCGGATTTACATCGATTCGTGGAACGCTGGATTCGGCGCACTGCTATCGCAGGCCGATAGAACTGTGACGCCAGACCTCATTGAACGTTGGCGATACGATCTTGCTCAGCCTGTCCCACATCGTTGGTGGGTAGCCGAGCGTATGAATTCAATTGCAGGGTTCGTCGGTATTGGTCCCAGCCGAGATCCGGTGGATGCACGCCTCGGCGAACTTGATACTATTGCGGTCGATCCGTCGCACTGGCGCATAGGTATTGGCAAGGCATTGATATCTGTCGCTTCGCGTTATCTGATTGTGGACGGCTACGATGAGGCGATAGTGTGGACCGTAGAAGGCTATGAGCGCGGAATCGCTTTCTACGAGGCCACAGGATGGAGCCGCGATGGTGGCGTTCGGGATGAGGGGCGACAAATCCGTCTCCGGCTTGACTTGGCCACCTTATAAGATGCGTACGGATGAATTTCCCTGACGAACAGAGATTTGCTTGACATAGTTCTATCGTCCTTCTTGCTTTCGAAATCGGTATTAGGATGCTGGTGTTTTTCACCTTTCTGCACATAACGAGTAACAGAGGAATATCGATGAGCGAAAGCAGAGATAAACTCAGAGAAGCAATAGAAAATGGCGACTTGGCCACAGTCAAACAAATCGGCGAGACAGAACCTAACCTTCTCCATGAGCCCCTCCTTCCTAGCGCGGGACGCAGCGGCTATCCGATGACACAAGCCGCCGTGAGCGGTCATGCGGAGATCCTCGCTTATCTAATCGCCAAAGGGGGCGACGTTATGGAAAACCACAACTTCCCCCTTTGCCGAGCAGCAACGCGCGGCGGCTGTGTTGCAACTATGGAACTGCTGGTTCAACATGGCGCGGACGTGAATAGAGTCACTCAAGACTACGGCCCGCCGTTGATATTTGCTATCGAAGGTAGTTCCCTAGACAGTATGAAATTCTTATTGGAGAACGGTGCACTGATCGCTGGCAGTGGTCCGAGCGAAACGCAAACCGTGTCTTGGGACGCGCTCAAACACGCAACTGCCTTTAACCGCAAGTGTCCGGGTATGCTTGCTCTGCTTCTCGATTATGGAGCCGATGTTAATAGCCCTATCGTTGATCAACGCGGAGGCCGTAAAAATAATACTGCACTGCATGGAGCTGCGGAAAAGGGGGATATTAAGGGCGTGAAACTTCTGCTAGCGCAAGGGGCTGACCCAAATGCAAAAAATAATCAAGGACAACGACCCGTCGAAGTAACCCGCAACCAAAAGGTCCGGGAGCTATTGGAGAAAATCTAACTGGTTTGTCGCCTTTGAACGGGTAGATTCGCAAACCGGCACAACCATATCTAAAATGAAAAAAGAAGAATCAATCGACGCAGACTATCTGGCCCCAGCCAAATACGACCAGTATTACGGCGCGTATGCTGCGCTTCCAGATTGGTTCCTAACCGAGCTCGCCTCTCGCGAAAAGGTCCTCGAGCTTGCCTGTGGAACAGGCCGGATAGCGATCCCCTTGGCAGAGCACGGTCTTGAGGTCACTGGGATCGACTATTCGGAGCCGATGCTTAGCCTTGCCAGGTCAAAGGCCGACGGCAGACAAGTGAAGATCAACTGGATCCACGACGATATACGCCGCTTTGACACCGGTAGGCAGTATGGGTCAATCTTACTACTAAGCAACGCACTATGGCATCTGCACGACCTAGCGGATTTCGAGGAGTGCATCCGCTGCGTGAAGCGTCATCTCGCTCCGGGTGGTTACTTCATTGTGGACGTCTTTGTGCCTGGGCTGGAGATCCTCAATCGCGACCCAAGCAGACGGTATCCATTCTCTCGCTACATAGACGATGAAACTGGACAAGAGGTGCAAGTGACGCAGTCATATAGGTACGAAGCAGATACCCAAGTCGCACGCATGGTGCACTACAGAGGGGACTCTGATGAGATCGTTGGCGGTCTGAATCTTCGGATGTATTTCCCGCAGGAGCTGGATGCCCTGCTAAAATACAATGGGATGAGAATCAACGAGAAGTTCGGCAACTGGGACCGGGACGCCTTTGGCCCGGACTCTAGGCATCAGCTTTGCTTCTGCACCACGACGGAGACCGGCTAAGCTTTGCAAGTGACGTTTCTCGGAACAGCAGCCGCGCCGTCGATGCCAATACCTTTCTGCGTATGTCAGGCGTGTTCAGACGCGAGGCGGGCCGCTGGCAAGAACCTTCGCAAGCGGTCGTCCATCGCAATCAACGATGACCTGCTCGTGGATATTGGTCCAGACATAGCGACTGCGTCATTTGCTCACGACGTTTCTCTGATGGACATCAGTGTCTGCCTATTGACACATGCCCACGCAGACCACTTTGATCCCGAGTTCCTCATATCGAGACACGAGGAATACGCAACGATCGTCGCCCAGGAAATGCTTATCGCAGGTTCAAGCGATACGCTGAGGTCTATTGATGAGATTTTGGTCAGCATATGCGAATACGGAAGCATTTTCGCTCAAGACACACAGCGCGCCCTGAAAATCAACCTGCTGACCATCGAGCCGTTCAAGACTCAAGTCGTCGGTGATTACCGCTTCACAGGGTATCCCGCAAACCACGGCACCGAAAAGGGCTGCCTGCTTTACTCCATCGAGCAAGGCCAGCACGCCATATTTTACGGCACTGATACCTCGGTTCTATCAGAGCAGGTATGGGACCATCTTCTGCTTGCAGGCACACAGTTCGATTTGCTCGTCCTCGATCACACATACGGCATCGGCTTTGACGCTAGTCCGCCCGATCATCTGGCGTCCGTTGACGTCATAGGCCACGTCGATCGCTTCTGGCGCAGCGGTCTTCTCAAGGACAATGCGCAGGTGTACGCGACTCACATTTCACACGAAGGATACCTAGAGCACGACGAACTAGACGAGTATGCCGCAGCACATGGCTACAGAGTAGCATTTGATGGATTATCGCTGTCATTCGACGCTTGAGTAAATTCCTGCAGAAGAAATTGGTACCCGGCGAAGATCATTAGTAGGTGTGATTATCACTTTAGAGGAAAATGAACCCTTGACCCATATCTGCGCTACTTGGCCGACTTCAGCGAAAGAAGAAGCCTACTGGCAGTCGATTCGCAACCAGTACATGATCGCGCCGGATGAAACCTATCTCAACACCGGCTCGTTTGGCTCACAGCCCAAGCCCGTATTCGAGAGAATGATGGAAATCCTAGAAGATGTTGAACGCAGCCCCTCCCGGCATCGAGGAAAATATCACGGCGCTGTAGATGATGCCCGTGCTCGTCTGGGTTCCTTTATCAACGCGCCAGCAGAGGATATTGCTTTTGCTTCCAATGTTACTATGGCCATCAACATGGCAGTACACGGACTGGATTGGCGTCCGGGAGACGAAATCCTCACGTCAGACCAAGAATACGGCGCTATTGACAACTGCCTGCATCTGGCCGAACGCCGCCGCGAGGTGGTCGTCAAACGCGCCCAAATTCCCGTCTCTCCCGAACGTCCTGAAGACATCCTAAACGCTTTTGACCGTGAATTTACAAACCGCACCAAGCTGATCTTATGCAGTCATATCACCACTGGTACGGGCCTAATTACTCCCATCAAAGCCCTCGCTCGACTGACACACGACCGCGGAGCACTGATTGTAGCAGATGGTGCACACGCTCCGGGCATGATCCCGCTGGACCTGCTGGATCTCGGCTGCGACTTTTACGGCGGCAACTGTCACAAATGGCTGTGCGCGCCCAAAGGCACTGGATTTTTTTATGCTTCGCCTTCGGCACAAGAGCAACTCAATCACGTTGTTGTAAGTTGGGGATACAGCCGAGAAGGCACTCAAAAGGGAGTAGACGGCCTTCTGCGGATCAATGACCGCCCATTTATGTGGGGCATTGAAAACTGGGGGACCCGGGACCAAGCCTGTTTTGCAGCCGTGGGCACGGCGATTGAATTTCAAGAGGCGATTGGCAAGGAGCGGATTCGACAAAGGGGTCACCAGTTAGCGGCCTATCTGCGGGATCGCTTGGCTGCAACTGGCTGGGCAAAACAGCTCACTCCCTCCGCACCCGCCCTCTCCGGATCCATCTCAGCCTTCCACCTTTCCGGATTCGACGATCTAGATCTTTATAAGCGATACCGGATCACTGTGCCGACGGCAAAAAGCGACGATGGACACTGGATGCGCGTTTCCACCCATATCTGCAACGGCTTTGACCATGTAGATCGCCTAATAGATGCTTTACAGGAACTGAGAAATGAGTGAAAGAGAGATCGTTGAAAAAACAGAAGCTCCCGCCACAATCGAATCGTTACAAGCTGACCTCCATGCGCTCGGCGTCAAACCGGGAATGATCGTATTGGTGCATTCGTCCTTGAGTGCGATGGGATGGGTGTGCGGGGGAGCTGTGGCGGTCATCGTTGCCCTGCAGAAAGCATTGGGCTCAACGGGAACGCTTGTGATGCCCAGCCACTCGCCCGACCTGACCGAACCGAGTGGCTGGGAGAGTCCGCCCGTCCCCGAGTCGTGGTGGCCGGTAATACGCGAGAACATGCCGGCCTACGATCCAGAGCTTACCCCCACTCGTTCCATGGGCATTATCGCGGAGACATTCCGCAAGCAACGAGGCGTCCTCCGCAGCGCACATCCGCAGGTCTCGTTTTGTGCATGTGGACCCCAAGCGTCGCACATCACCGATAATCACGCATTGGCCTTTGGTCTAGGCGAGCATTCGCCGCTCGCGAGAATCTACGACCTGCACGGCTTTATCCTCCTTCTCGGTGTGGATCACAGCAACAATACATCTATGCACCTTGCAGAACACCGGGCGACTTTTCCAACAAAACGCGTCATCCAGCAGGGCGCTCCGATCGCTACGGCGGATTTGCGGAAATGGGCCACCTTTGAAGATGTTGACATCGACAGTTCAGATTTTGATCGCATCGGCGAGGACTTTCTGCGATCGGAGGACGGCCATGTCGTCCGTCGTGGCCGGGTTGGTCTTGCAGATTGCCAGCTCATGCTGCAACGAGACGTCGTGGACTTTACTGTCGGTTGGCTCGAAGAGAATAGGTCGAATTAGCGCGCCAGCAAGTCGGCAATCAAAGGAGCGGCTTGGTGCAGCGAGGGTAGGATTCTATACGCTTGAGACTCGGCTTGGAGTGAAGGTTTCTTAAGGTCGGGCACCATGATCACAGTCATTCCTGCAGTGGAGGCCGATTGGACTCCGGCTTCTGAATCCTCTAGGGCAATGCAAGCAGTCGGGGGGAGGCCCAAGCGACGGGCCGCCTCCAAGTAGAGATCGGGGGCTGGTTTGCCACGAGCGACTTGGTCGCTAGTGACGATGTGGACAAAGCGGTCCGCCAAACCGCTCGCCTCCAAGGTCTCCGCGGCCTGCTTGGCGCTAGAAGAAGTAGCCACTGCTCTGGGAACGGCCGCCGCCTCAAGCTGGTCGAGCAGGGGCAGCAGGCCGGGCTTGGTATCAATACCGTGTTCCTCCACTTGCCGGTACCATTGATCTGCACCCAACTTGGTAAAGCGCTGCAAGGGAAAAGCAGGGCCAAAGTACGCACCTACCTTTTTCAGGGCGTCTTTGGTGGGAGTGCCTATCAAGGTCAGATAGAACTCGTCGTCCAGCTCGTAGCCCAATGCCTCGGCAGCTCGTTGCCAAGCAGCTTGATACAAAGGCTCGGTGTCGAGCATGAGGCCGTCCATGTCAAAGACGACGGCGCGCAAAGGACTTGGAGAAGTGCTCATAGATCGTCAGGAGAGGAGTCGAAGGTCAGATACGCTCCCAAGATGAGGTCAAACGCGAGTAAGGTCTTGATTTCACAGTATAAACATAGTAGTAAATGCAGGTGACAACAGTATGTCGAGCGGACCGTGGTCTCACTTTTCAAAAGGAAAAGACCCATGAGCAATCACATCGTCGTATCGAGCATTTCCTACGCCCCGATCAGCGGGGAGGACCAAGAGGTGATGGAGCAAACCCACAAGGACCTAAAGGACTTAGTGGGCCGGGTCGCCCGAGCCACTAAGGCCGATCTGATCGTCCTGCCCGAGACCATCTGCCGAAACTGCGACGAGGAAGTGCCAGAGGGGCCGACGACTCAGTTGCTGGCCAGCTTAGCCCGGGAGTATAGCTGCTATATCACCGTGCCGGTGCATCAAAAAGAGCGCAAGAGCGGGGCGGTCTTCAACGTCCTCGGGCTGCTCGATCGGCAGGGGGAATTGGCCGGTATCTACCGCAAGTACATCCCCGTGTACCCAGAGTTCGACCACGGCACTCGTCCCGGCCCAGGCGCGTCTCTGATCCAGACCGAATTCGGGCCGGTGGGTGGGGTGATCTGCTTTGATCTAAACTTCGGGGAATTGCGTGCCCAGTACAAAAAGCTCAAGCCGAAACTGTTGCTCTTCAGCTCCATGTACCACGGCGGACTAGTGCAGAACTTCTGGGCTTTGGATGTGCAGGCCTTTTTCATCGGCTCGGTGTACAAGGGGACGCCCTGTACCATTATCGATCCGCAGGGAACCACCCTAGCCCAAAGCAACAACTACCAGAGTTGGGCCACGGCGCGCATCAATCTGGACTACGAGGTGGTGCATCTCGACAAGAACCAAGCCAGGTACGACGATATTCACCGGCAATACGGCGAGGCCGTGCGCATTGTCACAACCGGACAGGTGGGCACTTCGGTGATCTACAGCGAGACCGAGGAGCGCACTGCAGCCGATATTGTCGATGAATTTGAGCTAGTGCGGCTAGACGAGTACTTCGACTGGTCGAGGGAACTGCGGACAGAGCATCTGGCGTGATTTGCAAAAGGGCCGACTTCACTGCGGAAGCCGGCCCTTTTGCAATACCAACGCGAAACTCCCTAAAAATCCACCTGTATCTTCGCCGTAAAGCGGTTGATGTGGATCATGTCGTCGGCAAAGATAAAGTCGCGCTGGAAGCGCAAGCCCGCCCGCAGGCGGTCGCTGAGAATCACCTCGGCCCCGACTCCCGGGACGATTCCGAAGTGAGTGTCACCGACCTCGGGCGAATACAGCTCGGCGTCGAGCGAAAAGTAGTAGTTGAACGGCCGAGTAATGTAGGCCGAGCGCACCCCGCCGGCATAGAGGTTGATGTTTTGCTCCAAGATATGGGCGAATCCCACCTGGAAGGCCAGCCATTCCTCGACCATGTAGCCCGCATTAAGCCCCGTAATGAGGTTGGTCTCAGTGTCCGAACCTTCGCTCTCCATCATCGCCGCCCCCAAAAAGCCCTCGGTGTAGAAGCGGCCGTACTGGGCCTTGTAGTGGTAGCCGCCCTTGCCGTATTCGCTGCCTTCGGGGCCGTCAGTGCGCCCCGGCGTCGCAGCCTGCGCCCCAACGGCCAGTGCTAGCAGGGCGATCAGTGCAATGCGTCTCATGCTCCGTGCTCCTTTCCCTAGAAGCCGATGCTCCTCTTCTGGAAGTGCTTGGTGATTTCCTTCTGGTCGGTCCAGACGATCTCAGTGGTCGAGATGTCGGTCAGCTCGAAGGTCGCCTTGTAATAGATGACCTTGTCTTTGCCCACCTGCTGTATGGTCGAGGTGATGACCCCGCCGAGCAAGAAGCGCGCGCCGCGCTGGTTACCCGGTCCCTGAGCCTCGTCTGGACGCACGTAACCCGACTCTTGATACTCGTACTCTTGGGCGATCTCTTGCCGCACGGCCTTGTCGAGGAACGTAAACTGCCCACTCTGGATGAGCGCGGTCTTGACGTGGTCGTACAGCGCCTGCATGTCGATGTGCTCGGTGGTCTTGTTGCGCGGCATCTCCAAGATGACAACCGGCTTTTCAGCCATCGCCCGGGCATCTGACCAGACCTCCATCGAGCTGATCATCTTCTTGGCGACTAGCTGCATGTCGTTCTGGTTCCACTTGTCGTCGAGCATGGAGATCGCTTCTGGGTCTCCGTACTCGCCCTTGGTAAAGGCCCTCGGCCCGCCACAGGCCGTGAGCCCCACAGCCAAGGCGATTGCCGCAAAAACGTAGCGTCTCATCGTAAGCTCCTTTCAATCCCATTCGCACTGGAAATGGGTGCGCACTAAGTGCCAGCGGTTGGCCAGCATCGCGTCCTGCCGGTAGAGCACCTGAAGGCTGCACTGGCGCTCCAGCGACGCGGCTGGATACTCGAACACGAACTCCTGCACCCCGGCCCGGTCCGCCTCGGGAATATCGGCTGAAGTGTAGATATCTGGTTTGGTCGAGGTAAAAACTAGGGCCTTCTTGCGGCCATAGGTCTTGAGCGGGACCTCGGAGGCAAAGGTCACGCGCCGCACCTTTTTGGGCAGCAGCAGATCGGTGTTGTCGATTAGCGCATCGCGCTGCCAGCGGCCAGCGAGGATCGCCTGCAAGTTGCCGATAAAGACCCGCTCCTTGTCGCCGTCGGGCACGATCAAGTAGAGATAGCCCTTGCGCGCCTGCGTCGATACTGTGGCCTTGCTGCCCAAGCCCTCGAAGTCGAGGGCGATCGTCAGCCCGAACGAACGGTTGGGCGGCAGCGCGTGGAGCGATACCGCCTGGATCACCTGCTCGGCGACGCCGGCTTGCTTCAATTCCACTAGGGCATCCACTGAGGCGTCGCAGACGCAGCGCCGCTCCTCGAGCATCTTGACGATCGCATCGGTGTTGAACTTGTTCGCGCTCAGCTTGCGCACGTCTTCGAGGCTCATCGGCAGTTGATCCGAGCGCTCGTAGTAGCGCTTGGGTAGCTGGCCGCCGTCCCAATCGACGATATTGATGATCGCCCCTTCCTCCAGCGGGTCCGTTACCTGATCGGCAGCCCGCGTGCTCTGCTGCGCCGCGGCCGGCAGCGCCAACGCCAGCGCGGCGATCCATAGTTTGACGTACATGATTGTTTGCTCCTCAGCGAAAAGTGCGAAAGTTTAGGAAAACCTTTTCTCCATCCGCCACCGCCACCTCGGGCAGCGTCTCTACAGATAGGACCCGTCCTCGGTCGTCGAGCAACTCTAGGGTCGGCGCGGCCGTGCCTGGGGTCACTGCTAGCCGGGCGATGCGGATGGCGTGTGGTAGCGCCAGCCAGCCGCGCGTGTCAGCGGCCTCGGTCGCCACGCCGAAGAGGTTGACCAAGCCTCCCAGCGCTTTGCCCAAACCCTCCTTAGCCCAGTCATTCTCGTCGTCGTCGTCATCGTCCTCAAAGGCTTTTTCAATGCTCTTGGACGCTAGGTACTTGGCCAAGTTGCGGGCGACGGCGCGCAGCAGGATGGTATCGAATTTCTGCGCAAAGGTCCGCTGGGCAATCGCGTCCAAGTCCTCGGCTGTGGTCGCCAGCGCACTCTGGTCGCCAGCGCGCAACCGCACCCCGGCCACCTGCGAGGGCACCTCCCGGTATTCGGGCAGCGCCACCCGAAGCCAGTAATCCACGTGCCGACGCTTGTACACGTGCGGATGGTGATAGCGATGAACGGCCCGCTCCGACACCGTCCACACCTCCCACTTCCCTTCGTCCTTCAGAATCGGCACGCTGAACTCGACTTGGTGCTTGCGGGGCACAAAGCCGCTCTCGACGAAAACCACCAACTCGCCACCGGAAGTCGGCTGAATCTCCGCTAACTCAAGCTGGTAGCGCTCGGTGTATTCCGCAACCTCGTCTTCGTAGCCCAGCCGCTTGGCCAACCGCGCTAGGTCAATTATCAGCATCCGCGGCGCTTGCAGATCAAAGGCCGCTTCGTACGCGCGATAGCCCTTTAGGGCATCTTTGTAGGAAATGTACGCATCGTTCCACTCGCCCTCAGCCTCAAAAAAGAGACCGGTCATGTACTGCAGAAAGGCGTCGTTTTTATAGCTAAGCTCGTATTCGGCTTGTTGCGCGTAGTTTTCGAGCTTCAGATTGGCCTTGCGGCACTCGACTAACGCCGCCTGCCGGTCGCCTAGCCGGGCGTAGTTCATGGCGCGGTAGTAGTGGATCAGGGCTAGCTCGAACTCCTCGCCTCGGTAGGCGACAATCGAGTCATTGGACAGCAAGGCCGCGATTTCGCGCGAGACCGAGCGGGTGTAGAGCTGGTCGCTCAGCCGCTCAGCCCGTTCAAACTCCACGTTGGACGCTTCGTATTGGCCTTGATAGTGCAAAATCAGCCCCTTTTCCAGGTGGTAGAGCAGCTTATTGGTCTTGCCAGAGGGCTTTTCCAGCTTGCCGAGGGCTTCTTCGTAATTGCCCTTTTCTAGCTGGTTGAGCGAACGGGACACATAGCCCGAATAAGCGGCCCCGCAACCGCTCAACAAGAGCAGCAGGACGACGCTGAGACCGATGACCGATCTGCTGCTTCCCTGCATAAGTGATTCCATCCATCGTCCTCGCGCCGGCGACATGGATCAAGACTCCACGTTGGGGCCACCCGCTTGACCGTGTGCTATATAACACCTAAGCACGGGAAAAGTGTCCCTTTTTAGACACTGTTTCGTTAAAACGAATATCGGTAGAATTGCGATTTTACGGGTATTCAGTCGCCGATGATGCGGATGACATACCCCTGCTCATCAACCACGTAAATCGGCTCCCGCTCTTGGCCGACACCGCACAATAACTCCGACTCCGCATGAGTGGCGGCAACCTTCGCACTGACCTGTGCGGCACTGGGCAGGGTATATGGATCGGCTTGGGTAACATCGACGACGTAGCCGAGATCGGCGAGGGCCTGAATCGTGATCGCACTCAGTGGACCACCTCCCCCCATGAGTTCGCCCGGAAACCTCCAATGCCACCCATCCGGCTCGACCGGCACCTTCGCACCCGTGTAGTTCCGTCCGCCCGCGTCGTCAAACGCGGCAATTGCCAACGGGCCGTTGAAGTGGGGATCGTCCGAGGAATCCTGAAGGAAGCCGGACTCGAACCACGTCGTCCCAATCCCCAGCACGTGCCCCATCTCGTGGAGGGATACAGATAGGAAAGATCTCGGTTCTATCGGCCCCAAGATGTATGGCAAGTCGAACTCTATACATCCGAGGACGGGCAGATGGGTCTCGCGCCACACGTGTAGAGCAGCCTGCGCGGCGGGTTTGAATCGTTCTTCTACGCCCCCTATATAGGCCCGCGCCTCTGGTAGTTCTCTGACGGTCACATAGATCCGCAGGTCGTCAATCCGCTCCCCAGAGGAGATCGTAAATGACGGATCTCCGCACTTCCCCGACCAGCCTCGGGAAAATGTATAGTCCGGCAGGTCCTCCCTAATAATCGACATCCAGCGCCGGGCGGCGTATCGGATTATCAGCTTATGGGGTTCAGTTAAGTGGTCGTCGAGGAAAACGAGTTCGATGTCAAAGTCGCTCTCGCGGAGCGGCGGGTCAAAATGCACCGTAACGCCGCTGCGCTCAAGGGCAGCAATATGATCGTTAATGGAGGAGGCGTTCAGGGTGTTGCCCCGAAGATCCAGCTCTCCCAGCCTCAGCTTAGTCAAGCCCACAAGCGGAGACACATCCGCGATAGCGTTGAACGAGAGATCCAACTCTCTCAGGTTGGTTAAGCCCACAAGCGGAGACACATCCGCGATCCTGTTGATCGAAAGATTCAGCGCTAGCAGGTTGGTCAAGCCCGAGAGCGCTGAGAGGTCCGAAATGGTGTTGCTGCCAAGACCCAGCCCTGTCAGGTTGGTCAAGCCCGATAACGGAGACACATCCGCGATAGCGTTGTCCTTAAGCTCTAGCCCTGTCAGGTTGGTTAAGCCCGATAACGGAGACACATCCGCGATACCGTTGTGCCCAAGATACAGCGTTGTCAGGTGGGTTAAACCCAAGAGCGGAGACACGTCCGCGATGGCGTTGACCTCAAGATTCAGCCATGTCAGGTTGGTGGCAAACTCCAGACCAGTCAAATCGCTAATGCCCGCTTTGTACGCGTCCAGTCGGGTCAAAGCTTCCATTTCCGCTGCGGAGACCAGCTCACCCCTCTTCTTGCCCAAGGCCGCCGCAATCGTCGCCCGCAGGTTGACATCGGAAATGAGAGTGTCATCAAGATGCAGCTCTCTCAGGTTGGTCAAGCCCGATAACGGAGACACATCCGCGATAGCGTTGCCCCGAAGATCCAGCTCTATCAGATTGGTCAAGCCCGATAACGGAGACACATCCGTGATACCGTTGCCCCGAAGATCCAGCTCTGTCAGGTTGGTCAAGCCCGATAACGGAGACACATCCGTGATACTGTTGATCGAAAGATTCAGCGATGTCAGATTGGTAGCAAACTCCAGACCGGTCAAATCGCTAATGCCCACCCCAGACGCATTCAGTTCAGTCAGAGCCTTCATGTTCACTATCATTCCCCCCATGGAGACCGTATTGCCCAAGGCCGCCGCAATCGCCCGCCGGAGGTTGGCATCGGGGATGAGGGTGTCATCAAGACCCAGCCCTGTCAAGTTGGTCAAGCCCGAGAGCGGCGAGAAGTCCGTGATACCGTTGTCCGAAAGCAACAGCCCTGTCAGATTGATCAAGCCCGATAACGGAGACACATCCGCGATAGCGTTGTTACCGAGAGCCAGCGCTATCAGATTGGTCAGGCCTGAAAGCGGAGACACATCCGCGATCCTGTTGTCCAAAAGATCCAGCCATGTCAGGTTAGTCAGGCCCGATAACGGAGACACGTCCATAATCGTGTTGCTCGAAAGCAACAGCGTTCCTAGGTTGGTCAGGCCTGAAAGCGGGGACACATCCGCGATCCTGTTGTCCTTAAGCTCTAGCCCTGTCAGGTTGGTCAAGCTCACAAGCGGAGACACATCCGCGATAGCGTTGTGCCCAAGACCCAGCCATGTCAGGTTGATGGCAAACTCCAGCCCGGTCAAATCGCTGATGTCCGCATTCCGCACCCCCAAGGTGGTCAAAGTCGCCATTTCAGCGCGGGTGATCGGCGCACCGCTTTCCTTGCCCAAGGCCGCTGCAATCGCCGCCCGCAGGTTGGCATCGGGAATGTCCACCTCCGCGTCAGAGTCGGCGGCTTTGCTCGCCGGCTGGAAAGCCGCCGATACGACCAATTCCACCGGGGCCATGCCTGCTCGGACGCGAAAGGCCGGATCCATATAGGGAGCCAACCCGCTGCCCGAGACGCTCAACCCATACACTTCGCTTCCCTCTCCAGCAGGCCCATCGCCATTAGACTCATCAGACAAACCAGAAGCCACCCCCGCCGCCGGGACGCCGGCTTGCCCGTCAATCAGCACCATCCGGCCGCTCTGGTGCTCCACACCCACCGTCATCCGGTAGATATACACCCCCGCCCCCACGGCGCGGCCAATCGCATCCGTCGCGTTCCACGTCGCCGTATGAAAGCCAGCCGGCCGCTCCCCATCCACCAGCGTCTTAATGCGCTGGCCCAAGAGGTTAAACACCTCTAGCCGCACCGAGGACGAAGCGGCCAGTTGATAGGGAATGATCGTCGAGGGATTGAATGGATTGGGGTAGTTCTGCCCCAAGGTGAAACCTTCAGGCAGACCGCCTCCCGTTAAGGCTGCTAACGGCAGTGCGAAATACCCCGTGCCATCGGTTGTGGCGCGAACCACCGCCCCGCGCTGCAGGTCGGCCATATCAAAGAGCTTCACCTGCGCGTCGGCGACCGGTTCCCCAGACTCCAGCCGCACCCGCCCCTCAAGCAGCGGCTCCGCCGACGCGGAGACGCTTACAACCAACCCGATGAAACACCCGGTCAATGCTTTCATCTAGTCAACTCCTTGGGACTATGCACCCAAGCAAAGGTGTGATATGTATAACACCTGAGCACGGAAAAAATGTCCCCGCTTATTCGACGCGTTCGACCCGGACCGGCGCTCCGAGCTACTTGAGGTGGAGCAACCGTCGCGTCTGCATCCCGCCCGGATAATAAAGCCGCGTCACATACACGCCCGTGGCCACTGCCGCCCCCTGACCGTCGCGGGCGTCCCAGGGAACCTGATACGCACCGGCGACTTGGAACTGATCCACCAGCGTGCGCACGGGTTGCCCCAAGGCATTGTAGAGCTCCAGCCGCACTAAGCCGGGTGCGGCTAAGCGATAGGCGAGTTGGGTGCGGCTGTTGAAGGGGTTGGGGTAGTTGGCCAGCAGCGCCGTCTGCGTCGGCAGCGAGAGCGAAGCCGCGTCAATGGCCGTCGGAGGGGTGATGTACGGCGACATGTCCCACAGCAGAATCGTCTTGTCCCAACTGCTACTAGCTAGGGTCTGACCGTCCAGCGAAAACGACACCGAAGTGATCCCATCTGCATGGCCTTGCAGGATGGCTAGCTCCTGCCGGGTGGACACGTCCCACAACCGCACCGTCCGGTCCAAACTGCCACTGGCTAGGGTCTGACCATCCGGTGAATACGACACCGAGGTGACCCTATCCGTATGGCCTTGCAGGGTAGCGATCTCCTGCTCACTAGACACGTCCCACAACCGCACCGTCCGGTCCAAACTGCCACTGGCCAACGTCTGACCATCCGGTGAATACGACACCGACCTGACCCTATCCGCATGGCCTTGCAGGGTAGCGATCTCCTGCTCACTAGACACGTCCCACAACCGCACCGTCCGGTCCAAACTGCCACTGGCTAGGGTCTGACCATCCAGCGCATACGACACCGAAGTAATCCCATGCGTATGGCCTTGCAGGGTAGCGATCTCCTGCTCACTAGACACGTCCCACAACCGCACCGTCCGGTCCAAACTGCCACTGGCCAACGTCTGACCATCCGGCGCATACGACACCGATAGGACCTCACCCGTATGGCCTTGAAGGATGGCTAACTCCTGCTCACTGGCCACATCCCACAACCGGATCGTCTTATCCCAACTGCCACTGGCTAGGGTCTGACCATTCGGCGCATACAACACCGAGGTGACCGCATGCGTATGGCCTTGCAGGATGGCTAACTCCTGCCGGGTGGACACGTCCCACAACCGCACCGTCTGGTCCAAATTGCCACTGGCTAGGGTCTGACCATCCGGTGAAAACGACACCGATAACACCCTTTCCCTATGGCCTTGCAGGGTAGCGATCTCCTGCCCGGTGGCCACATCCCACAAGCGGATCGCATCGTCTAAACCGGTACTGGCTAGGGTGCTTCCATCTGGCGAATACGACACCGATAACACCCCGTCCGTATGGCCTTGAAGGACGGATAACTCCTCACCGCCGGACACATCCCACAACCGCACCGTGCCATCCGAACTAGCACTGGCCAGGGTTTGACCATTCGGCGAATAGGACACTGAAGTGACCCTATCCGTATGGCCTTGAAGGACGACTAGCTCCTCACCGCTGGACACGTCCCACAACCGCACCGTCTGGTCCCAACTGGCACTGGCCAGGGTCTGACCATCTGGCGCATACGACACCGATAACACCCCATCCGTATGGCCTTGAAGGACGGATAACTCCTCACCGCCGGACACATCCCACAACCGCACCGTGCCATCCGAACTAGCACTGGCCAGGGTTTGACCATTCGGCGCGTATGATACCGACCAGACCCAACCCGTATGGCCTTGAAGGACGGATAACTCCTCACCGCCGACCACATCCCATAAGTGGATCATGCCGTCCGAACTAGCACTGGCTAGGGTGCTTCCATCTGGCGCATACGACACCGATAACACCCCGTCCGTATGGCCTTGCAGGATGGCTAGCTCCTGCTTGCTGGCCACATCCCACAACCGCACCGTCTCGTCGTCACTGGCACTAGCTAGAGTTTGACCATCCAGCGAAAACGACACCGACCTGACCCAAGACGTATGGCCCGTGAGCAGGGCGACTTCAGCCCCGGTGGCGGCATCGTACAGCCAGATACCGATATCGCTAGCCACCGCTATCCGCGTGCTGTCAGGTGAATAGGCCACCGCGCGGTCGCCCGAACCGATGCGGCCTTTGCCCAGACGGGCGAGCGCACCCTCGGGCAAACTGAAGCGGGTGTAGTCCTCGGCACGGCTCCCCTGTGCGAACAGGACGCCGAACAACAAGGCGAGGCTGAACAGCGGAACCTTTTTCATTCTGAGATACTCATTTAGTTGAATGCAGATTCATCCGCGCCGCATCCGCATTGCGCTCCTCCTGAAAACTTGCCCAAACCTTTGAATTCTCTTAATATAAGTGCCCATTTGTCGGCCGCAAAAATGCTCGTTTTCACAGGTAAAATCATGGAAAAACCCAATGTCGCCGTCATCGGTTATGGCTTTGCCGGCCGCTGCTTCCACGCCTATCTAGTGGGGCTGGCCAGCGGCCTGAACCTCTACGGCATCGCCACCAGCCGGCCGGAGGCCCGCGACCAGATTGAGCGCGACTTGGGGGTAAAGACCTTCCGCTACTTCGACGAGGTGCTGGCCGATCCAGCCGTCGATTTAGTCGTCCTCGCCACTCCCAACGACCTCCACGCCCCGCACGCGATCCAAGCGCTAGCAGCGGGCAAACACGTCGTCACCGACAAGCCCATGTGCTTGAGCATGGCCGAGGCCGACCAGATGATTGCCGCCAGCCAAGCGCACGACCGCGTGCTCAGCGTCTTTCAGAACCGCCGCTGGGACGGCGATTTCCTCGCCGTGAAAGACGCGCTGGCCCAAGGGCTGATCGGCGATCCCTTTTTGCTGGAGATGTTCTGGGGCCAATACGGCCCCCCGCGCGGTTGGCGCAGCATCGCGCGGCACGGCGGCGGCAAATTCTTCGATTTAGGCGCTCATCTGGTCGATCAAGCCCTCCAACTCATCGACGCACCGCTCGCAAAGGTGTACGCCACCTTCCATTCCGGCAATCCGCTCAGCATTGACGTCGAGTCCCACGCGCTGGCCGTACTCCACTTTGCCAACGGCGTCGAAGCGCGCGTGGAGACCTCGTCGCTGGCGAGCAAAGCCAAACCGCGCTGGTACGTGCTGGGCACGGAAGGCGCGCTGGTCAAAGAGGGCGTTGACCCACAGGAAAAGGCCATGATCGCCGGCGACATCGACGCGGCCGAAGAAGCGCCCGAACACTACGCCCGCCTCTATAGAGCCGCAGAGGAAACCATCATGGAGACGGCACCCGGCCGCTGGCGTTCCTATTACGAAAACATCGCCGACGCGCTAGCTGGTCGAGCCGCGCTGGCCGTCACCGCCGAGAGCGTGCGGCAGACCATGGTCGCCATTGAGGCCGCCCGGCTCTCCGCTGCCGAGCAGCGGCCCGTGTCCCCGGAGGAAGTCGGGTGAAACTCCGGCCGGGCAACTACGGCAAGGAGACCAGCTTTGAGGTCCGCACCTTCGACGCGGAGATGCCCCTCGACGAATACGCCCGCCTGCCCAAGCACCCGCTCTATCTGGTACTCGACAATTTGCGCAGCGCCTTCAATGTCGGCTCGATCTTCCGCACAGCCGACGCGGGCCGCCTCAGCGGCATCTACACCTGCGGCTACACGGCCCATCCGCCCCATCCCAAGCTCGACAAGACGGCGTTGGGCACCCTCTCGTACATAGAGACCCGCCACTTCGCTACCACCCTCCAGGCCATTGAGCACTTGCGCGCGCGCCAAGTGCCGGTGTGGGCGCTGGAGACGACATCGCAAAGCCACTGCTACACTGAGCTAGACTATCCGCATCCCTTGGCCCTCATCGTGGGCAATGAGGCCCTCGGCGTGAGTTGTGAAGCGCTTGAGTGCTGCGACGAACTGGTTGAGATACCCATGTACGGCTACAAAAACAGCCTCAATGTGGCCGCGGCCAGCGCCGTCCTCGTCTTTGAGGTCCTGCGCCAATGGCAGGCCGTCAGTCCCACCTGCCAGCCCACCGCCCATGCCTGAAGCCGCCCCGCAGACTCGGGGGCTAGCCGCTCGCTTGCTGCGCGACTGGCTCGGCTTTGAGTTCGTCTCCCGCATCTATCTCTACAGCGCGCTCATCGGCCTGATTGCTGGCTTGGGTGCCGTATTATTTACCTACGGCCTCGAACTGGCCAAGTTCCTGCTAGTCGAGAAACTGGCTGGCTACCGCCAGATCCATCCGCACAACAGGGCGCTATTCGACTTCTCCTTCCTCGACGCGCCCACCTACGGAGAGTACTTGTGGCTGTTGCTGCTGCTGCCGGCGCTGGGCGGCCTACTCGGCGGCTACCTGACTCACCGCTTCGCGCCCGAAGCCCAAGGCGCGGGCACCGACGCCATGATCGATGCCTTCCACAACCAGCGCGGACACATCCGCCCCATCGTCGCCCCGGTCAAGGCCCTAGCGACCATCGTCACGCTCGCCTCGGGTGGTGCCGCTGGTCAGCAAGGTCCTTTGGTGCATATTGGCGCGGGCTTAGGTTCTTGGGTCGGCGACAAACTCAAGCTCTCGGTGGCCCAGCGGCGGATTTTGCTGCTGGCGGGCACGGCCGGAGGCTTGGGTGCTATTTTCCGCGCACCGTTGGGCGCGGCGATCGCCAGCGTGGAAGTGCTCTACCGCGAAGACTTTGAAAGCGACGCGCTCATCCCCTGCGTCATCAGCTCCTTTGTCGCCTATGCGCTCTACATAGCTGTCTTTGGCTTCTCGCACATTTTCGCCCTCCCCGACCTGCTGTTCACCGATGTGCGCGAGTTGGTTTTCTATCTAGTCTTGGGATTTTTCTGCGCCTTGGTCGGCATTTTTTACGTCAAGTCTCTGCGCCTTGCGCGCTCCCTCTTTGACCGCCTGCCCCTGCCCCGCTACTGGATCGTCTGCTGCGGGGGCTTGCTGGTGGGGGTGGCGGCCTTTCTCGATCCGCAAGTGCTGGGCGATGGGTTTGGCGTCATCCAACGGGGGCTTGACGGCGAGCTCGCAATCCGCGCCTTCCTAGCCCTCGCCCTGCTCAAAATCCTCGCCTCTAGCTGCACGATCTCCAGCGGCGGCTCGGGCGGCGTCTTCGGCCCCTCGCTCTTTATCGGCGGGATGCTCGGCGGTGCCGTGGGCCTGCTGGGCCAGCAGTACTTTCCCGACATCGTCCACCAACCGGCCGCTTATATCGTGGTGGGCATGGCCTCGTTTTTCGGCGCAGTGGCCAATACGCCGCTAGCGGCCCTGATTCTCGTCATCGAAATGAGCGGCTCCTACCACTTGCTGCCGCCGCTGATGGTAGTAAGTGCCCTCGCGCTGATCTTCGCGCGCAACTTTTCCATCTACCAAAACCAAGTTCAAAACAAGTTCCACTCTCCGGCCCATATCAAAGACCTAACCGTCAATGTGTTACACGATCTCCAAGTCCGCGAAGTATTTCCCCGCCTCAAAAACACCTCCGAGGCCATCGTCAGCAATCGGCTTTCCTACTTTTCCCTGAGTAGCTTGAGCAAAAAGCTGGGCCACCTACACTTTGTCGTCACCGATGACGACGGCGGCCTGCGCGGCATGATCAGCCTCGAAGACCTCGACCTGCCCGAAGACGAGATGTTGCGCAACCTAGTTCTCATTGAGGACATGGTCGTCGATGACGTCCGGCCCATCGACGCGGAGGACAACCTGCACGAGGCCCTGCAAAAACTGCTGGATTCTGGCTACGACAAGTTGCCGGTGATACACACCACAGACGAAGGGGAAAGCGAGTTTTGGGGCTATCTGATGCACTCAGATCTGATGCGAGTGTACCACGAGGAAATCATTCGGTTGGAGGGACAGGATTGACCTCCTCATTTGCGCCCTCGCGATAGGGCGCGTGCAGATAGTGCTGCGCTCGTTCGTGGCTATCCGCGTGGTCGGGCAAGCGCCGCACCCGCTGGTAGCGAAAAACCGCGTCCTCGCGGCGGCCCGCTAAGTCGTGTACTTGGCCGAGCAGCAGGTTAGCCAACACGGCAAACGCTAAGTCCCGCTTGCGCTCGGAATTGGCGGCGAGGCTGTCGGTTGCCGCCAGATGATCGGCGGCCTCGGGAAAACGGCGCTCGAAATACGCGTATCTGCCTGCGTAGTAATGCGCCTCCAAGCGGCCGTGGTGGTGATAGCCGGTCTGACCGGCCACGCTGCGCCGCACGTATTCTTCGTACAGAGCCACGCCCGATCGCCAGCGGCCGAGTTCGACCATAAGCCGCGCAGTGTAGCGGTGGAAGACTGCGTTGTCAGGGTACCGCTTGTAGAGTTTCTCGAAATAGGGCAGGGCCTTGCGGTTGTCCTTTTCAAAAATCCGGTAGATCTGGCCGAGGAAATAGGCGGCCTCAGTGCTAGCGTAGGCTCCCTCGCGGGCGACCTCCTTGAGCTGCTGGAGGCCCAGCACGCGATCGCCGTCGGGCAAAAAGGCCATGATCGGCCGGAGTATTCGGTGGCGTTGGGGCATGACCTCGGCGAAGTAGTGGTACAGTCCCTGTCCGAAGAGGATGTCCTTGTTGGTCGGCTCGAGCTGACGGCTCTTCTTCAGGAGGGGCAGGCCGCGCAATCCGTCGCGCGCGGCCCTTAGGTACTGCTCTCTGTCGCCGTACAAGCGGCCGCGGAAACCAATGGCCCCGCCCTTGAAGAGTATCGCGTCGAAGTCCATCGGGTCTTTTGCGAGCCGTCGGTCGCAGACCTCAATGCACTGCTTGAGCCGGGCGTGGAACTCCGCGTCGTGGGTTTTGTCGGCCAAGTCTATGAGAATCCGCCACCAAGAAACCATTGCGCGAAAGAAGTAGCCGAGCGGATTGTCCGGCTCGGCCGCGACGATGTCTTGAAAGTGGCGCTCGGCCTCTGCAAAGCGCAGATTGTAGATCAGGTCTATACCCCGCTGAATGCGCGCATCAAAACCGCGCATCGTATAGGCGGAATCCTCGCTCCAAGCGGGCAGGGCCAGCGCGCAGCAGAGCAAAGCCGCGCCTATGGGGTGCAGTGCATTCAAGGAACAAACCTCATCGCTTAACAGTAAAACAAAAACCAAGCCGCTCAAGAGTAGGATAAAAACGGATTATGGCAACTGTGCAATGCGACATCGCGATCATCGGCGGCGGTTCGGCCGGATACGCCGCAGCGCGCACGGCCCACGCAGCCGGCGCAAATGTCGCGGTTATCGACCAAGGTCCCTGGGGAGGGCTGTGCATTCTGCGCGGCTGTATGCCCAGCAAGGCGATCCTGCGCTCCGCCGAAATAGCCTCGCATCTGGGACGCGCCGCCGAGTTCGGGCTAGCACCGGTGGAAGTCCGCGCGGACTTAGCCGCCATCGTTGAGCGCAAGGCGCGGCTGGTTGCTGACTTTGCCGCCTACCGCCGCGAGCAACTAAGCGACGGCCGCTTCGCGCTCTGCGAAGCGCGCGCCCGCTTCCTCTCGCCGCAGAAGCTCCAAGCCGGCGACGACGTCATTGAGGCCGGGCAATTTATCATCGCCACCGGCTCTACGCCCCACCACGTCCCGATCCCAGGGCTAGACCAAGTCGGCTACCTCACCAGCGACGAGGCCCTCGACATGTGCCAGCAGCCAGCGAGCCTCCTCGTCCTCGGCGGCGGCGCGGTTGCCGTCGAGCTGGCCCAGTTCTTTCAGCGCATTGGCACGCAGGTGACGCTCATCCAGCGCAGCGATCACATTCTCTCGGCTGGCGATGAGGATTTGGCGCGGCCGGTTGAAGCGCGCTTTCGCGAGGAGGGCATGGAGGTGTTCACTGGCACGCAACTGCGCCAATTCACCGAGGAAAATGGGCGCAAAACCGCGCATTTTTCCCACGGCGGCGCAGAGAAAACGGCCTCCGCGGACCTCGTCCTACAAGCCCTCGGCCGCCGCCCACTCATCGACGAATTGGGCTTGAACCAAGCCGGCGTCGAGGTCGCCGGCGGGCGCATTGTCGTCGATGCGGCCATGCGCACCAGCCAGCCCCACATCTACGCCGTCGGCGACGTCAACGGCGAGCACGAGGTCGTCCACATCGCCATCGAGCAAGGCGAGATCGCCGCGTACAATGCCACGCATCCCGACCGCCCCGAGCACCGCTTCGATGACCGCCTCAACGCAGTGGTAGTGTTCACCGACCCGCAGGTGGCCAGCGTCGGCCTCAGCGAGCGGGACTGCCGCGCTGCGGACCGGCCCTATTTGGTCGCCAGCTACCCTTTTGACGACCACGGCAAGTCGCTGACTATGGGAGAGACCTGCGGCCACGTAAAAATTCTCTGCGACCCGGGCTCGGGCGAGGTGCTCGGCGGCCACATTGTCGGCCCGGAGGCCGGCGAGCTGATTCACGAGTTGATCGCGGTGATGTACTTTCGCGGGACAGTGCAGGATTTGGCGAGGATTCCCCATTATCATCCGACTTTGGCAGAGATTATTACCTATCCGGCGGAAGAATTAGCGGAACAGTTGGGGTAGGAATGTCCCTCGTGAGTGCCCTATATTAACGGACTAGGGCACCTACGAGAGGTGCCCCTACAAAATACAAACCTAGGGGATCTTATGTCTGCGTCTTACGATGTCGTCATTGCCGGGGCAGGTGCTGCGGGTGCAGTGCTCGCGGCGCGGCTCAGCGAGGATCAGAGTCGGTCGGTCTTGCTGCTGGAGGCCGGGCCGGATTTTGCTGCGGTTGAAGACTTGCCCGAGGAGATTCGCTATGCGTACGGGCGCGA
This sequence comes from Candidatus Latescibacterota bacterium, assembly GCA_022827835.1. Taxonomy (GTDB): domain Bacteria; phylum Latescibacterota; class UBA2968; order UBA8231; family UBA8231. Next base: position 106,559 of record JAJEIO010000006.1, read on the forward strand.
TCGCAATATCTGGGATCGCGCCTTTGGCTTGGGCACCCGATTTGGCTGGGAGTATCGCGCCCGGGCTACGGACCTGCGCCCCGATATGTTTGTGCCGCGCGGCAAAATCGTCGGCGGGTCGAGTGCGGTCAACGCGCAGATTTTTCTGCGCGGGGTGCCCGAAGACTACGACTCGTGGGCCGCAGCGAGCAACGACCTGTGGAGCCACGATGCCCTGTTGCCCTTTTTGTGCCGTCTCGAATCCGACCCGGACTACGGCGACGCTCCCTATCACGGTGCCGACGGCCCCATCCGCGCGCGGCGGTTCAAAGATCACGAGCTCAACCCCGAGCACCGCGCCTTCTACGAGGCCGCGCTCGCCGCTGGCTACCCCGACTGCCCCGACCACAACGACCCTGATTCTACTGGCGTCGGCCCCTTGGCCCTCAACAACGCCGAGAGCATCCGCTGGAGCACCAACATCGGCTACCTCAACCCGGCCCGCGGTCGTCCCAACCTCACCATTCAAGCCAACACTCACGTCCACCGCGTGCTCTTTGACGGCCAGCGTGCCACTGGTCTGCTCGTCGAGCACGACGGAGACCTGTCCACGGTCCACGGCGGCGAAATCGTGCTGTGCGGCGGGGCGATTGGCTCGCCGCAGACGCTCTTGCTGTCGGGCGTTGGGCCATCCGCGCACTTGGAGGCGATGGGTGTTGACGTGGTGTGCGACCTGCCCGGCGTCGGCCAGAATCTGCGCGACCATCCACAAGTGAGCGTGACGCTACGGGCCAAGGACGAGTACCTCGGCGACGGCACCGAGCCTCGGCTGCAAATCGGCCTGCGCTACACGGCCGCCGGATCGGATTGGCGCAACGACATGTTCATTATCCCGGCCTCCTTTGCCACGACCGAGGGCTACTACACCTCGTCGCATTCCAAACCCTTGGGCTTTTACTTAGTCGGCTGCATCTACTTGGCCGAGGGACAGGGCGAACTCAAACTGGCCTCCACCGACCCGCACGTGCAGCCCGTGCTCGACTACAACTACTTGGCCGAGCCTTCAGACTGCCGCCGCCTGCGCGAATCCATCCGCATCATCATCGACCTGCTCAACCACGATGCACTCAACGCCCTCGTCGTCGAGCGCCTCTCTCCCACCGACGCCGAACTCGACACCGACGACGCGCTCGACAAGTGGATGCGGCGCGAAGTGGGCACCAGCCACCACGTCTCCTCGACCTGCAAGATGGGACCAGCGAGCGACTCAATGGCCGTCGTCGATCAGCACGGCCGGGTACACGGCCTCGAAAACCTGCGCGTCGCCGACGCAGCCATCATGCCCGACTGCGTGCGCGCCAACACCAACATTACCTCAATGGCCATTGGCGAGCG